>DATMPO010000102.1:0-51336 GCA_035567035.1 Verrucomicrobiia bacterium | reverse complement strand
CTGGTTTCCGGCCTGGGGGACCTGCATCATCCGGTCACCACCAGTAATCCTGAGGCGCAGAATTTCTTTGACCAGGGTCTGCGCTATATTTACGCGTTCAACCACGAAGAAGCAGCGCGTTCCTTCCGTCGCGCAGCGGAGCTTGATCCTAAGATGGCCATGGCGTACTGGGGCTTCGCCGAGGCGATTGGTCCGAACTATAACGATCCTGCCGATGCGGAACGGTACTTTGCGGCGCACGAGGCGGCGCAGAAGGCCATGGAGCTTGCGCAATCGGCGACGGCGGACGAGCGCGCCTATATCGCCGCCATGGCGCTGCGGTTTTCCGGCGACCTGAAGGCCGACCAGTACAAAGCAGCGGAGCAATATCGCGACGCCATGCGCCAGGTGGTCAAACAATTTCCCGACGACCTTGACGCGGCCACGCTCTTTGCCGAAGCCGCCATGAATCTGCATCGCTGGCAGCTGTGGCATCCGGATGGGACGCCGGACCCCGGCACCCCGGAAATTGTGGCGACGCTCGAGTCGGTGCTGCGACGCGATCCCAACCATATGGGCGCAATCCACTATTACATTCACACGGTCGAAGCATCGCCGAATCCCGAACGAGCTCTGGCTGCCGCAAACCGGCTCGCTGCGCTGGCCCCGGGGGCGGGCCATCTCGTCCACATGCCGGGGCACATTTACATCCGCACCGGAGACTTTGACGCCGCGGTCAAAACGAACGAGAAAGCCGCAGAGGCCGACCGCGCATACATACAGGCCAGCGGTGGAAAGACCATGTATCCGGCCATGTATTACAGTCACAATCTCCATTTCATTGCGCAATGCGCCGGCGTGGAAGGTGACTACGCTCAGGCGCGCAAAGCCGCGGGCATGCTGGCGGCGCATGTGGCCCCATACTTGAAGATGGCTCCTTCCCTCGAAGCTTTCATGGCCATACCGGTGGAAGTCGAGGTCCGGTTCCACAAATGGGACGAAATTCTGAAAATGCCCAGGCCCGATGTCTCCATGAAGACCAGCACTATGCTCTGGCACTACGGACGCGGCATCGCGCTGGCCGCTACGGGAAAGATCAACGACGCCGAGGCGGAGCTGAAGATCGTGACAGACGCAGAGGCCGCTACACCTCCCGACGCAGTATTCGCGCCGCCCATCAATAACAGGACGAAAGACATCTTGAGGATCGCGGAAAACACGCTGGCGGCGAAAATTGCCGCGGCCAGACACGACACGGCAGGCGCCATCGCCTATCTGCGCCAGGCGGTTGCCATACAGGACACGCTCAAATATGACGAACCGCCAGACTGGGCCATCTCAGTGAGGGAACCGCTGGGCGCAACGCTGCTGGCCGGTGGTAACGCGACGGAAGCTGAGAAAGTTTTTCGCGAAGACCTGGAACGTAATCCGCGTAATCCACGTTCGCTCTTTGGACTGCGGGAAGCGTTGAAAGCGCAGGGACGCAACTACGATGCCCAGTTTGTGGACAAGCAATTCCAGGCGGCGTGGAAGAGCACGACAGCGCTAAAGCTGGAGGACCTGACGTAGAGTCTGCAAAGGCCGCAGATTTACGCTGAAAAACGCATGCATTGCCTTATTCGTGCGCTTTCGCGTTCATTCGCGGCTTAACCGGTCTTCTAAAACCTCAGGTCCTCATAAGCCCAGATACGCCGCGCGCACCATCTCATTCGCCAGCAGGTTCCTGGCGCTGTCTTCCAGCCGGACAGCGCCGTTCTGCACCACGTAGCCGCGATCGGCAATGCTCAGGCCGCTCACCACATTTTGTTCCACAATCAGCATGGTGATGCCCGCGCGCCGCACTTCCTGAATTTTCTCGAAGACCTCTTCTACAACCTTGGGCGCCAGGCCCAGGGACGGCTCGTCCAGCAGAAGCAGTTTGGGTTGTGCCATCAGGCCGCGGGCTATCGCGACCATCTGTTGTTCGCCACCGGAGAGCGTCCCTGCCAGCTGGCCAAGCCGTTCCGCCAGTCGCGGGAACAGGGCCAGTTGTTCTTCCATCAGGCGCTTCACATGCGGGCGAGCGCGCCGCGTGTACGCGCCCAGCGCCAGGTTCTCCTTCACGGTAAGAAACGGAAACACCTGCCGGCCCTCGGGCACATGGCTCACCCCGCGCGCCACCATTTCATGCGCGGGAACGCGGGAGACTTCCGCAGCGGCAAAATGCAGGGTCCCGCTGGCCGGCGGCTTGAGCCCGGAGATGACGCGCAGAATTGTCGTCTTTCCCGCGCCGTTCGCGCCGATGAGCGTTACGATCTCGCCCGCGTTGACGTGCAGCGTGATGCCAAACAGCGCCTGCAAGTCGCCGTAGAACGCAGTTATCTCGTTCAGTGCCAGAAGGGTCGCGACTGGGGAAGAGGTCGTTGCCGCCGGAGGGTTCGCCACGGTCATCGCGCCAGCTCCTTATACTTCGGGCCGAGGTAGGCTTCAATGACCACAGGCAGGTTCACTACGTCAGCTGGCCGGCCTTCGGCGATTTTTGCCCCGTAGTCCAGCACCACGACGCGGTCGGCGATCTTCATCACCACCTGCATCACGTGCTCCACGCCGCCTACAACGCTGACGCCCCATTCCGGCAGGCGCTTGATCAACTCCGCCAGGGCAAGCGCTTCACTGGTGGTCAATCCGGAGACCACTTCATCCAGGAGCATCAGCCTGGGCCGGGTAGCAAGTGCGCGCGCGATCTCCAGGCGCTTCAGCGCGGCCAGAGGCAATCCCCGCGCCGGAAAATCCCGCAAATGCGACATGCCAAGGAAAGCCAGGATCTTCGCCGCTGCGTCTTCGGCGCGTCGCGGATTAGGCGTGTGCATGAACGCTCCCAGCATCACGTTCTGCACCACAGTCAAGTTAGGCAGCGGCTTGACGATCTGAAATGTCCGTCCGATCCCGAGCCGCGCGGTCTGATGCGGAGCGAGCCGGGAAATGTTCCGGCCTTGAAATACGATTGCGCCCGCGTCGGGATGGAGGAACCCACTGATGAGATTGAAGACCGTTGTCTTGCCCGCGCCATTCGGACCAATGATGAACAGGACCTCGCCGTCATTCAGAGCAAACGACACATCCCGGACGGCGTGCAGCCCGCCAAAACTTTTGTGAACGTTGCGCAGCTCAAGGCTGACGCTCATGACGCGGCCTCCGCCGGCGGAGCGCTCTGGACCAGAGGCTTTGTCTTTTTGCGGAACAGCCGCTGCAGCCCGCCGACAATTCCCTCCGGCAGGAAGAGCACTACCACCACGATCAATATCCCGTAAATCATGAGATGGCTTTCCTGGAATTGGTTCTTAAACAGTTCCTGTGCCGTCAGCAACAGTGCAGCACCCACAACGGGGCCAAGGAGCGTGCCGGCACCGCCCAGCATGGCGATGATTGCGATTTGCACGGACGTATCGAGCGGAAATGAGTCGTCCGGGACAATGTGCTGGGAAGCGCTGGCATAGAGCGCTCCGCCGAGCGCGGTGAGAAACGCGCTGATCAACAGAGCTCGCAGCTTGTAACTTGCCGTATCAATACCAACGGCGCTCGCGGTCTCTTCGTCTTCGCGGATGGCCATCAGGTAGTAGCCGGGACGCGAACGCGAAGTCGCGTAGTTGATCAGGAAACAAAGCAACGCCAGCCCGAGAGCGGAGAAATACAGCGACCAGATGAACGACCGGCCGGCAAAGAGGGCGGGCGTATCCAGGCCGATGGCCCCGCCAGTCCAATCGAGGTTGGTGGCGGTCAGGCGCAGGACTTCCGCAAAGGCAATGCTGGCGAGCGTAAAGTACGGACCACGCAGACGAAAGGCGATGCGGCCGATGATTGCTGCCAAGCCGGCCGCCACCAACCCGGCCAGAAAGACAGCTGCCCACTTGGGGACAGAGTGCGCGGAAAAGAGCGCCAGCCCATAAGCTCCGACGCCAAAAAAAGCGGCGTGGCCCAGGGATAGTTGTCCGGCGTAGCCGCCCACCAGGTTCCACGCGAGACCGAGTCCTGCAAAAAGGGCGATGCGAAACAGGATCCGCACCTGATAATCATTCTGCATTACAAACGGCAGAAAAACGCACGCGATGAGCACAGCGACCAGAGCACCGAGTTGCCATCCCTTGAATCCGATCATGCTCTTTCTCTCCCAAAGATGCCGCCGGGCTTGATCGAGAGCACCAGCAGGAAGATTGCGAAGTCAATGACCAGCGCCCAGTGGTTGTGCCAATAAAGACTGGTTAGGCTTTCTGATACGCCCAGAACCAGGCCGGCGATCGCGGCGCCTTCAATGGAGCCCATGCCGCCGAGCACGACAATCACAAATGCCTTGGTGGTGTAGTCCTCCCCAACGCCGGGATAGAGATAAAGCGGCGGAAGTAGAAGGCCTCCGGCAGCTCCGGCAAGCGCAATCCCCAGCGCAAAACTGAATGCCTGAATGCGCGATACGTTAATGCCCATCAGGGACGCCACTTCGGGGTTTTGCGCGATCGCGCGCAGGGCCTGGCCGGTGAGTGTGCGGGTCACGAACAACGTGAGTCCCACAATGAGTACTGCTGCAATCGCGAAGGAAAGCACGGATGCGGCATTGAGAGCAAAAGGACCAAAACGAAGGACCTTATTGACCAGCTCAAGGTGCGTCTGGCGATAGTCGGCGTGAAAGATGAGCTGGGCGCTGTCCGTCAGGATCAGGGCGATTCCCGTGGTCAGCAATATCTGCATGAAATGCGATTGGTTGCGCACGGGCCGGACCAGGGACAGATAGACAAGGTAGCCGAAGCCGAAGAGAAAAATCCCCGCGGGAAGGAACCCAATGTAAGGATTGATCTTGAACGTGTCAAAGAGCACAAACGTTGCGTACATGCCCACCATGAGGAACGCGCCGTGCGCGAAATTGACGATGCGCATGACGCCGAAGATCAGCGCCAGCCCCATGCCAATCACGGCGTAAAGCGCGCCGGTGAGAAGGCCGTTCATGCAGGCTTGTAAGAACGGTGTCAACTTTGCGCCAGCCTCCTGTTTTCAGGTTTGGGATGAGAGCGCTATCGCTGGGACCATTTCGGCGCCGGGATGATCGGCTTGGCGTCCGCAACGTCTGGTGGATTTACAACGCGGTACTGTCCTCCCTGGACCTGCGTGACCAGGACAGGGTGCTGGTTCTGGCCGTTGGCGTCAAACTTGATTGGACCGAACAGCGTCATGCTGATGTTGAGATTGTGGAGCGCGTCCTTGATTTTGGCGGGGTCGGTGGACTTGGCGTCGTCAATCGCCTGCACGGCCGCGCGCAACGAAGCGTACGCCTGCGTGGCGTGGTACGCTGGATGCGAATTGTAGCGCTTGAAATACTCCGCATCGAATTCCCTTGAGCCAGTCCACTTTGCCTCCGGCAGCCACTGCGACGTGGAAAATGTGTATTCCGCGTTTTTCCCCGCGCCTTTGGGCGTGGGAAACTCCGCGGCGGCAAACCCTGTTCCCGCGGAAGTATAGTACTGGGGATTCAGGTCCACTTCCTGCGCCTGACGCATGAGGGTCGTTGCGTCGAGCAGGTAGGAGCAGAAATAAATCACGTCGGGATTGGCTTTCTTCACGCGCTGCAAGACTGCTTTATAGTCCGGCGACTTGGCTTCATACGACTCCACTGCCACAAGCTTGATGCCGGCTTCGTTGGCAGCGGCGGTCATGGCTTTCATGTTCGCCTGCCCGAAGTTAGTGTTCTCGTACACAATGGCCATGGTTTTGGGCGCGCCGTTGCTCTTGAGGAACGCGAGGGTGGCGCGGGCGTAGTCGGCCGCGCCGGCGCAGACGCGGAATATCCACGGGGACCTGGAGTCCATCACGTTGTCGGCCGTGGCTGTGGGGATGATCAGCGGGACCTGCCGCTGAATCATCGAGGGGACAATGGCCTTGGTGCTTTCGCTGGAGTAGGAGCCTAGTATCAGCGGCACGCGGTCCTGGTCAATGAGCTTGGAAACGCCCTGCACCGCCTGGTCCGATTTGCTCTGATCGTCGTAGAAATCCAGCTCGATCTTCTTGCCCAGGACTCCGCCTTTGGCGTTCAGTTCGTCCAGGGCGATTTCATAGCCGTGTTTGTGCGCTTCTCCAAAAGCCGCCAGACTGCCGGTCAGCGAAGTGATGACGCCGATCCTGATGGTGTCTCCCTCACTCTTCCTGGAGCATCCCTGGGCGAGAAAGAGCAGGCAGAGGACGAAAGCGATGAATCGCTTGCTATGCATGGGACCCCCGGTCGAACCGCGCGATGATTCTCTTGGCCGCGAAATTATACACTGGGAACAGAGTTTTGATCGCGTGAATGACTATCTACGCGGGCTGCAAAAAGAGCAGAAAAAGGAGAAGAAACATGTCCGCAAAAGTAAGCACCACATGGCAAAATCGCGCCTTGTCCCCGGCGGTGTGGGAAATGGACCTTTTCCTGCATCACCGGATACCATTGCACCATCTATTGATGTTCGACGGAAAAACACTCTGGAGGACAAATCATGCAAACGGAAACATCGGCTCCGGTCTCAAAGGCAAGTCTCTGGACTGGGCGGATCCTCAGCGGTCTCATAGTGCTGTTCATGCTCTCCAACGTCGTTGTAGGTCTCATGAAGCCTCAGGTGACTGTGCAAGGAATGGCCCACCTCGGATACCCAGAGCACCTCGGGTGCCGATCACGATCGTGATGCTCGTCTGCACGATCATCTATGCCATTCCGCAAACAGCCGTTTTTGGCGCGCTCTTGCTGACAGCATATCTCGGCGGCGCCACAGCAAGCCACACGCGCATCGGCGAGCCTTTCTACTTTCCGATCATTATCGGCGTGCTGGTGTGGGTAGGAATTTTCCTGCGCGAAGGCCGGTTGCGCGCACTCCTGCCCCTGCGACGCTAGAGGGTCAGGGACGGAGTTCTTATTGAATGGCTCTGGCCGCGGCCAGCATTTCCTCGGCCCGCGCCCGCACGCGGAGATCCTCGGTAAAATTGGCCCAACGCACCGTTCCCGTTGAGTCCACCAGGAATTCTGCCGGGCGCGAAATGTCATGTCCTCCGGGTCCTGCGCCAACGTGCAGCAGAGAATAACTGCGAATTACCTCGGCGTTGGGATCGGAAAGAAACGTGAAGGTGTACCCGGCCTTGCGGCTCAGATCACGGGAAGTTTCCGGCGGATCAACGCTGATGGCCACCGGCCGCACTCCGTCGGACTCGAATTCGCTCAGGTGTTTCTCAATGCCTCGTAACTCGAGGTTGCAAAAGGGTCACCAGTATCCGCGATAAAACACCAGCAGGACCGCTTTGGGACGCGCGCCCGCGGGACCGGGAGTGGATTCAAGCTGCGCGAGAGAAACAGTCTGGCCGTTGATGTCCGACAGGGAGAATTCGGGGACTTTCTGTCCGACTTGCGGCGCCGCACCCGAAGCCGGAAGCTCGCGCATCTTGTAATTGGAAAGACCCGTGAACCCCAGCAGCAGCACGGCAAGGACGGCGAAAATCCATCCCGCAACCTTTCCGCCATAGACCTGGGGCTGTGTCATGGAGCGCCGGAGCCCCGCGATGAACAGAATCACCGCCGCGGCGAAAAACGCCAGGTCGAGCCAGGGGACAAACTGTTGTCCGGGAAAGCTGACGAAAGCCAGAATGGCAAAATTAAGTATCCCGAGTATCAGGAAGAAGAAGCCTGCCCAAAGAAGGCCGTTGCGGCGACGCTGACTTACACTTTCCATAGGGTGCACCGTCCGAGGAAAAAATTGTACCAGCCCGCCTGCGGAGCCATCAACACGCCGGCAAATTGTGATTTCAAGCTGCGTTCTGAGATCATGGCACCAGATGAGTGATCCTCCCGATTCTGACAGCGCCGTTCTTCACGGCGCTGGCTGGCCAAAGCCGGTCGAAAGAATTCGCGCGCGCACGCCGGCCCGCGTGCTCGTGGACCGCGCCGGAGCCGCGTATCGTACGTCCACGCAACTGGAACTGCGCCAGGCCCATGCGGCCGCGCGCGACGCTGTCCGCACCGAACTGGAAATGGACCGAGACCTGGGAGCGGAGTTTGTGCGGCAGTGGAAACTTTTTGAAGTGTTTACGCTGGCCAAATCAAAAGACGAATATCTGCTGCGTCCCGATCTGGGAAGAAAGTTTGACGACAACGGAAGAGAGAGAATAAGGGCACTGTCTCCTCCCGAAGCAGATTTGCAAATCGTAATCGGCGACGGTCTTTCTGTGACGGCCCTGGCTACACAGGTCCCGCGACTTCTGCCTAAAATCATGGAACGCGCGGCTGCCCTGGGTTGGACGCTGGGCCAGCCGTTTGTGGCGCATCACTGCCGCGTTGGCGTAATGAATGATGTTGGGGAGCTTTTGCATCCTGAAGTTGTAGTGCTGCTGATTGGCGAACGCCCCGGGCTGGCCACGGCGGAAAGTCTTTCCGCTTACATGGCTTTCCAACCGCGCGCTGGACAGAATGACTCCGGCCGCAACCTGATTTCCAACATTCACGCGCGGGGTGTTCCTGTAGATGTGGCCGCCGCAAGGATCGTTTCACTGTCCGAACAGATGATGCAACGCGGAACCAGTGGAGTTGGGTTGAAAGAGAAACTGCCGCCGCCGGGCTGGATGCAGAGAATCGGCGGCTAGCCCGCGGCGTGCTGCTTTGGTACCTTACGGAGTTGGTCTTCAATCTTGCGGAGGAAACACCATGCAATCAGGTCCCGGTAGCCATGGCAGCGCCGTGCTGTGTGACATTCAAGACGGCATTGCTCGCATTACTCTCAACCGGCCGGAGGTGGGCAACGCCATCAACCTGGAAGTGGCGAAAGAACTCCTGGCCATCTCGCTACGGTGTGAAGAGGCGGATGTCAGAGTGGTCTCGCTCAGCGGCGCGGGCCGCGCTTTCAGCGTGGGCGGCGATCTGAAGACTTTTGCCGCACAGGGAGAAAAGCTGCCTGCCTACATCCGGGAAACCACCTCGTACCTTCATCTCGCAACGTCCCGGCTGGCGCGGCTGGATGCACCGGTGATCGCCGCAGTACACGGCCCCGCGGCGGGAGGCGGATTCAGCCTGGCATGCTCCTGCGACATTGTGCTGGCAGC
Organism: Verrucomicrobiia bacterium; assembly: GCA_035567035.1. Classification (GTDB taxonomy): domain Bacteria; phylum Acidobacteriota; class Terriglobia; order Terriglobales; family Acidobacteriaceae; genus Angelobacter. Next base: position 42,279 of record DATMPO010000102.1, on the reverse strand, counting down.
AGAGTCGGCAACGTTTCTCATGGCCTATACCAAAATCGGCCTGGTACCCGATGGCAGCTCTTCTTACTTTCTTCCCAGGATTGTCGGGTTCAAGCGGGCGATGGAACTTGCCTTGACGAACCGTAAATTGTCGGCACAAGAAGCGCGGGAATGGGGAATCGTGACTCAGGTTGTTCCGGACACGGAGCTGCTGCGCTACGCGAATGAAACGGCCGCTGCCTTTGCTGACGGCCCCACACAAGCTTTTGGAGTGACCAAGAGACTGTTGCACAGAGGGTGGGACGAGTCGCTCGAGACCCAAATGGAATTGGAGAGCCTGGAAATTTCCGCGGCGTCCGGCCGCGCCGACGGCCGGGAAGGAATTGCGGCATTTCTGGGGAAGCGCGCGGCAAAATTTCGTGGAAAATGACCCGCGACGGGTGGCATACAGCCACCCATCGCTGGGCGCTATTTCTTTTTGCCCATCGGCTTCTTCGCAGGCCCCAGTGCTTGATCGGGTGGGATTTCCTTTCCGTCTTTGTCAATGTAGTGCACGTCAAAGGCGCCTTCCGTTACATCGAAAAACGTACATGCAGTGGCGCAGCTGAACTGGTGGGGATGCTTGCCCGGCAGGAGCACATAGTCGCCGGGAGCAACGGCAGATGCGGCAGCGTCCTTCATCTCGATCTTGCCTTTGCCGCTGACCATCATGAGGGCCTCTCCTGCGGTGTGCCAATGCCAGGGTACGGTACAACCGGGCGTCATCTTGATCAGGATGACTGCGGCGCCCTTGGCGGGGTCGCCACGCTGAACGGAGAGTGACAGGCATGAGGGCATTCCCGGCAACGGCCCGAACTTACTTGCCGCCAGAGTAGTCACTCCGCTCTTATTGTCCTTATCTTGCTCTTGGGCTGACGCAGCCAGCGTTGTGGTCAAAACCAGGGCTGCCAGCGCGAATCGACACGCTATTTTCATTGGCTTCTCCTGTGCGAGTGATAAAGGTACGTAATCAGAAATTAGCAGGATTCTACCACTCGGGTCGGGAATCTACCCCTGAAAAGGCTACTGAACTTTTCCACCAGGAACGGTTTCCAGTCTGGCTTTGACCATCTTGTAAAACGACCAGAGATTGTCACCGTCGCCTTCTGTCAGCCGGCGGTGGATTTTCATGGAGGGAAAAAGCTTGCCACCCCCTACGGTGAGAGTGAGGGTCGCGAATTGCTTGCCCGGATACGTCTCAATGCCCCATTCGCCGCCAAATCGCCGTCGCACGACCTCACCGAAATAACTGCCCCACATCTTGCAGATCTCAGTAACGTCCGGGTCGGCCGGGCGCGCGCCGGGCAATTCCTGAGAAAGCTGCGCCAGAATGGTTTCCAATTCCATGAGGGAGTTTTCGCTGTAATCCAGCTTGGCTTTGAATTCGCGAGCGATCAGCACCGCTTTTTCCGCATAGGCGCCGGCCATGGCGGCGACTGAATCGTGGTTGTCCATCAATGAGCTCCGGCCGGGACCCTGGCTTCCACGAACGCCACGGCTTCCTCAAGAATTTCCTGCACCAGGTCCGGCGACGCGGCCTCGGTGTAGATGCGCATCAAGGGCTCAGTGCCGGAAGAGCGCAAAAGGACCCACGCTTCGGCGCCGTCGCCGGGCGTCGGAGCATCCAGGAAGAACTTGATGCCGTCCATGTCTTCCTTGCGCAGGATTTTATAGCGGCCCAGCGTCTTCACTTCGCTGCTGGCCGCGCGGGAAATGGCGGCTTCTTTTACGTCATTGGCCACGCGCAGATCGCGGCGGGCGTAGTAGTGCGGGCCGTACTCCTGTTGCAACGCCGCAACCAACTGGCCGAGACTTTTCCCTTCGTCGGCCATGACGTTGGCCAGAAGCAGGGCATTCAGGAGACCGTCGCGCTCGGGCAGATGGCGTTGAATGCCGATGCCGCCGGACTCTTCTCCGCCTACAAGAATCTGGCGCTCCAGCATGAGGTCGCAGATGTACTTGAACCCGATGCCGCATTCGATCAGCTTGCGGCCATGCTTGGCGGCAATGCGGTCCAGCATGCGGGTCGTGTTGAAAGCGCGCACTACATCGCCCGGCCAGTCATTGTGACGGGTGAGCAGCCACTGCAGCAGAATCGAGTAGATCTTGTGGGCATCCACGAAGCTGCCGTCTTCCGCGACCGCGCCGATGCGGTCGGCATCGCCGTCCGTCACGAAGCCGGCATGACATTTTTCCTTCACCACCGTGTCCTGCAACATCCGCACGTGGGGCTCAATCGGTTCAGGATTAATTCCCGGAAAGAGCGGGTTGACCTCACTCCGGATCTGCACGTGGTCAATGCCGCGCTGGCGGAAGATGTCGGAAAGAATATTGCGTCCCGCGCCATACATGCAGTCAATGGCAAACTTGAATCCGGCCTTCGCGATCTTGTCGAGATCGGCGAACTTGCAGATCGCGGCAACATAAGGCGTGTTGAAATCGGCTTCTTCAATCCGGGCCGGCGTGCCCCGGGGCATGGCGCCCGCGCGGACCGCTTCTTCAATCAGCTTGATGATAGCCGGAGTAGCCGAACCACCATAGTTCGCCTTGAACTTCACGCCGTTCCAGTTCCAGGGATTGTGGCTGGATGTGATCATGACACCGCCCGCCGCGCCGAGGTTCTTGACCGCATAGGAGAGCGCGGGCGTAGGCGTATAGTCGTTCGCCAGCTTGATAGGGACCCCCGCCAGCGCCAGAACGTCGGCACAGGCCTCCGCAAAGCGGCGGGAACCGAAGCGCGTGTCGTATCCGATCATGACGCCACGCGAGGGATCTTCGTTCTTCAGGACGTACGCGGCAATCGCGCCGGCGACGCGGCGTACGTTGCCAAAGGTGTAATCGTCGGCGATGACTCCCCGCCAGCCGTCGGTGCCAAACTTGATTTCGGTAGACATGTTCTCCCCGTTACAGCTCCTAGCTACCAGCCGCTAGCTTCTAGTCGGATATTCACTTCCTTTGCCTCACGGCCTGGCTAGCAGCCAGAAGCTTGCAGCTAACGGCTTCTTTACATCAACTCCGTCATCTTCTTCTCATTCAAAAATTTTACAATCTTGCCGACGTCCTGGGAGTGCTCGCGCGTGGTCACCAGAATAGCGTCTTCCGTTTCCACCACCACCAGGTCGTGTACGCCCACGGCGGCCACGAACTTTCCGGGTGCGTAAACGTAATTTCCTGTGGCATTTAGTGTATAGGAGCCGGTGGAGTCGATCACGTTACGGCTGGCGTCTTTGCTCTTGCGATCTTTGGTCTTGTGATCATGGAGCGCCGCCCAGGAGCCAAGATCATTCCAGCCGAAGTCCGCGCGCAGGCAAAAGAGGCTGGACGAGTGCTGGCCCCTGGCTGAACGCGGCTCCAGTAACGCGTAATCAATGCTGATGTTTTCGCATTGCGGATAAAGCGTTCGAAACTTTGAATCGAAGTCTTCTGTTCCCCAGGCCGCGGCGATCGCTTCCAGGAAAGGCGCGGTCTCAGAAAGATGCTCGCGCAGAGCGCGGGTCAGCGTGCTGGCTCGCCAGAAAAACATGCCGCTGTTCCAGTAGTAGTTCCCTGCGGTCGTAAACTCCTCGGCCTTTTCCAGGTTGGGTTTTTCCGTAAAGCGTTTTACCCGGAACTGCTCGCCGGAGATCTGGTCTCCGGCTTCGATGTAGCCATACCCAGTTTCCGGCCGCGAAGGCGGAACGCCCAGGACCACAATGTTTTCGCCCTGTGCGGCAAGTTCCGCGGCGTGCCGCAACACATGGCGGAATTTGGCTTCGTCACCAACGACCTGATCTGACGGAAACATTCCCAAGACGGAATCGGGGTCGATTTTTTGCAGGATGAACGCCGCCAAACCGATTGCCGGCGCAGTGTTGCGCGGAGCAGGCTCCTCGACAATCTGCTTTGGCGGCATGGCCGGAAGCTGCCGCCGGATTTCTGGAGCGACTACTTCATTGGTGATGATCCAGAAATCTTCCGCCGCGCACAGGGGAGCAAGACGGGCAACCGTTTGCTGGATCATCGTCTGCGGGCCGTCAAGTGCCAGGACCTGCTTGGCGCGGCCGCGCCGGCTGCGCGGCCAGAAACGCGTCCCGCTTCCGCCCGCCAGGACCACCGGATAAAACTTGCCTGTGCTCAAACCATCTCCCTCACGGCAGATACATTGTCTCAAACCGGAAGCGTCCGCGGAGGCCCAACGTGTTCCGCGGGCAAAGAAGCGCACAGGAATTCGATTTCCCACTGCGGTTTCAAGGTGAATCTCTCCACTGCTGCCGGGACGACAACGGCCTCTCCGCTGGTCCACGTGAACGGGGTGGCGCCGTCGTACTCCACGATCGCGCAACCCGCGTGGGCGGCCAGGCACCATACGCTCTGCCTGCCACGCTCATCATGCGGACGCCGGAATTCCCACAGCTTCTCCAGCTTGAACTGGTCCACTACAAAGTAAGGCGAGGTCACCAGGTTGGCCTGTGTCTTGCCCTTTTCCGACTGCTGATTCTCACGCGGAACTTTGCCGGCGTGTGTCTGCTCTTTGGCGGCGTCGAGCCCGTCTTTTATATGGAGTTCGCGCGGCCGGCCGTAATCATAAAGGCGGAACGTGGTGTCGGAATTCTGCTGGATCTCCAGGACCACGCTCCCCGGGCCGATGGTGTGGATGGTGCCAGCGTCCACGTAGATCAAATCGCCGGCCCGGACTTCAACCCAGTTCAGCAATTCTTCCATGGTGTTTCCGCGGATTGCCGCCTCCACTGCGGCCTTGGTGGTGCCCCTCTTCAAGCCGAGACCAACGTTCGCGCCGGCGTCCGCCCGAAGAATGTACCAGCACTCCGTCTTGCCGGAAGGCAGGCCCAGTTTGGCGGCGGTTGCGTCATCGGGATGCACCTGGACCGACATCTTTTCCCGGGGAAACAGGAATTTCATCAGTAGAGGAAATCGCGAAGGGTCAGGGCAAGCTTCGCCCATCAGTGCGCGACCAAATTGTTTTGCAAGATCGGCCAGCGTACGTCCGGCAAGAGGACCGTTGGCTACCGCGCAATTGTCACAGGTGAGCCACGCTTCGCCTATCGCATTGCCCGTTACCGGATGCGAATAGAGCGGCGCCAGATCGCGTACGCCCCAAATGCGCTCCTGGAATTGCGGACGCACAAGTAATGGATAGAGGTCAGGCATGAAGAGTACATTTTCGATTGGTCACGTGGCGAAAATCAGTTATCGGAATCAAGAAGTCTTCACAGTTTGAAAGTGAGACGGGGCAGTGCCGCGTCTCTACGCCGACGTTCTTTCCAATCCGCGCATATCAGCGTGAATCCGCGGTAAGGATTCGCCGTTTACAACTTGCCGAACCATTCGTTCATGCGTTTGATGCCCCGGTCAATCTCCGCCGGTGAAGTCGCATACGAAAGGCGTATGTGCTCCCGCGTGCCAAAGGCCTCGCCTGGAACGGTGACTACGTGGGCCTCGTGCAGCAGCCGCTTGGCGACGTCCGCGGCGGAATTGACGCCGCTCTTACCAAAATAAGATGAAACGTTGGGGTAGACGTAGAACGCGCCCTCCGGACGCACGCAGCTCACATCGGGGATTGTGGCCAGGCCTTTGAGCGTATGGTCGCGCAGGCGAATCCACTCGGCCTTCATCTCCGCTACGCACTGCTGCGGACCATTCAGGGCAGCCACTCCGGCCTTCTGCACCATCTGAGCTGTACTCGAAGTGCTCTGGCTCTGCAGCTTGGTCATGGCGTTGATGATCGGCGCCGGGGCCATGGCATATCCCAGACGCCAGCCGGTCATGGAATACGTTTTGGAAAGCGAACCGGCGATCACCAGGTGCTCACGCGCCTCCGCCACCGATGCGGCGGAAAAACTTTTGCCCGTGTAATTCAAATAGACGTAGCACTCGTCGGCGATTACGTAGATGCCGCGCTTGTGCGCAAGCCGGAGAATGGCGGTGAATTCCGCCGGATCAAGCACGGCTCCGCTGGGATTGTTGGGGCTGTTGATGATGATGGCCCGCGTCCGGGGAGTGATGCTGCGCTCGATCATTTCCGCCGTAAGCTGGAAGCCATCGCCCTCGTCGGTCTCCACATACACGCACTTGCCGCCCGCGTACTCCACGATGTCTTTAAATGAGACCCAGTACGGCACCGGCAGAATCACTTCGTCGCCGTGGTCCACCAGCACTTGAATAGCGTTGAACAAGGACAGCTTGCCACCGGTGGAAGCGATGGTCTCTTCCGGCTTGTAGCTGGAGCCGAAGTCAGCGGCGTGGCGCTTCACGATGGCCGCGCGCAGTTCCGGCATTCCAGGGACCGTGGTGTATTTGGTGAAGTCCTGCTGGATGGCGGCGATGGCCGCGTCCTTTATATGCTGCGGCGTGGGGAAGTGCGGTTCACCGGCCCCGAATTCCACCAGGTCGGCACCACCGGCCTTGAGTTTTGCGGCTTCCGCCACAACGGCCATGGTGGCCGAAATCTCAATGCGGTTGACTCGATCACTGAACTGCTTGATTGCGGCTAAAGTTGCCATGAGCTCCTCTTTTTAGCGGGACCTTGCTGCTTCAATCTTGCTACTTCGATCGCACACCAATGCCGTGGACTTTTTCAGCTAGTTTTTGTTCCACCAGTTCCGGCACCAGACCGCGCACGGAACCGCCCAGACGGAACACTTCCTTGACCAGCCGCGAACTCAAATAGGAATACGCCTCGGCGGGCATCATGAACACCGTCTCCAGTTGCGGCTGGAGCTTGCGGTTCATCAGGGCCATTTGCAGTTCGTACTCGTAGTCGCTGATGGCGCGTATACCACGCAGCACGGCCTTGGCGTGCTTCCGCATGGCGTAATCCACCAGCAGGCCGTCAAAGGTGTCCACGCGCACGTTGGGATACTTGCCGACCATCTCGTCCAGCATTTCCCGGCGCTCTTCCAGGGTAAACAGCGGGTCTTTCTCCGAGTTGCGCAAAATGGCGACAATCAGCTCTTCAAAAATCTTGCTCCCGCGCTCGATCAGATCAAGATGCCCGTTGGTGAGCGGGTCGAACGAACCCGGATATATGGCGCGTACAAGGTTCAAGAGGAGTCCTTCGTTTTCGGGCTAACTGGTGATTTTATTCTGGATTGCGGGAGGGAGCAACAAGCGGGATCACAATGAATCCGCATAACTTTGCAGTGCCTTGATATATCGGTCACCGGCCACCATTTCCAGGTCGTTGTGGTCGGCTCCTTCGACCCACAACGAAGATTTCGGTGCGTTCGCAAGTTCATAGAGTTTCTGTCCATGCCAAAAACCAATGACCTGGTCTGCTGTCCCGTGCATCACCAGGACGGGAATATGGATACGCGGAACTTCTTTGTAGTTGGGAAATTTGTCAAACGGCAGCAAGGGGACCCGAGTGAGCACGCGAAATGCTGATAAGAAAGGGCTCTGCAAGATTAATCCCGCAGCCGACTGCCGGGCGGCAAGGTGGACTGCAGGGCCAGTGCCAACCGACTTGCCGTAAATGATGATCTGCCCGGGCGGTATATGCAGCTGGTTCGTAAGGTAGTCGTACGCCGCAGCTTCATCATCGTAGGCGTGGTCCTCGGTCGACTTACCTTCGCTGGTTCCGTATCCCTGGTAGTCGTAAGCGAAAACACTGAACCCCGCGCGCTGCAGGCTGGCATGCCAATACTGGTCGTCTCCAAGGTCTTCGGCGTTTCCGTGGCTTATGAGTAACGTGAACTTTGCGGACGGGTTCGTCAGGTATACGGCAGAGATCTTATTGCCGCTGGAACTCTTGAGCTTCAGCACTTGCGGCGTATCGCGGTAGGACGGAGGGTGTGGCAGAAAAATCTGATGGTCCGAAAGAAAGAACGCATAGACCGCCAGCCCGACATACAACAGGATGACGAAACTCACCATTCGTTTGACAGCATGTCCTATTCTGGGGAAAGGCACGCGGTTTGCCTAACTACTTCTTTCCCGCTTGCGCTTTGCCGTGTACGACCGCCACGGCTTGTTTCTGCTCCGGTGTTGGTGCGGGAGGCTCGGGCACCAGGGGCTTCATGCCCAGTTCCTTGCGCAGCTCGGTTTCCAGCCTGGCCATGACGTCTTTGTTTTCTTTCAGGAATTGTTTGGCGTTTTCGCGGCCCTGGCCGATACGTTCGCCTTTGTAGCTGAACCAGGTGCCGGATTTTTCGATGATGTTGCGATCCACGCCCAGGTCAATCAGGTCGCCTTCGCGGGAAATGCCTTCGCCGTAGATGATGTCAAACTCGGCTTCCCGGAAGGGCGCGGCGGTCTTGTTCTTGACGATCTTGATCTTGGTCCGGTTGCCAATCACCACGTCACCGTCTTTCAGCGCGCCGATGCGGCGAATGTCCACGCGGACGGAAGAATAAAACTTGAGTGCGCGGCCGCCCGTGGTGGTTTCCGGGTTGCCGAACATCACGCCGATCTTTTCCCGAATCTGGTTGATGAAAATGATGCAGGTCCGCGACTTGGAGATAATTCCGGTCAGCTTGCGCATGGCTTTGGACATGAGCCGCGCCTGCAGTCCCATGTGGCTGTCACCCATTTCGCCGTCCAGTTCCGCCTTGGGGACCAGGGCCGCGACGGAGTCTATTACCAGCACGTCAATGGCATTGGATTGCACCAGCGCTTCGGCTATCTCGATGGCTTGCTCGCCGTAATCGGGCTGGGAAACCAGCAGGTTGTCCACGTCCACACCGAGCTTCTTGGCGTAGAGGGGATCAAGCGCGTGTTCGGCGTCCACAAAAGCTGCCATGCCGCCGGCCTTCTGCGCCTCGGCAATCACCTGGAGGGCGATGGTGGTCTTGCCGCTCGATTCCGGTCCGAAAATCTCCACCACGCGTCCCCGCGGAAAACCGCCGACGCCCAGCGCCAGGTCAAAGGAAATGGAACCGGTGGATATCACCGCGATGGGAACAATGGCTTCCTTGTTCCCCAGCCGCATAATGGAGCCTTTTCCGAACTGTTTTTCAATCTGCGCCAGCGCCAGATCAATTGCCTTGGATTTTTCGGTTTTGTCGTCGGCCATGCTCTCCCCCTTGCGGCATCATTTATAAACCATGGCATTATATCCGTGGGCGAATAAAAAGGGAAGTTTCATTTTTGGAGGACAGCCATGGCAACGGACTCAGAGGATCGGAGCTGAAAACCTACTGCGGATTTGCGCGGATGAGCGCGAATCAGGAAGAATAGCAGACTGCTATAATCCGCTGCTTGCCTGAGGACTCAATCTTTATGAAAACCAACATCTGCTCAAGGCTTTTGCTCTGCGCAATTGCGTTCCTTTCCTGTGCAGCCCTGGCCCAGAAAACGGGAAAGAGCGACGACACCATCACGACGGTGGTCCATGCCGGACACATGCTCGACGTGAAGACCGGCCGCATGATTGATAACGCCACGGTGGTGGTCCAGGGAGGCAAGATCATCAGCATTGGTCCGCTCGCGGGTAATCCAGCCGCCGTGCGGGAGATCAATCTGCCGAACGCGACTCTACTGCCGGGGCTGATTGATGCGCACACCCACATCACTTTCGATCCGAACTTTGGCTACCAGGAACTGGGCGTCTCCATTCCGAAGCAGGCGCTGATTGGGGCAAAAAACGCAAAGATCACGCTGGAAGCAGGTTTCACGACGGTACGCAACGTAGGCGCCAGCGGATATGCCGACATCGCGTTGCGAGATGCCATCAATGAAGGCATGGTGCCCGGTCCGCGGATGATGGTCAGTGGCCCGGCGCTTTCGATCACTGGCGGCCACTGCGACCAGAACCTGCTGCCTTACGAATGGCATGCCCAGTCGGACGGCGCTGCGGACGGCGTTGAGAACGTGCAGCACAAGGTCCGCGAGATCATCAAGTATGGCGCCGATGTGATCAAGATATGCGCCACCGGTGGAGTACTTTCCAAAGGCGACGATCCCCGCGCTTCGCAGTACACACTGGAAGAGATGAAAGCCATTGTTGCCGACGCCCACCGCCTGGGCCGCAAAGTTGCCGCACACGCGCATGGCGCGCAAGGCATTGCCTGGGCCGCCGAAGCAGGCGTGGACTCCATCGAGCACGGATCTTATATAGACGATGCCGGCATCAAAATCATGAAAGAGCGCGGCACCTATCTTGTGCCCACTCTCTACCTGGGCGACTGGATGACGGAAAACGCGGTGAGAATCGGGCTTCCGGAAATGTATGCAGGCAAAATGCGCGCTGTCGTTCCGATGGCGCGCCAAAACGTCAAACGGGCCTTTGACGCGGGAGTAAAAGTTGCCTTCGGCACGGACGCCGCTGTCTATCCGCATGGGCTGAATGCCCACGAGTTCGCGGTGTACGTGAAACTGGGCATGACGCCGCTACAGGCCATCCGCACAGCCACAGTGAATGCCGCTGATCTGCTGGGCTGGGACAAGATCGGTTCTCTTGAACCGGGGAATTTTGCCGACATCATTGCCGTGAATGGCGATCCCACGAAGGACGTGACGCTGCTCCAGGACCCGGTCTTCGTGATGAAGGGCGGCGTGGTGTACAAACAGAAATAGGTTCCTCGCGAGGGAGTAATCAGCAGTCAGCACGCGGCGTTCAGCATTCAGCCCTTTGACATCCACGGGTGGTCCAAAACGCCTTTGAAACACAAAGGAACAGAGTAACCAGAGGAAGCAGGGGTCAAAATATCCTCCGTTTACTTCTTTCCTCTGTGTCTCAGAGATCTTACGGGGCTGAGTGCCGACTGCTGAGTGCCAGGCCTTCAAGTAGAATTCACCAAAGAGACATCATGAAAATGAAAGTCCGCAAAGCCGTTTTTCCCGCAGCCGGGCTGGGAACGCGTTTTTTGCCCGCCACCAAGGCGCAGCCCAAAGAGATGCTGCCGCTGGTGGACAAACCTCTTATCCAGTACGGAGTGGAAGAGGCGCAAGCCGCGGGTTGCGACCAGATCATTATCATTACCGGGCGCGGCAAGAACGCCATTGAAGACCACTTTGACGTCAGCTACGAGCTGGAACATCTGCTCGAAGAGCGCGGAAAGAACGAACTGCTGGCGATAGTGCGCAAGATCTCCGACATGATGCACGTTGCTTACGTTCGGCAGAAGCAGGCCCTGGGCCTGGGCCACGCCGTGCTGATGGCGCGGGAACTTGTGGGCAACGAGCCGTTTGCCGTGATACTCGCGGACGACGTGATTGACGCCGAGCGTCCCTGCCTGCGCCAGATGATGGACGTGTTCGAAGAATCGCAGTGCTCGGTGATTGCCACCCAGGAGGTCAACGGCCCGGCAATTTCCTCCTATGGCGTGCTCGACGCCAAAAAGATTGAAGGCAAGTTCAACGGGCGGGTGTATGACGTGAAGAACCTGGTGGAAAAACCGAAAGTGGAAGACGCGCCGTCCAACCAGGCCATCATCGGCAGATACATTTTGACGCCGAAGATTTTTGAGGCGCTGGAAAACACACAATTGGGCGCCGGCGGCGAGCTGCAACTCACCGACGGTCTGCGCGGTCTGCTGCAGGCGGGCGAGAAAATTTACGGCTACACATTTGAAGGCAAGCGGCACGATGCCGGAGACAAGCTCGGCTTCCTGAAGGCGACCGTAGAGTTAGCCTTGAAGCGGCCGGAGATGGGCAAGGAATTTGCGGAATACTTGCGCGGGCTGAAGCTATAGCTTTCTCCGACGGGACAGGGATACCTACATCTGGGATTGGGAAAGAATCTCGTCCGCCACCTTCACCGCATCCAGCGCCGGCCGCACGTCATGCACCCGGACCATATGCGCGCCCTGGAGCACTGCGGCCGTAACCGTCGCGATCGTGCCGTACAGGCGCTGGTTCATGGGTGCATCCTCGCCGTATCGCGCCAGCGTCCGCCCGATGAACGACTTGCGCGACGTGCCAGAGAGCAAAGGGAAACCGAGTTCGTGCAATTCTCCCAGCCGGGCGAGCAACGGATAGTTTTGGTCAAAACTCTTGCCGAAGCCGAAGCCGGGATCGAGCATGATCCGACCCTTGGCAATACCGGCATCCGCAGCGTCTTGTGTCCAGGCGCGAAGATCGTTCTTGACCTCGGCCACAATGTTCGGAGAGGCCGTAAGGCTGCGCCATTCGTCCGGACGCCCCCGCGTGTGCATGAGCACGACGCCGCAGCGCGACTCCGCTGCCGTGCGGGACATGGCCGGGTCCCAACGCAGCGCGCTGATGTCATTCACGATCTCTGCTCCCGCGGTCACTGCGGCTTGGGCAACTTCCGCTTTGTAGGTGTCGATTGACAGGAGCGTTTCCGGCCGCTCCCGGAGCACGCCTTCCACCACCGGCATCACCCGGCGCAGTTCTTCTTCCACAGGTAAGCCGTCGCTGCCGGTGCGGGCGCCGGGCCGCGTGGACTCGCCGCCAACGTCCAGCAAGTCGGCGCCCTCGTCCAGCATTTGCAGGGCGTGGCCAACGGCGCGGTCGAGGGAGAGGAACTTGCCGCCGTCAGAGAACGAGTCCGGCGTGACGTTCAGAATTCCCATGACCAGCGTGCGCGGCCCCAGTTCCAGGCGGCGGCTGCGCAATTCCCAGGTGTAGGACGGCCGGGGCATGGCGCGATTGTATAATCACGCCAGTTATCATGCGTCGGTCACGCGCTTTTTTCGCCGGGGTGGTGCTCCTCCAACTCGCGTTGTTGCAGCTTTCACTTTGCGGTGCGGAGGCGAAGAAAGCAGCGCCCAAAAAAGACCTGGCCGCGCGGATCGCCGCCGTTCTGGCCCAGCCCCAACTGGCCCGGGCCGACTGGGGAATTGACGTTGTTGATCTGAAAACCGGCAAAACCATTTATGCGCGCAACGCCGACCGTCTCTTTCTTCCCGCCTCGAACGCCAAGCTGCTGACTACTTCCGCCGCAATGGCTTACCTGGGACCGAACTACCGCTTTCGTACCACGGTCGAAACTACCGGTCAGATCGACGCCGCGGGCCGCCTGGACGGTGACTTGGTCATCGTCGGCCGCGGCGACCCCAACATTTCCGGACGCGAGCTGCCTTACTATCTCAAGAGCCAGAGCAATCCTCCTCATACGCAAATTCTCGAGGACATGGCCAACCAGATCGCACAGAGTGGCCTAAAAACCGTGACCGGCGACATCATTGGCGACGATACTTTTTACGCACCGCAGCGTTATCCGGACGGCTGGGCGCAGGACGACCTGCAGTGGCTCGATGGCGCGCCGATCTCCGCCCTCACGTTTAACGACAACAGCATTTTTTTGAAGGTCGCGCCGGCGGCACAACCCGGCGACAAAGCATTAGTGACGTTTGAGCCGCAGTCCAATTACTACGAACTTGATAATCGCATCATCACCGCCCCGGCAGGCACGGCGAGGAAGGTCGGAATACATCGCGACCCCGGCTCGCGCAAGATTCTTCTGTGGGGCGTGCTGCCGCAGGCGGACACCGGATTCACGGAAGCGATTTCCATTGAAGACCCCGCGGAGTTTACTGCGGAGATTTTTCGCTCGCTGCTGGAGGCGCGTGGAATCACCATCGCCGGCAAAGCCAGGGCCAGGCACGGAGATCTGGCGCAGTTTTTTGATCAGATACCGCCTCAGGATGCGGCCCCAGTGCCGTCTCCAGCCCCGGACGTCAGCGCTTGCTGCGGCACCCATGCGTCGTCGCCTGCATCCCCCGATGGTTCCGCCACTCCGCCTGTTCCGCAGCCTCCGCAATCAACGATTCTGGCTCTGCATATGTCGCTGCCACTGATTGAAGACATCCGTGTCATCAACAAGACCAGCCAGAACCTGCATGCTGAGCTGGCGCTCAGGCTGATTGGTGCGCAGAGCGAGGACAACAACTCCTATGAAGGCGGGATCGCGGCCCTGCAGAAGTTTCTGCACGGCGCAGGGGTCACGGATGAAGAATACTCCTTCACGGACGGGTCCGGACTCTCGCGCCGCGACCTCATCACTCCAGCCGCCATGGTCCGCGTGCTGCTGCATGACGCCAAACAGACCTGGGGCCCGGCCCTCGAGGAAAGCCTGCCGGTCGCCGGAGTCGATGGTTCGCTGACCGACCGCTTTCTCAACACGCAGGCGATGGGACGCGTCCATGCCAAGACCGGCACCCTCAGCCACGTCAGCGCACTCTCTGGTTACGGCCAGACCCTTTCCGGCAGGCGCTTTGCGTTTTCCATCTTCTGCAACAAGATCAATCTGCCCTCGAGCAAGGCCGCGGCTGCCATTGACCAGATCGTCCGGTTGCTGGTGGGTGCGGGCCGATAGCAACTTGAAGATGCCATTTAGCGCAAAGGCCGGGAACGACGCAAAGAGAGCGACAAGCGTTGGCCGCTCCGCCTTTCTCGTTGCCGCAGGGATATTACTCAGCCGTATCGCGGGGCTGGTGCGGGAACGCATCCTGGCCTACTTCTTCGGCACGACCTATGCGGCAGACGCTTTTCGCGCGGCCCTGAAGATTCCGAATTTCCTGCAGAATCTTTTCGGTGAAGGAACGCTCTCTGCTTCGTTCATCCCGGTATACGCCAAATTGCAGGCGCAGGGAGAAAAGGAAGAAGCCGGACGAGTGGCCGGCGCCATCTTTTCCCTGCTGGCCGTCATTACTTCCCTGATGGTGCTCGCCGGTGTCCTGGCGACTCCCTGGCTTGTAACGGTAATTGCGCCAGGCTTTGCCGGCGAGACGCAGCGGCTGACGATTCAGCTTGTCCGAATTCTGTTTCCTGGAGTTGGCTTCCTGGTCCTCTCTTCATGGTGTCTGGGGATCCTGAATAGCCACGGCAGATTTTTTCTTTCCTACGCCTCGCCCGTTGTCTGGAACGCAGCAGTAATCGGTGCCCTGATCTGGTACGGCGGTCGCTCGGAATTGTCCTATCTCGCGGTGTACGGCATCTGGGGTTCGGTGGCCGGAAGCTTGCTGCAGCTTCTCATCCAGCTTCCCGTTGTGCTGAGGCTCGCTCCTGGGATTCGACTGGGCTTTGGCCTGGCGAACCAGAACGTGCGCACCATCATTGCGAACTTCACTCCGGTATTCGTGTCGCGCGGCGTTGTCCAGTTAAGCGCTTATGTGGACACGGTCCTGGCCAGCCCGCTGCCCACGGGCGCAGTTGCCGCTCTGGGTTACGCGCAAACGATTTATCTCCTGCCGGTGAGCTTGTTTGGAATGGCGGTTTCCGCCGCCGAGTTGCCAGGCATGTCCAGCGCTTTGGGAAATGAGCAACAGATTGCGGAAACGCTACGCACCAGAATTCTATCCAGCACGCGCCGCATCGGTTTCTTCGTTGTTCCCTCCGCGGTTGCTTTTTTTTCTCTAGGCGACATTGTTGCCGGCGCCATCTACCAGACGGGAAAGTTCGGGCACGCACAATCGGTGAATGTCTGGGGAATACTGGCCGGTTCCGCAGTTGGACTTGTGGCTTCCACGGTGGGGCGTCTTTATTCTTCGGCTTACTTCGCTCTGCGCGACACGCGGACGCCCTTGCGCTTCGCGGTCCTGCGCGTGGCGCTTACCACCGGACTGGGATATTTTGCAGCGCTGCAATTGCCAAAACTCCTGGGGATTGACCCAAAGTGGGGCGTTGCTGGATTGACCGCTTCAGCAGGTTTTGCCGCGTGGGTGGAATTCCTGCTGTTGCGGCGCGGAATGGAGCGGCGCATCGGCCGCATACAATTTCCTGCAGCCTATTTTGCCAGGCTGTGGCTGGCCGCCGTGACGTCCGCCGCACTTGCCTGGGGCATAAAGATTGCAATGCACCCGCAACAACCTCAGATTGCCGCACTTATGGTGCTCTTACCCTATGGTCTGGCTTATTTCGGACTGACGGCCGCGCTGGGGATCGAACAGGCAGCGTCTCTGGCAGCGCGGATTTTGCGCCGGCGCTGACATCGTCTTATCACCGATGATTACGGGTTTCCCCAAACTCAGACTTAAGTACTGACAAATCCTGCCGATGAAGCAACTAGCGGATGATTCTTGCCGTCCTTAGTGGCAAGGAGCGCCCATGGCAGCAAGGAGAACCCCATGCAAACCGTACTTCTGGTAGACGACAGCAAGTTGCTGCGGTTCGCCACTGAGCGCACTCTGGTAAAAGCCGGCTATCGCGTAGTCTGTGCTGAAGACGGCGAGGATGCCCTGCGCAGGGTCTATCTGGACCGTCCCGATCTTGTTCTGCTGGACATGATGTTACCCAAGATGAGCGGACCCGACGTTCTGCAAGCCTTGAAAGCGGATCCCGCGACGGCCCGCATCCCTGTGGTTGTCCTGACAGGCCTTTCCCAGCGAAACGAAGGAAAACTTCTGAAAGAGGGCGCGGCGGCGTTCCTGGAAAAAGGTGCACTGGTCGATCGCCCCGCGATGCTCATCGAAGAAGTTGGGAGAATTCTTCGAGATGTCACAAAAGCTTCTCCGAGTCCAACAGTATCGTTACCGGCCCAACATTCACTGAATCAACATCCATAACGGCCTGGAACTGGCCCGTGGCGCTGGTCAGGCCCGAGGCCCGAATCTTGGTGACAAAATACTCGTACAAGCGCCGTGCATCTTCCGGTAGAGCGGCGCTATCGAACGATGGCCGCTTTCCCCTGCGCGCATCGCCATAAAGAGTAAATTGCGACACCACCAAGACCTCTCCCTCCACGTCCTGCACGGAGAGATTCATCTTGCCCGCGTCATCTCCGAAAACTCGCAAGCCAAGCACTTTTTCCGCCAGGTAATCAGCGGCAGATTCAGTGTCTCCCTTGCCGACGCCCAGGAGAACCAGCAGGCCTGGGCCGATTTCGCCCACAACGGCGCCCGCGACTCTGACCCGGCAATGACTGACTCTCTGAATTACGGCACGCATAGTTGGCCCAATGATAATGCAGGAGAATAGCATTCAGCAGTCAGCACTCAGCATACAGCCCCTGACCATCCTCCTGATGACGAGGAGAATCTCGACGCCGGCAAATTTGAAACAATTCAAGGCTGACAAGACTGACAGGTCAGGAGACGCTGTTGCGGGGCTGAATGCTGAGTGCTATTTTGCCAATTGCTATTTGCATCTTCGGCTCATAGAATCTCACTTCTTCATAAGGAGACAGCTATGGTGCGTCGCTCTCATCTTCAATCACAACCGGGCTGGCCGGTATTGCTGCTCTGTCTGGCCGGCGTCTTTGCCGTAGCGCCGCTGGCGGCCGCGCAACAGAGTCCCGCCGCAACACACAACGACGTTGTGATTCGCGGAGGAACGCTGCTGACCGTGACCCACGGACGCATTGAAAACGGCAGTATTTACATTCACGATGGCAGGATCGTCGCGGTCGGCAAGGACGTGAAAGCGCCCGCTGGCACTACCGTTATTGACGCCACAGGTAAGTGGGTGATGCCGGGCATCATTGATTCCCATTCGCACATCGCCCTCGATAACGACGTGAATGAGGCCACCAGCCCGGTGACTCCGCACATGATGATGAAGGACGCCTTCGACTACAACGACAGGATGATTTACCGCGCACTGGCCGGCGGCGTTACCACGTCATTGTTGTTACACGGCTCGGCCAACATGATCGGTGGACAGGCGGTTGTGATCAAGCACAAGTACGGTCTAGGCCGGGATGAACTGCTCTTTCCTGGTGCGCCGCAGTCGATCAAGTTCGCCAGCGGCGAGAACCCGAAGCGCGTCTATGGTTCGCGTAACCAGCTTCCTTCCACGCGCATGGGCAACTTTGCCGTGATGCGCCAGGCGTTTCTGGAAGCCCGCGATTACATGAAGACCTGGGACGACTACAACGCCAAACTACAGAAAGGCGACAAGGACTCAACGCCGCCCAAAAAAGACCTGAAGCTGGAAGCCCTGGCCGACGTCCTGCGGGGCAAGCTCCTGGTGCAGATCCACTGCTATCGCGCGGACGAGTTCCTCACCGAGATGGCCATTGCCAGGGAATTCGGCTACAAGATCCGCGCCTTCCATCACGCGTTGGAAGCCTACAAAGTTGCCGACAAGATCGCCGCCAACGGCGTGGCCATTGCCACCTGGCCAGACTGGTGGGGCTTCAAGTATGAAGCTTGGGATGCTACACCATGGAACGCTTCAATTTCTTTAAACAAGGGTGTTCGCGTGGCCCTGAAGAGCGACTCAGAAGATGTGACCCGCCGCTTGAATTCGGAAGCGGGAAAAATCATGCACTATGGGAACATCAGCGAAGAAGACGCGCTGAAGATGATCACCATCAACCCGGCATGGATCATCGGTGTAGATGACCGCGTAGGCTCGCTTGACGTCGGGAAAGATGCCGACATCAGCATCTGGAACAGCTATCCGCTTTCTTCCACCGCCATTGTGGACGAAGTCCTGATTGACGGCGACGTTTACTTCGACCGCTCACTGCCGGGGCTGGGCATGCCCCGCTACAAGGAGGGCCAATAATCATGCTTAAGAAACTTATTGTTGTTTTCGCACTTGTAGCTGCGTGCTTCGCACAACAACCCGCAAAAACCAAACCTTCACCTGCACCAGCCGCGAGCGGAACCATCGCGCTGCGCGGCGGCAGGCTGCTTACCATCAGCCACGGCGTTATTGAGAACGGCGTGGTGGTTATGCAAAACGGCCGGATCTCCGCGGTTGGCGGTCCATCCACGGAAATTCCCAAGGGCGCAAAGGTGATTGATGCTACGGGGATGACGGTCTATCCGGGTTTGATTGATTCAGAGACCCAGTTGGGTCTCATCGAGATCGAAGCTGAGCGTATGACGAATGACACGCTCGAGCCGAGCGATGAGATCATGCCGCACATGCACGTCTATGACGCGTTCCACGCGGAAACGCAGCTCATACCGGTGACCCGCATCAACGGCGTGACCAACGCCATTGTTGCTCCCGCCAGCGGAGACACACTGCCCGGGCAGGATTGCTTTATTCAGTTGGCCGGCAAGTCGGCTACCGAAATGCTGATTGTGCGCGACATCGCGCTGCCTTTGAACTTTACCGGAAGGCAACGCCGTAACCAGAGCTTTGAAACCGCCAAGTTCCCGTTTACCCGTATGGGGATGGCCGCGCAGCTCCGCCAGGCGTTCATCGACGCTCAAGACTACGCCGACAAGTGGGCCCGCTACGAGAAGAAGAAAGCCGGCCCCGACGAAAAAGATAAAGACAAAGAGAAAGACAAGGACAAAGCACCAGAGCCGCCCAAACGCGATCTGAAACTGGAGGCCCTGGTTCCATACCTGCGCGGGGAAAAGCCGGTGGTGCTGGCCGCGGAAGAGCCCAACGATCTTCGCACCGCGCTGGACCTGGCAAACCAGTTCCACCTGAGAGTAATCTTGAACCACGTTACGCACTCCGCCAGCCTTCTGGACCAGATAGCAGCGACCGGCTTTCCGGTGATTGTTGGCCCGATCTTTGAGCAGCCTAAAGAGTGGGAACGCTATGACGCCGTCTACAAGATGCCGGCGGAACTGGCGCAGCGGGGCGTCAAAATCGCGTTTGCTTCCTACGACTCGCACAACTCCCGCAACCTGCCGTATGCGGCGGGCTTTGCCAGCGGGTTTGGCCTGCCCCACGACGAAGCGCTGAAAGCCATCACCCTGAATCCGGCGCAGATGTGGGGAGTGGACAAAGACCTGGGCTCTCTCGATGCCGGAAAGATGGCCAACGTGGTTGTGGCCAACGGCGATCCCCTCGACGTGAAGACCAACGTGAAGCATGTTTTCATCGCTGGCCAGGAGATTCCGCTGGTCAGTAAGCAAACGGAGCTAAGAGACCAGTATTCGCAGTAGGGTTTAGCCGCAGATTTCCGCTGATAAACGCAGATTTGGAACCGAGAGCGAACACAGAATTCAGTGTTCTTTGCGGCTTTTCGATCTGCGTTTTTCTGCGTGCATCAGCGGCTAAAATGGTCTGTATGACCGATCTGGGCAAGCTTCTTCTGGTCATCGGAGGAATCATCGCGGTGGTGGGACTGCTTCTGTTGCTTGCCGGAAAGCTCAGTCTGCCTCTGGGCCGGCTTCCTGGAGACTTTGCGTATCGCGGAAAAAACACCGTCGTTTATTTCCCTCTGGCGACGTGCCTGCTCATCAGCATTGTGCTGTCACTGATTCTGTGGCTCGTCAATCGCGGACGTCTTTAGTGACCTGCTAAACTCTCGCTGATGTCGCTGCAGGACCAACTCGGCTTCTCTTTCGAACAAGCGCCGCAACGCCGTATCTGGCGGGTGGCGGACCTGGTGAGCTCCGTCCGTACCACGGTCGAGCGAGGTTACACGGACGTTTGGGTGGAAGGCGAAGTATCCAACTTCCGTCCCGCGGAATCAGGCCATCTTTATTTCACGCTCAAAGACGGAGATGCCCAGCTACGCATCGTGATGTTTCGCAGCCAGGCGCGCTTGTTGCGGTTCCGGCCGGAGAACGGCATGCAGATCATCGCCCGCGGACGGGTGACGATCTACGATGCTCGCGGCGAGTTACAACTCTCGGCTGAATTCCTGGAGCCGGTCGGCGCGGGAGCGCTGCAACTGGCCTTTGAACAGCTCAAGGCAAAGCTGGGGGAAGAGGGTTTGTTTGACCAGGCGCGCAAGAAAGCAGTCCCGCTGTTGCCACGCAGAATAGGCATTGTGACGTCTCCGCGCGGGGCTGCGCTGCATGACATGCTCAATGTTCTCGCGCGGCGGCACGAGACTGTGGGCATATTGATCTATCCTGCGCAGGTGCAGGGAGAAGGAGCGGCCGCGGAAGTCGCGGCCGGAGTAAAGCATTTCAATCGCGCAAAAAATGTGGACGTAATTATACTTGCGCGCGGCGGCGGCTCCATTGAAGATTTGGCCGCCTTCAACGACGAAGCGCTGGCGCGGACCATTGCCGCTTCTGTCTTGCCCGTGATTTCCGCCGTAGGCCACGAGACGGACTTCACCATCGCCGACTTTGTGGCTGACCTGCGCGCGCCTACGCCTTCCGCCGCGGCCGAGATGGTGATTGAGTCAAAGCATAAGCTGGCGGAACACCTGGCCCATCTGCACCAGCGGCTGGCGCGGGGCGCACGGTACCGGCTGCTCATGGCCAGATCGCAACTGAACGATCTGGCGCAGCACGCAGCTTTTGTCCGCATTCGGGACCTGTTTGCGCGGCGGGCCCAGCGGCTGGACGAGTTGGTCTATCGCGCGGCAGGCAACTTCCGGCAATTGTTGAATACTTACTCGCGACGCCTGGATGCGGCCTCCGCCCGCGTGCTGCACTTTGATTTCCGGCGATCGCTCATCATCACGCGGACGCAACTCGACTTGCGGACGGATGCGCTCACTCATGCCGCGCGCTCCACCATCGCCGCCCACCGCGCGCGACTGGAGCAATTGTCCGCCAAGCTTGATGTGCTTTCACCGGTAAAGATTCTCGATCGCGGCTATGCGCTGGTTTTTGATTCGGGCGGAGCTTTGGTCAAGGATTCTTCCCGGCTCTCGCCGGGAGACCGCATTTCTGCCCGCGTGGCCCGCGGCAGTGTCACTGCTGAAGTCAAAGAGACCAGAAAAGATTGAGGGCCGCCATTACTCTGATTCTTTGGAGTCTCAGGCCGGGCGTTTCCCGCGGTCTACTTGTACAATCAGGAAAACTGGGGCACCTGGAGAACTGCTGGATTGAGGAAACTTTTTGGAACGGATGGCATCCGCGGCGTAGCCGGCAAATTCCCTCTCGATAAGAGGACCGTGTACTCCATCGGGCGGGCGCTGGGAAACCATCTGCCACCCGGCGCCAAGCGCATAGTGATTGGTCAGGACACGCGCGCGTCCAGCGCCTGGATTGCGGACGTGCTTTCCGCAGGACTGCGCGACTCACGCGTTTCGGTTGCGACCGCCGGCGTGATCACCACTCCCGGTGTGGCTTATCTTGCGCACTCCCAGGACTTCTCAGCCGGCGTCGTGATCTCCGCTTCTCATAATCCCTGGGAGGACAATGGCATCAAGGTCTTTGGCGGAGACGGTTACAAGCTGGCCGACGCGATCGAACTGGAAATCGAGACCGAGATTTTCTCGGTGCTGAACGCGCAGACGGAATTTCAGCCGGCCATCCCCAGCGGATCTTCCATACCCGGTGACGCCCGCTTGCGCGAGGCTTATGCCCAGTGGCTTAGTCGCCCCATCCCTGGAGCGGACGCCATCAAGGCGGTGGTAGATTGCGCCAATGGCGCCGCCAGCGCGTTTGCCGCGGAGGTCTTTCTGCGGTGCGGCCTGCCGGCAGCGGTAACGCACAATACCCCCGACGGACACAACATCAACGATAACTGCGGTGCTTTACATCCGGAAGTGGTTGCGCGTGAAGTCGTGTCGCGTGGCGCTGGCCTGGGCATTTGCTTTGACGGCGATGCCGATCGCGCTCTCTTTGCCGATGGCGGCGGGAACATCGTCAATGGTGATGCCGTTCTGCTTCTGCTGGCCCGCGAACTAAAACAGCGCGGAGACCTGGCAGGCAATACGGTTGTTGCCACGACCATGTCCAATATGGGTCTGGAAATTGCTCTGCGCGAAGGCGGCATCAGGATGTTGCGCGCGCCGGTCGGCGATAAATACGTTCTTGAGGAAATGAACAAATCCGGCGCCGTGCTGGGCGGCGAGCAGTCCGGCCACATCATCCTTTCCCGCGAATCCACCACGGGGGACGGTATGCTTACCGCGATCCATGTGCTGGAGATTATGGCCCGCAGCGGCAAGCCTTTGGCGGAGTTGGTCGCCGGGCTGAAAGTCTTTCCGCAGATCATCAGAAATGTGCGCGTGCGGGACAAGCGCCCCCTGGAACAAGTCCCGGAGATCATGGCCGCCATCCGCAGCGCTGAGCAGGAACTCAACGGCCAGGGCCGCATCCACGTGCGCTACTCCGGGACGGAGTCTCTGGCGCGAGTGATGGTGGAAGCTTCGTCAGAGCAGATCATGTACAAACATGCAGATAGCGTGGCTGGAGCGATTCAGAAAGCCTTGGGAGTCTAGACCAGACGGCCCTACCTCACGTCGCGCCAGTTGGGGCCTGCGCCGGCCTCAACCAGCAAAGGAACGTTCAAGGGATAAACGTTTTCCATCTTTTCCCGCACCAGTTCTCGCATGGTTTCAATTTCCCCCTCAGGTACTTCGAAGAGAAGGTCGTCATGCACCTGGAGAAGCATGCGGGACCGGAGCTTCCGAGCGCGGAGCTCTTCGTCGATCTGGATCATGGCCAGTTTGATCAGGTCGGCCGCGGTACCCTGGAGAGGCGTGTTGACGGCGGTGCGCTCGGCGAAGCCGCGCATGTTGGCGTTCTTGCTGTTGATGTCCGGAATGGGACGCACGCGGCCGAACAGGGTCCTGACTTTTTGCTCGCGCCGCGTTTGTTCGAGCGTCCGGTCGATGAATTGCCGCACACCTTTGTATTTTTCAAAGTAGGCGTCAATGAATTTCTTGGCCTCGCGTTGCTCGATTCCCAGCTGTTGCGACAAGCCAAACGGAGAGAGACCGTACACAATGCCGAAGTTCACGGCTTTGGCGCGCCGGCGGTGTTCGGCGTCAATCATCATGGGCGGCACGCCGAAGACCTGTGATGCGGTGAGCGTATGAATGTCGTCCCCGCGGCGGAAGGCGTCGACCAGCAGCGGGTCTTCAGACAAATGCGCCAGCAGACGCAACTCGATCTGCGAATAGTCGACGGAAAGAAGCATGTGGCCCGGCTCGGCCACAAACGCCGCGCGAATCTCGCGACCTAGTTCGGTACGGATAGGAATGTTTTGCAGATTGGGATTGGTGGATGAGAGCCGCCCGGTCGCGGTACCGGTCTGGTTGAAAGTTGTATGCAGGCGTCTGGTGGCGGGATTTAAGAGCGTGGGCAGAGCGTCCACGTAGGTGCTTTTCAGCTTGGAAAGCTGGCGATACTCCAGCACCAGCCGGGGGACTTCATGTTCCACGGACAATTCTTCCAGGACGTCAACGGCCGTCGAGATCGTCTTGCCTCGTCCGTATTTCACCGGTTTGGGCAGATTGAGCTTGTTGAAGAGAATGTCTCCCAGTTGCTTGGGCGAGTTGATGTTAAAATCGCTTCCGGCCTTCTCGTGAATTTCCCGTGCTTTGACGGCGCACTCCCTGTCCAGCCGGACCGAAAGCTCCTGCAGGATCCCCAGATCAATTTTGACTCCAGCTTCTTCCATGCGCGCCAGCACCGGGACCAGCGGAAGATCAATCTTTTCGTACAACTCAAGTAATCCAGCGTTCTTGATTTCCTCGCGCAAGACAGCAGCTATGCGGCCAGTTACATCGGCGGCCTCAGCTACGGAATCGGACAGCTTCAGGTTGAAGTTGCGGACGGCAATCTCCGCCAGCGAATGGTTGGTGTAGGTAGGGTTGACCAGATACGAATAAAGCATCGGCTCATCGCGCACGCCGGACACAGAGACACCGTGGCGTCCCAGCTCGCGCAGTGCAGTCTTGTAGTCGTGAATGGCCTTGGGGACTAGCGGATCGGCGACGACTTGTTTCAACCCTGCGCTCAAGGGAGCGTCCTTGAGAGAAGCAGTGAAGGCCCTTCCCAGTTCCGCTGAAAGACCGATCTTCAGCGGATGATCCGTCCTTCCGCTGGGCGCAGCCGGCGGCGGGGCCGCAAAAAGGTCCCCGGATCTCTGTTCCTGAGATTCCTCTTGTTCTTCCGGTTCGCTCCCTTTAGGAGCGGCCGTGAACTCAAAGGCCATCGCCAGCGGAGCCTTCGCCTGGGTCAGAGACCTAAGTTCCCCGACCGACAGAAGCTCGCGGTAGTCTGTTTCCCGCACTTCCAGAGCAGGAACAAGTTCCTTGAGGAGAGTCGTGAATTCCAGTTCAGCAAAGAGCGCGCGTAAAGCGTCGGAGTCCGGCTCTCCCGCTACCATCTTGTTGAGATCCAGCTCGATCTCCACGTTCTGATCAATGGTGACTAGTTGCTTGCTCCACAAGATTGTTTCTTTGTTGTTCAGCAGCGACTCGCGATACGTCTTGCGTTCAACTTCCGCCGCGCGTTCCAGCGCGTTTTCGAGCGTACCGAATCTCTTAATCAGCTCGGTTGAGCCTTTTTCGCCGATGCCTGGCGCTCCCGGAATATTGTCAATGGAGTCTCCCCGCAAGGCCATCACGTCAATGACCTGCTCGGGACGCACGCCGAGGAGCTCTTCCACTTTGGCTGCGTCGCAGATCAGATTGTCTTTGGGCGGATTCAGTACAAAGATCCTTTCGTTCACCAGCTGCAACATGTCCTTATCGCTGGAAACAACAAAAACCTGGTGACCCTGTTCCGCGGCCTTGCGGGCCAGGGTACCAAGCACGTCGTCCGCTTCAAAGCCCTGCTGTTCCAGCATGGGAATGCGGTAGGCCTCGAGCGCGCGCCGAATGTAAGGCACTTGTTGCGCCAGGTCCGGCGGCATCTCGCTGCGTTGGGCTTTGTAGCCCAGGTACGCAACGTCCTTGAAGGTCTGGGTCTTGATGTCAAATTTCTTGACCGACGTCACGGCCCTGGCCTGCTCATCGCGAAACGTGGGGCCGGCAACGTCAAACACCGCAGCCAGATATTCCGGATGGAAATCCGCGCGCAGCTTGCGCAGCATATTGACGAAAACGAAAGTCGCCGCGGTGGGAACGCCGGTCTTGGTGGACATCGGCCGCTGCCGCGCCATGGCGTGATAGGCGCGGAAGATGAAGGACATCGTGTCCAGCAGGTAGACGCGACCCGTGGGTTCAATTTGGGCAACGGCGGTCAGAGTACAAATCTTATATGTTTTTGCGCCCGGTATCCGGCCGAGCTTCGATATCCGATGTTAGGCGTCGCGATCTCTGTGACGCAGCACGCCTCGCCCGCCCGTAGGGAATGAATTGTTTCTTTGCGGCAAAGGCGCCGGCTACTGCCTCAGAATATCCTGGGGATTGAGCCGGAGCAGGGCTGCCGCTGGAACCAGGCTTGCGACGAGCGCCAGCACAATGATGGTGACTGCACTCAAAGCGTAGATTCCCGGATCAAGAGCCTTTACGCCAAAAAGAAATGCTGAGAACAAACCAGTAAAGCCGACGACAATCACCGAACCTATAGTTATCCCCACAAACGTCGCCAGCAGGGCAACTCTTACGACCAGGAAAATGGAGGTTGGCACGCTGGCGCCTAGAGCCATACGGATTGCAATTTCACGTCGCCTGCGCACCACGGAATTTGACACAACGCCGTAGATACCGATCATTCCCAGAACGATTCCGACCCCGGCAAAGCTGCTGAGCAGCAGCACAGAAACCCTTCTACCGCTCTCCACCTGGTCCAGGTAGTCATCCAGCGTCCGGAAGTTGTCCAAGGGCAAGTCAAGGTCTACATCATGGACTGCCTTCTCGGCGGAGGCCTTTAAAGTCGCCGCAGGAGTCATAGTTTCCATGACAAAGGAGATCATGTCGGTAGGCACCTGGTAGGTGGGAACATAGACTTGCAATCGCGCCACTTTTCTTTCCGGACCGAAATACTTGATCTGGCGGACGACACCCACGATTTCGCGCCAGGGCGGGTGGCTGTCCGTAATGTCGGCCAGACGCAGGTGTTTGCCCAGAGCGCTTTGGCCTGGCCACATTCGGGCAGCAAGGACCTCATCCACAATGGCGACGGGAAGAGCACCGGCGCGGTCAGTATCAGTAAAATCGCGGCCCTGCAGCATGGAGATTTTCATGCTGGTAAAGAAGTCCGGCAGGACCGACGTGCTGTCTACAAAAGGCCGCTCCGAAGAGAGCGGGGAATCCGAGTCCACTTGGAGGTTAATAAAATGAGTGCCCCCGCCGGATGGCAGAGTGTAGGTCGCGCTGGCAGACTGCACTCCGGGAATTGCTTTGAGATTCTGAATCACTTGACGGTAAAAAGTTGTTTTGGCCGGCTCGTCTTTGTAGTGCGCCCGCGGCAGCGAAACCTGGAACGACAGCACGTTGTGTGGATTGAAACCCAGATCGACCTTCGCCACTTCATGAAAGCTCTTGATGAGGAGGCCGGAGACCAGAGACAGACTCACGGCCAACGCAACTTCAAACGCAATGAGCGCGCTTTGTCCAACAACACGGTATTTGGACAGAGCGGTCCAGCTCCATTCCCCCTTGAGTTCACTGTTGATGTTCAGCCTCATGGCATACAAACCGGGAACAATGCTGGCGAGGAGCGTGCAACCGATGGCCGTGCAGATCGTAAACCAGATCACACTGGAGTCCATGGTGGTTTCCTGGAAGCGGGTGACAAGAAAAGGGAACTTCCCGGTCAGTAGCGCCAAGCCTGCTTTAGCGGTCGCCAGACCCAGGAAAGCGCCCGCTACAGCACACATCAACCCCTGTACAAACAGCTGCCGCAACACAATGGACCGCGCCGCACCCAACGCCATGCGTATGCTCAATTCCTTGCGCCGCTCAATTGCGCTGGCTACAAACACCGTGACTACGTTCACGCAAGCCAGCAGAAGTATCAGGTTGGAAGCAATCAGGATAAGGCAGAGCGGTTTGCGATCGTTGGTCGTAAGTTGTCCTACCAGGCTTACGACATTGACACTTATGTCCTTATTGCTCAATGGATATTGTGCCGCCAGACGGCTGGCAATCGTCTCCATCTCAGCCTGGGCCTGCGCCAGGTTCACCGAGGGAGCCAGCCTGCCAATCACGCCAAAGTAGCGGGTTTCCCGGTTCATCATGTGTTCATCCAGGAAAGGCCCGATCCCGACCCAAACATCCCAGAACTGAACGTAGACCAACTGGCTGGGAGGCAGCACTCCAACAACCGTGTAGGGCAGAGTGTCCAGCACAATGGTTTTTCCCAGGATTGCCGGGTCAGCACCGAACCGGCGCTGCCACAGTCCGTGACTAATGATGGCCACACGGGCCGCTCCTGGAAGTTCGTCGTCCTTGGTAAAGTCGCGGCCCTTGGCCGGGGAGATGCCCAGGCTCTTGAAGTAGGACGCTGAAACTCCCATGCCCTTCAAATGTTCCGGAGGTCCGTTCCCAATAAGATTCAAATAAAAAGCCTGCCAGGCCGCCATCTCCTGAAAAGACCGGCTTTGCGCCTTCCAATCCTGATACTCCGGATAGGACAGAGTCACGGCCGATGATTGCTGCGACTTTGCGTAGATGAAAACAACACGCTCGGGATCGAAGAGGGGTACAGGGCGCAAAAGGACGGCATTCACCACGCTGAATACCGCGCTGTTGACGCCGATCCCCAGGACCAGAGCGGCAAGGACCAGAAAGCTCATTCCCGGGTGCTTACGCATCAGGCGGAAGCTAAACCGAATGTCCTGGAGCAGAGAATACATATTAAGGGAAACGGACTGGCCCCCCACACTTCGGCGCCCGGAAATTCAATATTGTTTAGCCAGGTAAAGAGGCTGTCAACCAGCGACGGGGTCGCTTTTTCTAATTTAGTGCCAAATTGGGAAGCGATACCGGCAATCAGCAGCAGGTGTGGACGGACCTCTTTCAACCCGGACCAACATGATGTCTGATTTCGGACGCAGCGCTCTGCCGGTCTCCAGGTGCCTGCGTCGCAACTTACATAAACTTGAAGAATTTCCGAAAGTCGCGGAGCTCTCGTTCAACTTGTTCCAGGCGCTCTGGCCGATCAAAGTCCGTGGAAAGAATCTGTCCCCAAGGGGAGTGTCCGGCTAACAAATCGCTCATTTTCGTGGTCTAATCTCGTATGTCTCCCTCGCTTGAATCTCTGCTGCAGGACGTGCGTTACGGTTTTCGTATGCTGGTCAAGGCGCCGGCATTTTCTTTGATTGCGATTCTCACTCTCGCGCTGGGAATCGGGGCGAACACCGCCATGTTTTCCGTGGTGAACGGTGTGCTGCTCAGTCCGCTGCCATTTCATGACAGCCATCAGCTCGTTTCCATGTTTGAGGAGATCCCCAATTTCAAGAACGGGTCCATTTCTTATCCCAACTTCAAAGACTGGCAGAAGATGAACCGCACATTCTCCTCGATGGCCGCATACCGTTCAGCGGGGTTCAATCTCTCAGGCTCCGGCGAGCCTGATCGGCTGCAAGGGGAAATGATTTCCGCAGGTTTTTTCGAGATTTTGGGAGTCACGCCCCTCAAGGGACGGACCTTTACGGCGGACGAAGACCGCTTGGGCTCGAACCCGACTGTGATGCTTTCTGAAGGTCTGTGGCGGCGCAAGTTTGGGTCGGCGCAGGACATCATCGGTCAAACGCTCATACTCAACGGCGTAAGTCGAACGGTGATCGGGATTGTCCCTTCCAGCTTCCACTTGCGCATACAGAACTTTCAGCGTGGCGAGCCGCTGATCGAGGTCTACGTCCCAGTGGGCGAATTCAATGAGCCGCGTTTCTACAACGCGCGCAACTCCGGCTGGGGCCTGGACGCCATTGGACGGATCAAGCCCGGCTTAACCCTGGAACAGGCCCGCGCCGATATGGACCGCGTTTCGCGCGATCTGGCGGCAGCTTATCCGGACATTGACTCCGGCAGGAAAGCCCATGTTATCTCCCTGCGAGAGGAGATGGTGGGCGACACGCAGCCGATGTTGCTGGTGCTGCTGGGGGCCGTAGCGCTTGTGCTCCTGATCTCGTGCGTAAACGTGGCCAATCTGCTGCTAGCGCGCTCCACTTCCCGCCAGCAAGAGTTCGCGGTCCGCATCGCGCTGGGCGCGGCACACCAGCGGGTAATACGCCAACTGCTGACGGAGAGCGTGCTGCTGGCTCTCATCGGCGGCGCGCTCGGTCTGCTTCTCGCCAAATTTGGGACCGCAGCTGCTCTCGCGGCTGTGCCGCAAACTTTAGCGCGCACAGAAGAAATCGGCCTGGATTTTCGCGTGCTGCTTTTTACTCTGCTCATCTCCCTGGGCGCCGGAATCGTCTTCGGGCTTGCGCCGGCGTGGAAAGTGTCGCGCGCCAACGTCGGCGGAACATTGAAAGAAAGCGGGCGCAGTGTTGCCGCGGGCCGCAGTCTCGCGCAAGCTGTATTTGTTGTCGGCGAAATGGCCATAACACTGGTGCTGCTGATCTGCGCGGGACTGATGTTGCGAACTTTGGTCCAATTGTGGGGCCTTAATCCCGGCTTCAATCCGCGCAACGTGATGACTTTTGGCATGACGGGACCCTCGTCCTTCAAAGACCAACCGCCGGACGCCAAGCGTGCCGCTTTTCGCCAGATCCATGACAAGCTGGCTACGCTGCCGGGCTTGGAAGCGGTTTCTCTGAGCTGGGGCGCTCATCCCATGG
This sequence comes from Verrucomicrobiia bacterium, assembly GCA_035567035.1. Lineage (GTDB taxonomy): Bacteria > Acidobacteriota > Terriglobia > Terriglobales > Acidobacteriaceae > Angelobacter. Next base: position 12,129 of record DATMPO010000102.1, on the reverse strand, counting down.
AAGGCGACGATGAAGAGTATTTCTGGATCGCGGGAAGACCCAGGCCGGCGCACCAAAGCGACTTGCCTCTGGCGCTTATGTACATTGTGGAACCTGACTACCTGAAAGCGATGCAGATCTCCGTGAAGCGCGGCCGCTTCTTCACCGCGGCCGACACCGAGCGCTCTGCCCCGGTCGCAGTAATTGACGAAACTCTGGCCGAAAACTTTTTCCGCGGGCAAGACCCGATTGGCCAATATCTTGACTTTAATAGTGATCCGGCCGACCCGGACAAGACGCCCAATCTTCAAATCGTGGGCGTTGTCGGCCACGTCAACCAGTGGGGACTGGCTACGGATGCTTCCAGTCCCATGCAGGCGCAAATGTACGTTGCCTTTGCGCAAATCCCGGACAAAGCGCTGAAGCAGAACGGGCTTGGAGGCGATGTGTTCGTCCGCCTGCAGCGCGCCGGCACGCCGAACTTTGAGACCGTCCGCCGCAGAATACGTGAGTTCAATGGCGAAATGATCGTGTCCGGGGCTGAAGACATGCAGCACACGGTGGCCAATACGATTGCCACACACCGGTTCACCATGGCGCTGCTCGCCGTCTTCGCCGCGCTGGCGCTCCTGTTGGCCAGCATTGGAATCTACGGCGTGCTTTCCTATCTGGTGGGACAACGCACACAGGAAATCGGCGTTCGCATGGCGCTGGGCGCGCAACGCATGGACGTTTTGCGCATGGTGCTGAAAGACGGCGCTCTCTTGACGCTGATCGGAATCGTCATTGGCACGGCCGCAGCTCTGGTGGTTACGCGGTTTATGTCCAGCATGCTGTTCGGCGTGAAGGCCACCGATCCCCTGACTTTTGGGACCGTAGCCGTGTTGCTGTGCGTCGTTGCCATGCTCGCTTGCTACATGCCGGCACGACGAGCCACGAAAGTGGACCCGATGATTGCACTGCGCCACGAATGAGCGCGGAACGTCTACTCAAACCTGATTACCACGATCTCCGGCCTTGTGCCGAGCCGTATGGGCGGTCCCCAGGTTCCCGCGCCGTAGCTTATATAAATCTGAAGGTTTCCTATACTGTGCAAGCCGTGGTTCAGCTTGCCCCAGACCCGCTTTCCGAAAAGCGTCCAGGGAAAGAACTGTCCGCCGTGGGTGTGTCCCGAGAGCTGAAGGGAAACGCCTTCTTCTTCCGCAACGGCTAACCGAACAGGGGCGTGAAGCAGGAGGACGCTCGCGCACCTGCGGTCGAGACTTATGCCGCGCAAGACGGAGCGATAGCGTTCGGGACTGGTGGCATCGCGGTAGTGCACGCCCGCGAGTTGCAGACCGTCGAGTTCGACCTTGTTATTGTCCAACAGGCGGACGCCCGCGCGACGCAACGGTCCGAGATATTCGGTTTCGCCAAAGAACTCTTCGTGGTTCCCCGTAATGTAATACGCCCCGAAGAAAGGCCCGGACGGTATATGCGTTGCGGCAAGCCATTCCCGCCACGGCTGCGCCAGCAGTTCAAAGTCAACTGCGGTGCCGTCGTAGAGATCGCCCGCAATCAAGACCGCATTGGGCTGAAGCGCAGACAACCTGCTGACCAGCCTGCGCAGAAAGGAGACGTTCCGGACGTGACCCAGATGGAGGTCGCTGATCAAAACCGCGGTGCGTCCGCGCCACTGCTCGGGGAGATTGGCCAGCGCCACCGAAATCCGCGTGACTCGAAACACGTTGGCGTTCATGAGACCGTAGAGCGCAGCCAGCATGGCCGCACCAAAGATCAAGTCCGCGATGTGCGCTGGCGTCCAGCCGAGCCGGAAGACGATCGAGAACGCGTAAACCGTCCAGCAAAGGACCGCCGCCCACAGACAAAAACTTCCTAGTCCCAGCCAGACTGCCGAAAGCGTATACCAGATCCGAGTGAGCACGCTAAACGAATACCGCGCTCGCAATGAGGCAAGGACAAAGCTGATAGACAGCAGCCCAACCAGTACCTTCAACCAGAGAGAAGACGCCGGTCCGCCCCAGAAGCTACGCCAGGTCAGGTAAACGAACAGGTGTGCCAGAAAGATAATGCTCTGGATAATGCTGACAAAGATGAGAAGTCGGCGTCGCAACCAGTGGGGTCCTTACACAAATCTTGCGCGCAGGCGCACAATCAAGCGTACCACGATGCATCCAAAACCTTAATTTGCCCTTATTCGATGAACATGCAGTCGCCGTAAGAGAAAAACCTGTACGCCTCTTTGACAGCCTGCTCATAAGCGCGCAGAACATTTCCCCTTCCGGCAAATGCCGCAACCAGCATGAGCAGTGTGGACTTGGGAAGATGGAAGTTGGTGAGTAGGGCACCGGCCACGCGGAACCGGTAACCGGGATAGATGAAGATGTCAGCTTCGCTGGAACCGGGCTGAATACGGCCTTGCCCTGAGCCGGCGGCATATTCCAGGGTCCGCAACGCAGTTGTACCGACGGCAACGACGCGGCGCTTCTCATCGAGCGCCCGGTTGACACGGTCAGCGGCATCGCTCGAGATAATGAACCGCTCGCAATGCAGCTTGTGCTCTTCCACGTTCCGCACGCGCACGGGTTGGAACGTTCCCAGGCCTACGTGCAAAGTGATTTCGGCGATTTCAATTCCGCGCTGGCGAATCGCGGCGAGAATCTCCGGCGTAAAATGCAGGCCTGCAGTCGGCGCCGCAACACTGCCTGGGGACCGTGCATACACGGTCTGGTAGCGCTCGCGGTCCTCTGTTGTGTCGGCCCGGTTGATATACGGCGGCAACGGGATGTGGCCCAGCTTTTCCACCACGGCAAAAAAATCCGCGACCGGAGCGAACCGCAGCGTGCGTTCTCCAAAACTGCCGCGGCCGGTCACTTCCGCCTGGAGTTCATTGTCTTCGCCAAACCACAGCGTTTCACCAACAGCGATCTTTCGTCCGGGACGGACCAGGGCCTGCCATTCCAATTCTCCCGTTTGCCGTGTGAGCAGTACCTCCACCTGCCCCTGTAAGAAGTCCCCGGCGGCAGGGTTCCTTGGGCTGACCGGCTGGGACTTTAAGCCGGCCCGGCGGCCACAGAGGCGGGCGGGAAAAACGCGGCTGTTGTTCAGTACCACCAGGTCGCCGGGACCGAGCAAATTTGAAAATTCCGTAAATTTTCGGGACTGGAACTTGCCGGACAGCCGCCAAAGATGGAGCATACGGGAAGCGCTGCGGTCGGGCAGGGGGTCCTGGGCGATCAGGGCCTCAGGAAGATAAAAATCAAAGTCAGAAACAAGCACTATTTGGATTATATTTGTCCGACTGCACCTTTGGGCCCCCACGAAAGTCTAATAGCCAGAATGCACGCTGGTGTGCGGCGTCGTTGATACGGACGAATGGACACGAGGGAGAAGCACGCATGTATATCGAGAACGATGACTGCATCCGGCGGGAGATTTGCCGCATGGGCAACATGCTTCATCAGCGGGGTTTTGTGGCTGCTTGTGATGGCAATATTTCCGTCCGTCTGGGCCAGAACACAGTACTTTGCACACCAACTTCGATTTCCAAAGGAATGATGGAGCCCGAAGACCTGGTGATAGTCACCATGTCTGGCAGCCAGATTGGCGGCGACCGGCGGCCTTCCACAGAACTGGGAATGCACCTGCTGTTTTACCGCATGCGGCCGGATATACGCGCCGTGGTGCATGCCCATCCGCCGACGGCAACCGGATTTGCGGCCGCCGGAATTCCCCTGGATGAGCCCCTGGTGGCGGAGGTTGTCGTGGCTTGCGGCAGAATTCCGCTGGCCCGTTACGGCACGCCGGGGACGCCGGAACTCTCCAACGTGCTTTCTCCCCTGGTACCGGACAACGACGCCATCCTGATGGCCCACCATGGCGTGGTCACCTGCGGACATGACCTGCTCGGCGCCTACATGAAGATGGAGACGGTGGAACACTACGCCAAGATCGTCGCGGTGGCGCGTCAACTTGGGCCCACAAGGCCGTTGCCGGAAGAGGAAGTGCGTAAGCTCATGAAGGCGCGCGAAAACTATGAGGCCAACCGCCTGCCGGTAATGTCCGACCTGGATTAACCAGGCCTTGGCTTGAACGGGTGAACTTCAACAGCTGCCTGTCTGAACCTGGGGACGTTCGAAAATCGGCACTCCAGGCGGTACACTTTAACCATGCAGGCCCATTCCCATTCGCACGGGCACTCCAGCGCGAAAGTACTGCGGTATTCCCTGGTTGCGACCTTCTTGTATGTCGTGGTCACTCTGGTGGCAGGGCTGCGTGCGCACAGTCTGGCGTTGCTGTCTGAAGCGGGGCATAATGTTACGGACCTGCTGGCCCTGTTGCTGTCCTGGGCGGCTGTTTTTATTCAGACGCGACCACCCTCCGCCACGAAAACTTTCGGCTACCATCGCGCGGGAGTGCTGGCGGCGTTTATCAACGCGCTGACGTTGGTCCTGATTGCCTTTTATATCTTTTACGAGGCCATTCTGCGTCTGCAAACGCCGGTTGAGGTCCAGCCCCGGATCATGATCTGGGTGGCCGTTGCCGGGGTGCTGATGAACGGTGTGATTTCCTGGTTTCTGTACCGCAGCGCGGGTGACGTGAACGTCCGCAGCGCGTTTATTCACCAGCTCGGCGATACGCTTTCCACGGCGGCGGTAATTGTTGGTGGCGGGATCATTGTGTGGACGGGACGAAGCTGGGTAGATCCGGCGCTTTCCCTGGGCATCGGCTGCCTCATCCTGTGGTCTTCGTGGGGTATCATTCGTGAGACACTGAACATTCTGCTGGAAGGTACCCCGCGTGGCATGTCCGTGGAGAATATTACTTCCAGCCTGACCGCGATTGGCGGCGTCAATGATGTCCACGATGTACACGTATGGAGCATCGGTTCGGAAACCCACGCACTCTCCTGCCATATTGGGATCGCCGACATTCCGCCTTCGGAGAGCGAAGCTATTTTGCGCGAAGTGAAGGAAGTCCTGGCTGCCCGCTTCCACATCCATCACACCACCATTCAGTTTGAGAACGTGGTCTGCGAGATTGCCCACGGCTGCGTGATTCCCGTGAGCGCGCAACACCAGCACGAACACACCTGAGAACGAAGAGCCTTCTTTGAATCGGTGGTAATCTGAAAAGAACCGTTTATGCGACTGGAGTTTTGTAGTGGCTGAACCCAAGAACCCAAAGAAGAAGACCATAGAACAATTCAAGTCAGTTTTGCCGGACATTTGGGCGCTGATTCGCCCGCGCTGGCCTCTGCTGGCCCTGGGCTTTGTGCTGCTGATGATTCGCAGCCTAGCGGGCCTGGCGCTCCCGGTTTCAATCAAATTCGTGTTTGACGATGTGATCGGGAAGCGCCAAATACAGCTCCTGTTGCCCATTGTAGGCGGCGTGGTATTGGCCAGCGTCATCCAGGCAGTCACCAGTTTCACGCTTACCCAGTTGTTGTCCAAAGAAGGGCAGAGGGTGATCACCCAGCTGCGTCGCCAGGTACAGGCGCACGTGAGCCGGTTGCCCGTGAGTTTCTACGACTCCAACAAGAGCGGAACACTGGTGTCCCGCATCATGACAGACGTGGAAGGCGTGCGCAACCTGATCGGGACGGGCCAGATGGAGCTCATCGGAGGCCTGCTCACGTCCACCATTGTCCTGGTGATGATGATACGCATCAACTACGTCATGACAGCCGTCGCTGTGGGCTCGTTGGCGCTGTTTACCGTCTTTCTCGGGCGCGTGTTTAAGACCATCCGGCCGATCTTCCGCGAGCGCGCCAAAATCAACGCTGAGGTCACGGGAAGACTTACCGAATCTCTGGGTGGGGTGCGCGTAATCAAGGGCTACCACGCGGAAGAGCGCGAGCAAAAGGTCTTTACCGCAGGCGTGGAGAGACTGTTGCAGAACGTAATGCGCACGCTGACCGCAACTTCCGTGATGGGCTTCTCAACCGCGCTGCTGGTGGGAATTGTCGGCGCCGTCATTATGTATATTGGGGCCAGAGAAATCCTCGCCGGGCACATGACCCGAGGCGACCTGATTTCCTACAACATGCTCATGGTCTACTTGGCCGCGCCTGTAGTCCAGATCACCGCAATTGGCACGCAGCTTACCGAAGCCATTGCCGGCCTGGACCGCACGCGTGAAGTCATGAGCCACCGTCCGGAAGATGAAGATCCACAGCGCACCATCGCGCTGCCTCATATCGGCGGCCGGCTGGTTTTCGAGCACGTGGATTTTTCTTACGATCCAGGTAAACCCGTTCTCCAGGACGTAAGCTTTGAGTCCGAACCAGGCACTGTGACCGCGCTGGTGGGTTCATCAGGCTCAGGGAAATCCACGATTGTGGGCCTGGTTGCGGCATTTCACAAGCCAAATGCCGGGCGCGTTCTCATTGACGGCGTGGATCTCAGCGAGGTACGGCTGGATTCTTTTCGCAGCGTGCTTGGCGTAGTGCTGCAGGAATCGTTCTTGTTTGACGGGTCTATCCGCGAAAACATTGCGTTTTCCCGGCCCGAAGCCACGGAAGAAGAAATCATGGCCGCGTGCCGCATTGCCCACGTGGACGAGTTCGCTGAACGCTTTAACGACAAGTACGACACCATTGTCGGCGAACGCGGAGTCAAACTTTCCGGCGGCCAAAGACAGCGCGTCTCGATCGCCCGCGCCGTGCTGGCCGACCCGCGGATTCTTATTCTTGACGAAGCCACTTCGAGCCTGGATTCGGAGTCGGAGGCCTACATTCAGGAAGGCCTGAAATACCTGATGCAGGGCCGGACCACGTTCGTGATCGCGCACCGGCTCTCTACCATTCGCCAGGCCGACCAGATCCTGGTAGTGGAAGCAGGCAGGATCGTCGAGCGCGGCAACCACGAAAAACTGTTTGCACTGCACGGGCGCTATTTTGATCTTTATACACGCCAGCATGGACTGGAATCGAATCTCTTCCTGGCCCCGGGGGAAGGCGACAAACCGGAAGAAGCAGTGACCGCCGGCGGCCGTGGAGCAGAGGCGCTCGATCCGATGCGGCTCATTCGCGGCCAGGGGATCTAGGCCGGAACCTCGGCTATTTTCCGACGATCCGCATCTGGACCCAGTCATAGCCGAATTTATGGCCGCAATCCAGGCACACAACGTAGTGCGTAGTGGCGATCGTAGGCGTGTCCCAGTCCGCGTTGGTTTCGCGGCGAGCCGGCGGCCGACCGGCAAAGGGTTGGGAAAGCTTCCTATGGCGGCAACGGATTGACAAAAGCTGGAGGACCTTGTTGTACACAAAAAATGCCCTGCGGAACCGCTAAAACAAAAATGAAAGAGGGCCAAGCGCTTCCTGGTGGAAGCGATCCTGGCCGAGTACAAAGGAAACAAAGGAAGCTATTCTCTTCGTCGCTCCTTGCCCCGGAAACTTTACGGTGTGCTGCCTGTCAAGCGGAGGCCCTCCGCGGCCGGCGCACTCTCCACCTTAACCGGCACATTCACGGTTTCTTTGGCGGGCGATTTGCGAATGTCAATGCTGCCTTTGAAGTAAGCGCCGTCTTCAATGCTCAGGCGCTGGCACACCACATCACCCGTCAGTGAACCTTCGTTACGGATGTCAACACGGTCGCTCACCGTCACGTTGCCTTTGACCTTGCCCAGCACAACTGACTCGCGGGCATTGATGTTGGCGGTGACTTGTCCATTCCGCCCGATCGTGACCCGGTTGCCTGGCAGGTTGATGGCGCCTTCGATCCGTCCATCTATATAAAGCGACTCAGAACCGGAAACTTCGCCTTTGATAACCAGCGACTTGCCGATGGTGGCCTGCTCCTGGCTGTTAAGTGCGGCGTTTCGGGACGCTGAAGCCGAGGTCGGCTCAAGAGGAAGATTCGCTGGGGTGCTCATAAATTTTGGTTTCTCCTGTTCGGGGGCTGACGGTTGGGGACTGTTGGCAGAAGGGTTGGCAGACTTCCACATTGTATAAATTCCTTTCGCTATTAGGTTGTTCACGTACGCGCGCGGGAGGGCTCCCCGGGTATCTCGTTCTAATCTCTTGGCATCCCGAAGGATAAGTTGTCGATGGCACGTAGATAACCAAACCTTGCGCGACCGCCCTGGGTCTCAGAACTACTGGATTTAGCTCGACTTGGCACAAAATCGAGCGCTGTCGCAATATCCTGCCCGGCCCGCGAATGATGTAATTATTCCCCGTCGCGTGGCATTTCTTATATCGGCAAAGGGGGCCTGTGATTTAAAGATCATTAGAGGAAAAAGCAGCCGGCGACTGGGGACCGCGTTAGGATGAAACGACATAGAATGAAAAGAACATGGTGAACGAGCAGGAAATCCTCCGCTATATCGGCAAGCAGCCCAAACATATCGCCGGATTCAAACAGATCGCCCACGATCTTTCTATCCGAGGCAAGGAGCGGCGGCCCTTGCAGCAGCTTCTTAGCCACATGACGCGCGGTCGCAAGCTGATAGAAATCGGCAAAGACCGCTGGAGCCTTCCCACCACGGCGGCGAAACAGGACCTGGTGGTCGGTCGGTTGCGCATGCACCGTGATGGTTACGGGTTCGTCGTTCCCGAGCCAGGAACGCTGCCCGCCCGCGCACGGGGCAAGCTGCAAGGCGACATCTTTATTCCACCACCGGAGATCGGCAATGCCATGCATGGAGACCAGGTGCTGGTGGAGCTGGCCAACGTCCGTCCCGATGGCAAAGGCGAAGGCCGGATCGTCCGCGTGATGGAGCGCGAGCAGGAGACCGTAGTCGGGGCCTTTCACTACGGGCAACGTTACAACCATGTGACTCCCATGGATGACAAAGTGGCGATGGAGATCATCATCCCGCGCGGCATGGAGCATCCCGGCGCGGACGAGGTCCTCCCCTCCCGTGATGACCGCGACCACCGCCCGCCTTCGCCCAAGGCGGCGCAGAAGACAAGTCCACATCGCGTACTGGGTGAGGAAGCCCGGCGCAAGCAATGGGACGACATGGAGGGCGTGGTCGTGGAAGTAGAGATCATCCAGTGGCCTTCCGCCACGCAGAACCCGCGCGGACGGGTCGTCGACATCCTTGGCTATGAGGACGATTTCGGCGTGGACGTGGAGATGATCATCCGCAAACATCACATCCGCCATGTTTTTCCGGCGGAAGTGCTGGAAGAGGCGCAGGCGATCAGCCCGATCATTCCGCATTCGGAGATTGCGCGGCGACGGGATTACCGCGGTCTGCCCATCGTGACCATTGACGGCGAAACGGCCCGCGATTTTGACGACGCCGTGCTGGTGTGCCGTCAGGCCAACGGCAACTACCAGCTTCACGTGCATATCGCGGACGTTGCTCACTACGTGGAAGAAACCTCGGCCATTGACGAAGAAGCGCGCCAGCGGGGAACGTCCGTCTATTTCCCCGACCGCGCTGTGCCCATGCTGCCGCTGGAGCTTTCCACGGATATTTGCAGCCTGGTGCCGAACATGGACAGACTAGTGATGTCCTGCGTGATGGAAATCACTCCCCAGGGCGATGTCGCCGGCTATGAACTGGCGGAAGGCGCGATCCGCTCCGCCCGGCGCATGACTTATACCGACGTTAACGCAATCCTGGAAGGCGATGAGCATTTGCGCAGCCGCTACGGTGAGTTCGAGGCCAACTTCAAGCTGATGTATGAGTTGGCCCAGGTCCTCAACCGCAAACGCGTGAAGCGGGGATCCATTGATTTTGATCTGCCGGAGCCGGTGATCGAGTTTGACGAGCGCGGCATGATGAAGAGCGTCTCCCGCTCGGAGCGCAATTGGGCGCACCGGCTGATTGAAGAATTCATGCTCGCGGCCAACGAAACCGTGGCTGCTCACCTGGAGCAACGGGTTGCCAGCATTTACCGTATCCATGAAAAGCCGGACCCCAAACGCATCTATGACTTTGAGACCATTGCCGCCAGCTTTGGTTATTCTCTGGGCGTCGGCTCTTTGCCGGTCAAACGCATGACCATGCGCTCCGACAAGCGCTCCCACTACGGCAGCGGACGCAAGCCGCCCATGCTGGAACTCCCGGAGGAAGTCCACGTGACGCCACGCATGTACCAGAAGCTGGTGCAAAAGATCGCCGGCAAACCTGAAGAACAGATTCTTTCTTATCTCATGCTGCGGTCGCTGAAGCAGGCGCGCTATTCGGAGATCAATGAAGGTCACTTCGCGCTGGCCGCGCCCAGCTACACGCACTTTACTTCTCCTATACGGCGGTATCCCGACCTGACCGTGCACCGGATTCTCCGCGCGGTCCTGTGGGAAGAGAGTCTGAAGCCCGGCGCCAAGCTGTCGACCGGGAACGAGAACGCAGTTCCCTGGTCCAAGCGCCGCGAAAAGTCATTTGCCGGAAGAACCAAGCCGTTGGCCGCACCCATCCAGGAATCCGAGCTGCACGATATTGCTGACAGCTCCAGCCGTACCGAGCGCGCCGCCGACGACGCAGAGCGCGAACTGCTGGAATGGAAAAAGATGAAATTCATGGAAAGCCGCATCGGCGAAGACTTTGCCGGCTTGATCGTGAGCGTGACCAAGTACGGGTTCTTTGTCGAGTTATACGATCTCTTCATCGAAGGGATGGTGCCTCTGAACTCTCTGCAGGACGACCTGTACACGTTCCACGAGAACACGCGGCAAATCATTGGCGGCAGAAGTAAGAAGACATATGCCATCGGCGACCGGCTGCGGGTGATTGTGGACCGCATTGACCGCATGCAGCGGAAGATCCAGTTTGCGGTGCTGGAAGAAAAGCCGCGGCCGTCGCCGAAAAAGCGCAGCCAGCGCGGCTAGAATGCGGCGGTCCGCAAGCGTTGTAGAATTGACTGTACATCGAAGGAGCTTCTGAATGCCTCGTATGGTGCAATGCGCAAAGCTGGGCAAGGAATTGCCCGGCCTGGACGAACCCCCGTTTGATACCCCGCTGGGACAAAAAATCTATGCAAGCGTCAGCGCCGAGGCCTGGAGAATGTGGGCCGAGCACTCCAAGATGTTGTTGAACGAATACCGCCTCCAGCCCTGGAAACCGGAAGCGCAACAGTTCCTCGTGGAACAGATGGAGCAATATTTCTTCGGCCAGGGTTCCCAGCTTCCTAAAGAGTTTGTCCCTCCCAGCCAGTGACCCAATAGCTGGGAGGATCGCCGAGATCGCCGTGATCGCGCGTGATCGCCGTGATCGGAAACCCAGAGTTGCTTTTCCTCCCAGCTCCCAAATATCTAAAGAGCTTAGCGGATTCTGCCTCCCCGGTTCGCTCCGCCCCAACCGCTCGGCCGCTCCCCTGCTAACAGGGAAAAAAACAGGGGAGAACGCGAGCGCTTGGATACTCCAGACATGCAAAACCTCGATTCCACGGGCCTTTCGTGAACTTTTTCCCCGGACGGAGTCGATTCGTAACAGGGGAGGAACAGGGGCGTAACAGGGGAGGAACAGGGGGAATCGCCGTGATCGCCGTGATCGCCGTCATCGCCGTAATCGCACGCTCGGAGGGTACCCCTGAGTGCTGAATGCTTCCTCGCTTTAAGTTTGTCAAAGATCGGTGCCGCAGGCCGCCTGGGCGGCCCGGTTTCTTGTGTGTGGTCTACCTCTGTGCCGCGTAGCCTGCGCTTTTCAGCCGGAACACGTTTTTGCGCGAAGCCATGAGCAGGGTCGAAGGAGTAGTCGAATGGGTGTCCTCAGTGGTAAAGGGTGCTGGGTTTTCCGATGACGGCGATGACGCGCGATCACGGCGATGACGGCGGTCTGCCTGGTCCCCAGGTATCGCCAGGTCCCCAGGAGCATCCTTCCTAAAAAGCCAAAACGCCACAACCCGGATAGTGGCTGCGGCGAACTTCGAAATCTACTATAGCAAAGAAATAGCGAAATGTCAAGGAAAAATTTCAGCAGGCGCGGGTGAATTGGCAGGGAAAGTCCTGTCTCGTCCCAGGCTGCCGTCGGCTGAGAATTGGCTTAATTGGCGAATATATATCGACTATCGATATTTTAATTGACGTATATCGATATTTAAGTTATCGTTATTCAATAAACAACGAGAGAATTGCAACTGCTGAAGGAGTATATCCCATGACCCAGCCGAATCCTGACACCCTGGTGTTGTCGCGGAGAGTCCTCCGCGTACTGATCACTCTGAACCTGCTCATCGGCGGCCTTATCCTGGTG
>DATMPO010000101.1:0-2819 GCA_035567035.1 Verrucomicrobiia bacterium | reverse complement strand
CTGCGGTTAACGAAACCGGTATAGCGCTTTTCCAGCAGCTGCAAGAAGGCTGAGTCGCCCGTTCGCACGCGCACGGGAACGTCGCCGATTTCGATGACGATGTCACGGTCAATCGTGGTCGTCAGCTCTGACATAGGGCCTCATGCTCGCAAGGACGACGCCGGCGCGCGCGCAGACGCGAGAGAATTCCGGCGGCCCGCCCGGAACGAGAAACGAGCATTGCCACGGTTCGCGCGCCGAAACTGAGCCGCCTGGGAGGCTGGATCCACTCCCCGGCGCGAAGGATGCCAGAGACCTTCCCGAGCAGCTCTGCAGGGCTGATAGCGGAATCCTGTGACCGGAGCGCGTCGCCTCGAGTGATTAGGCTCGGAGCTTCCGGATCATCGGTTTTGAACACAACGCGGTGCGCGATAAGCCGGCCACGGCGAGCGAAAAGCACGATATCGCCCGGATGGATTTGCTCGATCCCCTGCCGGCGAATCAATAGGAGATCGCCAGGCCAAACGGAAGGAATCATGCTGAACCCGGTGACTCGCAAACGCAAGCTGCCGAACCGTCGCAGCGTCTTCTCCGCCAGTTCGCATTTCGCGGCATGCGTGGTTTCCGCCGTAGAATGACCGGCGTGCAGGGAGCGCCCGTTCACCGTCTTGCCCTGATGCGGTGGTCGCCAAACACGGTATTGAGAGAGGAAAGACATGTGAAACTCCGACCGTCCGCGTGAACTAGGAACTCTTTCTATTGTGCCGGCACGAGGCTTGCGTGTCGTTGATTTTACCGCACGACAAGGCCATGGTCTCGAACACGCGCTCATGCAGAAATGCAGGCTTTTGGTAGGGCCTCTTCCTCTTTTCGCTTGGTTTTTCAGCAGCCGCATCTCTCGAATTGTGGCTGTCTTGTTCGCGCATATGTGTTTCAGTTTAACCCCGATTGCGTGGCCTTCACGGCGCAGCCGACGCCATTGGTCCCGCCGCATGAATGGAGGACCGTGGAGTTTGCTAAAATGGAGAAATAAATGCTGGAGGCCTGCCCAGCGGCGCTTACGTTGTCGATCACAATCCCGCTGGTGCCGCCTCTCTCGGGCAGCGCGGCGGCAACCGCGGCCGGGAATGTGAAAGGGCTCGCGGTGGGCACGGAGACAGACATAACGCAGCCAATGGCGGCGCACGTTAACGGGCTGCCGGAAGCATGCACGCTGAAGAACATCCAGTCGGTCGTGCCGTTCAAAATCTCGGTCACTGGGGAACATGTTGTCGCGGCCGTAGCCAGGAGGAGCGTGCCGGCGTCCACAACGGACATGGTGCCGTTGCTATTGAAGGAAATACGCTTCAGCGTCGGTTGATTGTTGAAAACGGCTCCACTGGACGGGCCTGAATTCGGGCCGCTGTTTCCGCAAACATACAGGTGGCCTGTTGCCACATTGGAAAAGTAAGCGTCATCAAAAGCGCCGTCGTGCAGATTGAACCTTCTACCAGTTCCCACATCGAGTCTCGTAACACTCGCGGCGCTCAAAGCCGTATCGGCCTGCACCACATTTGCGCCACCCAATATGGCGTTGGTATGGTTGCCGGTGAATGAAAAAACCCTGCCTTGAGTGGAATCCACGACTGGCGCGTCTGTAATGCTGCCAGCGTTGCCGCTGACGGCGACGCTCGTCGAGCCCAAGCAAGGCGGAACCACCCCTATCCCTGCACACGCACCAACATTACTGCCTACTTCCCTGACGTAACTAAGAGTTCCGTCCACGTCATTCACAAAAATGTTTCCCGACGTGTTGTCGACTACGGGTCCAGTAAGCACGTGCCCGCTGTGTACCGCAATCGGCCAGCCACCCGTCGTCACTTCGGCTGAAGCGCCGAAAAACACCCCGGTGAACTTATGGAGATTGCCGGTATCATCACCGACGTAGAGGTTGTCTGTGTCGAAGTCATAGAAGGGTTCGGAGCTGGTACTGCCGCTGGCGTTGCCAAAAACCAGGCTGAGCAGACAAGACGTTGCCGTCGCTTTACAAGCGACATAGTTTGCGCCTGTCGTGACGCTGGTAGTGACAAGCACTGGGGCCCCCACTGTGCCACCATCGCCTGGTTCCCATCGCAGTATGTGCAGGACTCCCGTCCCGCCACCCCCGCCCTCCATGTAGGCCACCTGGGTGCCGTCAAAGGAAAGCGTAGGAGAAGTGAAGGTACCGGAGATACCGATGTTGGTCTGAGCGTGATAAGCAAACAAGACCGAGGGCCCAGTGCTGCAAGTTCCACCCGCACCCGCATAAAGGTTGTTAAAACCAACGATGTTCAGCGATGTGTTGCCGGTTAGGCTTGTATTGAAAACGACGAAGTCATTGGCGCAGCTGGCGGCGTCGTTGATATTGAACGTAAACTTTGCGGGGGACATGCCCTCGCCGGCCGTAGCGCCAATGCCCAACGATATGCCCCAATCTCTTTGCACTCCCTCGCCGGCGTCATCCACGTGATGACGATGGCCGAAATCGGAGGAGAACACGCCGCCCCCGTCAGGTAGCTTGACACGCGCGCTGCGGCGGAACCATTGGTGCCAAAAACGATGCCGTTGCTGGTTTTGCAGCGCCTGTCCCAAAGTGGTCGGACTCGAATAAATCAGGTGTCGATGGCTCCAGTCTTCGGGCAATGGGATCCTGTAGCGAAAGGGGCCTGGGGAATTGGGAGCCTCACCCTGCAAAGCCATGGCTACGGCTGCAAAACACACCAAGGCGAAACCAAATCGAATGGCTCTCGCACGCGGCAGCTTCACGCAGACCTCTCCCTGAGCAATGGACGACGGAAAAATTATAGGGTCTGACCCAAATT
>DATMPO010000100.1:0-27294 GCA_035567035.1 Verrucomicrobiia bacterium | reverse complement strand
TAGTTGTAATGCTGGTCGTTCTGACCGCCCCGCCGGCTTCGGGGGCATATAAATTTTCACAGGTTCTTCGTATACAACCCTGATACGTTTCCCTTATCGCCGTCACTACTTCTATGTAGCCAACGAGAGAACGTTGGAATCTCTGCCTGCCTGCACCATGTAGATATGTAGCCGAGCGGCTACTAAATACAGCAGAGGAGAAAGTAAATCGATGACATTGCGAACAACGGAGCGATTTCCTGGCCGTGGTGCCGCTCATGAAATTGACTCTGTTTCTACAAAAAAGTGGAGGTTTTGAATTATGAGTAATGCTAGTGTCTATCATGGAGCGGTCAACCGTCCAGCGTTGCAGGCCGACGCCATCGGACGCCTTCCTCGTATGTATAGAACCCCCCGCCGGATCTATCTGGCCGGGCTGGCGTTGATTGTGGGAGCGGCACTGGCGATGACGACTCTGGTCGTCGAGCCGTCGCCGGTGAGTGCTCAAACCATCCCCACGAACGCCGCGGGCGGCTGTCCAGTTCCCGCGGCAACCTTCAACGGCTGGTTTCAATCCGGGACGCCCTCGGTGAACGGCGTGGTAAATCCGGCCAACAGCTTGACCTTCACGCCCTCCAGCCTGTGCTCCTTCTATCAGTGGTCGGAACAGATGTTTCTGTGGCTGCTCTCTCCGGCTCCGGCGAGCTATGGCGGCGGCGCGCACATCTTCGATTCTCCGACCTTCTATGACGTTTCGCCTCTCAACTCGAGCAACCAGCGTACGCTGACCAAGCACGTCTCCGGCCGGTTCCCGATTGTTGGAGTGCGCGTCCCAACTCCGGGACCCCACGGCCTGCCGATGATCTTGGACAAGAGCCACCGTCTGTTCGAGGTCGAGCCCGCCAAGACTGCGCCCAACGGAAAGCAGCTCATCCTGAACCGCGCAGGCAAGGAAGTGGAAGTTGGAAGCGCTGCTATCAGGCAAGGAAAGGTAGTCTTCAAAGACACGGCGGGCAAGGTGATCACAAGCCCCAAGCCGATCCTTCGTCCCGAGCTGCTCAAGCCGGTGGTGCCGAAGGCTGGTCCGCGCGCCGCTCCCCAAGGTGCCCCGAGACTGACGCAGAAGCCGGCAGCGCCGCAGGCGATAAAGCCGCAGATCGTACAGCGGTTCCTTATCAACGGCCGGCCATTCTTCATCAACCCGCTAGGCGGCCTGATAACTCCGGTAGACCCGGAAGAAGGCCAGGCGACGGGCGACACGCTTCTGAGACAGGGCAATCCGAGCAATCAGGCATTGCTGGTCTACTACACCATTGTGGTGAACGACGTCTATGCCTACTTCCTGACCGGCAACAAGACCGGCGGCATTACCCCGGCGGCATTGGAGTTTCCCAACACCAGTGCTGAGCTGGCCCAGGTGACGGCCTTCGCCTCGACCAAGGGCGTGACCTTCCCTGATCCCAACGCCCTCACCGTCGAGGTGAAGATGTCCTGGGTGGACGCGTCCACCATTTCCACCCCGGGCAACTACGTCACCGTCAGCGCGACCGTGCCGAACTATAACACCTCGAATCCCAACCAGTGGGTTCCCAGCGGGACGAAGGACATTACCCTGGCCTTAGTGGGTGTGCACTTTGTGGCCACGGTCGCCGGGCATCCGGAGATGATCTGGGCCAGCTTTGAGCACTTCGCCAACACGCCCAACGCGGCCTACACCTACACCCCAACCTCGGGAAGTGGCGCGGTCCCGCAGGACAGCGCCGGCAACTGGCTGTTCTGCGTCAGCAACTGCCCGACCGGCAGCACATTCAACTCCCCGCACGCGAAGCTTTCCGGAGCCAACATTGTTGGATTTCCGTCCGGCTCGCCCATCACTCCCAGCAATACCTTGCGGACCAATCCCTGGGGACTGCCGGGCACTGCCGCAGCCAGCGTGGCATCCAATACGCAGATCGTCTCCATCAACAGCAGTGTTCTTTCTCAGCTACTGTTGGGCGACATGCGCAAGAATTACTTCATGCTTGGAGCAACCTGGACCATCAACGGCCAGCCTCCGACGGCCATACCTCCGAATACCACAAACGGGGTGCAGGTTGGCACCAACCTGCTGGCCAACTCCACCATGGAGACCTATGTGCAGGGATTCTCGAACTGCTTCACCTGCCACGACAACATGGGAGTGGCCAAGGGCATGTTGGGCCTCGGTCCGGACAGTGGGCTCAGCCACATCTACTTCCCAATACAACCGCTTCCGTAAGACTTAAGGGATTGTGGGACGGGGCGGCCCCTGGGCCGCCCATTTTTCTTATCGAAAAATGGGGACAGCCTGAAAAATGGGAAAAATGGGAAAAATGGGGACAGCCTGAACTGCGCGATTTAATTTCGCGCATTCAGAGTACACACCGGCTTCGTCGCGGCATCCGGAAATTCTACTCGCTTTTCTCGAAATAAATAATGCCGCAGTTCAGGCTGTCCCCTTTTCCCCCCTTTTCCCCGTCCCATTGGTTCTTCACTTCACTGCAGGATTGATCTGCCTGGCCCGCGCGATATCGGCGTCGCCCGCCGCCTGATCACCTTTTTCGATTTTGGTGCGTCCACGCATCAGGTAGGCGCGGGCGTTGTCGGGCTGGATGCGGATCGCTTCATTGAAATCCAGGATTGCCTCGTCGTATTTCTTGAGCCGCTTATAGAGAATGCCGCGCTCCATGTGCGCCGAGGCATAGTCCGGGTCCAGGCGAATGGCCTGGGTGTAGTCCTCCAGCGCGTGATCGCGATCCCCTTTGTCGTCGTAGGTGTTTCCGCGATTCACCAGGCTTTCCTTGGAGTCTGCCACGTTTGTGTCCAGGCGCAGGGCTTCTGTAAGGTCCTGAATGGAGTGATCGTAGTCCTTCTTGTTGTAGTAGGTCACGCCGCGGCCGGAATAGGCTTTGGCGAACGCCGGGTCAAGACGAATCGCGTCAGCGTAATCCGCGATTGCTCGGTCGTAATCTCCCTTGGCTTTGTAGCAGTCCGCCCGGTCTTTAAATGCAATTTTTGATTTGGGATCAAGTTGGATGGCCTGCGTGTCATCTTGAATGGCCTTGTCGTAGTCGCCATGGTTCCGGTAAGCGACGGCCCGCTCGCGGTAGGCGCTCGGGCCGCTTGGGTTCAAGCGGATAGACTCCGAGTAATCGCTCATGGCTTTGTCGAACTGGTGCTTGACGTCATACGCGTTGCCGCGCTCCTTGAACGCGTCAGGATCGGCCGGCTTGAGGCGGATGGCCTCCGTGTAATCCTGGATCGCGGTGTCGTAGTCCTTCTTCGCAGCAAAACAGTTGCCGCGATTGTAGTATCCGGCGGCTTCGCTCGGATCCAGGCGGATGGCCTGGGTGTAATCCTTGATGGCCAGATCATAATCGCCTTTTTTGTAATAGTCGTTGCCGCGTTTGATGAAGTCGCTGGCCGTGGTCTGCGACCAGGCCGCGCCGCAAAAAAGCACGAACAGGGGCAGGAATCTGAAAAAACGCATACGCAAGTCTCCCAGGGACCAGAGTCCAACTCAAGGTGGGTTGAAGATCAGTGTTGCTGATCATTGTAGCGCGAGGGCCGGCATTCACGCGATTCAGGAGATTTCCCTCAGCATCCAGCGCCGCCGGGTCGGGGAAAGGGAAAAAGGGGACACAGCCATCCACTCATTCTTTTCTAGTTCGGCGGACATCTCGCAGTGAGCACAGGACCGAGCGTGGGTGGAGCGGCCTGGTCGCAACCTGGCATCGCAGCATTGCGACCGATTCGGCTAAAGGGAACAGTGACAAATTATGGTGGTGTCCTATGACAGTCGTAGGACACCACCCAAATTATGTCCTTGACATTCGCCTTTGTTTCGTGGTACCAAGCGCATGCAGAAAGGCAAATTAGCAGATAGCAATTGGTAAATGGCCGAACCGAAACCAGGCCCCGAGCCGCCCAGGCGGACCCCGGAAGATATTTGAAAACTATAGTTAAACCATTTGGTATCAACAACATCCATCGCTCACCGCTCAGCAGCGGTCGCAGAGCCCCGCTAAATCCTTTAGATATTGGGATTTGGGAGGAAAGACGATACGGATCGGGTGATCTGGTGATCGCCGTGATCTGGTGATCGGAAAGCCAAGAGCCAAGAGCCCGCCGGCCCTCTCTCTGTGTTCCTCCGTGTCCTCTCTGGCTTTGGTTTTCCGATCGCGGCGATCACGTGCGATGACGGCGATCACGGCGATTTCCCCCTGTTCCTCCCCTGTTATTCCCCTGTTCGCTCCCTGTTACGAATGGACTCTGTCCGGGAAAAAGGTTCACCAAAGGCCCGTGGAATCGAGGTTTTGACTGTCTGGAGTATCCAAGCGCTCGCGTTCTCCCCTGTTTTTTCCCCTGTTAGCAGGGAATTAGAAAATCGCCGTGATCGCGCGTGATCGCCGTCATCCCACCCCGACACGCGAAAACCGCGCGTGTCGGGGACCCCGGTCATCGCCGTGATCGGAAAGACCAGGGAACGACCGCTAACTACCGAGCACACCCGTCGACGGCCCTCTGGTTCGCTCCGGGTTTCGTCCTTTCGTCCTCAAGCTACGAAACGAGGCAGGCTACGGCACACAGGGAAGGCAAATCAGTTTCAGCGCTTTTTATGCAACAACGCCCCACTCCTGACAGTCCTTAAGGCAGACCTCCGGAAAAACAGGCTTCGGGAACCAGCGGTAAACTGGCAACGTATGGTTTGTTTAGCGTAGTTTAGGGATTTCACCGTATTTTCTGCATTTCTGCTTTTTGCCTGGGGTCGGGGAGACTGCTTGGAAGACCAGCAAACAGGAACTTTGGTCCGCAAGTGCCTGGCGGGAGACGCCGCGGCCTGGGAGGGGATTGTGCGTCTGCATCAGCGGCGCATATACAACCTCTGCTACCGCTTTACCAACTCCGCCGACGACGCCCAGGACCTGACCCAGGACGTGTTTATCCGCGTATACCGCACGCTGGGCAGCTATGACGTGGACAAAGGCGCCTTTACCACCTGGCTCACCACCCTGACGCGCAACCTGCTGGTGGACCACTTCCGCCGCAGCCGCCAGGACCGGGTTACGGATTCCATTGACGCCGGGCTGCGGGAAGAGGAAGATTCCCTGTCCATCAGCGACCGCCTGGAAGACCGCAAGCCGTCGCCGGACGACCATCTGGCCAGCAAAGAGACGCAGAAGATGGTGCAGGGCGCCCTGGCGCGGCTTTCGCCCGACCTGCGGGAAGCGGTGATTCTGCGCGACATCCAGGACATGGATTATCGCGAAATCGCCACTACTTTACGGGTGCCGGAAGGCACGGTCAAATCCCGGATTAACCGGGGAAGGATGGAACTTGCGCGATTACTTTCTCGTAATAAAAGGCAGGTAAGCAGCAAATGACTGACAAAGACAAAATCGGCCAGAAGGGCAAGGGCGGCAAGCCCAGCGGCGACGTCGAAATCCAGTGCAGCCAGTTTGAAGCCCTGCTGGCCGATGCCCTGGATCATGCCGATGTGCTCACCGTCGAAAGCCGAACGGCCTTTGACGCCCATGCCGGGAGCTGCGCGATCTGCGGCCCGATGCTTGCCGAGGCCCGGGAAGGCCTTCGCTGGCTGGAGACCCTGGAAGAAGTGGAGCCGCCCAGGAACCTGGTCCACAACATCCTGGCGGCCACCAGCCTGGCGGCGCCGGAACCTGGGGTCCAGCCCATGGCGGTACATTCCGGACGTTTTGGGTTCCGGGCGTTTACGGCCGGACTTCTGCGGTCGCGTTTTGTTACTTCATTCTGTATGGCGTTTTTCTCGCTCAGCGTGACCCTGTCGGTGGCCGGAGTAAGGCTTCCCGATCTGGCCAATGCTGTCTCGCATCCCGGTGCGGTGCGTAAAGCGTTCCTGCTGCAGTACACGCAGGTTGAGTCCAGCGTGCTGCGGTACTACGAAAACATGCGGCTGGTCTATGAAGTTGAATCGCGCGTGAAGGCGCTGCGCAAGGCCACCACGCCTCCGGAAACGAACGACCAGCCGGAACAACCGAAGAAAAAGAACAGTCCGACCAATCCAAACGACACCAGTGGCAGTCCGGAAACGCATCCGGACTACAGCAAGGGATGGGACGGCAGCGTGATTGCCGAATCCACCAATATGAAACATAAGGGAGTCCAACTATGAACTGCGCCGTACACACACAAACGCCGGCAACGGCTTACTGCCGTACCTGCGGGAAAGCGCTTTGCGATGAGTGCAAGCGCGACGTGATGGGGGCCATCTATTGCGAGCCCTGCATCGCCGCCCGCCTGCAAGGTACGCCCGTGGTCGCGGCGCAGGCGGCCGTGCCCGACCTGACGAACCCCGTCGTGGCCGGAGTGCTGGGGTTCCTGTTTCCCGGAGTTGGCGCCTGGTACAACGGACAGTTCGCCAAAGGATTCATTCATGTCCTGATTTTTGCCTCGCTGATTCTGGCGACCGTCCACATTTTCTGGGCGTTCTGTTTCGGTATCGCGGCTTTCCCCTTCTACATGGCTTTTGAGGCGTACTCCACGGCAAAGGCCCGGCAGCTTGGATTGCCCGCGCCTGATCCGTTGGGTCTGGACCGCATTTTTGGTTTGCAGGAATCGCAGCCGGGAACGCAAGCTGCGCCCAGCGGGGCCGCTTCGTCGAATGCCCAGCCGGTCGCTGCCGTGATTCTTATTGGGCTGGGAGTGCTCTTCCTGCTGGCGAATTTTAACGTGCTACCGCACCTGGGACGTCTGGTTATGCCTCTGGTCTTGATCGGAGTGGGCGTCTGGATTGCTTACAAACGCACGGCGGGAAGAACGTAAGAGGGGGAAATAACTGATGACTGCTTACATGAGAAACAGAAATTGTCCGTGTCCAAGATGTCGCGCCAAAGGTCTGATGGGCGCCGCCATCATCATCACCGTGGGTATCCTGTTCCTGATCCAGAACTTCAGCAGCTTCGATTTTGGTCAAACCTGGCCGGTGCTGCTGATTGTGGTCGGCGTCTTCGTTTACCTGACGCGCACGGCCTCGCTCGAAGGCCACGTTCCGCCATATTACGCGGTTGGTCCGGTTGTGCCTCCTCCCCCGGGGCAGACTCCGCCACCGCCACAATCGAACTCGCAGGTGAACCCATGAGCATAACTCCTGACCCAACTCCCAACCCGGCGCCGAGTGGCCGTCCGTATCGTCCGCGTTCCATCTTTGGGCCGGTGGTGCTGATTTCCCTTGGGGTGCTCTTTCTGGCCTACAACGTAGGCTGGCTCCCCGGCCTCTCCTGGATTTGGTTCTGGACTTGGTTCAGCCGCTGGTGGCCCGCGCTGCTGATCCTGTGGGGAGTAGTCAAGGTCTTTGAATACACTGTGGCCCGTTCCAAAGGAGAACCCGCTCCCCGAGGCATTGGCGGGGGCGGCATCGTGTTTCTGATTTTCTTCGTCATGTGCGGACTGGTCGCATCCGCCATTTACCGCCACCGGGACGATATTCGCAACTGGAACATTGATGACGGCAACGACTGGACATTTTTCGGAAACCGCTACGACTTTACCGAGAACGTGGCGCAGCCGATCGCCGATGCGGCGCAGATCAAGGTCACCGACGGCTGGGGCGACATCACGGTCAGTCCCAGCGCCGACGCTCAGGCCCACCTCTTCGTCCACAAACACCTGCAAGGCGACTCGCAAGACGAAGGCAACAGGCTGAACGACTCCACTCATCCCAAATTTGTGCAGCAGGGTAAGGTGTGGATCCTCGATCTGGCCAGCGGCAACTTTGAACATGGACGTTTCAATCTTGATTTGCAGGTGCCCACCAACGTCGCGCTTTCCGTTACCACACGCCGTGGCGACATCTCCGTGGACCAGCGCGCGGGGGACGTGGATCTGTCCACGGACCGCGGCGCGCTTACCGCCAAGAACGTAAAGGGGAACGTGACGCTCCGCCTGCACCGCGGCGACGCCACGGTGGATGAGGTGACCGGCAACGTGCAGATTGACGGCAGCGGCGGAGATACGACCGTCTCGAACGTCACCGGTACACTGACGGTCAACGGCGAGTACGGCGGCGATTCGCGTTTCTCGAAAATCGGCGGGCAGGTGCGCTTCAAATCCAATCGCACCGATTTGCAGTTCGCCAAACTGGACGGCGAGTTCAACATGGACCGCTCCGATTTGCGCGCTGACTCCGTCACCGGCCCGTTCCGGCTGGAAACCAAATACAAAGAGATTCATCTGGAAGGCGTCACCGGCGAAGTCCACATTGACGACACCAACTCCCCGATTGAGGTCGAGACGAAAGCGCCGCTGGGTGCGATTGATATCAACAGCACACACGGCGGGATCGAAGTGTCCGTTCCCGCGAACGCCGGTTTGCAGGTGGACGCGGAAAGCAAAAACGGCGAGATCAACAGCGACTTCACCCTGAACGTTGACAACCAGCACCGCGACGCGACGGCCCACGGCACGATCGGAAAAGGCGGACCGCTCATGCGCCTCCGGTTGGACCGCGGGACCATCCAGATCAAGAAGCACGATTGACGACTAACGGGGGCGGGCGCTACCTGCCCGCGCGCATTCTCTTGTCGATGATTTCCGTGGCCCGCTCCACGACCTGGTCCAGCGTCAGGCTGGTGGAATCAATCAACACGGCGTCTGGCGCGGGCGCCAGCGGCGAAATGGCCCGCGTGCGGTCACGCTGGTCACGCTGACGCAGTTCAGCCAGCGCCGCCGCTGGCTGATCCGCAGCCGCCGGCTCCTGAAGGAACCGCCGCGATCCGCGGACTTCCGGCGCGGCATCAAGAAAAATCTTGACCTCCGCGTCCGGGAAAACCTTGGTGCCGATATCGCGGCCTTCCATCACGATGCCTCCGCCTGCGCCCATTTCACGCTGGCGGTCAACCATCCACTCGCGCACCGCGGGATGGACGGAAACTCTGGAAGCCGCGTCGGTGATGTCCTGCCTGCGAAGGCGCTCGGTGACGTCAACACCGTCCAGCAGCACGCGGTTGCCTTCGCGACGCGGCTGCAGCTCAATCTTCGATTGGGCGGCCAGCGCGCGCAGCGCGGCGCCGTTATCGAGTGCAACGCCGGCTTGCGCGGCCTTGAGCGCCAGCGCGCGGTACATCGCGCCGGTTTCGATGTTGATGTAGTTGTACTTCTTCGCCAGCAAGGCGGCCAGCGTGCTCTTGCCGGAACCAGCAGGTCCGTCAATGGCGATTACGATTTTTCCGGCCGCGGCCCTGGCGCTATCCATGACTATGTCTGGGCGGCGCAGCCGGATCAGCGGCAGGCGCCATCTGGATGAGAGTTCGCGCGCCCGCAGTAGTAAAACTCGATTCGCGTGCAGCCAGCAGAGCGTTCACGGCTTCACGGATTTTGGAGCGCGGTACAAGATGCGACAGGAACTGCTCAATCTCTTCCTGCGTGGCCGCGACCACGGTCTCCAGGTACTTGCTCACCAGAGCGGTAACGGCTTCCGGCGCGGAGATGTTAATGCCCTCTTTCACCGCGTCCGGCGCCCAGCGATAAAGTACGTCCCACGAAGCTCCTGCGCTCGGCGTGTAATTCACGCGTGTAATTTTGAGGATGGACCACAGGTCTCCCAGCGCGCGGTCCAGCGCGGGATTGCTCATCTGGCGGCCGACCTTCTCGCGCAACTGGTCCCTGCTGAGAGGACCCTCTTTCTGTATCGCAGCAAAGACTTCTCCCGCCAGCAGGGACATCTCAACCCCCTGCGCTTTGGTTTTCGGCGGAGCTTTGGGATTGTGGTCGCTCAACAGCGCATAGAAGAAAGGAAACATCTGCGCGGAAATAATCAAGTGCGTATCGGGAAGCAGAGGGACCTCGTAGGCGCTGCGTTCGCGGAGCATGCGCACCATCAGATCAACCGCTTCCTGAGCGCGGGGATCAGCATAAGCGTGTTTGGTGTCCGGCAGTCCATCCGCGGCGCCGATGTACGCGCCCATGAAAGTCGGCACTAATGGCAAGGAACGCACAGGATACATCAGACAGAACCCAACGGCCTGCAGAAGGGCGCGCGCTTGTTCGATGGAACGAGCAGGATTTCCATCCTGCCGCCAGAGGTGTGCCCGTTGCTGTTGAAGTTCCAGGTCGGTCATCTGTTTTGCGCGGACATCTCCCTTTTAAAATGGCGACGCCTGAAAAAGATGAAAATGGTTCCAGCAACTATGCCGACAACTACTATCGGGACAGGTCCCAAGCCGTTGGCGCCCAATTCAGCAAAACTATTCAGAGCATTGTGGTTTGGATCCATCGGATCATAGTACACAAGCACTTGCTGTCCGATCACCGGCTCCGCATGCAGTGGAATTTCCCATCCCGTGTAGGACTTGCCGTCTATCACGAACACATATCCGTACCGGTTGTGATTGGCCGAATCGTGAACCGTAATGGTCCCAACAATAGTCTTCTCCCTCTGTGCAACCTCGCGATCAGCAACCCCCTGACGAATAACGAAAACTGCCAACAATATAAACGGGACGAACGCAAACAGGTTCCACCATGAGGGATTTGTAAACCTGTCGCCGTGCGATGCAACCGGCTTACCAACAGGCGTCTCGTATTCGTATGCCATACATACACTTTTCCAATGCCGCGCCGGATCCTATATCCGCTTAAACGCCCGCTGAATGTCCTTAACAGAATACCGCAACACGACCGGACGCCCGTGCGGACAGCTCATGGGACACTCGGTTTTCGCCAGCTCTTTCAGCAGCCATTCCATCTTGTTTTGCTCCAACGGCATGTTGATCTTAATGGCTGCGTGGCAGGCGATGCTGGCTGCGATCTTGACCCGGATTTTCTCCAGATTGAGCGCCTGGTCTTCTCTCTGGAACTGGTCGAGCAATTCCAGCAGCATCTTTTCCACGTCCGAGGGTTGTACGCCTGCCGGGGACGTTTTGATGGCGATGGTCCGGGTGCCAAACATCTCAGCTTCAAAGCCGTTGCGGCGCAGCTCGTCCGAGATTTCCATGAATACCGCCTGTTGCGCCGGGCTGAGTTCCACGATCATGGGCATGAGCAACCGCTGGCCTTCCTGGCCGGTGTGACTGCGTTCGCGCAGGATTTTTTCAAACAGCACGCGCTCATGGGCCACGTGCTGGTCAATGATCCAGAGCCCGTCGGCATTCACGGCAAGAATAAACGAATCGCGTACCTGGCCCAGCGGCTTCAGGCTCGCCAACACCAACTCGTCGGCAACGGCCTGGGGTTCGTCTTCGATGACGTTGCCGCACGTGTCGTCCATTTGAACCTGGATCTGTGCCCCGTTCCGCTGGATTGCCGGCACTCCGACCACGCCAAAGCCGCTCACTGCGGCGTTCGCGTCCACGGCAATGGGCGCACCGGAAAACTGCAATCGCTCGTTCAACGGCGCTTGCGGCGGCGCCAGCAGACTGAACCCGCCTTCGACTGTGGCTTGCGTCTGCTGGGCGCCCTGGGCCCACGCTCCCGGACTCAAACCCTGGGCCGCGTTGGGCTGGGCGCCGATTTCGCGCGTGAACTGCGGCACCGGACGCGCCTTCATCAACGCGGCGCGCACCGACTCGCGGACAAAATCATGCACCAGCGAATTCTGGCGGAAACGGACTTCCGTTTTGGATGGATGGACGTTGGCGTCCACTTCCGCATTCGGCAGTTCGATGAACAGCAGCACCACCGGAAATACCGTCGGCGGAAGAATATTGCGATAGCCTTCCGTCAACGCGTGCTGTACCAGGCGGTCCCGCACCAGACGGCCGTTCACGAAAATGAAGATGGAATTGCGGTTCAGCTTCTGCACTTCCGGCTTGGAGACAAACCCGTGCAAACGAATCTCGCCGGGGACCGGCGATTCGTAGTTCTCGTCCCGCCTCCAGGGCGGAGGTTCGGGAATTCCCGCCCGCTCCAGTTGCATGGCTGCGGCCACCGGGACCAGTTGATCGAGAGTCTCCCGTCCAAAGATCTGGTAAATGCGATCGGAGTGCGATTGCACCGGCGCGGCCACCAGCATGGCGTTGGTGGCCGAATGCAGCTCAAAATGTTTTTCCGGATGGGCCAGCGCGTAATGCGTAACCAGAGTCGCAAGGTGGGAAAGCTCGGTGGACTCGGCCTTCAGGAATTTCTTTCGCGCCGGCGTGTTAAAAAAGAGATCACGCACGGCGATGGAAGTTCCGTGCGGCAGCCCGCCTTCTTCCACGCGCAGGATTTTGCCGCCGGCAATTTCCACCACCGTTCCACTCGGTTCGTCGGGAGTGCGGGTTTCCAGAAGCACGCGGGCAACAGAGGCAATCGAGGGCAGCGCCTCACCCCGAAACCCCAGCGTGTGAATGTTGAGCAAGTCTTCCGCGTCTTTGATTTTCGACGTTGCGTAGCGCTCAAACGCCAGCAGAGCGTCATCACGCACCATGCCGCAACCGTTGTCCGTGACCTGGACGAGTTTGCGCCCGCCCGCTTCCACCTGGACCTTAATGCGGGTCGCGCCGGCGTCGAGCGAATTCTCCAGAAGTTCTTTGAGGACGGACGCCGGGCGCTCCACCACTTCGCCGGCGGCGATTTTGTTGGCAACGTGCTCGGAAAGTACGTGGATTTTGCCCATGACAAAGACCTAATTAGACCACAAAGGCAGGTAGAAGAACTTCTACCACAGAGGACACAGAGGAGCACGGAGGCCAAGGCAGAATGAAGACAACGAACTCTCTGTGGTCCTCAGTGCCCTCTGTGGTGAAGGTTTTACTTCGTCAGCGGCGGTGCCGGGTAGGTCGGCAGTTTTTCCTTGCTGCGGTTGACGCGCTGGAGTTCAAGGTCGTCAAACAGGAGCGATGGCGCCACGATGGCGCTGGAAAGAGGCTCCGTCCGGTTGTAAACGTACTCGTCGTTTCCGGCGGCAATAATGCCGTTGCGCAGGGACCGCACGTCCAACTGGTTGAACACCGCCCCGCGGACCAGTTCCATGCGGCCATCGTCGGCGTACACCCGCCAGAGCAGGCGCGGGGTAACACGAACGCCGGTCGTCTCAACATAGTAGGCGTAGGGACGTCCCTGGTCCTTGCACATCTGGATGAGCTTTTTCTTCAGGTCCTCAAACGGCACGCCGTTGGAGGCCTTAAAGATCAGGTTGGAAATCTGCGGGCGCGGCGCGGCAGCCAGAGCGGAGCGGCCATGGCCGTTGGAATGGGGGAAGTCCTTGATGGGCTCGCGGTCCAGCAGGTAGTTGACCAGCACGCCTTTGTCGATCAGCGTCACCGGCTGCGCCACGACGCCTTCGTCATCCACCGCGTAGTCTCCCATCAGCGTCAGGCCTTCACGTTTCGCCGACCGGGGATCATCCAACACGGTAAAGAAATCCGGCAAAACACGGCCCTTGTAATAGGAAGCGAAGTCGCCGCTGGTGCGCGCGGAATTCCCCAATTCCGGACGGACGCCCAGGATGTTTCTGACAATGAGACTCTCAAACATGGCTGTCGCGGCATCGGCGGAAAAAAGTACCGGGCCGTGATAGTCGTCTTCCATGACCGGGGCCCGGCGCAGGCGGGCGAAGGTCCCGATCATTTCTTTGGCGTCCTTCTCAATTTCCTGCGGCTTAGGGAGTTCTTCCGGTCTGGCAACTACGTACGCATGGCTGCGGTCAATGCGCATTCCATCGGCGGCCTGCGCGCTGCCCGAGAAAGAGTATATGTACTGCCCCTGGCCGTCGCGCTTGACCGTACCTTCGGTATTGACGTAGTAGCGGTTCAACACGCGGAAGCGCAGACCGGCATCCGACGATTCCAGGTCCGGGTCGAGCCGGAACAGATCGGAGGTGGTCCGCAATGTCTGTTTCCACTGGTCCAGGTTCACGCCCAGCCGGGCCAGGTCCCGCACAAATTCCGAGGGCTTCTCCCGGGAGAAGTCGGGGACATCGGCCATATCGCCTTCAATCTGGACATTCTTGAGCGCTGCCTGTTTTTCCGTGTAACCGCTGAGCGCAGCCTTGTAGGCTTTGTCGGTGGCCAGCCACAGCTGGTGCCGGAGCGCCGGCTCATTGTTGTCCATGGGCAGGACTTCCAGAGTGCCCTGGCCTTCGCCGTAGTAGCTGTCCTGTTTGTAATCGCCGATGCGGACCACCACGCGCACCAGGCGTCCGGCATTGAGCTGGTCGCTGCGCATCGCGCCGAGTTCGGCGTCGGCGGTGTAATCCTGGATCTCCGTCACCTGGTAGTCAATGTAATAAGGACGCTCGAGCTGGCCCAGTTGCAGCTTCTCCTGGGACCGCCTGAGCTCAGCAAGCATCGCCCGGAGCACGATATCGCCGTGATCGTTGGCCGAAATGAGGCTGTTGGCCGCCGGACTATCGGCCCGGGATGCTACGGAGAAAGAAAGCAGGACAAGGAAAGTGAAGGCGATCAAGCGGCGCATGTTCATCTAGCGGGCCTCCGGCGTGGGATTCGGCTTGCTGGCAGTCTCCGTACGGTCAAAGCCGGGCGGCGGCAAGACCGGCGGACGCTCGTGTCCCTGCGCCATCTTTTGCACTTCAACTTCGGAAAACAGCATGGCCGGCGCGGACGCGGAAACCGGTATCGAGCCGGACTCTGCGCCGCATTCGCCATTGAATACGTCTACTTTTTGCCCGGTGAGAATAATCCGGTTGAGCACCGTGAGTGGAGTACCAATGATATCTACGCCGCGGACCAGTTCGTCAGGACGGCCATCGGGATAGACCTTCCACACCATCAGCGGCATGATCTGGAACGCTTGCGGCATGTTGCGCAGCGTCAGGGTGAAGCCGCCGGCAATGTCTTCAAAATACAGCCCGTAGGGTTTGTTCTGCTTCTTGATTTCGTCAATCAACTTCTGGCGCAGCTCGGAATCCGGTACCGCTTTAGACGAACGAACAATCAGGTTGCCCTGCCGGCCCACCGGCATCAGGCCGGCCTGCGCGCGGCCATGTCCGTTGGATTGTGCGAACCCTTTGACCGGCATCCGCGACATGAGGAACTGTTTGAGCACGCCGTTGCTGATCAGCTCCGTGCGCCGGCTTCTCTGCCCTTCCTCGTCATATTCGTACGTTCCGCTCAACTCGATTCCTGCCAGTCTGGCGACGGTCGGGTCGTCCTCCACGCTGAGAAAAGAAGGCAGCACCGGTTGGTCAATCTTTTTGGTGAAAGTCTGCCCTTCATTTTCGCCGCGTTGCCGCTGACCTTCCAGCCTATGGCCCACAACTTCATGGAAGAAAACGGCGGCCGCGCGTCCGGAAAGCAACGCCGGACCAGTGAAGGGTTCCACCGCCGGCGCCTTCTTGAGTTGTTTCAGGTCTTCTACGATCTTGTCGATTTTGGTGGTGATCACGTCATCGGCAGGCAACTGATCAAAAGACGAAGCGTCAAAAGTTTCCGAACGGGCCAGTTCCATACCGTCTGCCGCCAGCGTGCTGCCCAGCGCCAGCACGCGAACCAGAGGCCGGGAAGTCACAATGCGCGAGCCCTCGCTCGACACGAAATACCGCGTAGGACTTTGCACCAGGAGCATGACCGTGGAATTTTCAATTTCCGGATACTTGCTGAAAATCGCCGAATAGCGCCGGATTCTTTCCTCCCACTCGTGCTGGTCGAACCTGGGAGGCAGCGTGGTCTGGCCGATAGAAACCTGCGGTTTCTCGCTGGAAAAATCGGCGGAAGAGTCTTCCTCTGCCGCGTGGACCTTGGTAGTTGTTTTGACCTCCAACAGCGTCTGCGAGGCCTTCTTGTAAGCGCGGTCCGTGCTCAGCCACAGCACGCGGGCTATCGCATCCGGGCGGTCGTCCAGCGGAATGGAAGCCGTGGTGACGCCGCTAAACCGGTGCTCGCCGTGGGTGTTGTCCAATTCGCGGCTGCCCACGCGCACGGAAATATCAGTCGTGCGTTCATGCCGGAAAATACTGGCCACGAGCGCGCCGTGACTGGCCATAATCACAGTGCCATATTCTTCACTGGTGTTATAGCTGATGTAATAGGGCGCGGGATCCGCCTTACCCAGGGAAACCATGGCCCGCTGCAACTCCTGCTGCATTACCGTCAGCAAGACCGGATCAGGTTTTGTGGTTGCGCTGGATTGTGCGAGAGCGTGCGAAGCCAGAAGAATAACGAAAAATGACCCTACAACGAACGATCTGGAGGAATACATATACCTTGAGTCTACCTGAAGCTTTTGGGCGGCGCAAAACGGTCCTGCAGCGACGGACAGAAAAACCTAATTACCGCAGAGGACGCAGAGAGCGCAGAGAAAGCAGGTGCATAAACAACTTCGAAGATCGGAAACCGGATACGACTTTACAGGCCGTTTACTATTCGTTTGTAACCATCTTTCAGACGCACAACGTGAAAGTTGATGAGCAAACCCAGCTTCTTGTTGCTGAGCTTCAGATAGGAAATCAGTTGAGCTTCGTGAAGAGGAGCCAGCTTATCAACCGCTTTCAGCTCTATGACCACCAGGTCTTCGACCAGTAAATCAATACGATATGCGACATCGAGCAAAACACCGCGATACGTGATTGGCAACGGAACCTGAGTCTGCACCGCCAAGCCACGGCTCGTTAATTCAAAGGCCAAACAAGCTTCATAGGCTTTTTCAAGCAATCCTGGACCGAGTGCATTGTGAACGGCGATGGCCGCGTCAAGAACAACTGCGCTGATTTTATTTTCTCGCTTTTCCGCGTCGAGTTCCATCTTGCCCCCTCAGGGTCCGCCAAGGCCGCGGCTCACTAATTTGCCTCCCCTCCTCTGCGGCCTCTGCGTTCTCTGCGGTAAATGCTCTTTCCCATTTCTCGCGCTACTTTGTAGGTGCAGGCTTCCATCGCAGTACCGGCTTCCTCGCGGCAGCCGTCTCATCCAGGCGCGAGACCCGTGTGGTGTGCGGAGCGGTCTTGACCAATTCGGGATCTTCTTCCACTTCACGCGCAATCGACTTCATGGCGTCAATGAAGAGATCCAATTCTTCCAGGGACTCACTCTCGGTCGGTTCGATCATCAGCGCGCCGTGGACCACCAGCGGGAAGGAGACAGTGTAGGGATGGAATCCGTAGTCAATGAGCCGTTTGGCGATGTCGCCGGTCTTCACGCCTTTTTTCGCCTGCAGATCGTCGCTGAAAACGACTTCGTGCATGGACGCGCTCTTGTATGGCAGGTCGTAAACGCCATCGAGTTTCCTGCGGATGTAGTTGGCGTTGAGTACGGCGTCTTCCGTGGTCTGGCGCAGGCCATCCGGTCCGTTGGCCATGATGTAGGCCAGGGCGCGAACGTGCATGCCAAAGTTACCGTAGAACATGCGCACACGGCCCACCGATTGCGGACGGTTGTAGTCAAAACCCAGCGTTCCGTCCGGCTTTTCAACAACGGTTGGTTTCGGCAGAAACGGCTCCAACGCTTTTTTGCATGCCACCGGTCCGGAGCCCGGACCGCCGCCGCCGTGCGGCGTGGAAAAAGTCTTGTGGAGGTTCAAGTGCATCACATCCACGCCAAAGTCGCCGGGGCGGGTCTTGCCCACCAGAGCGTTCATGTTGGCGCCGTCCATGTAGAGGAGCCCGCCCTTTTGATGGAGAATTCCGGCGATCTTCGCGATTTCCTGCTCGAAGATGCCCAGGGTGTTCGGATTAGTGAGCATGAGTCCGGCCACGTCTTCGTTCATCTGCGCGGCCAGCGCTGCGATGTCCACCATGCCCCGGGCATTGGATTTCAGGTTCTCCACAGCATAACCGCAGATTGCAGCCGTTGCCGGATTCGTCCCGTGAGCGGAGTCCGGAATCAATATCTTCTTGCGCGGGTTCCCTTGCGAGTTCAAACAGGCATGGATCAGCAGGATTCCCGTCATTTCGCCGTGAGCGCCGGCCGCTGGTTGCAGCGTGATGGCGTCCATGCCGGTGATGTCGAGCAGGCAGTCGGAGAGCGTCTTCATGATCCGCAGCGCGCCTTGCGAGACTCTTTCCGGCTGCCACGGATGCGCTTCCGCCAGGCCTTGCAGCCGCGCCACCACTTCATTGACGCGCGCGTTGTATTTCATGGTGCAGGAGCCGAGCGGATACATGCCGAGATCAATGGCGTAGTTCCAGGTGGAAAGCCGCGTGAAGTGGCGGATGATTTCCATCTCGCTCACTTCCGGCATGTTGCCCAGGTCGGGACGCGCGGATTCTCCGAGGGCTTTTGTGTAGTCCACTTCGGGAACGTCGAGCGGCGGCAGGCGGTAGCCTTTCTTGCCGGGCGAAGAGCGCTCAAAGATCAGGTCTTCGTTCTGGTTGACGTGACGAGTGGCTTTCTTGATGTAGCCGTCACTCATTGGCCCACCGCCTGCACCGCTGCGTCGATTTGCTCTTTGGTGTTCAACTCCGTGCAGCACCACAGCGCGGCGTTTCCCAATTCGGGATAAAAGCGCTGTAGCGGAAAGCCGCCGATGGTCTTCTTCTCCAGCAATCGGTTGTTGATCTCATGCGGGTCTTGTTTGGTTTGTACGACAAACTCATGAAAGCGCGGTGCGCCCTGGAACAATATCTTGCCCTTCTTAGCGAACTGGCCCGCCGCGTAAACAGCTTTGGCCAGATTTTGCTGTGCGAGTTCCTTGAGGCCTTCACGGCCATAGATCGTCATATAGATGGTGGCCATGGTGGCAATCAATGCCTGGTTGGTGCAGATGTTCGACGTCGCTTTCTCCCGGCGAATATGCTGCTCGCGAGTGGAGAGCGTAAGGACAAATCCGCGCTTGCCGTTGCTGTCTTTCGTTTCGCCAACCAGGCGGCCGGGCATTTGCCGGACAAATTTTTCCTTGGTCGCCATGACTCCCGCGTAGGGGCCGCCGAAGCCCAAAGGCACGCCGAAAGACTGCGACTCCATGGAAACGATGTCTGCTTCCACGGGAGGCTTGACGATGCCCAGCGACAATGCCTCCGCAATCGAGACCACCAGCAGCGCCCCTTTTTTATGGGCCAGGTCGGCCACCGCCGCAACGTCTTCAATGGTCCCGAAGAAGTTGGGCGACTGGATCATGACGCAAGCCGTGTCACTGGTGATCTTCTTTTCCAAATCGGCCATGTTCACGCGGCCATTCTCGAGATAGTCGAATTCACGGATGGGCAGTCCCTGGTGCTGGGTGTAGGTGTGCATTACCTCGCGGTATTCCGGATGCACGGTCCGCGCCACCACCGCGGACCTTCTCCCGGTCACGCGCACGGCCATCATCAGGGCCTCAGCCGACCCCGTGGAACCGTCATACATGGAAGCGTTGGCCACGTCCATGCCCGTCAGTTCGCAGATCATGGTCTGGAATTCAAAAATTGCCTGCAAGGTTCCCTGGGAGATTTCCGGCTGATAGGGCGTGTAGGCGGTGAGGAATTCACCGCGCGATATCAGTGCGTCAATCACCACCGGACGGTAGTGATGATAGGCCCCGGCGCCGAGGAATACCGCATAGCCGGCGCCGTTCGCCTCCGCGCACTCGCGGAAATAATCTATGACCTCTGATTCCGCCATCTGCCGCGGAACTTTGAGATCACGTCCCAGCCGGTATTCGGCAGGAATGGGTGAAAACAGCTCGTCAATGGACTTGCAGCCGATCTCGCGCAACATCTGCACGCGATCCGTAGGAGACTTAGGAAGATAGCGCATGAGTTGGTTGGTTTCTCAGGTTGTATTTCAGTACCTGGCCCGCGGCCCGTGGGCCGCGGACCACTCTGGTGCTTACTTTTCTTCTGCAATGTACGCTTCGTACTGCTCCGCGGAGAGCAATGCGTCCAGATCTTTCGGATTGTTCAATGCCAGCTTGATCATCCAGGCCTTGTGGGCGTCTTTATTGACGGTCTCCGGCGACTGGTTCAGCTCTTCATTGATCGCCGTCACTTTGCCGGAAACCGGCGCGTACAGCTCCGATACCGCCTTGACCGATTCCACCGTGCCGAAGCTCTTGCCGGCCTGCACTTCGGCCCCGACCTTGGGGAGTTCCACAAATACAATGTCGCCGAGCGATTCCTGGGCATGGTCGGTGATGCCGACCGCGCCCGTACTGCCTTGCACCTGGATCCATTCGTGCTCTTTCGTGTACTTGTACTCCTTTGGATAAGCCATTTGTGTCCTTTGCACCCGGGGATTATGTCTTCTTCGGCCGTTTGTAAAACGGCGTGGGAACGACCTTACACTTCACCTTCTCACTGCGGACTTGCACGAAAACTTCGTTATCGATCTCCGATTCGGATGGCGGCACATACGCGAGCGCTATGCTCTTCTTCAGGAACGGAGCATACGACCCGCTGGTGATGTACCCCACTTCGCTTCCGGCACGGTCAAAAACTTTGTAACCATCGCGGGGGATCCCGCGGTCCACGGCTTCCAAGCCGGCCAACACACGCGAGAGTCCAGCGGCTTTGGCCTTGTCCAGGGCGGCCCGGCCGATGAAATCTGTTTTCTCCATCTTACAGAATCGGTCGAGCGCGGCTTCCCAGACGTTGATGGTGTCCGAAATCTCGTGGCCGTAGAGCGCCATCTTGCCTTCAAGCCGCAGAGTGTTGCGCGCGCCCAGACCGCAGGGCAGGACGCCAAACTCCTTGCCGGCCGCCATCACTTCAGTCCAGACGCGCTCGCTCGTGGGGACGTCGGACGGAACGTAAATCTCAAATCCGTCCTCCGCTGTGTAGCCGGTGCGCGCGATGAGCGTGTTCGGCAGTCCGCAAACCGTGCCGTGTTTGAACCAGTAGTTCTTGATCTGAGACAGATCGACTTCGGTCAGCTTCTGCAGCGTGGCTTCCGCTTTGGGGCCCTGGATGGCGATTTGCGTATAGTAGTTGCCCACATCATCGGCATGGCAGCGGAAACGGGACACGTTCTTGCGGACCCATTCGTAATCTTTTTCGCGCGTCCCGGCGTTGATCACGAGAAGGTAATCGTTCGGTCCCATTTTGTGGACGATGACATCATCCACGAACGTGCCTTCGGGATACAGCAGCGCGGAATAGTGCGCCTGGCCCTCCTGCAGCCTGGACGCATCGTTCATGCTGATCCACTGGACGGCGTCGAGCGCCTGCGGGCCGCGAATGTGAATATCGCCCATGTGGGAGACATCAAAAATGCCCACGCCGGTGCGCACCCCAAGATGTTCCTTCATCAGGCCGCCGCCGGCGGGATATTCCACCGGCATGTCCCATCCGCCAAAATCCACCATCTTGGCGCCCAGACGCCGGTGGAGTTCGTTAAGCGCTGTCTTGCGCAACGCCCCGGTGGTAGTCGAAGAAGACACGCCTAAATCCTTCTTGTGCTGAAATCAGCCGCAGAGCGCGACCGGACACGCGAGCAAACTCTGTAGACTAACATCCGTGTATTGCAGGGTCAATGAAGCGCGACGACCCGGCGAAATTGCCGCATTGCCGGAACCGGCAAATCGCGATAATCTCCGGTCATGGCAAAAGAATACGTCTGCAACATCTGCGATCAAACGGAGAAGCGATGCGGATGCGATAAGTTCTGCTGGCTGTGCCAGAGCGAGTACGAAATCCGCCTGTGCGAAGACGGCCAATGGTACTGCCCGGCCTGCCGCGAAGCCTGCGAATTGGAAGCACAGTTTCCCCAGAAAGAGTAAGGCCGGATCGGGTGATCGCCGCGATCGGGAGATCGGTGATTCGCAAGACCGTGTCCTGCCGGAGTTTGGGAATTGACCGGCCCCACCCCAGATCGCAGAGTTCAGGTAGAAGCTGTCGCTATGGCTCAAATCACCCGATCTCACCGAGAGGTCTTACATTACTACCGCGCTCTTCTCTCCCGCTGGGGCCGGCAAAACTGGTGGCCTGCACAGTCGCGGTTTGAAGTCATTGTGGGCGCGTATCTTACCCAGAACACGGCGTGGACTAACGTGGAGAAGGCCATCGCCAGCTTGCGCCGCGAGCATGTGCTCAGCGTCCAGAGAGTTCGGGGAATTCCTCTCCGTACATTGGAGAAGCTGGTGCGGTCGTCGGGGTACTTCCGCCAGAAAGCCCGCAATCTGAAAACCTTTATCCGTTTCCTCGATAACAGCTACGGAGGATCGCTGGACCGCATGTTCGCCCAGCCAACGGACAAACTCCGGACTGAACTGTTGGCCCTCAAGGGCGTTGGCCCGGAGACTGCCGATTCCATCCTGCTCTATGCCGGGAACCACCCGGTTTTTGTGGTGGATGCCTACACGCGACGGATATTCGAGCGCCACGAAATCATCGGCTCGAAAGCGAAGTACGACGAGATCCGTCTGCTGGTGGAACATGCGACCAATCGCGCAGAGGCAGGCTCGCTCACCGTATTGCAGCCAGGATCGGAACCACGACATCCCGTGTCGCGCATGAGCCGCATGTCCCGCAGCATGCTGGCGCAGCATTACAACGAATTTCATGCTTTGATAGTACGGGCAGGAAACCAGCATTGCCGAAAAGCGCCGAAGTGTGAGGAATGCCCACTGCGGGAGTATTTGCCGCCCGGCAAAGCTTTCTGATGTATTCGTATCTTCTGCGTCAAGTCGCGGCCAGCCGATTCTGATCTGCGCGAATCAGCTTGAATCTGCGGCAAATCGTTCTACTCCGGCCAAATCCCCAGCGCAGTCTTACT
Organism: Verrucomicrobiia bacterium; assembly: GCA_035567035.1. Classification (GTDB taxonomy): domain Bacteria; phylum Acidobacteriota; class Terriglobia; order Terriglobales; family Acidobacteriaceae; genus Angelobacter. The sequence goes on along the minus strand of DATMPO010000100.1, from coordinate 4,762 downwards.
CAATATCTGCTCCCTCACGGCATCGGGAAGATTCAGCGCCTGAAATTGCTCGATGTTCTGCTTAATATCGGGAATGCCCGGGCTGGGCCAGTCGGTGCCGAAGAGTGTCTTGTGGGCAATCTCTTCGAGGCGCGGGAAATAATTGAGCAGCAGCTTGGGCGGAATGCCGCTGATGTCCAAATGCACGTTGCGATGGCGGCGCAGAAGGAAAAATGCCGTCTGCATCCAGATGGGCCGGCCGCCGTGGGCCATGAGGATCTTTAATTTGGGGAAGTCAACGGCCACGTCGTCAAGATAAATGGGGTCGCCATACTTGTTGCGCGCGTTGGGAAAAATGGACGTCCCGGTATGCACCATCACCGGAATGCCATGCGCTTCTGCCGTGCGATAAATGACGGCCAATTCCTTCACGCCGTTGACATAGTCATTGGCAAACAGCAGTTGGTGTGGCGGATGGACCTTGATCATGCGGATGCCGATCCGCACAAGCTGGTCCATGTCCGCCTGCACGTTGGACGAGTGCCGCGGATGCACGCTGCCGCAGGAAATCAGACGCCGGGGATTCTCTTTGCAATAGTCCACTACCCACTGGTTCACCTCGCCGGTCAAGCCCATGACTTCCGGCGCGACATAATTAATGAGTACCGCACGCTCGATACCCACCGAATCCAGATACTTGAGCAACGCCTTGGGCGACTTGCAGTATTCGATGATGTCGTCGAAGTGGCCGCGAGCCTTCTTCATGACCTCCATAGGCCCGGCCTTGAACATTTCGTAAGGTTGGATGTGGATGTGACAATCGGTGATGGTCATTTTTTTCTTTGTCCGAGCGCAACGAAGGAACCCTATAGTAACGGAACTCTATTGGCCATGCTTGGTTGTTGTCGCCAGAGTTTGTTGCTCAGATTGCCGCCCCCACCCATGGTTCGTTGAGATAATAGGGATCCCTCGCTACGCTCGGGATTTCAGAGAGCAGCCGCTGCCGCCATCACCGCCCGCTTCGCAAACACCCGGACCATCTCCCGCCGGTACTCCGGCGTGAGCGCGGACGTGGTCAGCGGCTTGGCCGTCTTGGCCGCCAGCTCGCCGACGACTGTCGCCACGTGTTCATCCACCTGATGCTTGCCGATCAGGGCATGCTCGGCGCCGGGAACCAACAGGGGTGCGGGATTGACGGCGGTGATCGCCACGCGCGCATGTTCCACCGGTCCACCGTTCTTCTTGAAGGCCACGGCAACGCCCGCCAAGGGATAATCAATCGAGCCACGAACGCGCAGCTTCTGGTAGCTGCCTTTCCATCCGGCGGACGCTTCCGGCAGGAGGACGCGCGTCAGCATTTCATTGGGCTGCAGCTTCATGCGGGCATCGCCGACGTTCGTATAAAAGTCTTTCAGGGCAACGCGGCGGAAGCCGGAAGGGCCCACGATCTCCAAGTCAGCGCCCAGGCAGAGCAGGGCCGGCGGGGTATCGCCGGAAAAGACCGCCCAACAGAATTTGCCGCCGGGAGCCACATGGCAGAGATCGCCATCTTTCTTAATGCAGAAACCGCACGACCGGCGCCACTGAAGCGACTGGTTGTACCAGACGCAACGCGTGTCCAGGCAGATGTTGCCGCCAAGAGTGCCCATGTTACGCAGAATGGGCGAGGCCACAGTGGCGGCTGCTTCATGCAGCACGCGATAGTCACGGCGGATAAACTCGGAGTCTTCAATGGCCGAGAGCGTCGTCAGCGCTCCAATGTCCAGACCAACACCGGGCACCACGCGAATTCCCTGCATGTCGTCAATGCCGCGAATGTCCATCAGGTACGGCGGACAGAACAACTTCTGTTTCATCGACGGCAACAGGTCGGTGCCGCCGGCGAGGACCTGCAAGTCCTTGCCATGTCTGGCCAGGTAGCCGACGGCTTCAACAACGCTGCGTGGACGCAGAAATTTGAATGCCGGAAGACTCATAAGGCAGCCGTTGTCGCCTGCCGGGAGTCTTGAAACAAAGAGCCGGAACGGGCCAATTGGACAAAGGAACTTCCGAGAGTGAGATTGTGGTGAGCGATCATCTGGCGGGCTGAGAGAACTTTATTTGGCCATGTGCTGTGGGCATCTTCCACGAGTGTCACCTGATAACCCAGGCTGAATGCGCGCCGGCACGCGGTATCCACGCAAAACTCAGTTTGAATACCCGCGACTACCAGTTGCTTGATTCCCCGCGATTGCAGCAACTCGTGCAACCCAGTCCCTTGAAAGCAATCACTGAAATGTTTGCGGACCACCGGCTCGCCTTCCCGTGGTTGGATCGCGGGATGCACGTGCCATTGTGGAGTTCCCTCTTCCAGCGGATGGCCTCTCCCTCCGCTGTGCTGAACATAAACAACCGGCACGCTGGCCTCTCGAGCGCGATGAATCAGTGTCCGGAGCGTATCCAGCAAAGCATCGCCTTGATCGACCGGCGGGACCAACGGGCTGACAAACATTCCTAACTGGACATCGATAATCAGAAGGGCCGTGGAGGGTTGCATCAATCATCACCTGCCGCAGGTTCAGGCTGGTGCGCGCGCCGCGAGGGATCGTCCGCATGTCTTTGCGGGCCTTTTTCCTTGAAACACAATGACCCGCCGTGCTCGCGCAATGTTCGCACAACGGAGACACCAGGACCGCTCCCCGAAGCCTGGGGTCCTTTCCTCTTCGCCTGCAGCGCGGCCAGCACGCGCTCCGGCGTGAACGGCGCTTCGCGCAGCCGGATGCCCACGGCGTCATAAATCGCATTGGCAATCGCCGGGATCGTCGCGGCCAGCGAGCCTTCGCTGGCTTCTTTCGCCCCGAACGGACCTTCAGGATCAACGCTCTCTACGATGATGGCTTCAACGTCAGGCGATTCCGTGGCCGAAGGCGAACGGTATTCGAGCAAGCCGGGATTCATCAGCAGGCCGTCTTTCCAGATCATTTCTTCCTGCATGGCCTGGCCCATTCCCATCCAGACCGACCCGATGATCTGGCCTTCCACGGACACCGGATTCAACGCGCGTCCGCAATCGTGTGCGGCCCAGACTTTGTGGACGGTGACCATACCGGTCTCTTCGTCCACGCTGACCTCGGCGACTTGTGCGGAGTAGGAATATGCAGGAGAGGGACCGACACCGGCGCCTTTGAACGCGCCGCCGCGGGCTTCTTTGGGCGGAGCGTAAGATCCCGTGCCGGTCAGGGCCCCGGTGAAATCAATGGCTGAAACCACGGCTTCTTCAAAGCTCATGCGGTCCTTCGGGCCTTCGTCTTTGCGCTTCTGTTGCAACGATCCGCGCAGCGTCTGGCCCACTACGCGTCCGCTGACTTCCTGCACACTGTCTTTTTCTTGAACCTCCGCCAGGTCTGCCTCGGGCGCCGCAACGCCGCGTTTCCAGACCATGTCATCGCGCAGAACAACGTCTTCGACAGAGCAATCCATCTTCCGCGCCGCGGCTGCAACAATCTTTTTCTTGACATCTTCGGCCGCCCGGAGCGAAGCATTGCCGTTCATGAACGTTACGCGGCTGGAGTAGGAACCAATGTCAATCGGCGTCAGGTCGGTATCGGCGGCAACAACTTTCACGCGGCGCAGTCCGATCCCCAGAACTTCTGCCACGATCTGCGCCACCATGGTGTCCGATCCCTGACCGATGTCGGACGCTCCGGTGTACACCACGACTCCGCCATCGCGGTCAATCTTGAGGTTCACGGTGGAGTGCGGCATGTCCGAACGGATAATGCTGTTGGCCGCGCCGCTCACATAGTGGCTGCAGGCCACCCCCAGCCCGCGTCCCGGTGGCAGCTTGCCTTTGCGCTCTTTCCATTTGGACCTCATCGCCACCTGCTCAATGCATTCCGGCAAACCGTAGCTCTGGACACGCAGATTGTTCACCGTTACACACGGCGCCTTGAGCAGATTGCGGCGACGAATGGCCACGGAATCAATGCCGAGCTTCGCCGCGATTTCATCAAGCTGGGATTCGAAAGCAAAGCGGACATTGACCGTTCCGTGCCCGCGCATTGCGCCGCAGGCCGGCTTGTTGGTGAGCACGCGATAGCCGTCATAGCCGATGTTGGGAATGTCATACAGCGCGCCCAGCAACGCGCCGGAATAAAGAATGGTCACTACGCCATACGAGCAGTACGCGCCGCCGTCCTGCACGACGCGGGCGTGGACAGAAGTGATGCGACCGTCTTTCTTTACGCCGGTCTTCAAATCAATGATGGTGCGCGGCCGCCCACGATGCGCCCAGAAAACTTCTTCGCGCGTGTACGTGATCTTGACCGGGGCCCGGGCCTTGCGCGCCGCGACTGCGGCGATGATTTCCAGCGGAATCACTTCGCTCTTGCCGCCAAACCCGCCACCCACCAGCGGCTTGATCACGCGAATCTGCGACATGGGCAGTTCCAGCACGATCGAGAGCTTGTGCTGCAGGTAATACGGCACCTGGGTCGAAGACCAGACCGTAAGCCGACCGGGCTGCCCGGTCTGCGAATCAACTTCAAACGAGGCCAGTGTGCAGTGCGGCTCCATCGCCGCGTGCGTGACTTCATTGGCAAGATAGCGGCCCTCGACAACGCAGTCGGCTTCGGCAAAACCCTTTTCCGGATCGCCAAAAACATGGTGGTAATCTTTTTCAATGTTGTGCGGACGCTCCGGGTGGATCCAGTCTTTCTCCGCTTTCATGGAGTCTTCCGGATCGAACCACGCGGGCAGCAGTTCGTATTCAACGTCAATGAGATCGAGCGCCTGCTCGGCAACG
>DATMPO010000099.1:0-7546 GCA_035567035.1 Verrucomicrobiia bacterium | reverse complement strand
CGCAACCACCACCAGTCAGGGAACGTATCGGTTCTCCCTGCTGCAGCCGGGAGTTTATACGGTAGGCGTGAGCGTCTCCGGGTTCCAACCTGCCAGCCACAGAGTGCAGGTCACGGTGGGCCAGGTCGCCACGGCGAATATCCAACTATCGGTCAGCGGCGCTGTCACCACGGTCGACGTGACCACGTCGGTCCTGCAGGTGGAGAATGCGGATAATTCCACGGGGTTTAACAGCGAACAGATTTCCCAGGTCCCCAATCCGGGCAACGATCTGAGTGCGGTCGCTTTGACTGCGCCGGGCGTGGTTCTGAACACGGGAGGCGGCTTCGGTAACTTCTCCGCTTTCGGTTTGCCGGGCACGTCCAATCTGTTCACGCTGAACGGCATGAATGACAATGACCCGTTCCTGAACCTGAACAATTCCGGCGCCACCAACCTGCTGCTGGGGGCCAACGAATTGGAAGAAGCCACGGTGGTCACCAACGGCTATTCCGGACAATATGGCCAGCTGGCCGGGGCGCAAATCAACTACATCACCAAGTCCGGCGGGAACCAGTGGCATGGCAATGCGGCTTATTGGTGGAACGGCAGGGCGATGAATGCCAATAACTACTTTAATAATCTTCAAGTAAATGGAAATCCTTCCACACCAAAGCCCTTTGATAACGTGAATCAATGGGCAGTCTCGTTCGGTGGTCCGATCAGAAAGGACAAGACTTTCTTTTTCTTTAATTACGAAGGTTTGCGTGTGGTGCTCCCCACGAGTTCGCCGGCGTTCATCCCCAGCCAGCAGTTTCAAGCGGCTGCACTGGCAAACGTGGCCGGAAATCCTGCGCAAGTCGCTTTCTATCAGAATATGTTTCACCTATACAACACAGCACCCGGAGCGGCGGCCGCAACTACTTCCAGCAATTGCGGCGACGCGGGTGTATCCGGCGGCGCGCTGCTTCCTGCCACCCCTTGCATCTCAACTTTTCAGTCCACCGCCGGAAACTTCACCCATGAGTACCTGATGGCCTTGCGGCTTGACCATCACTTCAGCGACAGCGATAAGATTTACGGCCGGGCGCAGGTTGACCGCGGAGTGCAGGCCACGTTCACGGACCAGATCAACCCGGTCTTTAATGCGGTCAGTACGCAGCCCGAGTTCCAGGCACAAATCGGTTGGACGCACGTCTTCGGCTCAAGCGCCGTCAATGAATTCAAAGTGTCGGACCTGTGGTACAGCGCTCTCTTCAGCACTCCAAACCTGAAGGCTTCCCTTGCCGCCTTTCCGACTACCATGATTTTGAACGATGGTTCGCTTTCGGGACTGGGCGGCATTGACTTGGTCTGGCCGCAGGGCCGCAACGTGAACCAATACCAGATCGTGGATGACTACCAGATGACCCGGGGCAAGCACACCTGGAAATTTGGCGTCAACTATCACCGCGACAACGTAACCGACTTCGATTACGGAGTAAACACCAGCGGTACGCTAGTAGAGCTGTCCATGCAAAGCATCTTTGACGGCACCGTAGACTTTTACCAGCAGGCTTTCAACACCCGGGCGAGCCAGCCAATAGCCACGTACAGTCTCGGCTTCTACGCCGGAGACGAGTGGCGTGTTACAAAGAAGCTGAAACTCGGCCTTACCCTGCGGGCTGACCACAACTCCAACCCCGTCTGCCAGACGAATTGCTTCGCACGCCTGACCGTGCCTTTCACCACGTTGGCGCAAAACGCGACTGCTGATACGCTGCCTTACAACCAGGTGATCAAGACGGGCCTGCATCAGGCCTATCCTTCCACCGACATGGTTGTATGGCAACCCCGTCTTGGTTTTACCTGGAGTCCGTTTAGCGACAACAAAACCGTTCTTAGCGGCGGAATCGGAATCTTCACTGATTCCTTTCCCGCGGCCGTGGTTGATGGGTTCTCCCAGAATTCGCCGCTGTTCAACACCTTTACTCTGGGCACCCTCTTTGGCACGACCAACAGCAACCTTAGCGCAGCGTCTGATCCAACCAGCATCTTCTCTTCAGCCAGTGGCCAGAACCAGACGTTCGTGAGCGGATTCGCTGCCGGTAAGACCTCTGCCCAACTGGGCGGCGTGACGCCCGGCTTGACCAGTTCTGACAAGGAAATCCGCCAGCCGCGCTATCAGGAGTGGAACCTGAAAATCGAGCGTGAATTACCCTGGAGCACCGTACTGGGGGTGAACTATGTGGGCAATCACGGAATTTTTGAAGTAGTCGCCAATTCTGGAGTTAACGCCATTGGCGGCGGTTTTGTCGGACTTCCCGTGACGGCACCTGATGACGCCTTTGGCGCAGTGACCCAATACCAGAGCATTGCTGTCTCCAACACCAATGCCCTGGCGGTTGGATTGCAGCATAATTTCAGGGGGTTCCAGATCGCGGCGAACTACACCTGGCAACATGCTCTGGATGAAGTATCGAATGCCGGCCTGTTTAAGTACAACCAGGGCACTGCAGCCAGCATCGGCACTCTCGTCAATCCCTTCAACCTTCGCGCAAATTATGGCAATGCTGACTACGACATTCGCCACAATTTCACCGCGAGTTATCTGTGGGACAACAGCCTCCGCCATCTCTTTAAATGGGGACCGAACGCGATCTTCAGCGGGTGGAACTTCTCCGGAAAAATCTTTGCCCACAGCGGCTCGCCGTTCTCGGTCATCGACAGTGGCACCACGGGTGGCCTGCTCAACTATACGGGCCCTGTACTCGCCAACATCATTGGGCCGACCAAGGGCGCGGTGAGTTGTGGCAATGGTTCCACGAACACGGCGGGCACAGGGATCACACCAGTGCCGTGCTTGAACAAGGCGGGCTTCAACGCACCGGGTTCGCTCACTGGGTTCGGCAACCAGGCGCGCAACCAGTTCCGCGGTCCCGGCTATGTTGACACCGACTTCGCGGTGGTAAAGCACACCAAGCTGCCGCGTGTGGAGCGCGGAGAATTGAATGTTGGGTTCCAGTTCTTCAACCTCTTCAACCACCCCAACTTCGACAATCCTGTGAACGACGTTGCCAGTTCCCGGTTTGGGCGGGTCACAAGGACAGTGAACACTCCGACCAGCATTTTGGGATCGTTTCTGGGCGGCGATGCATCACCGCGCATCATCCAGTTGAAAGCTGAGTTCAAGTTCTAAACATTGGAACTCTATAACTCTAGCGGCCCTCTTTCGGGAGGGCCGCTTTTTTGTCCGCTGGCTTCCCAGACCCGGAGTAAAATAAAGGTCCGCACTAGAGGTAATGCCATGAAACTCCGTGCGATTGCCGCCGCGATTACATCCCTTACCACGGCGTGTGTGCTGGCGCAGATACCGTCCTCTGGACCGGCCCAACCGGAAGCTTCTCCTGGCGTCGTCGCTCAGATCAACCGGGATTTGAACGTCAAGAAACTCAAGGCTGCCGACAGGATTACAGCCAAGGTACTCCAGGATCTGGTGTTGGGCGGAAAGATAGTGATTCCCCGCAACTCAAAACTCATGGGCCGTGTCGCGGAGGCGCAAGCAACCAGCCAGGCCGATTCCGTAGCCCGCCTGGCCCTGGTCTTTGAACGAATCGATCTGAAAGACGGAGGTACTCTGTTCCTACACGGGGTGATTCAGGCTGTGGCGCCTCCCATGTATGATCCGTTCCTGGAAGGGATTATGGCCTCTTCATCGCCGTACGCGGGCCCACAGAGCGGACATCCAGTGACCGGAGGCACCGGCCAAAGCAATGTTCCTGCGCCCACCGTCAGTTCTGATCCCAGAAAGAGCGGCGCCGCAGCTCTGGAACAGCGGAAACAGGGGCTCGAAGATGCCGGCAAACGCAGGCCCGGCCCACAAGGACCTCGCGGGGCCTTAACGGCCAGCAGCCACGGGGTGTTTGGTTACCCGGGGCTGACACTCAGGGCCACGGAGCCCGTGCCTGTCCTGGTTTCCGTTGGCCATAACATCGATCTGGAGAGAGGCACCCAGATCGTGCTTCGCCTGGACGGACCGCTTTCTTCACCAGCAACTCGCTAGCTTGCCGTTGGAAACGCCACGCGGCATCCTTGACTTTTGGAGTTTGCAGCGTGCAGCGTCTACAATTTCAGCAGGATCTTCATCATCATGCGCGCTATTTTACTTGCCTCACTGCTTCTATCCGTCACGATTGTCCCCGCACGGCTGGAGGCGCAGGACAGTTCAAGCAAAGGTAACCCCGCCCCGGCAAATGTTGCGCGGCAGCTTTCGTCGCCGGAAGCGCGCGAGGCGCTGGCCAAAGGGCAGGAGCTTCTTGCCGAAAAACATGACGCGAAGGGCAGCGTCGCGAGCTTCAAGAGAGTTGTGGAGCTGGAACCCCGGTACGCGCGTGGGTATCTCCTGCTGGGCAATGCCTGTATGCAGGCGCAGCAGTGGACGGACGCGCAGTCGGCGTTTGAAATGGCCGCGCACCTGGAGCCGGACAGTGCGACCGCGTTTCTGGGGATCGGTTCCGCTCTCAATCAGCAAAAAGACTGGTCGGGAGCGTTGAAGCCGCTCGATCAGAGCTTGAAGCTGAAAGCTGATTCCGCCGAAGCCCAGTACGAGATGGGTCGCAGCCTGGTTGGCCTGGGACGGTTGCAGGACGCGGAGCTTCACATCCGCATGTCCATTGAGCTGAATGACAAGTATGCTTTGCCCCACATTCTTATGGGAGACATCTACCTGCATTTGTACGAGAACGCAGACGCCGCCTTGGCCGAGTATCAGGAGTATTTGCGGCTTGACCCCGATGGTCCATCAGCGCCGCCGGTGAAAGAAATGATCGCCACGCTCCAGAAGCTGATGTCTTAAGCAACAACATTCCGTGGGGCGTCACTTTGCCGCCGCATGTCCAATAACAATCTGCTCCGCGTCGCCGGTATTTACCCCGGAATAGAAAGACCTGAGCGAACCGTAGTACTCGGGCGGAAATACAAATCCGGCTATGGCGAAATCACGGTTGAACGTAAGCAAGCTATCTTTAGCCGAGCGGCCGACTTTGTAGATTGCGAAATCGGTCTGCAGGGGCGGAGTTTGCGGCAGGTTCTCGACCTGCCAACTCGGAGGCAGCGAAATCTGCACCACATCAAAAGTCCGATAAGGATAGGCAAAATAAACCATCGTCTTACGCTCAACATCGGAAAAACGCTGTTTGGTGTTTACCTGAAAGATTGATGACGGGAAGAGAAGGCGCTTGCCCGTGCTGGCCGCAAATCCGGGAATCTCCACGCCGAGAGTCACGGTTAGCGGCTTCTCTGGATCTTCCCAGTCTTTGGCGAACTCGAATTTCACCACAGCGGCGGAGGGCAGAATTGCCTTGATTTCGTCTTCCAATTCCTTCTTGCGTCCTGCCTCGTCCGTTTTGAAGGCGCTGCTGCGGTGTTTTAGCGCCTCCTGCCCCGTCCAGACAATAGTCATCCTGCCGTTCAAGGCGCCATCGTCTGCCAGAGAGAATTTTGCCGTCCTGCGGGTGAGCGCATCAGGGTAGGCGGCGGGAGGGGTTTGAGACAATGCCGTACCGCCGCCCGCGGTCTCGCGGATGCCTTTGACGGAAGTCCGGGTCCATTGCAGCAAACCGTAGGGACAGAACCGCGTGCCCGGATCCAGGAAAACTTCTTTATCGCCCAGTTGAACAATCGCAACCTCAGCATTCAACTGAAATCTGTTGGGAATATTCGGCTCGAAAAACACGCGGTCGCGGGTCGCAATCCGCATGACATAAGCGGGAATGTTGACCGTCCTGACCATGGCGACAAAGAGCCGCGTGAGATCATCGCTGAACCCCCTCTGTTGTCCCAATACGGATTCCGCGGTGGTTTTGTCCGGATGTTTCTCCTGTGCCAGGTCCTCGGCCAGGCTGGTGTCCGGGTCATAGGAGCGGTTCTTCATTTTCTGGACAAGCGCATAAATCTTGCGGGCCTTCTGTTCAGGAGTGTCAGCGGGACCGGTGGCCTGGGCAGCCGCGGCGGCTACAGCGGACGAATGACCGATGAACTTTTCTACATCCTTACTCCAGTATTTCCCCTCCTCCTTCCAGAATTGCTCCGGTTTGCCCATCTTGTCATCGCCGTAGTAGAAGTCGACGCGCATCTTGGTGACTTCTTCAGGCGGTCCGAAGTCCTCTTCCTGGTAGGCAGGAATGTCTTTGAGTTCCAACTCCATCTTTCTGTCTGGCGTGGTCTTGATCGTGGTGTTTTTCGGCATCTGTATCAGGCTGTAATAGACGCGGTCCTTGGTGTTGCCTCGGTTGTCTTCTATGGTCGCGCTCCCGCTATAGGGAATGAAGGTAAACTTCGCCCGCTTCTGCAGCAGCTCGCCTTGCACGGTCCAATGTGGAGCGTACAAGCTCTCATTGTCCCAATACTCTGAATACTTGTATTCAATGATGCTGCCCACCTGAACGTTGGGCAGACTAAAAGTCTTGGCCAGGATCTTGATTCCATGCCCTTTGATCACGGTTTTATCGAAAGCTTTGCCCGTGAATGGCGTAATGCTTCCGTCGGGAGCGACGGTCCTGGCCTTGATGTCAATGATGTGAAAGTCGGTGCCGCTGTAGACCAATTCGACATTCGCATAGTCCTTGCCCTTCTCGGTGAGGACCTTCAGGCGGGTGTATTTGGAACTAGTCCTGCGGGTGTCATCAGACACTTCCTGGTGATAGAGGACAATGGCATCGGCATTGCCGGCTTCGGCGCTGGTCATTCGGAGTTCGTCAGGATTGATGGGTTGCCAATCATCCACGGCGCATAGAGGACGGGAGACAAAGCAAAACGCTGCGATCGCAAGCCCAAAAAAGATTCTTCTACACACCATGGTGTAACCTCGTAGTGGAAAAAAACCAGCGGGCTTACGGAGGTTACACCATTGTTCCAGTTGCAGCAAGGAGGGTCCCTACGGGCATTGCTTTTTCTGGTCTGGTCCGTCTTGCCTGCTCTTGCGCAGTGGGCCCCGCAAACGAGCGGCACCGATGTCTCCCTGCGAGGCGTCAGCGCTGTTTCCAGCAAGGTCGCGTGGGCCAGCGGCGCCAAGGGGGCGGTGTTGCGGACAGTGGACGGCGGCGACCACTGGGACAAGCTGAACCTTCCAGAAGCCAAGCAACTCGACCTTCGCGACATCCAGGGTTTCAGTGAAAACACAGCTTACGTTCTGAGCATTGGTCCGGGAGAGCAGTCGCGCATTTACAAGACAACGGACGCCGGGCAGCACTGGCGGCCGCAGTTCATCAATCACGACCCCAAAGCTTTCTACGATTGTTTTGCTTTCTGGGACCAGACGCACGGGATCGCGGTGGGCGATTCAGTCGACGGTAGATTCCCTTTGCTTGTAACCTCCGACGGCGAGACGTGGACGCCACTCTCGCCGCGCAGCATGCCACCTGCCCTTCTCAATGAAGGCGCGTTCGCCGCGAGCGGCACGTGCATTGCGACGGCGGGGAAGCAGGATGTCTGGTTTGCTACGGGAGGTCCCGCGGCGCGGGTGTTTCATTCCGGGGACCGTGGCCGGGACTGGACTGTCGTGAATTCGCCGTTGCTCAGCGGGGCCCCG
>DATMPO010000098.1:0-16039 GCA_035567035.1 Verrucomicrobiia bacterium | reverse complement strand
CGCACCTAAGCTCTCCTTCCCCAAGTCCCCTATCAACGACGAGACGATGGAAAAGGCCCTGGCGGAACTGCTGGCCAGCGGAGAAATCACGGGTAAAGCGCTCGAAACGGTCCTGCTGCACCGGCCCGCTGGACTCAAAGCCAAACGACTTCTGGTGGTTGGCGGAGGCAAGGCCAAGACCTTTACTTCCTCGGAAGTCCGCAGAGCCGCCGGCACAGCCGTGCGCTTTTTGCGCTCGAAGATGATCAAGAGCTGCGCCTTCACTTTGCCGGAACTGCCGGCCGGAGCGGATGAAGCCGCGCGCGCGACGGTGGAAGGCGCGTTGGTCGCCGACTTCGATCCGGACACTTATCGCACGGACCGCAAAGATCTGAGCTTCAAAGACATTTCCATTGTGAGTCCAGGAGGAGCCGACCAGGGCAAACTGCAAGCTGCAATTTCCCAGGCCCGCATCGTCGGTGAAGCGCAAAACTTCGCCCGCGAGCTGGTCAACGAACCCGGTAACCGCCTGACGCCGACGGTGCTGGGAAATCGCGCGCAAGAGATGTGCAAAGGCGTGGGCCTCAACTGCGAACTGATGGGGCCGGACAGGATCAAAGAATTGAAGATGGGCGCCTTCTGGAGCGTCTCCCAGGGCTCGGACGAAGAACCACGGCTGATCGTGATGCGTTATGAGCCGCAAGGCGCTCCCGTAACGCCGGTCCTCGGGATGGTGGGAAAAGGGATTACGTTCGACACCGGCGGCATTTCCATCAAGCCCGCCGACGGCATGGAGAAAATGAAATATGACATGGCCGGCGGCGCGGCCATGATCGGCGCCATGCGGGCCATCGCCCTGCTGAAACCCAATGTGAGGGTGATTGGCATTGTCTGCGCCAGCGAAAACATGCCCAGCGGCAAAGCCCAGAAGCCGGGTGACGTTCAGATTGCCATGTCCGGCAAATCCATCGAGATCATTAATACGGACGCCGAAGGCCGCCTGGTGCTGGCCGACGGTCTCCACTATGCCCGGACCCTGGGCTGCACGCACCTGATTGACGCCGCCACTCTGACCGGCGCATGCGTGGTCGCGCTGGGCATGGTCAACGCCGGCGCCTTCGCCAACGATGACGATATCTACAAACACTTCGCGCAAGCGCTCGATCGCTCAGGCGAGAAATTCTGGCGCATGCCGCTCGATGCCGAATATCTGGAACAAATTCGCTCCAACATTGCGGACATCGTTAACTCCGGCGGGCGGTGGGGCGGCGCCATCACCGCAGCCATGTTTCTCAAAGAGTTTGTGGAAGACACGCCGTGGATTCATCTGGACATCGCCGGCGTCGCGTGGATGGAAGAAACCAAAGGCTGGATTGCCAAGGGACCGTCAGGAATCGCGGTGAGGAGTCTGGTGGAGTTTGTGAGGAGTTACGAAAAACAGTAGTTAGTACTTAGTATTTAGTAGTTAGCGGGGCTTTTCCGGCAGTCTGTTGTTGCAATGAACAAGCTAACTACGAAGGGCTAAGTACTAAGGGCTGTTTTTTTCACATGACAGACGGAGCTTCAATCCCCATCATCTCCAGGCACTGAATCAATGCACGCCGAACAACCGCTGCCGTGGCCAGCAGGAATCGCTTTCGTGCTTCGTCTGTTTCGGTCAGAATGTGATGCTTGTGATAAAAATTGTTGAATTGCTGTGCCAGTTGGAAGGCATATTTGGCAGCGTATGCTGGCTCGGTCGCTGCAATGCACTGGTGGACAATATTCGATAGCTGTCCGGCGGTCAGCCACAACTCCCAAATCTCATCGTAGTTATTGAGAAACTGCAAATCGATGTCGCCCGACAGGATTTCTTCCGCACTCAGGCCGGCCTTCCGGAAAATATTTGTGGCGCGCACAATGGCGTACTGTGCGTAGGGTCCCGTCTCGCCTTCAAAGCTCAACGCTTCTTTGAAATCGAACGCGATGACCGAATTCTTGGTGAATTTGAGCATGAAGTAGCGCAGCGCGCCAATCGCGATTTGCTCTGCCGTTGCGCGCCGGCCGGCCTCTTCCAACTCCGGATGGCGCGCATCAACTTCTTTTTGCGCGGCGGAGATGAGAGTGTCCATCAGGTCATCGGCTTTTACGCCAAAGCCTTTGCGGCCTGAAACCTCAATGTAAGAGCGCTTCTGGTCCTCTTCCGCGATTTCATAGCCCAGGTCCATGGCGCAGCGCGGCGTCAGAGCGACCATCTCATAAGAAAAATGATGGTAGTTGTCCGCCTGTTTCGTGTGGCCTAGGCCGCGCAGGGCCTCGATCACGTTGTTCTGCGGATCGCTCTGGCGCGAATCAATGACGTTGTAGATGGCCTGCACGCCGCCAAAATGGGGAGCGCCGGGCTCGCTCGACTCGGCGGAGATCCACACGTCGTGGCCGTCGGGATAGCGGTAAAACCTGCGGTATCCAAAATCCTTGCCCAGCAAACCGAACTTCCACAGGTGATACGCAATATCTTTACCGACGTAGGTCACTGTTCCATTCGAGCGGACGATTACCTTGGCGTCTTCGTCAGGTCCGGTTTCTTCTTCCTCTTCTTTGAGCTTCTCTTGTTCTTGGGGCTCGGCTGTCTTCCCGCCCGCGCGCTTCATCACCCAGCAGCCCTTGTTCTTGCCTTCCGCTTCGAGATAAAGCACGCCTTTTTGCTTGAGCTGTTCAAAGGCCAGGTCCCAGAAATGAAGGTGCAGAATCTCGCTCTCGCGCGGCAGAAAGTCATACTGGATGCCGAGCCGCTGCATGGTTTCCAGGTGGCGGCGAATGACGGCGGTCGAAACCAGCTCCCCGATTTCCGCGGCTTCATTCCCGCCTTGCTCAATATCATGCAGCGTCTGCGAACGCAGATTCAGGTTCTCTTTGCTTTCTTCATACCATTGCGAAACACGGGCATAGAGGTCCCAGCAGTAGTAATCGAACGGCTTGCCTTGAGTTCCCTGCTGAATCAGCGCTTCGATCTCGCGCTTCCCTTTTTTCTCCAGATACAGGAAGCCCACAACCACGTCCGCGACTTGCACGCCGGTGTTGTCAATATAGTTCTGGACGTCAACGTGCGGGCCGGAAGCGCGCAGGAGGCGGACAAACGTATCGCCAAGAATCGCGTTGCGCAGATGTCCGATGTGCGCTGCCTTGTTAGGATTGATACTGGTGTGTTCGACCAGTATCTTTTCGCCAGAGGCCGAACCTTTACTCGAATCTTTTTCCAACAAAAGCCGCGCGGCTTCGGGACGATTCACCCGCGCATTGATGTAGCCCGCGCCGGCGACTTCAAACTTGTCAAACCCCGGCACCTCGCCTAACGCTGCCACAATTTCCTCGGCAATCTTGCGCGGCGCCTTGCGCAGCGTTTTCGCGAGCTCAAAGCTCAACGGCAGCGCGTACTCGCCCAGCCCGACATTCGGCGGCTGGTCCACAACAATGCGTGGCAGGTCGAGGCCGTATTGGCGTCTGAGAAGATCACGGACTTGCTGTGTAAGCTGCTGCTGTAATTCCAGATACAAAGTTTGTCTGCCTTAGTGTCTTGCTCCGCGTATATCCGCGGGAATCCGCGGTAGGTCTTTTACTGGCTGCTCCGTAAGTTACTGACGAAAAAGGCGATTATAACAAACACGTCGCAGGCCTCCGGTTTGACGCCGCAACGTACCCGACCCTATGATGAAAAATTCAGGCCCCTCATGCGAATCGCGTATCTAGAATGCTTTTCCGGTATCAGTGGCGACATGTTTCTGGCCGCGCTGGTGGATGCGGGAGTGTCTCCGGATCTGTTCAAGAAAACCATCGCCGCGCTCGGTGTGGATGCCACGATGGCAGTCTCGCGGACCAACCGCAGCGGAATCAGCGCGGTCAAGGTGGACGTGCTGGCCGCCGGAGAAAAAGAGTTGCCGCGCGAGGAATTCTTCAAACAGCACGATCACGCCGCCGGACACAGCCATCATCAGGTGCACGAGCATGAGCATCACGAACACACACACGAGCACGGCCATTCGCATGAGCATCACGAGCACGCGCACGACCATCACCATCGCGGCCTAAAGGAAATCGGCGCAATCATTCAGGGCGCCCCCTGCGTCAGCCCTGCCGCAAAGCAACGCGCCATTGCGATGTTTGAAGCGCTGGGCGCCGCCGAGGCTCGGGTGCATAACGTGGATATCGAAAACATTCACTTCCACGAAGTCGGCGCGATTGACGCCATCGTGGACATTGTCTGCGCCGCGGTCGGCGCGGAAGCGCTGGGCGTGGACGAATGGATTTGTTCTCCGCTCAACGTCGGCGGCGGCATGGTGCAGTGCGCGCATGGGACTTTTCCCGTCCCTGCCCCTGCCACGCTTGATCTATTGCAGAACGCGCCCATTTACTCCGGCGAAATCCAGAAGGAACTGGTCACGCCTACCGGCGCGGCCATTGTCCACGTGCTGGCCTCGCGGTTCGGTCCATTTCCGCGAATGAAGACGCACAAAATCGGTTACGGCGCCGGCTCGCGCGATTTCAAAGACTTTCCCAACGTCTTACGGCTCACCGTGGGCGAAACCACCGACCAAGGGGATTCGCCGGCCCCGGTGGAAGAAATCAGCATTTTAGAAGCCAACCTGGACGACCTGACGCCCCAGGTCTTTGGCTACGTAATGGAGCGCGCCTTGCAGGAAGGCGCGCTGGACGTTTACGGCACCTCGGTCCAGATGAAGAAGAACCGGCCGGGAATGCTGCTGAGCGTGCTCTGCCGTCCGGAAGACGTGGCGCGGATGACGAAGCTTATTTTCGCCGAGACCACCACGCTGGGCGTCCGCATGAGAAAAGAAGCTCGCGCTACTCTCGCGCGCCGCCACGTCACGGTCAGCACCAAATGGGGCGAAGTGCGGATGAAGCTGGCCAACCTGAACGGCAGCGTGAGCAATTACGCTCCCGAGTACGAAGATTGCCGCCGCATCGCCGAACAACAGCACGTTCCGCTCAAGACGGTCCTGCAGGAAGCGATCAGCGCGTACCGGAAAAGTGAAAATGGCTGAGGCCAAAAAGTTCTACATCACCACGCCGATTTATTACGTGAACGCCCGGCCCCACATTGGCCATGCGTACACCACGCTTACCTGCGACGCTATCGCCCGGCGCAAACGCATGCTCGGCTGCGACACTTTCTTTTTGACCGGTACGGACGAGCACGGCGTTCACGTCGAGCGTGCGGCCACCGCTGCCCGGACCCCGCCGCAGCCATGGGTGGACAACATTTCCGCCGACTTCCGCCGGCTCTTTGACAAGATGGGCATCTCCTACGATGACTTCATACGCACCACCGAACCCCGCCACAAACGCGGAGCGCAGGAATTGTGGAAACGCATCCAGGAAAACGGCCACATCTATAAAGGGACTTACACCGGGCAATACTGCGTTTTTGACGAGGCTTACGTTGACGGGGCCAAGCCCGGCGATCCCTGTCCGGATTGCGGACGGCCAACGGAGACGGTGAGCGAAGAGAATTATTACTTCAAACTCTCCGCTTTCGCTGGCCAGTTGCTCAACTACTACGAGCAGCATCCGGAGTTCATCCGCCCGGAAACCCGGCGCAACGAGGTGATCGCTTTCGTCAAGAGCGGGCTGCGCGATCTCTCCATCAGCCGCAGCACGTTCAAATGGGGCATTCCCGTCCCCGGTGACGACAAACACGTCATGTACGTCTGGCTGGATGCTCTGAGCAATTACTGCACGGCTATAGGCTTTGGCGCGGAAGACCAGGCGGGACAGGAGAAATTCAAGCGCTACTGGCCGGCCGACGTCCACATGATCGGCAAAGAGATTATCCGGTTCCACTGCGTGTACTGGCCGGCGTTTCTTCTGGCTGCGGGGCTTCCGCTGCCGAAGGCGGTGATTGCCCACGGCTGGCTGCTGTTCGAAGAGAGCAAGATGTCCAAGTCGCGCGGCAACATCGTGCGGGCGGAGACGGTGATTGACGTCCTGGGCAATGACGCCTTGCGCTATTTCCTGTTGCGGGAAATTGTTTTTGGGCATGACGGCTCCTTCAGCTTTGATGCCGTGGTCCAGCGCTACAATGCCGATCTGGCCAACGACCTGGGCAATCTCTCCAGCCGCACGCTGACCATGATTGCCAGATACTTTGGTGGCGCCGTCCCGTACCCTTCGGCCACCGCGGGCTACAAGCCGGCGGACGATAGTGTCCGGCAGCACGCGGAAACGGCCATCTCGGAGTTTGGCAAACTGTTTGACGACTACCAGTTTTCCCGCGCGCTCGAAGCAGCGTGGTCGCTGGTGAGTTCGGTCAACAAGTACCTGGTGGAACAGGAACCGTGGAGCGTCGCCGAGAAACCAGGGGAAGAGGGCCGCGCCCGGCTGGCGACAATCCTGTACACTGCCGCAGAAGCTCTGCGCGTGGTGACGGCGCTGGTCCATCCGGTGCTGCCGGAATCCACCGCAAGAATATGGCAGCAACTAGGGTTGGGCGAGATTTCCCGATTTGACCTGACTGGCCTCAAATGGGGCCAAATGCCGCTGGGCGGGAAACTGGGCGCAATTGAGCCGGTGTTCCCCCGCGCCGACAAAACCGCAATCGAAAGGATGAAACAAATGGAACAGGACCGCACAGCGGCACTCAACATCGCGCAACCTACTCAATCATCTTCGGGCGGCGCTTCCGCCGTCCCCGCTCCCGCCGCAACTCCGGCTGCGCCGGTTGCCGCAGTGCCCGATAGCAAGATCAGTATTGACGACTTCATGAAAGTCGAACTGCGTGTCGGTCAAGTCAAGGCCGCTGAAAAAGTGAAGGGCGCCGACCGTCTGCTGCGTCTGGAAGTGGACATAGGAACCGAAGTCCGCCAAGTGGTCGCGGGAATTGCCCTGGCGTACGAGCCGGAGAGTTTAATCGGGCGCAAGGTGGTCATCGTCGCCAACCTGCAACCGCGCAAACTGCGCGGCTTGGAATCCAACGGCATGATCGTGGCCGCTTCCGTGGGCGAAGAAGGCAAGCCTGTGCTTGCCGGCTTTCTGGAAGACGTGCCGGTGGGCTCGAAGCTGAAATAGCGTGTCAGCGTTGGGTGCCGCTCTTCTTTCGCGTCGCGGTCATGGAAAAGATCGCCGTACCACTGGGATCAGCCAGGGTCATTTTCAGCGTTTCACCTTCCAGGCTGCCGGTGAAGTAGGCGAGATCTTTGGGTGGTCCGGCCTTAAACGAAATTTTGCCGCCGTTTATCTTTCCATCGGAGATCGGCTGTGGCTGGGCGCCTTCGGGCGTAACCGTACCGGTAAACGTCTCCCCTTGAACGTCAAAGACAAAAGTAAAAGTGTGAGAAGTGCCCTCTGCCTGCACGTTCGCCACCCAGGTGCCGGACAGATCGGTGGCAGACGCAATCGACGTCAAGAGGAGACACAAGGCGGCGATAAATCCCGATCGGCGGATGAACATAGTCATCAAACCTCCCGTAATCTCTCTGGACCAGATTGTAACCGACGAAGTGGTGCGACTGCGCCACCCGCTAAAGTCCATGTCCGGCAGTGCTCTGTGGCATTGTTAGAAACTGCCGCAAGTGGCTGAGAAAACCATGTACATCGATTCACACGCCCATCTCGATGGCCCCAAATTCGACCAGGACCGCAATGAGGTCCTAGCGCGCGCTCGTGATGCCGGACTGGAGCGCATCTTGTCCATCGGCAGCGGCGCCGGTCCGGGAACGCTCGATTGCGCAATCAAGATCGCCGAGCAGCATGACTGGATCTACGCGACCATCGGCATTCATCCGCATGAAGCCAAACTCGCGACCGAAGCGGACTACGTTGAACTGCAGCAGCTTGCTCCACATCCCAAAGTGATGGCTTGGGGAGAGATCGGCCTGGACTATTTCTACGATCACTCGCCGCGCGAAGTGCAGCAGGAAGTGTTTCGCAGACAAATGGAACTGGCGCGCGCTGCCAGGCTGCCCATCATCATTCATTGCCGTCCCAGCAACAACAGCGAAAACGCATGGGACGACACCATCAAGATGTTGCGCGACCACTGGGCCCCTTCGGGATTGCCGGGGACACTGCACTGTTTCACCGGAGAATGGAAACACGCCCAAGCCGCGTTGGACATCGGGTTCTATACTTCGTTTGCCGGCAATGTCAGTTTCCCAAAAGCGGAAAATATTCGCGACGCCGCCCGAAGAGTCCCGCTGGACCGCATGCTGATTGAAACCGATTGCCCGTTTCTCGCGCCCGTGCCGCATCGCGGCAAGCGCAACGAACCCGCGTTTGTGGTGAATACAGCCGAACTCATCGGCGGACTACGCGGCCTGAGTAAAGAGGAGATAGGCGAGAGGACGCGGGAGAACTTCTATAGGCTTTTCCCGCTGACTGTCTTCTGAAATCCCGAGCGCAGCGAGGGATCCCTATCCTCTGAAAGGCACTCTGGGCCTGCACGCCTTTCAGCTCCGGGTCGCATCCCCCGGGTGAAGTCCATGGAGCCGATAGGGGTCCCTCGCTTCGCTCGGGACTTTGGTAGAAGTCCGGGCCAGCAAATTCTTACAACTCGCCGTGCATTTTAGGGTTGACACAGCTTAGGATCAGGCTGCATATTTATACATACGAACGTATAATTATTCATATGACGAAATTGGCCCGCCAACAACTGATCGTGGAACTCGCGCATACCGGTCCTCTGCCCAATCAGCAGGAACTGTGCAAAGTCCTGGCGCGGCGGGGATTTCCCGTGACTCAGGCCACACTCTCGCGCGACCTGAATGAACTTGAGCTGGTCAAGACTTCCGAAGGCTACATTCTGCGCAACGGCGACGCCACGGCTGATCCCACGCCCGCGGTTTCACGCGTAGTGCGGGAGTTCGTGCGCGAAGTGAAGCGCGCGCAGAACCTTCTGGTGATCAAGACCATCCCCGGCAGTGCCCAGCCGGTGGGCGTGGCCATTGACGCTGAAGCCTGGGAAAAAGTGGTTGGCACCATCGCCGGCGACGACACCATCCTTCTTATAGCGGCCAATAACAAGAGCGCGCGGCAACTGCAATCGCAACTTGAGGGGATGCGCGCCTGATGTCGCACACCATCCAGCCCGCGGTGGTGGGGGCCACCGGTTACGCCGGTTTTGAACTGGCGCGCCTGCTCTTTCGCCATCCTCACGTGAAGAAGCCTGTGCTGTTCACGCGCGAAGGCGAAGAAGGCGGCCCGTCGCGCCTGGACGACGTCTATCCCCACATCAGCGGCAACGGAGCTTCGCCTCTGGAGCCGTTTCGCTGGGAAGCTCTGCGCAACAAGGAAGTGGATGTGCTCTTTCTCTCCACGCCACATGAGGTCTCGCGAGAGTGGGTACCACAGGCGCTGCAGCAAGGCGTGCGCGTGATTGATCTGAGCGGCGCCTGGCGTCTGGCTACGCCCGCCTACCGGGCTGTGTACCAGTTTCATGACACCGACGCCGGCGCGGCCGACGCAGTGGCGGCGCACGCCGTTTACGGCATTCCGGAACTGCATCGCAGCGAACTGGCGGACGCGGACCTGGTCGCGAACGCCGGCTGCTACGCCACGTCCATTATTCTTCCGCTGGCGCCGCTGGTGCGCGCCGGGCTGATTGATCTGGACCACGGCATCATCTGCGATTCCAAGTCCGGCGTCTCCGGCGCGGGCAAGGAGCCCACCAGGAAGACGCATTTTGTTGAAGTGGCCGAGAATTTTTCTGCGTACTCGTTGTTTTCCCACCGGCACACCGGAGAAATTCTGGAACAGCTGGGGCTCACGCCGGACCAGCTCGTCTTCACTCCGCACTTGCTGCCGATTCCCCGCGGCATTTTGTCCACAATCTACGTGCGGCTGAACTCGGCCATGCAGCCGCGGGAGGTTGAAGACTGCCTGCGCAGCTTTTATGCCGGCTCGCCCTGCGTGCGTGTGTTTCCCGCGGGCAAGCTGCCGCAGATACAGTATTCGCTGCATACCAACTATTGCGATATCGGCTTTGCGCTGGCCTCCGACGGCAAGCGCCTGGTGATCGTCTCCTGTCTGGACAACCTGATGAAAGGCGCAGCCGGACAGGCGGTACAGAACATGAACTTGATTTTTGGGTGGAAGGAAGAGGAGGGCCTAAGGTGAGGATTGTCGTGAAAATGGGGGGCGGCGCCCTGGAAGACGCTGCTCTGCTTCATCGCGCGGCACAAGCCATCAAGCTGCTGGCGGCAGAGCACCAGGTCGCAGTGGTCCATGGCGGCGGAGCGGCGCTCACGCGCATGCTGGCCCAGGTAGGCAAGGTCAGCGAATTCGTGGACGGTCTCCGCGTCACCGACGCCGAGACGCGCGACTTCGCCGTCATGGTCCTTGCCGGACACATGAACAAGAAACTTGTCGCCGCTCTGGGAAGCGTTGGCCAGTCGGCCATGGGGCTTTGCGGCGGTGACGGAGGGGCCTTCCGCGCCCGCAAGAAGACCTCAAACGGCCACGACCTGGGTTTTGTCGGCGAGATTTCTTCCGTGGACCCGCGCTGGATTGAAACCATCTGGCAGCAAGACTGCGTGCCCGTGGTCTCCAGCGTTGCGCTGGGTTCGGACGGCCAGTACTACAACGTGAATGCCGACCAGATGGCTTCCGCCTGCGCGGTGGCCTGCAAAGCCAATGCCCTGATCTTCCTTACCGACGTTTCCGGCGTGAAAGATGCCGATGGCCTCGTCATTCGCTGGCTGGCGCTGGACCGCGCGGCTGAATTG
This sequence comes from Verrucomicrobiia bacterium, assembly GCA_035567035.1. Lineage (GTDB taxonomy): Bacteria > Acidobacteriota > Terriglobia > Terriglobales > Acidobacteriaceae > Angelobacter. The sequence goes on along the minus strand of DATMPO010000098.1, from coordinate 5,348 downwards.
ACGCAACAGTCGGTCATCGCCGGGGGAATGCTGCCCAAGCTGGAAGCCTGCAAAGATGCGCTTCTGCACGGCGTCAATCGCGTGCGCATCCTGCCGGCCGTGGAAGTCGAAGTCCTGCCGGAGTTTTATTTCGCCAAAATCGAATCAGGCACGGAGGTCCTGGCGTGACCCTGGAGCAGGTTCAGAAGCTGGAATCCAACCTACTGCTCGCGACCTATGACCGCTATCCGGTCCTGCTGCACAAGGGCCGGGGCGTTTACGTCTATGACCATCGCGGACGCCGTTATCTCGATATGCTCAGCGGCATTGGCGTGAACGCGCTGGGCTACGCGCATCCGGCGATCACCCGGACCATCGCGCGGCAAGCGAAGTTGCTGGTGCATACTTCCAACCTTTTTTATCACGAGTATCAAGGACGCCTGGCCGCCGCGCTCGGCAAACTCTCCGGCATGGACCGCGCTTTCTTCACCAACAGCGGCGCCGAAGCCTGGGAAAGCGCTTTGAAAGTGGCGCGCGCCTATGCCAAAACCACGGCCGGCGGCTCGAACGGTCAAAACTCCAAGTGGCGGATTCTGGCGCTGGAAAACGCGTTTCACGGCCGCACCTTCGGCGCCCTGGCCACCACACACAAGGAAAAATACCGCGCGCCTTTCGATCCCGGCCTTCCCGGCGTGCAGTTCGTGAAATTCAACGACGTTGCCGACCTGGAGCGCAACTTCAACGACTCCGTCTGCGCGATTGGCTTTGAATTTGTCCAGGGCGAAGGCGGAATCCGCCCGGTCAGTAATGAGTTTGCCCAAGCCGCGTGGAGACTTTCCCGGAAACATAACGCGCTGCTGATTGCCGACGAAATCCAGAGCGGCCTGGGACGCACCGGCAAGTGGTTCGCGTACCAGCACTACGGCGTTCAGCCGGACCTGGTGACCCTGGCCAAGCCGCTCGCCGGCGGACTGCCGCTGGGCGCGCTGCTGGTCAGCGAGCGAGTTGCCGGATGCATTCATCCCGGAATGCACGGGACAACTTTTGGCGGCGGCCCGCTGGCCTGCGCCGTCGCGCTGCAATTGCTGAACACCCTGCAGAAAGAAAAGATGCTGGTCCACATCCAGAAAATCGGCGGCTACCTGCTCGAACAATTGCAGGGTTTGCAGGAACAACATCCGGCCATCACCAAAGTGCGCGGCATGGGGCTCATGCTGGGCATCGAACTGGAATCTGCCGAACTGGCCAGGACCATTCACAAGCAGATGCTGGAACGCGGGTTCATTCTCAATCGCACCGATGAGACCGTGCTCCGGTTTCTGCCGCCCTACATCATCCGGAAGCAACACGTGGACGCCGTTGTCCGCGAGTTAGACCGTGTTTTCGCCGGCGCCCAGGCGAAGACCGCACCTACCGTCAAAGCGAGGAGCAAATGATGCCGGCAAGAACATATGAATCCGCGGCGGTGGCCGCGACCGCGGATAGTTCGCTTGTCCACCGGGACCTGGTGTCCATCGAGGACTTTTCCCCGGAAGAGATCATGGTGCTCTTCGAACTGGCCCACGTGATGAAAGACCGGCCGGCCAATTTTCGCGCCGCGCTGGCGGGCAAGCAGATTGTGCTCTTTTTTGAAAAGGCGTCTCTGCGCACGCGGCTGACGTTTGAAACCGGCATGGCCGGCCTGGGCGGCACTTCGGTGTTCGTGGACCAGACGCAGGCGCCGCTGGGTCAGCGCGAGCCTCTGAGCGACATCGCCCACAACATCGAACGCTGGGTGGACGCGGTCGTCCTGCGCACCTTCGACCATCAGACCATCGTCGAGATGGCGCAGCACTCTTCCATTCCGGTGATCAACGCGCTCAGTGACCTGGAGCATCCATGCCAGGCGCTCGCTGACTTCTTCACCCTGCACGAAAAGTTCGGCGACCTGCGGGAAGTCCACCTGGCTTACATCGGCGACGGCAACAACATGGCGCACTCGCTCATGCTCGCCGCCGCCTCTGTGGGCAGCAAGATCATTGTGGCGTCTCCCCGGAGCCACGCGCCGCGCAAGGAGATCACGTCCGCGGCGCTGGCGATTGCCGCGCGCACCGGAGCGGAGATCATCATCACCGACGACCCAATCGCCGCCGTGAAAGGCGCGGACGCCGTCTACACTGATGTCTGGGCCAGCATGGGGCAGGAAGCGGAAACGGAGAAACGCGCGAAAATCTTTGCCTCCTACCAGGTGAATGAAGCCCTGTTCGCCCACGCCGGGCCTGAAGCCATCTTCATGCACTGCCTGCCGGCGCATCGCGGTATGGAAGTCGCGGCCGAAGTCATAGATTCGCCGCGCTCGGTGATCTTCGATCAGGCGGAGAACCGTATGCACGTGCAGAAAGCAATTTTACTTTCATTACTGGGCGGAGTAGTCCGCCGCAAACCTTCGAGGAGCAATCATGCGTGAGAAAGTCGTTCTGGCATATTCCGGAGGGCTCGATACCTCCATCATCATTCCCTGGCTGAAAGAAAATTACGACTGCGACGTGATCGCTATGATCGCCGACGTCGGCCAGGGCGACGACGTGGACGCTGTAGTGGAAAAAGCCCGCAAGACCGGCGCGGTCAAAGTCATCGTGAAAGACCTGCGGGAAGAGTTTCTCGCCGACTACGTCTTCCCCGCCCTGCGCGCAGGCGCTGTCTACGAGCACAAATATCTTCTGGGCACGTCGCTGGCGCGCCCGGTGATCGCAAAACATCAGGTCGAAGTCGCTTTGCAGGAACGCGCCACCGCGCTGGCCCACGGCTGCACCGGCAAGGGCAACGACCAGGTGCGGTTTGAACACGCTTTCCAGGCACTGGCCCCCGAACTGAAAATCATCGCGCCGTGGCGCGAATGGACTTTGAAGTCGCGCGAAGATTGTCTCGACTACGCCGAGCAGCGCGGCATCTCCGTGACCGCCAGCCGCGAAAAGATCCACAGCCGTGACCGCAATATATGGCATTTGAGCCATGAAGGCGGCGAACTGGAAGACCCGGCGAACGCGCCGCTCGAATCCACGTGGCAGATGACGCACTCGCCGCAGGCGGCGCCGGACCGCGAAGAGACCGTCACCATCGGGTTCGCGGCAGGCACGCCGGTTTCAGTGAACGGACAAAAGCTTCCCGCCGTTGCACTCGTGGAGCTGTTGAACGAGATTGGCGGACGCAACGCCATTGGCCGCGTGGACCTGGTGGAGAACCGCTTTGTGGGCATAAAGTCGCGGGGTTGTTATGAAACTCCCGGCGGCACGCTGCTGCTGACCGCGCATCGTGAACTGGAAGCCCTCTGCCTGGAGCGCGAGGTGGCGCACTTCAAGCAGCAACTCGCCCTGAAATACGCTGAGCTGGTCTACTTCGGCCTCTGGTTCACGCCGCTGCGCGAAGCGCTGGATGCGTTCGTCGCCCAGACGCAGCAGGAAATCACCGGCACGGTCACGCTCAAGGTCTACAAAGGCAATGTCACGGTCGCCAGTCGTGAGTCTGAGTATTCTCTCTACCGCACGGACCTCTCGTCCTTCACCATGGGCGAAAGCTACGACCAGAAGGACGCTGCCGGCTTCATCCGTATTCTTGGTCTGCCCGCGCGCTCCCGCGCTTTGCGGAACAAAAAAGCCAGCTTGCAGGAGACGACGAAGTGAAAATGTGGTCCGGCAGATTTCGCCAGCCGCTCGATCCCAGGTTCGAGCAATGGCAGAGGTCTTTTCCTTTTGACCAGAAGCTCTTGCGGTATGAGGTCGCAGCCAGCCGCGCCCACGCCCAGGCGCTGGCCGCGGCCGGAGTGCTTGACGCCAAAGAGTTGCGCCTGGTGCTTTCCGGCCTGGACCATGTCCAGGCAAAGAGCGAGACCGACCCGGCATATTTTGACGATGCCGAGGCCGAAGACGTGCATCACTTCGTGGAAAAGCGCCTGGTCGAACTGATGGGCGAAACCGCGAAGAAGCTCCACAGCGGGCGCAGCCGCAACGAGCAGATTGCCACCGACCTGCGGCTGTTCACACGGCACTCGATTGACGATCTCACGGCGCAACTCACCGACCTGCTGGAAACCCTGCTCAGCCGCGCCGAGGAATCCAAGTCCGCGGTCATGCCGGCGTACACGCACGTGCAGCGGGCCGAGCCGGTCCTTGTCGCGCACTGGCTGCTGGCGTATTTTCAGATGTTCTGGCGCGACCGCGAGCGTCTCGCCGATTGCCGCGCGCGCCTGAATGAGTGTCCGCTTGGCTCCGGAGCGGTTTCCGGCGCAACACTCGCTCTCGACCGCGAGCTGGTCAGCCGGCAACTGGAATTCGAGCGCCCCACCGCCAATAGCATTGACGCCACGTGCGACCGCGATTTCGCCATTGAATTCGTCAACACGGTCTCTCTGCTGTGCGTGCATCTCAGCCGCTGGGCGGAGGAATTTATTCTTTTCGCCACACAGGAATACGGATTCATACATCTGCCGCAGGCCTATTCCACGGGTAGCAGCGCCATGCCGCAGAAACAGAATCCTGATTCCCTGGAACTCATTCGCGCCAAGGCGGCGCGCGTGATCGGCAACCAGGTGGCCTTGCTGGCCACCGTGAAAGGGCTGCCGCTGGCTTACAACAAAGACCTGCAGGAAACCCAGGAGCCGCTGTTTGAAGCAGTCGCCACGGCCAGGGCTTGTGTGGAGATTGCGGCGGGCTTTATGCGGCAGGTGGACTTTAACCTGGAGCGCATGAGCAGCGCATGCCAGCGGGGCTTTATGAACGCGATGGCCGCGGCCACTTATCTGGCCCGGCGCGGTGTTCCCTTCCGCGTTGCGCATGAAGCCGTGGCCCACGCGGTGCAAAAGTGCATTGAAAAAGGCAAAGGCTGCGAGTTGCAGGACCTCTCGCTCAAAGAGCTGCAGGAGTTCAGCCCGGAGTTTGCGGCCGATATCTACGACCACCTTACTGTGGAAGCCGTGCTGGCCTGCCATGACGTCCCCGGCGGCACCGCGCCCCATCGCGTGCAGCAGGCGCTCGAAGAAGCCCGCAGAAATCTCTCCGCCTTGCAGGGGGTCCATGGTACGTACGCGTAACGCCGTGCTCCCGGACGTGGAACAGATCCACTCCATCATTGTGCCGTACGCGCAGAAAGGCACGCTTCTGCCGCGCACCGGGGCGGAACTCAGCGAAAACGTGCGCGACTTTTTCGTCGCCGAGGACGGCGGCCGCATCATCGGCTGCGGCGCTCTGCATCTTTACGGCATGCATCTGGCGGAAATCCGCAGCATCGCGGTTGATCCCGCAGCCAAAGGCCGAGGCGCCGGACGCAAGCTGGTGGAAGCCCTGATTGACGAAGCGGAGCGGCATCACGTTAGTTGCGTCTGCCTGTTTACGCGG
>DATMPO010000097.1:0-61433 GCA_035567035.1 Verrucomicrobiia bacterium | reverse complement strand
GGTTCAATCTCCAGATCACGTTGTGGTTGTGGTTCACCGTCCTGTTCGCCAACTTTGCCGAGGCCATGGCCGAAGGCCGGGGCAAGGCGCAGGCAGAGACCCTGCGCAAAGCCAAATCGGAGACCGTTGCCAACCGGCTGCTGAAAAATGGCAGCACGGAGTCTGTGCCGGGATCCAAGCTCAGGAAGGACGACGTGGTGGTTGTCTCCGCGGGCGAGATCATACCCGGCGATGGCGACGTGATTGAAGGCGTGGCGTCCGTGGACGAGTCAGCCATCACGGGTGAGTCTGCTCCCGTGATCCGCGAAGCCGGCGGCGATCGCTCTGCGGTAACGGGTGGAACGCGCGTCCTCTCCGATCAGATGAAGATAAAGATAACCTCCAATCCCGGCGAGACTTTCCTGGACCGCATGATCGCCCTGGTGGAAGGCGCGGAACGGCAGAAGACACCCAACGAAATAGCGCTGAACATTTTGCTCTCCGGTCTTACGGTGGTGTTCCTGCTGGCCGTAGTCACGTTGCAGCCGTTTGCGATTTACTCCAACTCGCCGCAAACCATCTTTGTTCTGGTGTCGTTACTGGTCTGTCTGATTCCCACGACCATCGGCGGACTTTTATCGGCCATCGGCATCGCCGGGATGGACCGTCTGGTACAGCACAATGTGCTCGCCATGTCCGGCCGCGCGGTGGAAGCGGCAGGCGACGTGAACACTCTGCTCCTGGACAAGACGGGCACGATTACGCTCGGTAACCGGCAAGCTGCTGAGTTCATTGCCGCCCCCGGAGTCAGCAATGACCAACTGGCGGATGCGGCACAGTTATCTTCTCTTCCAGACGAAACTCCGGAAGGCCGCTCCATCGTGGTCCTGGCCAAGGAAAAATATGGACTGCGGGGACGGGACTTCTCTTCTACCCAGGCGGAATTTGTGCCTTTCACGGCGCAGACGCGCATGTCCGGCGTGAACCTGAACGGACGTGAGATCCGCAAGGGCGCCGCCGATGCCATGGAGAAATACGTGAAGGACAACTCGGGTTCATATCCCAAAGAGTTGCAACTGTCGGTGGAAGAGATTGCGCGAGCCGGCGGCACACCCCTGGTGGTGGCGGAAAAAGGCCGCGCGCTCGGAGCGATTTATCTCAAGGACGTGATCAAAGGCGGCATTCGCGAGCGTTTCGCGCAACTGCGCGCCATGGGAATTCGTACCGTCATGATCACCGGCGACAATCCGCTCACCGCCGCGGCGATAGCCCGGGAGGCCGGAGTGGACGACTTTCTCGCCCAGGCCACGCCCAAAGACAAGATGGACCTGATCCGGAAAGAGCAGGCAGAGGGTAAGCTGGTGGCGATGACCGGCGACGGCACCAACGATGCTCCGGCGCTGGCGCAGGCCGACGTCGGGGTGGCCATGAATACGGGAACGCAAGCGGCCAAAGAAGCCGGCAACATGGTGGACCTGGACTCCAACCCCACGAAGCTGATTGAGATCGTCGAGATCGGCAAACAACTCCTGATGACGCGCGGCTCTCTGACCACGTTCTCCATCGCCAACGATGTGGCGAAGTACTTTGCGATTATTCCCGCGATGTTTGCGGGAACGTTCCCGGTGCTGAACTCGCTCAACGTCATGCGCCTGGCGACGCCGCAGTCGGCCATTCTGTCAGCCGTGATCTTTAACGCGCTGGTAATTATTGCGCTCATCCCGCTGGCTTTGCGCGGAGTAAAGTACCGTGCCATGAGCGCGGAAGCGTTGCTGCGCCGCAACTTGTGGGTTTACGGCGCTGGCGGCGTGATCGTGCCGTTTCTCGGCATCAAGCTGATCGATGTCATTGTGCAGGCCCTGCACCTGGTGTAGAGCGCCGCAACGCAGCTTGCTGCGTTCGAAAGGAAAAGGCATTTCGAAAGGAAGGCACATGAAAAAGAATCTGATCACGGCAATCTTGATGACCGTTGTGACCACGGTCCTGCTGGGCGTGATTTACCCGCTCGTGGTTACCGGACTGGCGCAGATCTGGCGCGACAAAGCCAACGGTCAGCTCATTACCAGGAATGGCGTAGTGGTGGGTTCGCGTATCATCGGCCAGCCATTCACCGGCGAGACTTACTTTCATCCCCGGCCCTCGGCTGCCGGCAATGGATATGACGCCGCGAACTCCGGCGGAAGCAACTACGGACCGACCAACAAAAAGCTCATTGCACGAGTGCAAGGTGACGTCGCCACGTTGCAGGCCGAAAATCCGGGCAGGCCGGTACCCGTGGACCTGGTCACCACGTCCGGTTCGGGGCTCGATCCGCACATCACTCTCGCGGGAGCCGAATTCCAGATGCCGCGCGTGGCACGCGCGCGGAACATTGGCAAGGACGATCTGCCCAGGCTTCAACAACTCGTCCGCGATCATACAGAAGGGCGGCAGTTCGGATTTTTGGGTGAGCCGCGCGTAAATGTACTGGAATTAAACTTGGCGCTGGATGCGCAATTCCCGCTCAAGGACTCGCCGCTACAGAAATAGCACTCGGGAAACGCCCGGAAACGCGGACAGAGTCCCGATAGCGTTTCCATCCTTTACAATCTTGCCTTCAACTAAATAATTAGTTACTATTTCCCTTGGGCTACGTCTAATAGTTCAGGCCGCTCCGACGACGGGAGAATGCAACTTGCCGCCCAGAAAATCGCCGACGCTGACTGAAGCCGAATTACGGCTCATGGAAGTGCTCTGGCATCAGGGGCCTTCGACAGTCCACCAGCTTTTAGGTACGCTGACGCAAAAGCCGGCGTTGGCCTACAATTCCGTCCTCACTACCATCCGCATCCTGGAAAGAAAAGGCTATGTTCAGCACATCAAGGACGGACGCGCGCACGTGTATATGCCGCTGGTCGGCAAGAACGAGGCGACCCGCTTTGAAATTCGTAACCTGGTGAGCCGGTTCTTCAAGAACTCCCATGAGCTGCTCCTTTTGAACATTCTTTACGACAAAAGCATAGACGCCCGGGAACTCAAGCGCTTGCGGCAGATGATACAGGAGGGCAAGAAGGCATGATGGCTCCCACCAGCGCGAACGAGATTGTTCGATTTGGCGTCGCGGGAATCCTCTATTCTCTAGCGGAAGGGACGCTGCTGGCCTCCATCGTCTGGTTGCTCCTGCGTCTGTCTCCGAGGCGGAACTCCGGCACGCGTTTCGCAATATGGTTTTCCACGCTGGTGGCCATGGCCCTGCTTCCCTGCCTGAGCGCGTGGCCGGGAAACCGCGCTGTGTCGCCGGCGCATTCCGGAATTACGCTCCCCACTTCAGTCGCGTATTGGATTTTCTGGGCCTGGATGGTTATGGCCGTTGCCGGGCTCGTGCGCGTCGCGGCCGCACTCTGGCAGCTACGGACTCTGCGCAAGAGCTGCGTGGAGATTGGGGCGGAGGGCCTATCTCCGGAAGTGCAGAAAGTGCTGGCCGACTTCCGCTCACGCTCGGTAGCGGTACACGTTTCATCGCGATTGGAAGTGCCCACGGCCATCGGATTTCTCAAGCCCGTCATCGTTATGCCCTCCTGGCTGATCAAGGTGGCCTCCGCTGCGGAACTTGAGTATGTACTGCTGCACGAGTTGGCGCACCTGCGCCGCCACGATGCCTGGACCAATCTGACGCAGAAGGTCGTCAAGGCCCTTCTGTTCTTTCATCCCTGGGTGTGGTGGATCGAAGGCAGACTATCGCTCGATCGCGAAATGGCTTGCGACGACGCGGTGCTGGCCCAGACTGCAAATCCGAGTCTCTACGCCCGCTGCCTTACGGACATTGCCGAAAAGAGCTTTGTCCGCCGACAGATGACCTTGGCGCAGACCGTGGTCAGCCGCGTGGTGCAACTTTCATTGCGCTTGCAACAGATCTTGAGCTCCGACCGCCCGGCGACCACCAGGCTTTGGAGACCAGCTGTCCCGCTGATCGCCACTTTTGCACTGGTTTCCGCGTTTTGGGGACCGCGTGCGCCACGGCTGATCACTTTTGTGGATGGTCCGGACGCGAAGCCTACCTTGGTCGCGGCGAAAGACAACGCCCACTTCGCGACTGGACACAACTCTATTGGCAAGCAGGCAAAGCAACCGCAGGAAACACAACTCGTTCTGGCGTCCGGTAAGTTCGTCGCCACCAACGCAGCGCCGCGTTCCAAGGCAACGAAGCCGCGCACGCACCCGCTGTCTGGTGATTTCTTCGCTCTAGGCCGGTACGAGAACCAAAACAGAAGCCGTCTCCTGTCCGCGCGCGTGCCAGCCGGCGCGAACTATTTTGCTGCCTACCGAGAGATTGTCTTTACTTCGACCGGCAGCGGTCCCGTTCAGGTACAACAAGTGAGTTGGCAACTCGTAATCTGGGAAGTGCCTGCCGACGAATCCCAGAAAAAGATCAACCGAAAGACCTAAACAACAGCCCTCGGCCGACGCCGAGGCCACGAATTTTATTGGCTCGTTATAACTAATTAATTAGTTGACAATCAATACTCAAAAAGGTGGACCAAGCAAAATGAAACACTATTTGGAACTCGCGGGACGCCGTCTGGCGGCGCCAGCCCTTCTGCTGGCCTTGCTCGCGTGTCTTGGAAGCTATGAAATGTTCAAGCCGTCTGGGGCGAGTGCGGCAAGTGCCGCTCCTCCCGCGGCTCCGCTTGACGATAACAGTGTCAGCGCGATCCTTTCGCTGGACCGCGCGATGGAAACGCTCACCGACCGGGTTACGCCCGCAGTGGTGAACATAACCGCAGCATCCCGAGTGAAACCGGAGGCTTCGAATGAAGAAATCCAGAAGTTCTTCGGTCCGTTCTTCGGCCAGCGAGCGCCCCAGATGCAACCCCAGGTAGAACACGTGGGCGGCAGCGGCTTTGTGATCTCGCCGGATGGGTATATCGTCACCAACAATCACGTGGTACAAGGCGCGACTGACATCCGCGTGACCTTCAACGACCGGCGCGTGCTGGCCGCCAAGCTGGTGGGGACTGATCCCCTGACAGACCTGGCGGTCCTCAAAGTCGCGGGGTCGAATATGCCCAGCCTGCCGTGGGGCGAGTCCAGTGCGCTGCATACTGGACAAACCGTGCTCGCGTTCGGCAACCCGTTCATGTTCCGCTTCAGTGTGACACGCGGGATCGTGAGCGCGTTGAACCGCGCGAACCCGTATTCCGATAATCCTCGCAAGCCGGGCCAGTTTATCCAGACGGATGCGGCCATCAACCAGGGCAACTCCGGCGGACCGCTGGTGGACGCCCGCGGCGAAGTGATGGGAATCAACACGTTTTTGATCTCCCCGTCAGGCGCGTTCGCGGGAATGGGATTCGCAATACCGTCACAAATTGCTCGCCCGGTGGTCGCTACCCTGATCAAAGAGGGGAAAATCAACCACGCTTACATCGGCGTCAGCATCTCCGACGTGACGCCGGAGAACGCAAAATTCTTTCACATGGATAAAACCGCCGGCGCGGTCATCAGCCAGGTGGAAGCGGATTCGCCGGGCGCCAAAGCCGGCCTGAAAGTCGGTGACGTCATCACGGAAGTGGACGGCAAGAAAGTGAGCGATGCCGGCGAACTGCAGGCCACCATCAGCGGCAAGCACCCGGATACGAAGGTCGCGCTCGACGTCCTGCGCGACGGCAAGAACGTTTCGGTTCCGGTAACGCTGCAGGAAATTGGTGACCGCAGGGACCATGCCGACGCGGAAGCCGTTAGAGAGCACGGCAAAGCACGCTGGGGACTCGGACTGGCGAATATCACTCCGGAAATTCGCGAGCAGGTGCACGCACCCGGGGATATCCACGGAGCGCTCGTCGCCAACGTGCAAGCGGGCAGTCCAGCGGACAATGCCGGCATTTCACGCGGAGACATTATTCTGGAAGTCAACCGTCACAAAGTTGAGTCCAGCGCTGACGTCCGCCGTGAACTGGAAGGCGTCCCCAAAGGACAGGACGCTTTGGTGCTGGTCTGGTCCAACGGCGGCACTACGTTCCGTGTGCTGCAATCGGCGGAGGAAGGTACGTAAGAAGAACTGTTCCAGGTCGTGGGCGGCGTCTGGCGTAGGGCCAGGAACGCCGCTCACACCGCTATTAAAGCACAGAAGATTTACATTTCCAGTCTGAATTTTGTCGCTGCGAGTCCATACAACCGCCGCCAGACCAGGCGGTTGATCGTTACCACGATGGTGGCCATCAAGATCGTGGCGGCCAGCAGGACTGCGAAGTTGCCATCGTCGCTCGCCTGGCTGATGACCGCGCCCAGGCCGACCGTCGAATAAATTTGTCCCTTGAGATGAAAGTATTCGGCAATGATGCTGGCGTTCCACGCGCCGCCGGAGGCTGTGACCAGTCCCGTGACCAGATGCGGGAATATCGCCGGCAGAACGAGTTTTCTCCAGCGCTGGTACCTGCTCAACCGGCATACGTGGCAGACTTCCTTCAAGTCCGTGGGTATCGCGCTGGCGCCGGCGATCACGTTGAACAGGATGTACCACTGGGTGCCAAGCAACAGCAACACAATCGAGCCAATGCCCAGTCCTCCGCCAACACGCACCAGGGCCAGCAGGACCACGGGGAACAGCGCGGTTGCCGGAACTGAAGCGGCAATCTGGGCCAGCGGTTGTGCGAAGCGGGCAAGTTTGGGATGTGTGCCAATGGCCACGCCCGCCGGAACTGTCCAAAGTGCACCCAGGAATAAGGTCACAGCGACCCGGACAAAAGTCACGAACCCGCTGATGCCCAGCACCTTGAACTCTCCCGTGCCTAATCCTGAGAGCATCACGAAGCTGCGGTAGATCGCGTACACCACTCCTGCCGCCGCGGCAACTCCGATCGCGCCAAGAAACAATTTGCGCAGCAGGGTGACGGGCGTTCCCTGCTCCGCATCCTGGTGTTTCTGGGCAAAACGCATGGCCAGCGCCTCGCGCACAGGCGTAGCCGCCTTGCGCGAAAGAAATGCCAGCGTTCCCGAATGGCGGATGAAATCGAGAACGGGAGAGCGCGGAACGTCTGCGGACTCGACGTTCTCGAACTTGAATTTTTCCGCCCAGGCAATCACCGGACGCCAAACCAGCTGGTCAGTCAGCACAATCACCGTGAGCAATACGCCGAGACCCCAGAGAATCGCGCGCGTATCGCCGGCGCTTGCGGAGGTTTGCAGGTAAGATCCCAGTCCGGGCAAGCGAAAGTCGCGATTTCCCAGGACAAACATTTCGCAGGCCATCAGGAAGAACCAGCCCCCGGCCACGGACATCATGGAATTCCACACCAGGCCAATGACTGAGTACGGCAATTCCATTTGCGTAAAGCGCTGCCACCAGCTGAAGCGGTAGAGCTCCGCAGCCTCGCGCATTTCATGTGGAATGCTTTTCAGCGAGGTGTAGAAGCTGAACGCCATGTTCCACACCTGCCCGGTAAAGATCAGCAGGATAGCGCCCATTTCCAGCCCCAGTTGCCGGCGCGGAAACAGTGATACCATCGCCAGCATGACACCGGGAAGAAAACTCAGCACCGGAATGGACTGAAGAATGTCCAGCAAGGGGACCATGATCCGCTCTGCGCGCCGGTTGTAGGCGGCGATGTAGCCGTAGACCAAAGTAAAAGCAAGGCTCAGAAGATAAGCGATCCCGATCCGCAGCACGGAATACAGCGCATAGAGGGGCAAGGCGCGCGGGCGGAGATCAATCTCCACCTGCGGAGTAAGCGGCCCGCTCCAGTAGCGGGCCAGCATCAGGACCGCATAGAACAGCGCCAGGCCCAGAGCGAAGATGGGAATATCGGTAAAGAGCGACCATGCCGGCCGCGGGACGGCTATCCAGGACACGCCGAAAGGGCGAAATGCTCTTTCCGGTGTGTGGCTCACGACGCCTCGATCGAAGGCGCGGCCGGAGGAGCGCTGCGATCGTCCACCAGCAGCAGCTTTTCCGATTCAGAGTCGTAGCTGAACATTTCGCAATAGCGTCCCCAGTACAGGGCGGTTTCGAGCTGGCGCTCCACTTCATTGTCGGGATAGTGCTCGTCCAGCACGTCGCGGAAAAGCTCCAGCGAGATGCTGTGGTCTGATTTGGTTTCCAGAATACAGTCAATCTGCTGGAACAACCGAATGTGGGCGAGCGCGGCTTGGCGAAACAGGACCTTGCGTGTGGCAATGTCCGCTTCCGCAAATGCTCTGCCCTCGGGCGTAAGCTTCACGTCGCCTTGATCGAGTGTGGCAAAGCCCAGCAACACGGAGGCGTCAATAATAGGAAGCAGGTCATCCACGTCCATCAACAGGCGCTCAGCCAGGTGATACAAGTCTTCTTCACCGCCGGTATCCAGCAGTACTTCCAGCAGGCCGGCAATCCCTCCGGGACGCGCATGAGGAAGTAATTGATATCCGGCTTTAGGCCGGCTGTCTGGCACTGCCGGAGGAGCAAAATCACCCTCGGGCCTGGTCATCACCTTATAGATGAAGTCCACGTACACCAGGAACTGGGGAGACTTGCGGTCCCGGGGCTGTGGCAAAGCAATATGGAAGTCCGACCGAATGCGTGCGGGGTTGCGCCCGAGCACGATGACGCGGTCGGCCAGCAGCACGGCCTCTTCGATGTTATGGGTGACGATGAAAACTGCTTTGGTATCAATTTTCTTCGTGTGCCACAGCTCCAGTAGTTCACTGCGCAGGTTTTCCGCGGTCAGCACGTCCAGCGCGGAGAAGGGCTCGTCCATAAACAAAACTTCCGGCTGGACCACCAGGGCCCGGGCAAACCCTACGCGCTGTCTCATGCCGCCGGAAAGCTCCTTGGGATAAGCCGTCTCAAAACCCTTCAGGCCAACAGTATTGACGGCGCGCATGGCGGCGGTATGGCGATCGCGGGCACTGGCGCCGCGGGCCAGTAGTGGGGCTTCAACGTTTTCCAATACCGTGAGCCACGGGAACAGAGCGAAGCTCTGGAACACGATCGCGACGTTGGGAACGATCTCCGCAAGTGGCCGGCCGTGCCAGAGTACGTCTCCCGCAGTCGGCTTCGACAAGCCGGAGAGTATCCGAAGCAGAGTTGATTTTCCGCAGCCGGAAGCGCCCAGCAGCGCGACAATCTGTCCCGGATAGATCGCCAGGTCCAGTGGCGCAATGACCTGTACTTGCTGCCCGTCGGGCTGCACAAACAGCTTCTCCACTCCCTTGACCTGGATGATGGGCTCGGCAGGGACCTCTTCGGCGACGACCTGCGTGACCGGCGCGGACAGCGCCGGCGCAACGGGACCAGTCGCCGTCACTGGTGGCCTTTCCGGCGGCGTTGCCGTGCCGGCTTTTTCCGATGCTCCAATCTCACCTATCTCAGCCGTCAACCGCAACCAGGCTTCCTCAGGCAGTTCGTCAAAGAGCCGCAGCCGCTCGTCCGGCGCCATGGCGTCCAGGATCTGGCGCATCTCTTCTGGCGTGCGCGTATGCAGCAGGATGTACTGATGAAAATAAGGGAAATGGCTGAGCAAGACCGAAGCCAGCCTTACGGGAAGCACCCGGAAGAGCGCTTGCTGTTGCTCGTCCGGAAGCGCGGCGATCAAATCTGCGGCAACCGCGGCCGAGACGTCAGCGAGCGACGCCGCGGCTTCCTCCCACCGCTTCTTCGCCAGCAGCCTTCGGAATTGTTGGTTGAGTACAGGATCCATGCGCCGATTTTCCGGAATCTATGGTGCGCTCTTACAATGTGGTTTACCGCAGCGCCGTCGTTGAATTCTACTGTGGGAATCCCGGCCTTCTGGGTGTGGTATCAACCTTGGGCGGCCTGATTGTGCCGTCCCGCATCTTGTCTTTGACCTTTTTGGCCAGCTTCTCCACTTCATCCGCTTTCTTGACCACTTCCAGCGAGAGCATGTTCTCGTTGGTCTTGTCCACGGCATCTTTGAGTTCGGTCGCGAGTTGGTAGAGTTTTTGCGTATCCCGGCGGATTTCTTCCTGGCGTTTCTTGTTGGCTTCCTGGGCCTGCCGCTCTTCCATCTCGCGCTCGATCCGGTCCGACGTGGGCGGCAGCCCATTCTGCTGTGGCGCAGAGAAAAAGGCATAAACGGCCGGGTGCTTCAACCCAGCCAGAACAAGCAGCAGCACAAGCAGTAAGATAACTTTCCTCAACACGGAGACCTCTTTGGACACAAAATGCTGAACAGATTATAAACACTTCGTTATAATCCGGAATCGAATCACCATGAAACCACAATGGACCGGCCTCTTGCGCGACTGGAACACTGACCTTCTCTGGTGGCTGCGGCACGGAGGCCCGAAACTGATCGCGATTCTCGTCGGTATGTTTGTCTTGATCCGTCTCCTCAGGCTGATTACCGATAAAGTCGTTGCACTCAGCAAGCGGAAATCCATTTCTTCCGTCGCACGAACGCAGCAGATCCGCACCGTGGCGGGCGTCATTCACAGTGGAGGAGTATTCGTCATAGTGTTTGTTGCCTTTATGCAGGCGCTGCCGCTTTTCAATATAGATATTAAGCCGCTCCTGGCGAGCGCCGGCATTGCCGGGCTCACGATCGGCTTTGGCGCGCAGACCCTGGTCAAGGACGTGATTAACGGGTTCTTCATTCTGGTGGAAGACCAGTTTCAAGTGGGTGACACTGTACGCACCGCGGGGGTCACAGGCATAGTCGAAGAAATCACCATGCGGCATACTTCCCTGCGCGATGGAGACGGTACGCTGCATATCGTCCCGAACAGCGCCATGCAAGTCGTGAGCAACATGACCCGGGACTGGTCCCAGGTTGCGATGCAAGTGGCGGTGGATTACAGCGAAAACGGCGACCGGGTTATACAGATCCTCCAGGATGTGGCCAGGGAGCTTTACAATGACGCCGCTTTCCACGCGGACATTGTTGCCGAACCCGAGGTCCCGGGGATCGAACGGATTGCCGGGCAGGAAGTTGATTATCTCCTGCTGGTCAAGGTGCGTCCCGGCCAGCAGTACGGAGTGACGCGTGAGCTTCGTAAACGCATCAGGGCTTCGTTTGAACAGAACAACATCAAAGCCTGGACGCCGGTGCAGGTATATATTGGGCAGCCGCCACCGGCAAAATCAAATTGAGGAGCAACCCCAATGGAACTTGGACTTAAAGGCCGGGGCGTAATTGTGGCCGCTTCCAGCCAAGGCATCGGATTGGCGACAGCGGAAGCCTTCGCCAGGGAAGGCGCGCAGGTGGCCATGTGTGCGCGCACGGAAAAGACTCTGACCGAGGCAGCGGAGAAGGTCCGTCGCGACACCGGTGCAGAAATTTACGCCCAGCCGCTGGATGTGACCGACGCACCCGCTGTCCAGCGCTTTGTGGAGCACGTGGCCAAGCAATTTGGCCGCGTTGACGTATGCGTCGCCAATGCAGGCGGCCCGCCCGCCAAGAATTTTCTGTCCATCTCGCTCGACGAATGGCGCAAAGCAGTGGACATGAATTTCATGAGCGTGGTCCATTTATCGAAAGCCGTCATTCCATATATGCAGCGCCACCGTTGGGGACGGATCATCACCATAACTTCAGTTTCAGTGAAACAGCCTGTGACAAATCTTGTTATGTCCAACTCGGTGCGCGCCGCCGTTGTGGGACTAGTCAAAAGCCTCTCCAACGAGTTCGGCAAAGACGGGATTCTGGTCAACAACGTTGGGCCGGGCTATACGGCCACCGACCGTCTCAAAGAACTGGCCGGGACCGTTGCCCTATCCGCTGGAGTGCATGAAGAGAAGATCTACGAATCGTGGGCCGCGGAAACGCCTGTCAAACGCCTGGGCGAGCCCCGAGAGATCGCCGACCTGATTGTATGGCTGGCTTCAGAACGAGCGTCCTATATCACCGGACAAACCGTCCTGGCAGATGGCGGAATCTATCACGGTCTGTAAGCACAGGACAAAAGTCACAGAAGCCTGGCATTAAAATAATGCCGGCTTGACGCCGCTGCATGGTCCGTATCCGTGTGAATCCTCGTAAGTCTTCATTGAATTTGGTTCGCCCCCCGCAAATTACACAACTATTACAAACGCCACACACCCTCGATGCTACGTTTGATTATCTAAACAGATGTAAGGGCCGATAGATATTTTGATAGATAATTTCAAGGAGCCGTTGTGAGCATTAAAAATGATCGGACATTCCGCGAACCCATTAACTGGTTTACCGCCTCTATTATGGCCGCGTTTCACGTTGGCGCCGTTGCGGCGCTGTTTATGTTCAGCTGGAAGGGGCTGGCTGTGGCCGTGGTTCTGTGGTGGATTTCCGGAAGCCTGGGCATAGGCATGGGGTATCACCGCCTGCTCACCCATCGCGGCTACAAAACGCCCAAGTGGGTTGAATATTTTCTTACTGTCTGCGCTACGCTGACCCTGGAAGGCGGACCTTTTTTCTGGGTGGCGATACATCGCGTACATCATCAGAACACTGACGTTGAGGGCGATCCGCACTCTCCGCGCGACGGCGGCCTCTGGGCGCACATGGGCTGGATCATGACCGGACGCGTCATGCAGAACAGCAATACTTCTGGTCTTCTTCCTTATGTTCCGGAGCTTCGCAAAGATAAGTTCCACACCTGGATCAGCAAATGGCACTGGGTACCCATCACCATCTTAGCCGTCATTCTGCTTCTTGTTGGCGGATGGAAGATGGTGTTCTGGGGCATCTTCTTGCGTACGGTGGTCGGGTTGCACGCAACCTGGCTCGTAAATTCCGCCACGCACATGTGGGGCTCGCGCCGTTTCCTGACAGAGGACACTTCCAAGAACAGCTTCTGGGTGGCCCTGCTCACGTTCGGTGAAGGCTGGCACAACAACCATCACGCTCATCCCCAGGCAGCGCGCCACGGCATGACCTGGTGGGAGGTTGACATGAACTGGTACGGCATTTATGCACTTCGTCTTCTGGGCCTGGCCTGGGACATCAAGCAGCCGAAGTTCAAGGCGGGTGAAGAGACGAATGCTCTGCCCCCTGCCAAAGGCGGCATACATCTGGAGCCTGCGGCGGCTTCTGGCGACGACTAACTTCACACCCATCTACGCAATCACAACCGACCCAGCGCTCAAGCGCTGGGTCCTTAATTTGTCCCCTCTTACGTTTGGAAACGCCGTTGGGAAACCGCGAGCGCCGGTCATTGGCCTCCCGCCCCGTGTTCGTCTGCGATAAGGCCTTGCTTCTACTACAATCTCCATCAGCACGCCATGCGCATTACCAGCCGCGCCAAGACGATTGCATTTTTTATTACGCTGGGCGTGTGCCTGGTGGGATTGGCGGTGGCGCTTAACGTCGGCTGGATTGTCCTCAACTGGCGCAGGGTTGTGCCGCTGGTCCTGGGCATTATCTTTTTTGGACTGATCATCGCCGGTCTGGTCCTGAATACCATCTTTCTGGTGCGCGAAGTGCGCCGCAACGAGCAACAGGATAGTTTCCTCAACGCCGTGACCCACGAACTTAAAACGCCCATCACTTCCATCCGGCTGTACCTGGAGACCTTGGAGCGCCGCCACGTCGAAGATACTCAGCGCCACGAATTTTACCGTCTGATGCTGGAGGACACGGACCGTCTTCTGGGAACGGTGGAGCAAGTGTTGCGGGCCGGTGAGGTCCGCCATCGCGACGCGCGCAAGGATTGGCGTGACGTGAATTTTACCGCTCTGGCCCGCGAATCCGTTGAATTGGTGCGCTTGCGTCATCATCTGTCGCCGCAGGAGATTTTTTTCGGCGCCGAACCTCCCGGCCAGATTACACTTCTGGGAAATGCGGAAGACCTGCGGACGGCCATCGCCAATCTGCTGGAAAACGCGGTCAAGTACTCAGGCCCGAAACGCAAGATTGAAGTCACTATCGCCACTCCCGATCTGGATAAAGTGCTGTTTTCCGTGCGTGACAGCGGGATCGGCCTGCCGCGCGGCGAAACCAAACAGATCTTCAAGCGCTTCTACCGCGTTCCCAATCGCGCCACCAACCAGATAAAGGGCACGGGGCTCGGCCTGTTCATCGTGCGCTCCATTGCCCGGCGGCACGGCGGCGACGTTACTGCTGAAAGTGAAGGCGAAGGCAGAGGCAGCACCTTCACCATGCGTCTGCCGAGGATATACCACGTATGAGCCGGATTCTGGTTGTAGAAGATGAAGCCCATATCGCCAGCGGGCTGCGCTTCAACCTGGAAGCGGAAGGCCACGGCGTGGAAGTCACCGGGAATGGCGAAGATGCAATCGCGCGCCTGCAAGACGGCGAACCCTTCGACGTTGTGGTGCTCGACGTCATGCTACCCGGCAAGGACGGATTTGCCGTAGCCCGCGAACTGCGCGCCGCTGAAAACTATGTTCCGGTCCTCATGCTCACCGCCCGAGGCCGTCCGGAAGACGTTCTGCTGGGCTTTGAGGCCGGCGCCGACGACTATCTGCCCAAGCCGTTCAATCTCGACATACTGATCGCGCGAATCGGAAGCCTGCTGCGGCGCAAGACCTGGACAAGAACTGCTGACGCCGTCGCGCCCGCTGCCGACTCCGCGGAAACGTTCACTTTTCAAGGAAAGACCGCCGACTTCCAGCGCCTGCAGTTGCGCAACGGCGACCAGGTGTTCCAACTCACGCTGATGGAGTCCGACTTGTTGCGTTATCTGGTGCGTAACGCCGGCCAACCAGTCTCGCGAAAGCAAATCCTGGAAGATGTCTGGGACCTGCACGAAGACACCGACACCCGCGCGATTGATAACTTCATCGTGCGCCTGCGGCGTTATATCGAAGATCAGCCGTCAAAACCCAAGCACCTTCTCACGCTGCGCGGCGTTGGATACACCTTCGTGGCCGAGCCCGAGGGGTAACAAGTCTCAGACCCAGGTGTTTAAAATGGCCGCCAAGCAAGGCCGTAACATTCTTGCTGGGTATCGTGGGTGCTCACCTTCTGCTGCCCCGCATTGTGGACACGCGAGCAGAAACCAACGCACACCGTGTTGTCATTTTGGTCCTAGGGGCGCCAACTCGGTTGAACACTGTCGGCTCCCACCACGCTGAGCTTAGTCAGGGCCGTCGCGCCAGAGCCGTCGGCGTTCACAACCCAGATGTTGCTCGCAGCGTTGGCCGCATCGCTGCCGTCGAGGGCGCGCCGCGAATCGAACGCGAGTATGGAACTGTTGGGCTTCCATGCTGGCGACGAACTATTAGCGCCTGACGCGGTGAGCTTGGTAAGGGCAGCTGCGCCGGTGCCGTCAGCGTTCATGATCCAGATATTTGCGGTGGTATTGGTATTGGCGGCATCGCTGCCGTTAAGAGCGCGAGTGAAAACAAACGCCAGTTTGGTCCCGTCCGGCGACCACACAGGCGCCGTGCTGCCAGCGCCAACGGAGAGCAACTGGGTGAGGGGTTTGGCACCCGTGCCGTCTATGTTTTCAACCCAAATATTCAAGGTAGCGCTCGCATTGGCCGCATCACTCCCATCAAAAGCGCGGGCCGATACGAAAGCAATTTTCGAGCCATCCGGTGACAACATTGCGCCGGCGCAATCCGCATTGACTGCGGTGAGCTTCGTCAGGGGCGTCTGTGTCGAGCCGTCGGCATTCATGATCCAGACATTGGATGTCTGGTTTGTGTTAAACCCACCGCTGCCATTCAACACCAAGGGGGAATCGAATAACAGTTTGGATCCGTCATGTGACCAGCTGTCAGGAGAGGGGCCATTGTGGGCGAAACTGGTGGCTAGCTTCGTCACATTGGTCCCATCCGCATTCATCACCGCGACACCAGGACCAGCATTCAATCCGCAGCATTCGAGATCAAACATCAGCTTGCGGCCGTCGGGAGACCACATCGGATTAGTGCTGCTACTAACTGGAATGGGACCACTGTTGAAGAGTTGGATCAGGCCGGAGCCATCGGTCTTCATTGCCCAAATATCTGGCAGGAAGGTCTGGTTGTGGTTATCACCACCACCGGGAGCGCGATTTGAAGCAAACGCGATCACCGTCCCATCCGGCGACCAGGCAGGATCAAAGGAGACCACAGCGGCGGTGAGTTTGGTTAAGGGAGTGGCACCCGTGCCGTCAGCGTTTATTCCCCATATATTTTCGGTGTTATTGGCGCTCCCTGCGTTGCTGCCATCCAAAGCCCGGAACGACCTGAAAAGGATGGCCGGCGCGCCTGGCGGAGGTGGTGGTGGCGCAGGAGTTCCATTTCCTCCACAGCGGGCAAGGCACGCCAGGAGAACGGCGGCAAGCAGCATGCCACAAAATCTATTCATTAACGAAAGATTGCGGAAAGCCTTTGGCTTAGGTGCGGCAGAATTGCTCTGGCACATTTTTCCACCACCATTAAGAAAGCATGAATAAAAATCTAAGCCTAGCGTGATGAAACGGAAATATAGTATCACGCCGATGATTGGTCCTGATTAAGGCGGTCAGGATTATCATGTGGGGAGAATCCTCAATCATTCTGCGGCATCCAATGAGTTGACTTGGTATCTGGTTCACTCTAAGGTAGAGACAGATCTTTGACAAAAGGACGGCCAAGAGTCCTTTTCTGTGGGGGCGTCACGGCTTCGACGGAAATGCTTGCGGCCAGGAGGCATACCGGGGCGCATTCCCCCGTAAGTGGTGCAAAAACAATAAATGCTAACTCTAATCAGTTCGCATACGCTGCTTAATTTAGTTAAGTAGCCGTCCTCCGCGGCTTTGTCTGCGGGTTGCGGCAGGACGTCATTCAGCAGGCTGGCTGGTGGCCCTATGTCCGGGGGCCTCCGGCGAGACTTTCGGGCTAGCGAGTTGCGTTTCTTGTCCGTTCTAAGCGCAAATCGCGAATCTGACGGGGTAATTCCCGTCGGGTGAACTGGACTAAGTATGTAGGCTCCTGACCAGTAACTTTTTCGGACGTGGGTTCAACTCCCACCGCCTCCACCAACTTTTCTTTCTCTGCGCCCCTTCATCTGACCCCACCGGATCTTCCCGGTCCGGATGAGCAATATTGAGCATCCTTAGCCACGCTAAAGGTAGATAGTCGTACCTAGCGGGAATTCCAATGTATGGAGACCCCGTGCAAAGGAGAAAGACATGCACCGTGGATATCGATACTTCAGTTCACTTCTTCTGACTGCCGCCCTTTCCGCACCTCTTGGGATGATGGCCGCCAGCCCGCAAGAAGACAGGGGCCGGGAAAACAAGAACCAGGAAAACCGGCAGAACCAGAACAACAAGCGCTACTACGACAAGAGCCACAAGGACTATCACACCTGGGACGACAATGAAGGCCGCGCGTACCAGCGGTACCAGACCGACCAGCACCAGACGAAGGATTTCAATCGGCTGAACAAACGGCAGCAGACCAAGTACTGGGGCTGGCGCCACAACAATCCGGATCACGAATAACAAATCGCCTGTACATTTATTAGGCGCATCAATCCAAGGCAGTCCCACCTTTGCGGAGAGTCTGGCTTCCTGCTCTATCAGAGTCAGCCCAAGGGTGGGAAATTTTTTGCCACCCCGTGTTCGTCCGCACTCCGCCGGAGCAGAAAAATGGGCCGATCGCGGGCGGCCCATTCTTCTCGACTGGCGTATTTACTTGATTTTCCTGGCCAGGTGCGTCTTGCTGCAACTCACCTTCTTGAGCGTGGAGATGTCACCCACCACCAGCGATTCGTTGTCGCACTCAAGGGAAAGCTTTCCGTTTCCGGTAATGGTGTCAATCGCGGCAAACTTGAGGACAGACAAATCGTTCACCACGACGCCATCGTCCGTATTGTTGTTGATGGTATTACCGCCCAGGCTGTTGAGCAAGGAACTCAGGTCAATCAATACACCGATGCCGGTATTGCCGGAGATATCAATGCCACCATCAATATAACCGTCGGAATGGTCGGTAAGCTCAATGCCGCCGCCGCTGTTGTGATCAATCTTGGTGGCGCCGAACCATTCGCAATGGCTGGTCTCACCGCAATGGACGCCGATCCCCGTATTATTGGAAATCGTGCCGTCCCCCATCAGGACAGTACTGGTGTGAATGACCTCGAGCCCAAACACACCGTGATTGCCGGTGATGCGGTTATCGCCGTTGATATCGGCTTCCGAGCTGTTGACCACCGCCACTCCCGCGCCGCCGTTGTTGCTGATCACGTTTTCCGTCCCCGGAGTAACGCCGTCACCGCCATTCAGGATCAAGTGCGCGGTCGCAGCGCTGATTCCGAGCCGTCCGTTGCCCGTGACGGTAGTCCCGGTGACATCACTGTCCACATAGAAGGTCCCACCGCTGATGACGATCCCGGAGCGAGTGCTGTTCTTGATTGTGCTGTCGGCAATGTGTACCAGCGAGTCAAGGCTGGTAAGGCCGACCCCGGCGCTGTTCTGGACCGTAATGTTCGTGAAATCCACGCGCGAATTGTCATCGACAACAATGCCGCGCCCGCCGTCGAAGGTGATGTTCTGGATTCCAATCCTCTGCGAACCGCTGACAACGAGTAGCCGCCCATTGACGTTGCCCGGCACTACCGTCGCCGTGGGATTGCCAAAAATGATCAGGTCGGTCCGGGCAAAGAACACGACATTTTCGTGGCAGGTACCGGTCACCGAGATGGAGTTAGGGCCGGCAGCCGGCAATGAAGCGAGAGCGGCTGTGATGGTGGTAAACGCACCAGGTGTCGCGCCAGAACAATCAACTATCGCGCTCCCGGCAAAAGCCGAAACCGGCAACAGCGCCAGCGCCGACAACCCAATCAACAATTTAATCCCTGAAATACGTAATTCCATGTGTCTTCTCCTCGTCTCTTGTTTTCTTTTGTTTCTGTAAGTGGTGTTTTGACAATTTAAAGCGATCTGTTACCTAGGTAAAGTGAAATCAAGAGCCCGTTCGTTTCGTTTGCAGAAGGCGCTGATGGCCACACTCGTATCTCGCACCGTCGTTATCTCGGGACACTATAGACGCTTCCCGACGAAACGCGGCTCCTTTTAGATCATGGATTGCAATTGTTGCGGCCATGCTTCTACAACCCAAGCCGGCTGTCAAGATAAAACGGGAAGGCTCTGCAATCAGAAAAGAGTATGTTAGCCTCATGTCAGGCATCCAGGGGGAGCAAATGCTTAACGGACACAGTCCTAACAACGGGGCGTGCGACACAGAAGACCGTCTATATCGGGAAGCTTTCAGCGCACGTCACCAGGGATGGAGATGGGTTGCCATGGCGGCGGTGGTCTTGTTTGCCATCTCGGCGCATGCCCTCCAGCAGGAAAAGCCCGCGACGGGCCAGGAGCCGGAGAACTACCGGCCTCTGGTGGACGAGTGGTTCCGTTTGCAGACCAAGCTGGAACAAGGCGTACAGTTCCCCCCGCCGCGCACCCAGAGCAAGCTCCTGGCGCTGGTCCCGGCGGCAACCGCGATTTATGTCAGCTTGCCCAACTTCGGCGAAGCGGTGGGACAAACCAACCAGATTTTCCATCAGGAATTACAGGAGAGTCCGGTTCTCAGCGATTGGTGGACGAACAAGGCAGGCATGGTGGCGCCCATGGTTGAAGAAGGCCTTGCCAAGTTTCAGGAACTCAACGGGTATTTGGGTGACGAGATAATCGTCTCGTTTTCCGGAAGCGCCAACAGTCCGTCGCCGATCGTGTTGGCTGAAATCCGGAAGCCGGGCCTGAAGGCATTTCTCCAGCAGCTTGTGGACCAATATGCCGGCAAATCCAACGCTCCGGTTGTCCTCTACAGCCCAGCGCAACTCCTGGCTACCACACACCAGCCTGCAAACAAGCCGCTGATGATCCTGGTGCGTCCTGACTTGGTGATTGCAGCCGCTGATCTCAAGACCCTGAAGAGCTTCAATGCGCATATTGCCACCGGCGGCGGCAAGTTTGCGGCAACCGCTTTTGGCGCGCGCCTGGCGCAAGCCTACCGGTCTGGCGCAGGAGTCCTGGCGGGCGTGGATATGCAATGGATCCGGGCCCAGAGTCCGCAGGTCGCTCCGCATCAGGACGCCACGATCCAGCAAAGCGGCTTTGCCGATCTGCAATATATCGTGATGGACGGCAAGTATTCGTCCGGTATGTTGTCCACGAATGCGGAACTCGTCTTCAAAGGCCCGAGGCAAGGGATGGCGTCGTGGCTGGCCGCGCCGGCGCCTATGGGCGCGCTGGATTTTGTGTCCTCCGATGCAAGTCTCGCCGCCGGGGCGTTAGTCAAGAACCTGCCCGATGCCTTCGACGACGTCGTAAAGCTGGCCGGCGCTGCGAATGGTGGTCCCTCAATGGATTACGCGCAGCTGGAAAGCGAGCTCCAGATCAATCTGAAAGAGGACCTGCTCAAGAAGCTGGGTGGACATCTGGTGATCGCACTGGACGGCCCCATTCTCCCAAGCCCCGCGTGGAAAGTCGTCCTTCAGGTTTCTGATTCGTCCGGACTACAAAACACTTTCAAACGAGTATTGGCCACCGCCAATGCCAAAGCCGGTGAAGGAAAAGAGATCAAGCTGGAAGAACACTCGGAAAACGGAGTGACGCTCTACGGTCTGCGGTTCGGCGATGGACAAAAGAAGACAGAAATCGGTTATGCCTTCGCGGATGGGTATCTGATCGTAGCAGCCAGCCAGGCGATGGTAAAAGAAGCCATCGCGGTCCACCGCAACGGAAGATCTCTCGCGAAATCCACCGAGTTGCGGGTCTTGATGCCGCGAGACCAGCCTAACGGCGTTTCTGCTCTGATCTACCAGAATGTGATGCACGCTCTTGGCCCGGTTGTGCAACAACAATCGCCGGACATGGCAGACCTGTTTCAGCAACTGGCCGACCACAGCAAGCCCAGCCTGGCGACCGCATCTGCCGGTCAAAGCACTATCCAGTTGACCGGCGTCAGCCACGGATTCGATGTAAACATGTCTCTGCTCATGGCGGCCATTACCATTCCCAACCTGATGAAGTCGAGAACCGCGGCGAATGAGTCTGCTGCAGTCGCCGGCCTGCGCACACTCAGCGTCGCTCAGGCCCAGTATGAGACTACCTATCCAAGCCGGGGTTTCGCCGCCGACCTCGCGACGCTGGGACCCGGCCCCGACGGAGTTTGTGACACACCGTCAGAAAAACGGGCTTGCATGATCGACGCGGCATTAGGCTGCGCTTCCGAATCCGGCTGTGTGAAAAACGGCTTCCGCTTCACCTTGGCGGCAATCTGCGAGAAAGAACTCTGCTCAGACTATGTGATCGTAGCCACTCCCGCGGACGGAGGAGGAAAGAGTTTCTGCTCCAGCCCCGATGCGGTGATTCGTTCTCAGTCCGGCGCAGCGCCCGCATCTCTCAGCGCGTCCGAATGCCGATCGTGGGACCCGCTCAATTAAATCAGCCTGAAGACTGTTCAGGACTAGAGGCTCACCTGTGGCGCTTGAAGTACTGGATGGCCCGCTCGTGGGCCTTGGCTTTTTCGAGCGAGGCAAACGTTCCGAGATTACGGCGTTTACCGGTTTTTGGGTTCTTCTTTCGCGAGTACAAGCGGTACTCACCCGAGTTAAGTTTGCGAATCATCAACTTTCGCCCGATCCGTCCAGGAAGCAATCACAATGAGCGCAACGCCGCGGCCACGGGCTGACGAGCGGCCCTGATGGCGGGAAACAATCCACCAACCACGCCCATGACCAGCGCAAAACCGACGCCACTCACCAGCAGAGGCAGAGTGATCTTGAACGCGAACGTCAGATACGAAAAGGTCTGGAAGTTCATTGCTCCCGTGGTCAGACTGTTCAAGGGAAGCACCGCAAGACAGCCGAGAAGACCTCCCATAAAGGAAATCAACAGCGCTTCAATCATGAAGGACAGAACAACGCTGCTTCCCCGAAAGCCCAAGGCCCGGAGCGTGGCAATTTCACGCGCACGCTCGGCAACGGCGGAATACATGGTATTGAGCGCTCCGAAAACCGCCCCGATGGCCATGATGCCAGCCACTATACCGCCGAGCACAGTGATGGTCAGAGCCAAAACCTGGGACTGCTTATCGTAGTAATCCACTTCCCGGCTTACGTCCACTGTCATGCGCGGATCCGAGGTTACCGCATCCTTGAACTGCTGCAATGCTTCCGGGGAATTCAGGTGGACGGTCACGGACTGGAACGAGTCCGCGGGACGATGGTAAATCTGCTGGAGTACGGGCGCGTCGCACCAGACCTCGGAATCAAAAGCCGAGCCGCCCGCGTCGAAGACGCCCACCACGAGCCAACGAGTGTTCCCAAGCGTCACTGTGTTGCCAACAGACATGCCCGCATAGGTGTGGGCGACATTCTGGCCCACAACCAATTCGTTCAGCCCAGGACGAAA
This sequence comes from Verrucomicrobiia bacterium, assembly GCA_035567035.1. Lineage (GTDB taxonomy): Bacteria > Acidobacteriota > Terriglobia > Terriglobales > Acidobacteriaceae > Angelobacter. The sequence goes on along the minus strand of DATMPO010000097.1, from coordinate 39,209 downwards.
AAAAGTGCCTTCCACAATCTTGATCTTGTTGCGGACTTCCAAGGCCTTGGGCGAAACGCCGCGCACCTGCAGATTGGCGTCGGAACCGGTCGCACGAAGGGGAAAGGGCGCGACCAGCACGACTTCAGCCGTGATGAGCGGGCCGGTGCCGGAGCGCGCCACGCCGGGTGCGTCCTGGATGACCCTCACTTGCTCCATACTGACGGACCCATTGATCTCTGAGGTGGCTCCCGCCCGCATAACGAGAGCGTTATCGGCCGAGCCCGACGACACCAGGGTCGCCTTGAAGCCCTTGGCCAGCGACATCATGGCCACGAACACGCCTACCGTACCGGCAATGCCCAGTACAGCCACCACAGCCGAAGCCCAGCGCTGTCTCACGCTACGCAGGTTGTAGGAAACGGGTATGTTGACCTGCGACACCAGCCACGACACCAGCCATACAAAAGAGACGAGGATGACGGCTTCAATGGCCCATCTGAGCAAATTAAACACAATCGCCATGCTCACACTCTCCTGAGCGCATCTACCACGCGCAACCGCATGGCGCCGATTGCGGGAAGCAATCCACTTATGGCCCCCACCGCCAAGGTCACGAGCAGCCCCGTGAGCATCGCCTGCGGTGAGAAATAAAATATCTGCAAGACACCGGGCAGCGGATTCCAGAGCGTCGTAATCACCTTCGCGAAAACCAGACCCAGCCCTCCGCCGATCAACGCGATAACCAGCGACTCTGAGAGTACAAACAACATCACAAAACGGTCCGAATAACCAACTGCCTTCAGAACGGCAAGTTCGGCCGTCCGCTCGCGAACGGCGATGGCCATGGTGTTGCCGGTAACCAACAGCAGCGTAAAGAACACCACGCCGCCGATACTCAGAATGAGTAATTGAATATTGCCAAACTGCTTTACCCAGTTGGCAAAGAATACTGATTCCGGATCGGAGTGCGTTTCATAGGGTGAATTGGCAAATTCGGCGTCGATGGCCTTGCTAATGCGCGCGGCGTCGTCCGGATTAGCGATGCGCACCGTATACCAGCCAACCTGGCCTTTGATATCTGCCCCTACCCGTTCTTGCAGATAGTCCCACTGGAACCAGAATTGTGTTTCGTCGTCCTTGTTCGGTCGGCCGTGGTAGATGCCGTCAAGATTGAAGTCCCATGTGCCGGCGAAAATGGTCCCCTTGATGGGAATGTGGTCACCCACTTTCCAGCCGAAGCGCTGGGCGGTCTTGACACCTACTATGGCGCCACGGCGGTCCTTGATAAACGCTTCCCATTGGTCCTCCGGCACCTTCATTTCCGGAAAAACCTGGCGCTGGTTTGCGACGTCAATGGCGAACTCCGTAACTCCGTTCTTTTCATCCTGGTAGACCCCGCCAAACCATTGGTCGAAGGTGACCGCTTTCACCCCAGGAATGCGCAGCATGCGGTCCTGGTAGGCGCGTGGAAGCAGTTGAATAAACCCGCTACGGCTGAGGGTCACGACCCGGTCAGCGCCGGCGACATCCTGCACTCCTCCACCAAAGCCCGCCCTGACTACCGCCAGGAACCCGAAGAGAAACAGCGCCACACCAAAGGATCCCAGGGTCAGGAGTAACCGCAATTTCTTGCGGAAAAGATTGGCGAAAACCAGTCCACTAAACTTCATGCCGCACCTCCGGCGGTTGCGATTTCAAGCTCACCTGCCTCCACCAGCGCGCCTTTTTCCAGATGCAACGTAATGTCCGCCCGCTGCGCGACCACGGGATCGTGCGTGACCATGAGCACTGTCTTGTGATACTCCTTGACCAGTCTCAGGATCAGTTCCATGATTTCATCGGCGCTCTTGCGGTCCAGGTCGCCGGTAGGTTCGTCGCAGAGCAGAAACGTTGGATCGGAGACGATGGCACGGGCAATGGTCACGCGCTGTTCCTGGCCGCCGGAGAGCTGGCGCGGAAAGTGGTGTATGCGGTCCGAGAGTCCGACCACTCCCAACGCGGTCTCCACGTGCTTGCGCCGCTCGGCTTTCGAGAGTTTCGTCAGGAGCAGTGGCAGTTCGACATTTTGAAATGCTGTGAGCACGGGAATGAGGTTATACATCTGGAACACGAAGCCTACGTGACGCGCGCGCCACTCGGTAAGCTTGCCGCTGGACATGTGGGTGATCTCGTCGCCGGCCACGGTTATGCTTCCTGCAGACGGCACGTCCAGTCCGCCCAGAAGGTTCAGCAGCGTCGTTTTACCGGAGCCGCTCGGCCCCATGAAGGCCACAAATTCGCCCTTTTCCACGTCCAGGTTCAATCCCTGTAGTACGTGGATCTCTTCGCCACCGCGATAATACTTCTTGTCCAGACCTCGAACATGAATCAGGCTGGAAGAGTTCCCGAATGCGTCCACGCGCACCATTATCGTTTCTCCTTACTTCTTGATTTCTACTGCCTGGCCGTCATGCAAGGTCTCTACGCCGTGCACTACGAGGATGTCACCGGGGGAAAGACCGGCCATTACTTCAACGTCACTTCCCCGCTGTGCGCCCAGGCTCACGCTGCGGCGCTCCAACTTGCCGTCACGCACCATGAAGACAATGTTCTTGCCGTCTTCACTTCGCACCGCGCCTTGCGAAATCACCGCGCGCGCTTCGCTGGCTTTGCCTTTGGGCGGCTGATCACTGAGAAAGGCCACCTTCACGCCCATATCGGGCAGGATCTTGGGATCCAGCTTGTCAAACGACACACGCACTTTCACCGTGGCCTTTTGCCGGTCGGCGGTGGGAATCACGGTACGGACGGTCGAAGGTATCTGCCAGTCCGGATACGCGTCCAGCGTGGCGATGACCTTCTGACCCTCTTTCACGCGGGCGATATAGGATTCGTTCACGTCCACTTCAATTTCAATCGAGGTCATATCCACCAGCGTGGCAATACCCGTGCGCGTAAAACCGCCGCCCGCCGAAAGAGGCGACACGATCTCCCCGCGCTGCGCGTCCTTGGAAACCACAACGCCTTCAAACGGAGCGCGTACCGTGCAGTTGTCCACGTCCTGCTGGGCCACCATGATTCTGGCCTGGGACGCGCTGGTCTGCTGCTTGGTCAGGTTGATCTTGGCTTTGAGACTGTCCGCAGTCATGCGCGCGTTGTCCAGCTGCTCCTGACTCATCACCGTGGCGGCACGGAGAGCCTCCGCGCGTCTCAACTCCCGGTCAGCGTTCACCAGCTGGACTTCAAAATCGGCCAGCGCCGCAGCCGCCGCTTCGCGGTCCGCTTTCGCCGAATTGAACGCAGCGACGGGCTGCGAACAATCCAAGGTTGCCAGGACCTGTCCGGCTTTCACGTGCAAGCCCTCTTCCGCATAGATCTGTTGCACGCGCCCAGTCACCTTCGCGGCAACTGTCGACCGTCGACGGGGTGTCACATATCCGCTGGCGTTGAGCAGGGCTTCAGCGGTTGCAGCGGTCACTGGTCTTGCTGCCGCCACTTCCACAACCGGCCTTTGGGTCTTGAAGGCGAGCAGCAGTCCTCCGATAACCACTAAAGCTCCCAGACCGGCGCCAAACATGCCCAGGCGTTTTCCAGTCTTCCCGCCGCGGCGTGCGTGATCGTGGATCTTCAGCGATCCCAGATCGTGGACTTGATTTCCAGCGCCTGTGCTCATAAATAAGTCTTAACAGAAAACAAACGCAAGTACCGCGGCTGGCCTCTTTGTAGACACACCAGTTTTCTGACAAAGGACTTTCGCTATTGTTTCGATTCTACCATTCTCCGCGTCAGACTTGCATTGGCAAATTAAACCTGATCATGGATTCTCGCCGCCTTTTATTCGGCGAACGGTGGCGATTTCTACATTTATAGACGAACCAGCGACAATGATATTGTGGCGGAACCGCCGGTGAAAGACAGCCACTCAGCAAACCAGCCACGGTGTCGTAAATCAGAGTAGGCTAAATTGCGCGCCGGCGTTTCTTGATTCTTGCGGTTTCTTCGTGACAGCCGGGAAGGCTTTAGAATGAGTTGCCGATTGAATCGTTGGGCATCTATGACCAACAACAACGTGGTTTTTCTCTTCGATGTGGACAATACCCTGCTCGACAATGACCGCGTCACCGCCGACTTGCAGCGCCACCTCGCGAAAGAAGTTGGGCCCGACCGGCAGCGCTGCTACTGGGAACTCTTTGAGCGGTTGCGGGCTGAGCTGGGATACGCCGACTATCTGGGCGCGCTGCAGCGTTACCGCATCGAATATCCGCGCGAGCCGGGACTGCTGACGGTCTCCCATTTTCTGGTCAATTATCCGTTTGCCACGCGGCTTTATCCTGATTCTCTGGACGCCGTGGACCACGTCAAGCAATGGGGCAAGGCTGTTGTCCTCTCCGATGGCGACGTTGTCTTTCAGCCGCTCAAAGTGGAACGCTCAGGAATTTCAGATGCCGTCGATGGGAATGTGCTCATCTACATCCATAAAGAAAGGGAACTGGATGATGTGGAGCGGCGCTTCCCTGCCGGTCACTATGTCCTGATTGACGACAAGTTGCGCATCCTCACGGCGGTGAAGCGAATCTGGGGAGCGAAAGTTACGACCGTCTTTGTCAAGCAAGGCCACTACGCGCGTGATCGGGAAGTAGTGGCGAGCCTTCCCCAAGCAGACATCGCGATTGATCGCATCGGCGACTTGGTGACGTATGACCGAGAGGCATTTTTTGAAGCCGCCCCTTAAACTAGTCCCTGCCGGACTGTGAGGGAGGTTGGGTGAATATCGTCAACTCGTGGAACGAGTGGGACCCGCTGCAGGAAGTCGTCGTCGGATCAGCGCGAGGCGCGACCGACATGGGATTCGAGCCCGCGCTCTCCCCTTATTTTCTGCTGGACAGTGCGGGACGGCAGTTCCGCGGCCAGCCAGTGCATCAATCCGTCGTGGATGATGCCGAGCGCCAACTGGATTCCTTCGCCGAACTTCTCGCCCGTCGTGGAATCACGGTCCGCCGGCCTGATCCCGTGGAACAGAACACTCCAGTAAAGACACCCGACTGGGAGATTGCCTGTGGACACGCCACCGCCTGCCCCCGGGACCTGCTGCTGGTCATTGGCAATGAGATCATCGAGGCGCCAATGGCCCAACGGGCAAGGTACTTTGAGTTTCGCGCCTATCGAAGCCTGGCCAAGAGTTACTTTGCCCAGGGTGCGCGCTGGACAACCGCACCGAAGCCACTCATGTCCGAAGCTCTGTATCGCGAACGCGACCAAGCTGGCGCGCCATTCGACTTTGCATCAGCGCCACTGCTCACCGAGTTTGAGCCAGCCTTCGACGCGGCCTGTTTTGCGCGGTGCGGGCGCGATATCTTCTGGCAACCCGATCTCGTCAGCAACGAGTTCGGGGCTGAATGGCTGCGGCGGCACCTCGGCCCTGCTTTCCGTATTCACCGCATTACCTTCCGCGAGCCAACGCCCACTCATATTGACACAACGCTGGTTCCGATCCGGCCCGGTCTGGTCCTCATCAACCCGGAGCGGCCTTGCACCAATGGCGCGCTGGAAATGTTTACGGCACACGGCTGGCAAGTCGTGCCGGCGCCGCCATCCGTGAGGACTGGCCGCGCACCTGCGCGCGACGTAAGCAATTGGATCTCGATGAACATCCTCATGTTGGACGAGCACACCGCCGTCGTCGAGCAGGCAGAAACGCCGATGATGGACTTATTGCGTTCGTTGAATTGTGAAGTCGTCCCCTGCCCTTTCGACCGCGTCTATCCCTTCGGCGGCGGTATCCACTGTTGCACAGCCGACATACGCAGAGATGGGACCTTGCAATCTTACTTTCCGGCGGACGACAAGCCTGCGTAAACACGAGGGCGCCTCCGGGGCAAACGATTCACTTCCGTCTTTTCACAGCTATCCCTTGAACTTCAAATCTCGCGCCAAACAGCAACTTACCCGATCCGATAAATGCGCGGGCCGGAAAATTTCCGTGGAAATAGGTCCGATAAACTCCATTGAAGCTGTCGAAGACGCTGACATCCGAGCAGAACACCTGGACTGAGACCAGATCGTCCATGCTCATTCCCGCTGCTTCGAGGATCCGCTTGATGGACTCCATGGCCAGCCTGGCCTCGTCCTCGGGCGTTGCTCCCGGCTTTCCGGTCTTGGGATCAAGCCCGATCTGTCCGGCGAGATAGAGCGTGTCCCCGGCCAGGACCGCCTCGCTGAACGGCGCGGCTTTCACGCTCTCGGGACGCGGCAGGACAATGTATTTCCGGTCCTGGGCAACCACTATCAAGGATGAAAAAAGTACGCTGAACAGCAATCCGTGGCGAACCATCATTTGCCTCCATTTCGGTTGAACGGAGAAGGATAAACCACGGGAAGGGCCATGACCAACGAGGAAAGCCGGCGCGCTAGAACAATCGAGCAATCGGTCAATCGATCAGCGGATCAGCAGATCAAGGGATCAGCGGATCGGCCGAAGCTTGGGGCATGCCGGTGTTGCAGCGGACATCAAATGACGCTGAATGGAAGACCGGGTGTTCCCCATGGTCTTTTTCGGACCGAACAGTTCACGGGCCCAATACGCGCCAATGGCCAGCGAATCAATCTCCAGGGCAAACTGGTCCGGGTCGATAGACCGTTGCATGTGTCCGGCTTTCTGGGCGCGCCGCGCCGCGCCGCTCAGCATCTTAAGCCACGTCTCCATCACCTGGGCGATGCGGTCCCGCACTGGCCCGGGACGGCTGTCGAATTCAAAAGATGCAGCGGTAAAAAAACAGCCACCCCGAAAAACGCGGTCTTCAATGTGGCTCAGCCAGCGGTTGCACAATTCCCACAAGCGCGGCATGCCTTCCGGGCTGGACAACGACGGGATGATCACATGCTCCGTGAACATCTGCCGCGCCATTTCAATGCTCGCCAGTTGGAGTTCTTCTTTCGAGCCAAAATGGGCAAACAGGCCGCTCTTGCTCATCTTCAATTCGTCCGCCAGGCGGCCGATGGTGAGCCCACCCAGGCCTTCCACGGACGCCAGGTCCACGGCGGCGCGCAATATTCCCTCGCGCGTGCGCACACCGCGCGCGCGACGGGGCTTTTCCTTCGTCCTGGAGGAAATCGTAGCCAAGATTTTTATTCTAGCAACGGATTTATAATAGCACGAACGTTCGTTTTGTGCTATTGTGTTCCTGCATTCGGAGAACTCATGTCTCGGGTCCTTGCACTCAGCTTGTTCCTTACCCTGGCGCTCCCGGCCTGGGCAGAAGATGTTCCCCTGGAAAACTGCGGCCCCCTGGTGGTGGTGCATGCCTTCGCAGGGTCCAGGAGCCTGCTGCTTCTGGTGGACACCGGCGCCACCTCCATGCTGAACCTTGCATCCTTCGACCACGATGGGGACCCACTGACAATCCACATCACGTCATGGAACAAGACGGCGGACATCTACGGCCGCGGTATAACGCTCCCGGTCCTGGTGATCGGCGAACATCATTTGAAGAACCTGACGCTGCACGCCGTTGATCTCTCGGCCATCGGCCGGGCCTGCGGCAAACAAATTGACGGCATTCTCGGCGTGGACCTGCTGGAGCAATTGGGTGCGAGTGTTGATTTCAAAGCACGCGTAGCCCGCCTGGCCGGTAATGGCCCTGCCGGACCGAAAAAACCGCCGCCGGACGAGATGTCTGAGTTCCGCCGGCAATTTGAAAGCTGCGGAGACGCCTTTGACCGCGGCGACGAAGCCGCTTTCGCCGCCTGCCTCGATCCCCAGTTTGTGCTGCTGACCGCCAACGGCGAGTTTTACGGGCGCGATGCGGTAATGGAATACTTTCGCCGGCATTACTTTCACCAGGTCCCTGTGCCGCGGCTGAGTTTGCGCCCTCGCGCGTATCATTCCATGGGTGACGCCCTTTGGCTCGAATACGACCTGAGCATTACCATGCAACATCAGGTCATGGAAGCCCGCGGGACTGCCCTGCTGCACAGGACGGGAGATAAATGGCTGCTGCTGAATATGCACCATTCTCCACGGCCGCTCGATGGCCCGTGTCCCTGGGACCCGAGCGATACAACATGCGAAATCAACGGCAAAAACTACTCAGGAGATTTAACCTCTATCCACCCTTTTTAGGCGCAGGCATACGAGTTAAACACATCTCGGAAGATTTTCTGCGCATGGACGTGGAAATGCCATTGCGTTTCTGGAACCGCAACTTCGTCGGGACGCACTTCGGCGGCTCGCTTTACGCCATGTGCGATCCCTTCTTCATGATTATCCTCATTCAAAATCTCGGGCGGGACTACATCGTCTGGGACAAGGCCGCTACGATTCGTTTCAAGAAACCAGGCAAAGGGCTGATGACAGCCACCTTCCACATCCCACGCGAGCGGATTGAAGAAATCCGCGCTCAGGCCGATGCGAAAGGCAAGATCGAACCAACATTTCATGTCACCGTTACAGATACTGACGACAACGTCATTGCCGAGGTGGATAAGTTGCTGTATGTAAGGAGAAAGGAAACACAGAAGGCGTAGGGCACGCGGAAGCGGACGCTTTCCTCTTATACAATGCTTCTTCTATGCCCAGCCCATTCTTGCGAACCGCACGGTTCTTCCTCCTCGTTCTAAGTGTGATCTCCCATTTGTGTTCTTCTGCCTCCGCGCAACAGGTTGACCCAGGACTCTATAGCGGCCTGCGCTGGCGGATGATTGGGCCGTTCCGTGGCGGCCGCAGCAATACAATAAGCGGCATTGCAGGCCAGCCGAACACGTACTATTTTGGCTCGGTCGGCGGGGGCGTCTGGAAGACAACCAACGGGGGCCTGACCTGGGAGCCGATCTTTGACGGCCAGCCGATTGGCTCGATCGGCGCGCTGGCAATCGCACCTTCAAACCCCAACATTATTTATGTCGGCACAGGCGAAGCGGACCTTAGGTCCGATCTCACTTACGGCAATGGCGTCTACAAGTCCGCCGACGGCGGCAAGACATGGAGCAACATTGGATTGCGCGACTCGCAGCACATCGCGCGCATTCTGGTTGATCCCAAGAATCCTGACGATGTTTTGGTCGCGGCCCTGGGCCATGCTTACGGCTCCAATGAGGAACGCGGCGTCTTTCGCTCTACCGATGGTGGCGCTACCTGGCAGAGAGTCCTCTACAAAGACGAGAACACCGGGGCCATTGACGCGGCATTCGATCCGGACAATCCCCAGACCGTTTTTGCGGCGCTGTGGAGCGCCAGACGTCCGCCGTGGAGCCAGTATCCTCCTATCAACGGTTCCGGCGCGATTTATAAATCCACAGACGGCGGCGTGACCTGGACCCAAGTGACCGGCGGCGGACTTCCCGCAGGCGAATGGGGACGCATCGGCCTGGCCATCGCGCGGGGCACTCATGGCAAACGCATCTATGCGCTGATTGACACGCAGAAAGGCGGCCTCTTTCGCTCGGACGATGGCGGCCAGAACTGGGACCTCGTCGGTACTGACGAACGCGTCCGCGGAAGGCTATGGTATTTCGGTGAAGTCACGATAGATCCCAGCAACCCGGACATTGTCTATCTGCCGAACGTTTCCATTTACCGCTCGACCGACGGCGGTAAGACATTCGACGCACTCAAAGGCGCTCCCGGCGGCGACGACTATCACGCGCTGTGGATCGATCCTTCCAACCCGCAGCGCCTGTTTTTCGGCAGTGACCAGGGCGTTGGCGTGAGCGTGGACGGCGGCAAGAGCTGGAGTTCGTGGTACAACCAGCCCACCGCGCAGTTTTATCACGTGGCCGTGGACAACCAGTTTCCGTATCGCGTCTACGGCGCGCAACAGGACAGCGGCACGGCCGTCACCACCAGCCGTGGCGACTACGGCTCCATCACGTTTCGCGATTGGCACCCCGTGGGAGCGGGCGAGAGCGGCTATATCGTTCCGGACCCGCTCGACCCCAACATTGTCTATGGCGGCGGCACATACGGCGAATTGATGCGTTTTGATCAGCGCACCGGACAATCGCAAGTCATCGCGCCGGAGCCGGCCCGGAGTTTCGGCGACACGTCGCCCGACAGATTGCGTTTCACCTGGACCTCGCCATTGGTTTTTTCGCCGCAGGACCCGCATGTTCTGTACTTTGGCTCGCAATTTGTGCTGCGCAGCAACAACCGGGGCATGAGCTGGGAAAAAATCAGCCCGGATCTGACGGGAACCGTGCCGGGAACGCCGCAAACGGGCCCGACAACCGTCGCTGATGCCAAAGCCACCGGTCACGGCGTGGTGTACGCCATCGCTCCGTCTCCGGTGCGTGCCGGCCAGATTTGGGCAGGTACTGACACCGGACTCATTCACCTTACGCGTGATGGAGGCAAGAGCTGGGCGAACGTAACCCCCAGTGAAATTTCCGACTGGAACAAGATCAGTATCATTGATGCTTCCCACTTCGACGCCGCCACGGCTTACGTGGCCGTGGACCGGCACCGGCTGGACGATCTCGGCGCGTACATCTATCGCACGCACGACTTCGGCAAAACGTGGAAAAGAACCACGAGCGGTATTCCCACTGGCGCCTACGTTCGCGTCGTGCGTGAAGACCCAGTTCGCAAAGGGCTCCTGTACGCAGGGACTGAACTGGGCGTCTACTTTTCATTAGATGACGGCGACAACTGGCAGCCGCTGCAGATGAATCTGCCTGTCGTTCCGGTACACGACCTGGCCATCAAGGGCAACGATCTGGTTGCGGCCACGCATGGCCGCTCGTTTTGGATCCTGGATGACATCAGTCCTCTGCGGCAGATCAATGCCAGCGCCGCCGCGCCGGCGAATCTTTTTGCTCCGGCAAACGCCACGCGAGTGCGCGCCAGCGTCAACCATGACACGCCATTAACGCCGGAAGTTCCCGCTGGGGAAAACCCGCCTGCCGGGGCCCTCCTTTATTACTACTTGAAATCACCGGTGCAGGAGGTGGGTTTGGAGGTGTTGAATTCCAGCGGACAGGTTGTGCGCCAGTATTCCAGCGGTGAAAAGACCGCGTTCCCGCCTCCACCAGCTTCCTTCCCTTCCTATTGGTTCCGGCCGCCTTTGACGCTTTCCACGGAAGCGGGCATGCACCGCTTTGTCTGGGATTTGCGTTATGCCGAGCCGCCTTCGCCTTTCCATGGATACAGCATGGCTACGGTCTACGGACACAATGTCCCTTCGGAACCGGAAGGGCCGCAGGCATTGCCGGGCGTCTACAGCGTGAGGCTGACGGTCGCCGGACAAAGCTACACACAACCATTAAGAGTCAGCATCGACCCGCGGGTTACCACTTCATCCCAGGACCTGGAAAAGCAATTTGATCTGGAAATGAAGCTGGCGGCGGCGTTGCGCCAGGCCAACCAGGCGCTGGACGAGATTCGCGACTACTCTGCGCGCAACAAGGGAGATCAACAAAAGCTGCAGGCGCTCGCGGAGATTGAACCTGCGGGAGACCAACGGCAGCGACGGGGGACAGCCAGCATTTCCGGCGTTGCCGGAACTCTCGCGCAGTTGATTGGCGCCGTGGACAGTGCCGACGCGGCCCCGACCGTTGCTGAAACGGAAGCAACCGCGAAGGCATTGGCGCAGTTGCAGGCCCTGCTCAGGAAATGGGCAGACCTTAGGAGATAGATTACGTCCTGTGCTCCGTGGAATCAGCGCGGTGAAAACCAGGGTGCTCCGGCAGGTACGCCGTGGACATCTCCAAGCCGGCAGAAGGCCAGGCGGGCATTGAGAGATGCTCGTGCATGATGCGCAAGCTCCCGAACTGGTCACGCGCAAAAATCTGCGTGGCGCGGCCCAGTTGGATGTTCTCTTCTGTGGCTCCGGAAGCTGTGACCACATTCGTTGCATGGAATTGAAACACATAACTGGCTATGGCCGAGTCGCAATGTTCACCGAGCAACTCGACGCGAATATCTCCCAGTCTGAATCTGATAATCGTTCCCGACTGGAAATATTCGCGACCACGGCGGGCAGCGTTGACCGGACCAAGCTCCTGGCGGCTGCTGGATGAGTTGAAGACCGTGGCCCCTGCGGCATAGAAATGCATCATGCTTTGGCTGTCTTTGGTGGAAAAGGTGCTCCAAAAACGCTGGACTTCGGCTTTGACGTGCTCGACCGAGATTTTTTCCCGCATGCGCTACTCCCTGTCATGGGCTATCGGCAGTTGCGGATTAAACTTCAGTGGGCCAGGCCGGACGCAGGTCCGCTGCGGACGGTGATGATTTAGCAGACTATGAACGGCAACTCAAGCTCGAAATCCGCCCCGGCCGCCGATGTGGTCATTGTCGGCGGCGGCATCGTTGGCTCCAGCATTGCCTGGCACCTGACCAGTGCCGGCTGCAAGAGCGTCCTGGTGCTGGAGCGGGAAAGCTCGCAAGGCAAGGGGTCCACCGGCAAAAGCATGGGCGGAGTCCGCGCGCAGTTTTCCACGGCCGTTAACATCCAGATGTCCCTGTATTCCATTCCCTTTTATGCGCGGTTCGAGGAAGTCCTGGGGCATCCTTCCGGCTATCGGGCCCAGGGATACCTGTTTCTCGCGACGAAAGACTCGCATCTCGCATACCTGCGGGCGAATTTCGAGCGACAGAAGGCGCTCGGACTGGAGTCCGTGCGGTTGCTGCAACCAGAAGACATCAGGGAAATGCTCCCTCTGGTGCGCTCGGACGACGTTGTCGGCGGCAGCTTCTGCCTTACCGACGGGTTTGTGGATCCCTACAGCGTGATGACCGGCTTCACGGCCCGGGCGTCTGAACAAGGTGCGACGCTGTGGCGCAATGCTGAAGTGACGGCGATTTCTCGCGACCAGCACGGCATCTCTGGAGTGGAAACCAGTCGCGGCGCGATCACTACCCGTACCGTGGTCAACGCCGCCGGCCCCTGGGCCACGCAGGTGGCCAAGCTGGCCGGAGTGGATTTGCCAGTGGAACCGTTGCGGCGAATGCTGGTTCCATCCGAGCCGTTCACTGAGTTTCCCCACTCCGCGCCCATGATCATTGATATGTCGACGGGCTTCCACTTCCGTCCTGAAGGACGTGGGTTCCTTCTGGCCTGGAACGATCCGGAAGAAACACCCGGATTCAAAACGGATTTTGAAAGCTCGTTCATTGAAAAAATCCTGGTGCACGCCGCGGACCGCGTTCCCGTCTTCGAACATTTGCCCATCAACCCCAAGCGCGCCTGGGCCGGACTCTATGAGATGAGTCCCGACCATCATTCCATTCTCGGGCCGGTGCCGGGCGTTCCCGGCTTCTTCCTCGCCAACGGCTTCAGCGGACACGGCGTCATGCACTCGCCCGCCACGGGCAAGATCCTCTCTGACTTAATCTTGACAGGAAAAACTAATGTTGTAGATGAGATCTCTGTTCTCAGCTTTGAGCGCTTCGCGAAAGGCGAGCTGCTGCACGAGACTGCGGTGTTGTAGGCAAGCAAGTTTCCTCATTCAATCTGGATCTTCAAGCACGTCAGATGGTGGCTGCATCTCCCAAATTTCAGTACACTTCTCCGTTCGAGATTCCAACGAGGCCTTCTTCCATGAGCAAACCCATGAGTAAGCGAATATCCGCACTGGTCATTCCAGCATTGATTATCACGGCTCTTTTGGTCAGCCAGGACGCCGCGGGACAAACAGGGCCTTCAACGAATGCGGCGTTCCACGGTTATCAAAAAGCTCCCGAGCCGATTCCCCATATCTTGAGCGCGCCGCCGACTCCGTTGGTGGTCATCAGCCCTGACTCGGAATGGCTCCTGGTAGCCGACCGGCTGACGTATCCGCCTATCGCCGACCTGGCGCAACCCATGTTGCGGCTGGCCGGCGTGCGTATAAACCCAGCCACCAACGGACGCCACCATCCTCCGCGGATTGTCGGCCTGCACCTGGTCAGCATTCGGGACGGTAAACAGACCAATCTTGTCGTCCCGCAAAACGCGTACTTGAACGCGCCGCAATGGTCACCCGATGGCCAGCGTTTCGCGTTCACGAACACGACGGCAAACGGAATCGAACTCTGGGTCGGCCAGTCCGCTACCGTGAGTGCTCACGTTCTGCCCAGCGTGAAAATTAACACCATCATGGGTGAAGCGGTTCAATGGATGCCTGACGGTCACACTCTGCTGGTGCAGGCCGTACCGCTGAGGCGCGCCGCTCCTCCCACGGAAAGCAGAATTCCCGACGGCCCAATCATTCAGGAGAGTGACGGCAAGAAGGCCCCCGCTGCAACCTATGAAGACCTGCTGCAAAATGCGCACGACGAAGATCTTTTCGACTATTACTCCACAGCGCAGCTGCTCCTGGTGGACACAACCAACGGACGAATCACTCCAGTCGGCAAGCCCGGGGTCTTTGTCCGAATTGACCCTTCGCCCGACGGCGAGCACATTCTCATCGCCCGGCTTCACCGCCCTTATTCCTATCTGCTGCCCTATGAAGCTTTCCCTAAAGAAGTTGCAGTATGGGACCTTGTGGGCAAGTTGGAATACTCGCTCGCCGACCTGCCTCTGGAAGAGCATGTGCCGATCGAAGGCGTTCCCACCGGTCCACGCGACTACGAATGGGTCGCGACGCAACTGGCGACCCTGGTTTGGGCCGAGGCGCTCGATAGTGGTGACACCAAGTCTCAGGCGCCATTTCGCGATCACCTGCTCATGATCTCAGCGCCGTTCAAAGACCAGCCGAAAGAACTGGCCAGACTGGAACAACGATTCAGTAGTGGCCGGCGCGGGCCTGGTGCCGGTCGGGAGCGAAGCGCCATCGAGTGGGGTGAGAACGGACTGGCCCTGGTCCGCGACTATGACCGCAAACGCCGCTGGACAAGGACTTTTGCGATAAACACGAACCAGCCGGGACAGGCTCCGCGGCTGCTGTGGGAAGGTTCCGCGCAGGAACGCTATCGCGATCCGGGCACGCCGCTGATGAAAACCCTGGTCAACGGAAAACACGTACTCGCACAGAATGGCGACTCCATTTTCCTCGCAGGCAACGGCGCCACGCCCAAGGGGGAATTTCCCTTCCTTGACCGGCTGGACCTGCATTCGCTGAAATCCGAACGACTCTTCCAATGCGCCGATGGCGGCTTTGAGACGGTGGTCGGCCTGGCTTCAAACGATGGTTCCAGGTTCATCACCCAATATGAAAGCCTGACGGACCCGCCGAACTATTTTCTGCGCTCCGCCGTCAATTCGGAGAAAAGAGCGCTGACCAGCTTCCCCGATCCCGCGCCGCAGTTGCATGGGATTACCAAGGAGCTGGTTACCTACAAACGCGCGGATGGCGTGCCGCTTTCCTTCACTCTTTATTTACCGCCCGGCTACAAGCAAGGTGAGCGTCTGCCGACCATCTTGTGGGCGTATCCCCTGGAGTTCAATGACGCCGGCACAGCCGGCCAGGTTTCCGGGTCGCCGTATCGGTTCACCATGATCACCGGCCTGAGCAACGTCCATCTGCTCCTGCTGACCCAGGGCTACGCCATTCTGGATAACGCCACCATGCCGGTCATCGGCGATGCGGAAACCATGAACAATACCTACGTGGAACAGGTGGTCGCCAGCGCCAAGGCAGCCGTGGACAAAGCCGTGGAAATGGGCGTGACGGACCCCAACCGTGTGGGCGTCGGCGGACACAGCTACGGCGCTTTCATGACCGCCAACCTGCTCGCGCACTCCGACATTTTCCGCACCGGCGTGGCCCGCAGCGGAGCCTACAACCGCACGTTGACGCCGTTTGGCTTCCAGAGCGAACGCCGCACACTATGGGAAGCGCAGGAGATGTATCTCAAGGTGTCTCCGTTTATGTATGCCGACAAAATACGGCATCCGATCCTGCTCATCCACGGCATGGCCGACGACAACTCCGGGACCTTCCCCATACAAAGCGAACGCCTCTACCAGGCCATCAAGGGCAACGGCGGGATCGTTCGCTACGTGCAACTGCCCAACGAAGCCCATGGATATCTGGCCCGCGAATCCATTGAACACGTGCTGTACGAGATGGTGACCTGGTTCGACAAGTGGGTCAAAAACGCCCCACCGGCCACGTCCCCCGCCGTCGCGTCTGGCGGAAAATAGGTTGCCCCGGCAAATTATTTGAGAAACGGTGAAACGCCCGGACCGTTTGCAACACTACCTAACAACCGTAAAACAACGCGGGCCGGGGATGTTCACCAAGGGGGTGCATAACCGGCCCGTCAATGTCTTCTTATTGTTGGTTCTCGGAAAGAGAGCGCAGTGGAAAAGCTCCACTGCGCTCTTTCAGCCTCGGAGAGTACTACAGCGTGTTTACGATAACTGAGAAACCGTAAGGTTATTCCCGGAAATTCAAAGCCTATATCTGGGCTAGCCTCACAGTCTTTTGATAACCTTTTGTGGCGCGACAGGTCCTGGCAGAGGGCTGGGCCCTGGGGCAGGCGTCCATCGCACTAAATCCGCGCAAAAAGGAACTTTTCTCCCGGAAGACTCATCTTTTCCCTTAAGAACCACCCGGGTGCATGAAAATCGGTACCGGCATCGCCAGAAACGGAGATTTGGTTGTAGGCTTATATTTATACTTTTTTGCATCGGATTTCACAGGTATCCGCTTCACATTCCTGATCGCAAGCTGCAAGAACAGAGGAACGGGTCCTCAGCTCCCGGCAATCGCCGGAGTTGCGCCCGCCCAAGGACGGCATAATGAACGGGAGTAACGCCCAGCTCAGCATCAACACCATCCGCACGCTCTCCATGGACGCGGTGCAGCAGGCCAACTCCGGACATCCCGGGACCCCCATGGCGCTGGCGCCGGTGGCGTATTGTCTGTGGCAGCGTTTCCTGCGTTTCGATCCGCAGGCGCCCCTCTGGCCCAACCGTGACCGCTTTGTTCTTTCCAACGGACATGCGTCCATGCTGCTCTATTCCCTGCTGCATCTCGCAGGGGTCAGGGCGGTTGACGCAAACCATCAGACTCTGGACCAACTCGCGGTTCCGCTCGATGAAATCAAACGCTTTCGGCAGTTGCACAGCAAGTGCCCCGGACACCCGGAATACGGCTTGACGTCCGGCGTGGAAACCACGACCGGGCCGCTCGGACAGGGCGTCGGCAACTCGGTGGGTATGGCCATGGCTGAGCGCTGGCTGGCCACGCATTTCAACAAGCCGCGCTATGACCTGTTCGACTATAACATTTACGCCTTCTGCGGCGATGGCGACATGATGGAAGGCATTTCCGGTGAAGCCGCTTCCGTGGCCGGGCATCTCAAGCTCAGCAACCTTTGCTGGGTGTATGACAACAACCACATCACCATCGAAGGTAAAACGTCCCTGACCTTTTCGGAAGACGTGGCGACCCGCTTCAAAGGCTATGGGTGGAACACAACTCACGTTACCGATGCCAACGATCTCGAGTCGCTGGCCGCCGCCTTTGAGTTCTTCCGCAACAACACCAGCTCTCCCACGCTGATTATTGTTGACAGCCACATTGGCTACGGCGCTCCCCATAGGCAGGACACGAAAGAAGCCCATGGTGAAGCGCTGGGAGAAGAAGAAATTCGCCTGACCAAGAAATTCTACGGCTGGCCGGAAGATGCCAAGTTCCTGGTCCCTGACGGCGTACGGGAAGACTTCAGCAACGGAATCGGCAAGCGAGGAAAAGAGTTGCGCGCGGCCTGGGAAGGGATGTTGGAACGCTATCAAGAGGCCAATCCCGCGCTGGCGGACGAGCTGCGCCGGATGCAGGACCGCGAATTACCTGATGGATGGGACAAAGACATACCCACATTCCCCGCTGACGCCAAGGGTTTGGCCAGCCGCGATTCTTCGGCCAAAGTCCTGAACGCGATAGCGAAGAATGTTCCCTGGCTTCTGGGCGGCGCCGCGGATCTTGCACCTTCCACCAAGACGCTGTTCATTTTCGAAGGGGCAACGGATTTTGCCGCCGGGGCATATGCTGGACGGAACCTGCATTTCGGGATACGCGAACATGTCATGTGCGCCATCCTGAACGGCATGTGCCTGAGCAAGCTGCGGCCGTTCGGCGCCGGCTTTTTCATCTTTACCGATTACTCGCGGGCGCCCATGCGGCTGGCGTCCCTCATGGAGATTCCCGTCATTTATGTTTTCACGCACGACTCCATTGGCGTAGGTGAAGATGGACCAACGCACCAACCGATCGAGCAACTCGCGGGTCTGCGCGCCGTTCCCGGATTCACGGTCCTGCGGCCGGCGGATGCGAACGAGGTTGCCGAAGCATGGCGCGTGATCATGCGAGCCAAGCACGGACCCATCGCGCTCATACTCACCCGGCAGGCTCTGCCCACGTTCGACCGCACAAAATACGCTTCAGCCGCCGGCCTGGCGAAGGGAGCCTACGTACTCGCCGACGCTCCCGGCGGCAAGCCTGAGTTGATTTTGCTGGCTACGGGCAGTGAAGTCTCACTCTGCGTCGCGGCGTATGAACTGCTCAGCGCCGAAGGCCGCAAAGTCCGCGTGGTCAGCATGCCATCGTGGGAAGTTTTTGAGAAGCAGGACGCAGCGTACCGGGAAAGCGTACTGCCGTCGAACGTCACGGCGCGCCTGTCCGTCGAACAGGCGTCCACCATGGGATGGGCGAAATATGTGGGCCCAAGGGGCAAGAGCATCGGCATGACGACTTTCGGGGCATCGGCGCCGTTGAAAGACCTGTTGAAGTATTTCGGTTTCACTTCTGACGCCGTCACCGCCGCGGCGCGGGAGCTGTTGAAGGGATAATCCATGCGCATTACGATCGGCTCCGACCATGCCGGCTTCGAGCTGAAGCAAGTTTTGCTGGAACATCTGCGCCGAAACGGGCATCAAATTAACGATGCCGGTACGCACAGCACGCAGCCGGTGGATTATCCTGATTATGCGGAAGCCGTGGCCCTGAGCCTGCTGCGCGGAGAGTGCGAGCGCGCTATCCTGATCTGTGGCAGCGGCGTGGGCGCGTCGGTGGCCGCGAACAAAATCCCGGGAATTCGCGCCGGAATCTGCCATGACAGCTACTCTGCCCACCAGGGCGTGGAACACGACAACATGAACATGCTGGTTCTGGGATCGCGGGTGATCGCACAAGAGCTGGCCAAGGACCTGTGCACGATATTTTTGAACGCCCGCTTTACCGCTGAAGAACGCCACCAGCGCCGTCTGGCGAAAGTGGCGGACATTGAGCGTCGTTATGCCAACCGGCCGCCACCTACGGAGAAATAGATTATGAATCCCACTGATGCTCTTGAAAAAGATACTCCTGAGAAAACCGCCGCATCCAGGACCGCGCAACCAAACCCGCTCCAGTTGCTGCAACAATTCGGCCAGTCCGTTTGGCTGGACTACATTCGACGGGACCTCCTCACCAGCGGAGCGCTGCAGCGCCTGATTGACAATGACGGGCTCCGCGGCATGACCTCCAATCCCGCCATTTTTGAGAAAGCCATCACCGGCAGTCCGGACTATGCGGCCGTTCTGGCGCAGTTCCAGTCCCAGCCTCTGAGTCCCAGCGAGATATACGAACGCATCGCCGTGCGCGATATCCAGGACGCTGCCGATCTTCTGCTGCCGGTTTATCAATCCACAAAGAAGCGCGATGGCTACGTGAGCCTGGAAGTCTCGCCCACTCTGGCGCGCGATACCAAAGGCAGCATTGCGGAAGCACGCCGTTTGTGGACCACGGTCGGCCGTCCCAACATCATGATCAAGATTCCAGGCACTCCGGAAGGCGTGCCCGCGATCCGCCAATTGATCAGTGAAGGCATCAATATCAACGTAACGTTGCTCTTCGCCCAGGATGCTTACGTCAAAGTTGCGGAGGCTTATATCGACGGGATTGAAGCGCTGCATAAGGCCGGCAAGGACATTTCCGGAATCGCCAGCGTCGCCAGCTTCTTTGTCAGCCGCATTGATTCGCTGGTCGACTCGATGATCGAGGAGCGACTCAAGAGTTCGGCTGGTCCCAAGGAAAAACAGTTGCTGCAATCGCTGCTGGGAAAAACCGCAATCGCCAACGCGAAGCAGGCTTACTGGAAATACAACCGTGTGTTTTCCGGCCCGCGCTGGAAAGCATTGGCGGACCAGGGCGCGCAGACCCAGCGTCTGCTGTGGGCCAGCACCAGCACGAAAAACCTGGCGTATCGCGATGTCATGTATGTTGAAGGCCTCATCGGCCCGGACACGGTGGACACCATCCCGCCGGCAACGCTTGACGCTTTCCGCGACCACGGCATAGCGGGCCGCACTCTCGATAGCGACCTTGAAGCCGCTGACAAAACCATGGCCGACCTGGAGGTCGCCGGCATCAACATGCACGATGTCACGGACAGACTTCTGGAAGAAGGCATAAAGCTGTTTGCCGATGCCTTCACCAAACTGCTGGCCGCGGTACAAAACAAAAAGACGGGCGGAGCATGACCGAGTTCCAGGTCCAAAACCTTACCTGTCTTCTGCCTGCGCAACTCGACCAGGCGGTTCAAGCCGCTTTGCAAGACTGGCAGGCCGGGAACAAGATGGGGCGCCTGTGGGGAGGGGATGCGTCCCTGTGGACCGGCAGCGACGAGAGCCAATGGCTGGGCTGGCTCCATATTGTTGAAGACCAGATCGCTCATCTGCAAGACCTCTCCGCGTTCGCTGCGGATGTTTCCAAAGCCGGTTTCACTCATGCCTTGCTCCTGGGCATGGGAGGATCCAGCCTTTGTCCCGAAGTTTTAAAGATGACTTTCGGGAAGCAGGCCGGCTGTCCGGAATTGCACGTTCTTGATTCCACCGATCCGGCGCAGATTCGCGCCCGCGAACAAGAGATTGACGTTGCGAAAACACTCTTCATCGTCGCCAGCAAATCGGGCAGCACATTGGAACCCAATATCTTCAAGCAATACTTTTATGACCGCGTGCAACGCACTGTAGGCAAGGATAATGCAGGCAAACAGTTTATTGCCATTACCGATCCCGGATCCAAGATGGAGCAGGTCGCCAAGGCCGGCGGGTTCTGGCGGATCTTTCCGGGGGTGCCCAGCATCGGCGGACGTTATTCAGCTCTTTCCAACTTTGGCATGGTGCCGGCCGCCGCGATGGGTCTCGACTTGCGGCGTTTCTTGCAGACCACGGAAGAAATGGTAGGGGCATGCGCTGCCGTTCCCGCGGAACAGAACCCTGGCGCCGTTTTGGGCGCCGTGCTTGGCACTCTGGGAAATGCAGGGCGCAATAAAGTAACGATTATTACCTCGCCTGGAATCCATGATGTGGGCGCATGGCTGGAGCAATTGCTCGCGGAGAGCACCGGCAAGCAAGGCAAAGGCCTGATTCCTGTAGATCGCGAAGAACTGGGGTCGCCCGAGGTTTATGGCCAGGACCGCATCTTCATTTACTTGCGGCTGGCCGACGCTGGCGATCCATCGCAAGACGCGCGCATTGATACATTAAAGAATGCTGGACAGCCAGTCGTTCGCATTGACGTCGCCGACAGGTACCACATTGGCCAGGAATTTTTCCGCTGGGAGATCGCAACGGCCGTGGCTGGCTCCATTCTCGGTATCAATCCTTTTAACCAGCCGGACGTCGAAGCCAGCAAAATCGTTACGCGCCAAATCACCACGGAATACGAAAAGTCCGGCACTCTCCCGGACGAGCAGCCGATTCTGGACGCAGGCGGAATCAAGCTCTTTACCGACGCTCGCAATGCCGCAAACTTGAAGAAGCTCGCCGGCAGTGATACTTCCCTGCCCGGACTGTTGCGGGCCCATGTTTCCCAAATTCGGCCGGGAGACTATCTGGCGCTGTTGGCCTATCTACAAATGAATCTTGCGCATGAAACCGCGTTACAGGGGATTCGCCATTTCATTCGCGCACGCAAATGCGTGGCCACCTGTCTCGGCTTTGGTCCACGTTTTTTGCATTCCACCGGACAGGCCTACAAGGGTGGGCCGAACTCCGGAGTCTTTCTGCAAATCACGTGCGACGACGCCGTTGACTTGCCCGTCCCTGGCCAGAAATACACGTTCGGAATCGTAAAGGCGGCGCAGGCGCGGGGCGATTTCCAGGTCCTGGCAGAGCGTGATCGCCGCGCATTGCGCGTGCATCTGCCGGCGGACGTGGTAGCCGGGTTGGCCAAACTGCAAAACGTTGTGAAGCAGGCATTGATTTAAAGTCGTTGTACTTCTGAAATCCCGAACCCGCGGTGCGGTTAAACAGGAGCGGACATGCAGCTAGGAATGGTTGGGCTGGGACGGATGGGCAGCAATATGGTCCGCCGTCTGCTTCGTGGCGGTCATTCGTGCGTCGTCACAGATCTCAATCCTAAGAGCGTGGATGAATTGGCGAAAGAAGGCGCTGGCGGAGCGTCTTCGCTGGACGACTTCGTCGCCAAACTGCAAAAGCCGCGCGCGGCGTGGATCATGGTCCCGGCCGGCGACCCGACGGAACAAACCGTCAACGCTCTGGCCCAACGCTTCGAGCCGGGTGACACAATTATTGACGGCGGGAATTCCTATTTCAAAGACGACGTGCGGCGCTCGCAGAAGCTCCGGGACCGTGGAGTCCACTACGTTGACGTGGGGACCAGCGGCGGCGTGTGGGGCCTGGAGCGCGGATACTGCATGATGATCGGCGGGCCGAAGGACGCCGTAACGCGCCTTGATCCCATCTTCAAGACGCTGGCTCCCGGAATCGGCGATATTCCGCGGACGCCGGGCCGCGAGAAGGCTGGCGGCACATCCGAACAAGGCTATCTCTATTGCGGCCCTTCCGGCGCCGGACACTTCGTTAAGATGGTGCACAACGGCATTGAATACGGACTGATGCAGGCGTACGCCGAAGGCTTTGACATCTTTCGGAACGCCACGTCGCAGCAGTTGCCTCCGGAAATTCGCTACGACCTCAACCTGCCGGACATCGCTGAAGTCTGGCGGCGCGGCAGCGTCGTCTCTTCCTGGCTGCTCGATCTGACCGCCATGGCGCTGTTCGAAAACCCGACGCTTTCCGAGTACACCGGCATCGTGCAGGATTCCGGCGAAGGACGCTGGACGATCACGGCGGCCCTGGAAGAAGCGGTCCCGGCCGACGTTTTATCGGCTGCACTTTATACCCGCTTCCGCTCGCGCCAGGAACATACTTTCGCCGAAAAGATGCTGAGCGCCATGCGCCAGAAATTCGGCGGTCACATTGAACTCACACAAAAGAAGGACAGCGCCTCCTGATCCGGAGACTTATGCCCCAAATTACGAAAGAACGACCCATCGTGGAACAGACACCTGAAGATAAGCCGCGCCAGACCGGCCCTTGCGTGATGGTCATCTTCGGCGGGACTGGCGACCTTACCGCGCGCAAACTTTTTCCTGCCCTCTACAACCTGGCGAAGAGCAACCTGCTTTCCCGCGAGTTCGCCGTTGTTGCCGTGGGCCGCAATAATTACACTACGGACCAGTTCCGGGAACTCATGGGCCCGCAGCTCCAGAAGTTCGCCACCAGCGCGATCGATCCGGACCTGCGCGACTGGCTGCTGCGGCGTCTGTACTACGTGTCTGGAGATTTTGGCGATCCCAATCTCTACGCCGGTGTGGCGCAAACGCTGGCGCAAGTCGACAAGGACCACAACACGCACGGCAATTACTTTTTTTATCTGGCCACGAGCCCGGTGTTTTTTGGGACCATCGCGGATTGCCTCGGTGCGTCGGGGCTGGCCGCTGAGAATAATGGCCAGTGGCGCCGCGTCGTCTTCGAGAAACCTTTTGGCCACGATCTGGACTCGGCCAAAGAGCTCAACCAGCAGGTCATGAAGGTGCTCAACGAAGACCAGATTTACCGTATTGACCACTATCTGGGCAAAGAAACCGTCCAGAACATTCTGGTGTTCCGTTTCAGCAATGGAATTTTTGAACCCATCTGGAACCACCGCTATGTGGACCACGTGCAGATCACCGTCGGCGAAACCGTGGGAGTGGAGAAACGCGGAGGCTACTTTGACATGGCGGGCACGTTGCGCGACATGGTGCCCAACCATCTTTTGCAGCTTCTGTCGCTGACCACCATGGAACCGCCCATCTCTTTTAGTTCGAACGCGGTGCATGATGAGCAGGCGAAAATCCTGCGGTCCATCCAACCGCTTAGCGGCGCGGATGTGCTGCACTGTGCCATTCGCGGCCAGTACGGAGAGGGCGAAGTGAATGGAGAACGCCTGCCCGCTTATCGTTCGGAAGAAGGTGTTCCGCCGGAATCCAGAACGGAAACTTTTGTCGCTCTCAAGTTCAGGATTGATAACTGGCGCTGGGCCGGTGTCCCTTTTTACCTGCGCACAGGCAAGCGGCTGGCAACGCGCCATACGGAAGTGGCTATTCAATTTAAACGCGCTCCTTTCGTTCTGTTCCGCAACACGTCGGTCAGCAGCCTGAAAGCGAACCAACTGGTGGTCCACATTGCGCCGGATGAAGGAATCTCCCTCAGCTTCGGCGCCAAGGTCCCGGGCGCGCAGATGAAAGTCGGCGCGGTGGAAATGGACTTCAACTACTCCGACTACTTCGGCACCAGCCCCACTACGGGCTACGAAATTCTTCTCTACGACGGCATCATGGGCGACCAGACCCTGTTCCAGCGCGCCGACATGGTGGAAGCCGGCTGGAGCGCCGTAGATCCCATCCTGGACGTCTGGAAGGCGCTGCCGCCGCGCGACTTCCCCAACTATGCGGCCGGATCGTGGGGACCGCAAGAAGCGGACGACCTCATGACGCGAGACGGCCGCGAGTGGCGGAGAATCCCGGAATGATCCTGGCCGGGGACATCGGCGGAACCAACACGCGGATCGCGCTCTTCTCTGAAGACTCTGGCCGTCTGAGCCTGACGCGCGAACACACCTACGAGAGCCACGGCCACGACGGTCTGGACGAAATCGTAAGTCTCTTCCTCACTGAACAAAACGTGCGCGTCGACGCGGCTTGCTTTGGCGTCGCTGGTCCCGTGCTGCACGGACGCGTTGCGCCCACGAACCTTGCGTGGGCGGCGGACACTCGGCTGCTCTCTAAGAAACTGGGCATTGAAGCACTGTGGGTCATCAACGATCTTGAAGCCCACGCATCGGGCATTGGCGATCTTGCGCCGCCAGATTTGGTTGCGATCAAGCCCGGTGTATCTGCCGCCGGAAACGCCGCGCTCATCGCCGCCGGAACCGGCCTGGGCGAAGCTGGGATCTACTGGGACGGCTCTCAGCGCCATGTCTTCGCGGGCGAAGGCGGGCACTCCGATTTTGCCCCGCGCAACGAATTGGAGATCGCTCTGCATCAGTATCTGCTGCGAAAGTTCGGACGCGTAAGTTGCGAACGTATCCTCTCCGGTCCGGGATTGAAGAACGTCTACGATTTCCTCCGCGATTCCGCACGCGAAGAAGAACCAAAATGGCTGAACGACGAACTCAGTCAGGCTGCCAATCCATCGGCTGTGATCTCGCAACACGGCCTTGAGCACACGGCGCGTATTTGCGAGCACGCGCTGGATATCTTCGCGGCCGTGTACGGCGCCGAAGCGGGCAACCTCGCGCTCAAGCTGATGGCCGTCGGCGGCGTTTTCCTGAGCGGCGGCATCGCCGGGAAAATCCTGCCCAAGCTCAAGGAGCCGGGATTCACGCAGGCGTTCGTAGCCAAAGGGCGCATTCAGCCGGTGATGGAACAGATTCCCGTAAAGGTCATCACCAACGATAAAGTTGGCCTGATCGGCGCCGCGCGTTACGCGCTTACGCGATCGCTCCTGAAATCCCGAGCGGAGCGAGGGATCCCTACCCTGTAGTTCATCTTTGGGTAAGGCTCCCTCACTTCGTTCGGGATTTCAGAAACAGGATTTCAGAAAAAAGACACGCTTCATGCAAAACAATTCCACCATCAAGATCGTCCCTGACGCGGCTGCCCTGAACCAGGCCGCTGCCGAAGAGTTCTGCCGTTGCGCGGAGGCTGCCATTGCTGAACGTGGACGCTTCACAGTAGCTCTCTCCGGCGGTTCCACGCCGCGTAGCGTGTACTCGCTTCTGGCGGAATGGAACAAGAGCGGCTTCAGAAAAATAGCATGGAACAAAATCTTCATCTTCTTCGGTGACGAGCGTCACGTGCCTCCCGACCATCCGGAGAGCAACTATCGCATGGCCAACGAATCACTGCTTTCCCATGTGCCGATACCGTCCAGAAATGTCTTTCGCGTTCACGCGGAATTGGACGCGAACGTTGCAGCGCAACAATATGAAGACCAGCTGCGCAAGTTCTTCGACCTCAAACCTGACGAATGGCCGCGGTTCGATCTGATCATGCTCGGACTGGGCGATGACGGCCATACAGCTTCCCTCTTTCCCGGCAGCCTGGCTCTGAACGAAGACCGTCGTTTGGTGGTCGCCAACTGGGTGGAAAAATTTCAGCAAGACCGCATTACGTTTACCTATCCTGTTTTAAATCATGCGGCACAAGTGATGTTCCTGGCTTCAGGCCAGGGCAAAGCGCAAATCTTGCGAGAAGTCCTGCATATTAAGAGCGACGTCTTTCCTGCGCAACGGGTGCGTCCGAAGAACGGCGTCTTGCTGTGGCTCGTAGATCAGGATGCGGCGCGCCTTCTGCGATGATTCTCTGGTTATTTCGCCGCAACCGGAGCGCAGTATTTTTCAAACGCCTGCTTGAGTGCATTGGCGATTTCCGCCGGAGCGCTGGGTTCAATCTGCCGGCGTTCCATCATGTAGACCAGCTCGCCGTCGCGCAGGATGGCAATGGACGGAGAAGACGGCGGATAGCCGGTAAAGTGTTGGCGAGCGGCGTCCGTGGCTTCCCGGTCCTGGCCGGCAAACACGGTGATCATACGGTCGGGACGGACTTCATTCTGGATGGCTGCCCGCACCCCGGGACGCATTCTTCCCGCGGCGCATCCGCAGATGGAGTTCACCACTACCATCACCGTTCCCTTTTGCGTGACTGCTTTCTCCACGTCGGCCGCGGTGCGCGCTTCTGCAATTCCGGCGGACGTTAATTCCTGGCGCATCGGCGCGACCATCATCTCTGGATACATTTAGTTCCTCCCTGTTCTCTTAATTGATTCTACCAAACATAACAACCATTCCCCAGACAGCAGATTCTGAGGTAATCTGAAACGAAGATTTGAAGATCCTGGAAAACATTGCGCTGGCGCCGCTGACTACCTTGCAAGTAGGCGGACCAGCGCGTTATTTTGCCGACGCCGCGAGCGCCAGGGAGGTGCAGGAAGCAGTGAACTACGCTGCGGACCGGAAGCTGCCGCTGTTTGTGCTGGGCGGCGGAAGCAACGTCGTCGTGGCCGATGGCGGCTGGCCCGGACTGGTTGTGAAAATATCCATCCCGGGAATCGCGGTCCTCGGGGATGCCGCCCATCTGATTTTTCGCGCCGGCGCAGGCGAAGACTGGGACAGATTTGTGGCCCTCACCGTAAGCAGGAACTGCGCCGGCCTGGAGTGCCTGAGCGGTATTCCCGGGACCATCGGCGGCACTCCGGTGCAGAATGTCGGTGCGTATGGCGAGGAAGTCGCCGAGACCATTTCCAGCGTGCGCGTTCTGGAGATCGCCACCGGAGCGATTGTTGAAATGACCAATGCGGACTGCGGGTTTTCTTACCGCTCCAGCATTTTCAACAACACCCAACAAGGCCGCTACATTGTACTGCAGGTGACTTACAAACTCAGCCGCGACGGAAACCCCAGAATCGAATATGCTGATTTGAAGAAACACTTTGCGAACGCCTCCACTCCGCCTACGCTGCAGCAAACGCGTGATGCTGTCCTCGCCATCCGCCATTCCAAGGCCATGCTGATTGTGGAAGGTGACGAAGACTGCCGCAGCGCGGGTTCTTTCTTTAAGAACCCGATAGTGAGTCAAGCCGAAGCGGAACGCATTGAGGCCGCGGCGCAGCGTCGCGCTCCTGACAAGAAGCTGCCGCGTTATCCCTCCGACAACGGACAAGTGAAACTCCCTGCCGCGTGGCTGGTGGAACAAGCCGGACTTCACAAAGGCCATGCTCGCGGTCCTGCGGCCATTTCGCGCAAACACTCTCTGGCCATCGTGAACCGGGGCGGAGCCAAAGCCACGGACATCATTGCGCTGAAAGACGAAATACAGCAGCGCGTCCTCGATGTCTGGGGCGTCACGCTTACTCCTGAACCGGTCTTTGTGGGCTTTGATCATCCCTGAACTTCGTCTCTGAACTTCACGTTCCAAGATAGGCTCGCCGCACGTGATCGTGATTGGCCAGCATCGTGCCGGGGCCTTCCAGCACGATTTTTCCAACTTCCATCACGTAGCCATATTGCGCGACCTGTAAGGTATAGTCCACGTTCTGCCCAGCGAGCAGTATCGTTACTCCCTGCCGGGCGATGGTGCGGACCAGCGCAAAAATTTCATCCACCAGAATCGGCGCCAGTCCGAGCGTTGGTTCGTCGAGCAGCAACAATTGCGGTTCGGACATTAATCCGCGACCGATCGCGCACATCTGCTGCTCGCCCCCGGAGAGTGTTCCCGCCATCTGGCGGCGTCGCTCCTTCAGCCGGGGAAACAGATCGTAAATGCGCGCCAGGTTCGCATTCGCGCGCTTGCGCAAAGCCGGAAGAAAACAGCCCATGAGCAGGTTCTCTTCCACCGACATTCCGGGCCAGAGCTGGCGGCCTTCCGGCACCAGACTGATTTGCCGCTTGACGCGCTCGTGGGCCGGCAGCGGCGTTATGTCGGCACCGCTCAGAAGAATGCGCCCACTCTTCGCCGGAAGCACGCCGGCCACGGCGTTCAGCGTTGTGGTTTTTCCGGCGCCATTCGAACCGATGATGCAAGTCACCTCGCCTTTGACGACGGAGAGTGAAATTCCCCAGAGCACCTGCACCGCTCCGTAGCGGACTTCAAGGTCCTCGACCAGCAGAAGCTGTTCCCCGGCGCGGCTAGACACGCAACGTGGCTCCCGTGTTGGCTTTGCCCAGATAGGCTTCGATCACCGCCGGGTCGTTGCGAATTTCGTCCGGTTTACCTTCCGCCAGTTTTTGTCCGAAGTTCAGGACTGTAATCCGGTCGCAAACGGACATCACGGCCTTCATGTCGTGCTCGATATACATCACCGTGACGCCGTTCTCGCGGACGTGATGCACCAGGTCCAGCATGCTGTGGGTTTCGGCGGATGTCAGGCCGCCGCAGATTTCGTCCAGCAGCAGCAGATCGGGCGCGGTAGCCAGCGCGCGCGCCACTTCCAGACACTTTTGCTCGCCCAGCGTCAACACCGACGCCATCATCAGCGCTTTGTGGTCCAGACGCACTTGCTTCAGGACTTCCATCGCCTTGTCTCTGGCCTCGGACGCGCGAGCAACTGCGCCGCGGCCGTAGTGGACCGCGAGCTGGACATTTTCCACCACCGTCAGCGCGCGAAACGGCCGCACGATCTGGTGGGTGCGAACGATTCCCATTTTTACCAAAGAAGAGGACTTCGCGCCGGTCACATCGCGGCCCTGCAACCGTACGCTGCCGCTCGAAGGCCGGACAGCGCCGGTGATCAAACTGAAGAGCGTGGTCTTGCCCGCTCCGTTCGGGCCGATGAAGCCGCAAATCTGCTGCCGGTCGACTTCAAAGCTCACGTCCTTCAAAGCCGCCACACCGCCAAATTGCTTGCTCAGGCCCTGGACTTCGAGAATCCCCACGATGGTCTCCTGACAAACCGCAACAATCTTTTCGCCAATCCCGCCAGGCCATCCGGCTCCAGCAGGATGATGAGTATCAATAGTATGCCGTACAGCAACAGATGCACGTTGGGAAACTTCACCACCAGCAGGTCTTCCACAACGCCAAACACCAGCCCGCCCAGCACCGGACCCCACACCGTGCCAATGCCGCCGATCACCGGCATGAGCAGGATAGAAACGGCGGTTTGAAAAGCAAACACGCCGCCCGGTCCTCCTCCGGGATCAATGAAAACCGCGTTGCGCGCGTGAATGGCGCCGGCAATCCCGGTGAGCGCCGCGGCAATCGCATGGACCTTCAACTTGCTAGTGTAAGGATTCACTCCGATGTCGGCAGCGGCATCTTCATCCTGTTTGATGGCCCGCAGCGCCAACCCGAACCGGCTGCCGGAAATCCATATGGAAATTCCGATGGCCAGGGCCACCGCTACGAGCGCTGTGTAATAGTGCTCGATCAGAAGAAACGGATGGCGCTCGATGATATTCAGTCCGCTGGCGCCCCCGGTGATCTTCAAATTGCTCATGATCACGCGCACGGCTTCGGTAACGCCAATGGTGGCAATGGCAAAATACGGACCGCGCAGACGGAACGTCGGCAACCCCACAAGGAACGACGCAAGCGCAGCCACCGCGGCCGCGGCCACAAATGACGCGTAAGGATTCACACCGGCGTTGATCAGCAGTCCGGCGGTGTAAGCGCCCAGTCCGTAGAAGACGGCAAATCCGAACGAAGTCTGTCCCGTGAATCCGCCTAACAGGTTCCAGGCCACGCTGGTGATCGTCCAGACGAAAGTCGTAAAGAGCAGGGTGACAATGTTGTCTCTGATCCCAGCCTTCGGGAGCCAGAAAAGGGCCAGCAGAACCAGCAGCGGCAGGATGGTCCCAAGGCTCGGTCGAGTAAAGGCTTTCGTCTTTATATATACTCCGGTCATCCCGTGCGCCATTTTCTTTCCAGCAGCCCGGCAATTCCCCTGGGCAGTACCAGCAGGACCAGCACCAGCAATCCGTAGGAGATGGCAGGCTGGTAGCTCGCTTCAACAAAGGGAAGCCGTATGCTGTAGGTTTCCACCAGCGCCAGGACCAACGCTCCTATGGCCACGCCGGAAAATGATTCCAGCCCTCCCAGCACGATAATCACAAAGGACCGCAGCAGAAACGGCCGGCCAAAATCTGGACTGAAGCTGTACAGCATGGCCAGCAGCGCTCCGGCAAAACCGGCAAACGCCGTGCCCAGTCCGAAGGTGAACATCGCGGTCTTCCGCTGGTCCACGCCGACAATCTGCGCGGCGTAAGGGTTCTGGATCAGCGACCGCATGCTCCTGCCAAACCAGCTTCGCCGCAGGCCGATCTGTAAAACAATCACCGAAAGCGCGGCGGCCACAAAGACGGCGAGCCGTACTTTGGAAATGGAGATGTCACCGAGATGGAATGAAGTCAGCGTGTACGAAGTGTTGATCGAGCGGTCCTCATTGTGCCAGATCAGAAGAGCGACGTTCTGCAACACGAGCCAGAAGCCGAACATGAGCAGCAGCGATGCCAGAGTCGGCTGGTCGGATTTCGGCAGCCAATGCACCAGCAGCCAATGCACGGCGACGCCAAACAAAAAGAACACGGGAAGCGCCAGCACCGCGCCCAGAATGGGGTCTATGTGGAAGCGCTCGAAAAGTTCATACGCAAAATAAGCTCCCAGCATCAGGAACCCGGCGTGCGCCAGGTTTACGATTTTCATGACGCCATAAATGATGGTCATGCCCGCCGACATGGCGGCGTAAATGCCGGCCAGCAGCAGCGCGGAAATCAGCGAGTCCAGGAAATCTTCCAGGTTCATGAAGGTTCGTCGTAAGAAAATATGTAAACGCGCTGGCGGTTAGGGCGCGGGCGCTATCGGGGTCCCCGTGGCTCCGTCTTTGGGATAGACAATCTCTACCTTGCCTCCCGGCTGGTTCTGCACGATGACAAACGGATAAATCGCCTGTCCTCCCGGTGAGAACTTGAGCACGCCGCCGGGCAGCAGAGAATCTTTGAGGACCACTTTGCGCAGAGCATCGCGGACCTTCGTGTGGTCCGTGGACCCGGCCAGAGTGATGGCCGCGGCCAGAATGCGCATGCCGTCGTAGGCCGGCGCGGAGTACCAGGAGTCAGGATCGTGGCCGGTGAACGCTTTGTAGTCGGTGTTGAACTTTTTTACCTGCGGATACGGCAGCTTGTTCGACCACCAGATTCCCGCGACGATGTAATTCACGCCGTCACCCAGCGCTTTGCGGGCATCCGCCTCCGGACCGCGCGCGCCATAGCTGATCATCTGGTGATGCATTCCGCTCTGCAAATACTGGCGATGCATCAGGATGTAGTCTTGCAAGTGCGCATCGCTCAGGAAAATATCGGCTTTGGCCGACTTCACTTTTTGCAGCAGCCCGGAAAAATCCGACCCACCCAGTTCGAACTTCTCATTAAAGACCACGGTGAAATATCCGGGATGCTTCTGGTTCCATTCCTGAAACCCGTTGACGTAGTCAATGCCGTGGTCGGTGTTTTCAACCACCAGTGCGACCTTGAGCCCCTTTTTGAGTTTGCCCTGGTCCACCAGGCTGCCCAGAAATTCGGCGGTGGTTGAACCCATGAATGTAATGGGCGCCAGCGTGCCAAAAGTGTACTGATAGCCGTGGGCGAAAATACTGGTGGCGCCGGCGCCGGTGGTGATCCACGGAGTGGAGTGGCGATCCGGCATCACGGCTTCGGCCTCGCCCAGCGCGGTGGAATATCCGCCCAGGACCGCAACCACGTTGTCGGAAGTCATCGCGCGCTCAGCCAGCGTCGCGGACTTGGCGGAGTCGGACCCGTCATCATAGAAGACTTCCTTGATCTGGTACTTCTTCCCTTTCACGGGAACTCCGCCGGCGTCGTTGATCTGCTTGATGGCCAGCTCAATCGCTTCTTTCTGGTACTGTCCCGGCTTGCCTTCACGCCCCGTAATGGGCATCACCACGCCAATGGTGATGCTGTCCTGGGCGGCGGCGCGGGCGGAACCCGGGCCCGGCACGGCAAAAACCACCAGAAAAAGCGCGCAGACCAGGATCTGAACGCGCCAAGGGAAAAAGCTTTTCATCGTATGTCTCCTTTTATTATTTCTGTGTTATTTCTGCGGCAGACGAACCAACCAGCACAAAGGCCATTGCGCCCTTTGCTCCTATACAACGGTTGTCAAAAAAAACATGGATCAAGGTTCGTCGAATGATATATCCGCTGTACGGTCGATACAAGCGGCGAGCCGCCGGGGGATTCCAGAATAGCACCCGTCGAAGTCCGCGCGCCAGCCGGCAACAGTGTGCGTCGGGTTTTCACCGATGTTACTCCTCGGGTTTCCACCGCTTTCGTCCGCTCCCCTGCTAACAGGGAAAAAAACAGGGGAGAATGCGACCGCTTTGATACTCCACACATGCAAAACCTCGATTCTACGGGCCTTTCGTGAACCTTTTTCCCCGACGAAGTCAATTCGTAACAGGGGAGTAACAGGAGAGAAACAGGGGAGGAACAGGGGCATCGCGCGTGATCGCCGTGATCGCGCGTGATCGCCGAGATCGGAAAACCATACCACTGATGACCCTGATAACGCTGATGTTCTTGGTTTTGGTTTCTTGTTCTTGCCTGGCTGAGTGCTGAGTGCTGTTTTCAGTGTCATTAGCGTTGTCAGTGGTAGGGTCTATGGTTTTCCGATGACGGCGATGACCGGGGTCCCCGACACGCGCGGTTTTCGCGTGTTGGGGTGGGATGACGGCGATGAACCGATCACGGCGATTCCCCCCACCCCCGGGATTTTTAAGACCTTTGGTGATACTAAAGGAGTTAACCTGTTTCGACGCTAGCCCCAGAAGCCGGTGTGGTTCGGCGGAATTACTGACCGCCTGATTTTCAAATATCTTTTATCTCTCCGAACTCCGCCTGGGCGGATCGGTGCCATTTTGCTCGTGCTTGGTACCACGAAACTATATGTCTTGTCAAGGACATAATTTATCACTTGTTGTTCGGCTGCTAAGTTTCTTTTCTTGGAAGTATGAGGTAGCAGGAAGCGCCCAATCGGGAGCCGCCTTTAGGCTGGAGTCTATTGAAACGTTTTGAGCGCTATCGCCTGATTACGCCAGATATCCCCAACTCCGACGATATAAAATCCCTTGAACACGATGGAATCAGAGATCAGGACGGTCGTCACTTTTGAAAGCACGGCCTTCAACATGACCGAACCAAAGGACTACTTCATCAATCACTGCTGTTTCGGAGATGATGTGGCCGAGTGGGTAATCCGCGAACTTCGCAAACAGGGCATGGGGACTGATGAAAAGCCCGGCCAGGAAGACTTCGGATGGTATCTGAATTTCGAAGCTGCGGGTATCGGCCACACTTTTGTGATCGGACATCGCCCACATGGCGAATCGGAAGCCGGCACTTGGATTGGATGGCTTGAGCGGAAACGCGGCCTGATCCGTTCCATACTGGGTGGGCGCAGGCGCGGAATTGAAGCTTCGGCAGCGCAAGCAATTCACCAGATTCTGACCGCGTCTCCGATGGTTCGAGACGTGCGCTGGCATTTCCCGCGCGACTTCGATAGCGGGATTGAACGCGGCGCATCATCGCCACTTACACCGCCGTAAGGGGCACCTGGTCATTGTTGGCGTAACATCGCCATCAGGTATAAGCGATTGAGAGAATTGGAAGATGCCGTCCCGGGGACCGTCCGGTAGTAACCGTCTGGACATAAGAATAAAGGAGGGTCATCCTTGACCTTGTGGCCGGAAAGTTTGTGTAAAGTCGGCCCGATTTGTCTGGCTCAATGCGCACCTGCTAGCGCGCTTCAGGAAAATGCGATTCATGGCCGGCTACACACTGCCAGCGCCCATCACGATAGACAAAAATATCCGTAAAGCGATTCTTCGCATGGAATTTTCCGTCATCGCTCCTTGTCCCGCCCAGGCCGCGGACATACGCGAAATTGCCATACACGTGTGCATGCAAGTCAGACAATTCAAAGTGAACGGTGCTTGGATTCGTGGCACTCGCCAGCATTGCCGGGCGGTCGATCACTGAGCCATCAAAGTCAGCCTCTTCGAATTCATCTGCGAGAATGCACCCCAGCGCAGCCATATCGTGCTGCTCCACAGCGCGCAGCCACGTGTGTTCGATCTGAACCAGCGTCGCTTGATCCTTCAACTGACCCGTTGGGCAAACCGCGCCATGCGCCAACGAACACAACAGCAACACGGGGAAGACAATTTTCATGGACACTCCCATTCCTCGGAGGTCAGGCCGCAACCGCCGAGCTTTTTGACGCCGGGAGCGATTAAACGTTAGCGATTCGTTTGGCTTCAGAGCACCGGTTGATTTTCGCGTATGTAGTCCCGTCCGCCCGGAGCGCGGCAAGAAGACTCATATTCGTCTTCGTCATGGTCTGTCCCTAGAATCCGAAGCGCAAGCCGGCGCGGCCTCCGGCCATGTTTTCGCGGAAGCCGTAAGCAAAGCTGCCGTTCAGTTGCACGTTGTGATAGATCCGCACTGCGCCGCTCAGCGCCCCGCCGTTCTCGCCCTGGAAGGTGCCCCAATTCGCGGTCAGGACAAACTTCTCGTTAGGCAGCACCGTCGGCACGCCGGCCATGGCGAAGGCCATAGCCACGCCGGTAAAAGCCTTCTGCGTGCGGTTGCTGAGTAGATCGACGCGGCTGCTGAGCGCGCTGAGGTCGGCCGCGGAGCCAAGTCCCAGGCTGGTAACCGGCGTGGTGCCCAGGTTGCCCGAGGCATCGGTGGTGACTACCTGCGTTGCGCCGGATTGCGCCGCCGCGCTGGCCGGCGAGGTGAGGCCGGGCATGGTGTAAGTGTTGGTTGTGGTGCCGAAGACCTGCTGGTTGGCGCGGACCGTCGTGGCTCCGCTTCCGAAGGCGGCCGAATTGATGAAAGGCGCGGATGCGCCCGAGCCGTACGCCGAAGAGTTGTTTCCGGTGGCCGATGCATTGGCGCCTACGGCCGTGTTTTTTGCGCCATCGCCGTGCGCGTCGGCGTGATCTCCAATCGCGATGTTGGAGCTGCCGGCCCCGCTGGCTTTGGCGTTGGCCCCGGAAGCAGTGTTGAAGCTGCGGTCGCCGCGGGCGTCGGCGGAACCGCCGGTGGCGGTGTTGAGGCTGTTGAGGCCATCGGCGTGGGAGAAAGACCCGGTGGCGGTATTGCGGCTGATGTCGCCGTGAGCGTCGGCCGTGCCGCCGATCGCGGTGTTCAAGCTGGTGTTGCCGTCGGCGTGGGCGGAAGCCCCGGCCGCGGTGTTGTTGCTACCGTCGCCGAAAGCGTGGGCGTTTATGCCGGTGGCGGCATTGCCGCTCGAGTTGCCGTGGGCGTCGGCGTGGGCCCCGGTCGCGATATTGAAGCTGGGGTTTCCGCTGGCGTTGGCCTGGTTCCCGGTGGCGATGTTTGCGCTGTTGTTGCCATTGGCGTTAGCGCTGTTTCCCATCGCTGTGTTGAAGCTGCTATTGCCGCTGGCGTTGGCGAAGGTTCCGGTCGCGGTGTTGCCGCTGCCAACGCCGTGGGCATCGGAGAATTCGCCGGCGGCGGTGTTGCTGCTGAGGTTGCCGCTGGCGTCAGCACCGGCTCCGGTCGCGGTGTTGCTGCCGTTGTCGCCGCTGGCTTTGGCTTGGTTCCCGGTCGCGGTGTTGTTGCTGAGGGTGCCGCTCGCGGTGGCGAAGGTTCCGGTCG
Organism: Verrucomicrobiia bacterium; assembly: GCA_035567035.1. Lineage (GTDB taxonomy): Bacteria > Acidobacteriota > Terriglobia > Terriglobales > Acidobacteriaceae > Angelobacter. The sequence goes on along the minus strand of DATMPO010000097.1, from coordinate 2,852 downwards.
CGGTGTTGTTGCTGTTATCGCCGCTGGCGGTGGCTTGGGACCCTGTCGCGGTGTTGAAGCTGCCGTTGCCGCTGGCGTTGGCGAAGTTTCCCGTCGCGGTGTTCTGGCCGGCGATGCCGAGGGCGTCGGCATTAGCTCCGGTCGCGGTGTTTCTGCCGCTGCCGCCGCTGGCGATGGCGTGGTCACCGGTGGCGGTATTGTGGCTGCCGTTGCCGCTGGCGTCGGCATTGGCCCCGCTCGCGGTGTTGGCGCTGGCATCACCGAAGGCGTTGGCAGAGCTGCCGGTAGCGGTGTTAAAGCTGCCGGTGCCGTGAGCGTCGGCGACGAACCCGGACGCGGTGTTGCTGCTGTTGTCGCCGCCGGCGTTGGCGAAGGCCCCGGCTGCGGTGTTGTGGCTGGCGACGCCGCCGGCGTTGGCGGCGTCCCCGGTCGCGGTGTTGCGGCTGCCGTCGCCCTGGGCGTCGGCGCCCGTCCCGGTCGCAGTGTTGAAGCTGGCACCGCCGCTGGCGTTGGCGCTGTCGCCTGCCGCGGTATTGTGGCTGTTGTCACCGCTGGCGTTGGCGAAGGTCCCGGTGGCGCTGTTGCCGCTGCTGGTGCCGCTGGCGTTGGCTGAATCCCCGGTGGCGACGTTGTGGCTGAAGTCGCCGTGAGTGTCGGCCGCGTTTCCGGTCGCGGTGTTGAAGCTGCCGTTGCCGTGGGCGTCGGCGGCAAACCCGGTCGCGGTGTTGGCGCTAGCGATGTTGCAGCTTACGCAACTGCTGGCGTTGGCGCTGTCCCCGGTGGCGACGTTGTGGCTGAAATCGCCGTGAGCATCGGCCGCGCTTCCGGTCGCGATGTTGCTGCTGGTGAAGCCGCTGGCATTGGCATTGTTCCCGGTTGCAATATCGTGGCTGAAGTCACCGCTGGCGTTAGCCGCGTTTCCGGTCGCGGTGTTGTTGCTGATGCCGCCGCTGGCATTAGCCAAGTCGCCGGTCGCGATGTTATTGCTGCGGTTGCCACTGGCGTTAGCCAGGTTGCCGGTCGCGGTGTTGTTACTGCTGGCGCCGGCGGCGTTAGCTTGGGTCCCGGTCGCGGTGTTGTTACTGCCGTTGCCGACGGCGTTGGCGCTAGACCCAGTGGCGGTGTTATTGCTGCTGTCACCAGTAGCGATGGCGTGCGACCCGGTGGCCGTGTTATTGCTGCCGTCACCAGTGGCGATGGCGAGATACCCGAATGCAGTGTTGAAGCTGTTGTTGCCGGAGGCGGTGGCGGCGAATCCGGTCGCGGTGTTGCCACTGTTGCTGCCGCTGGCGTCGGCGGCGACCCCGGTCGCGGTGTTGGTGCTGTTAACGCCGCTGGCGTTGGCATTAGACCCGCATGCAAAGTCAAACGGTCCGGATCCGCTGGCGCCCCCGCCACCTGCCCCTCCCGGCGGCACTACAGCGCCCGTTGCGTTCCCGACACAGACGAACTGCGCTTCCGCCGGCACGGCAAACGTGAAGCCGAGGACCACGGCTATCGACAACACCACCGCGCGAACCGAACTAAATCGCTTCTTCATGGGACCTTCTCCTTGATTGTCTTTGCTGAGTTTCCCGGGCTCTTAAAGTGGGGAGGCCAAGCCTAACACAGTCAGTACACCCGCCGGACTGTCTTAAACCGCTCAGTCCACGCCCCTGGAGTGACCCCCAAGAGTGAGATGGAGAGGAACCTGGCTCGGCGCATGAAGCTGAAGGGGTGAATCAGCTCTGGGTGGCCGACATCACTTATATCCAGCTGTGGAGAGAATACGTGTATCTGGCGGGTGGTGCTGTATGCGTTTTCGCGCCAGGTGGTGGGCTGGTCACTCGCCCATCACCACCGCCAACCCAGCGTTCCAGACACTGCCCGGAAACCATAGAATGGCCCCGGCGAACCCCGCTTCGGCGGACGGTTGATCTGGGATTGCGTTTTCGTCGCTTCAGGGGTTGCGACGGAGATAGCAAGCAGCCGCCACTGCCCGGCCACGACCTGGAAGGTCAGGTCGAAGTTGATCTGCAGCGGCCGTGTTGGGAAAAACCCTGCAAGACGAAGCCGGTTGTTGCCGTCGAGCGCGGGGGGCGTTGTGAACTTTGGGGAAAGGAGGGCCACCGAGAAGAGATCGAAATTGCGGCGGCGGAGATCGCTAAAGGCCACAACAAGGTCGGCTGAGGTGTTCTTCGCCTGGAAGTCCGGAGCGGCCAGATCGCGCAGCACCGTATAGTTCCCGGACCGGTTGGCGTCGTTGAGCGTCAGCAACGTCGAGCGGACCAGGTAGAGCGCCTGATCCGCGCCCGGGGCGACCGGTGGCGGCGCAGGTTTCGGCGTAGCAGCCGGGGACGTTTGCGGTCGTGTGGCAGTGGCATCTTTCGCGCCGGAGTTGGCCTGTGCCGTGAATCCCTGCGCCGAAGCGCCCGCCGTGGCACAAGCCAGGAGAAGCGTCATCGGCAGCCAGTGCCCACGAACCATTGTCAGCGTCTTAAGAACCATGGTGGACATCCTATTCGCTTTACCACTGATAGCTCAAGCCCGCCCGGCCTCCGGACATGTTCTCGCGGAAGCCGTAGGCCCAGGCGCCGTTTAGCTGCATATCCTTGAAGATGCGGATCGCACCAGACATAGCCCCGCCGTTCTCCCCTTGAAAGGTGCCCCAGTTGGCGGACAGGGCAAACTTCTTGCCGGGCAGCAGCGTGGGTGATGCGGACATGGCAAAAGCCATGGCCGTGCCCGTATAAGCCTTGCCGATTTGACGACTGAGCAGGTCCAGGCGCAGGTTGGTCGCCGTCGGATCAAAGGGCAGAGCACTCGTGACGCCTCCTGCCCCCGTGGGGCCGAAAGGAGCAGCGCCGCCGGCT
>DATMPO010000096.1:0-3754 GCA_035567035.1 Verrucomicrobiia bacterium | reverse complement strand
CTTCTTTTTCTTCCCTGTCCCGGACTTTTTCTCGGCGTCGTTCTTTTCCGCGGCGCGCTGGGCCAGGGCGAAGTCTACGACGCGCTGCATTTCGTTGAGAGGCGCGGGTTTGCCGCTCCAGATTTCGAACTGGCGGGCGCCTTGCTGCACGAACATTTCGGAGCCGGGAATTACGTGCAGGCCTTTGGCGCGGGCCATTTTGGTCATTTTGGTTTCGGCGGGAGTGTAGACCATCTCGAAGAAATATTTGGCTTTCAATTCCTGCTCGGTCAAAGGCAGCGGATCACGGTTCCCTTCCATGCCTGCCGGAGTGGCGTTGATGATCACGTCGAATTCCAGCTTCTTCAGCAACGAGCGGTTGATGGCTTTGGCCCTGGCCTTTTTGGCCAGCTTCTTGGCCGGGCCGGCAGTGCGATTGAGGATATAAACGTCGGCCCCGCGCTCTTTCAGTCCGAAGACGGCAGCGCGGGCGGCCCCGCCGGCGCCCAGGACCAGGATCTTGGCGCCTTGAAGATGCATGCGCTGCTCCAGCGGCCGGACGACGCCATAAACGTCAGTGTTGAAGCCGTAAAGCTTGCCGTCCTGCGACCGGACCACGGTGTTGCAGGCGCCGATCTTGGTGGTGAGCGCGTCGGACTTGTCGAGGTGTTTTACGATCGCTTCTTTATACGGCATGGTAACGCTCATGCCGTGGATCGGAATGTCGCGAACACAGGCCAGCAGGTCGTCCAGCGTCCTGGCATGCAGCGCGAGATAGACAGCGTTCACGTTTTCCCGGCGGAACGCCGTATTCAGCATGATGGGAGAGAGCGAATGAGCAATCGGGTCGCCGACAACGCCATAGACGCGCGTGGCGGTGTCCACCTGCTCGATACGGTAGGTTTCGCGCAGCGTCCGGCCGGCAATCTGTCCGGGAGCGGTTTCTTCGCCGGGGTTGGCCGCGGCAAAAGTGAACTGGCTTCCTGCGCGCACCGCCAGCACCCGGCTGATGATGCCTTGTTCTCCCATGCAAACGCCAATCAGGGAGTGGGAGTGGCTGTGCCGTTCCAGGAACTTCATCATGACCGCGTTGTCATAGAGCGAGTTGGCGGTGCTCACGATTTTGATGAAATCCGCGGAGTACTGCTGCATCTTCGCGAAAGTTTCCTCCAGCTTCCGCGTGGCGCGGAAATCGTGGTAGGAGAGAATCAGGTTGGCGGAGCGCCGCAGTTTAACGAAGTCCGCGGGCTTGAGACGGGCCGCCGTTTCCAGTTCCACGTCGACCAGGTGGCAACCCTGCGTGGCCGCTTTGGCCAGGAGGTCAACCTGGACGGCGATCGAGCCGCGGAACCTGCCGCCGTTTGCGGCCCGGCGGCAAGTGGCCACAATCAGGGCCTCCGGATGGTATTCGGTAAAGGCCTTGATCCTGGCCAGCGCCAAAGCCGGCTTGGGAAGGTAATCCAGCCGGAACTCAATGAACGGGTTCTCGCGGACCACAACGTCCGCCTTTTCAACCATTTCGGCGGGACTGGAGGCCACGATCGCCACGCAAATACGGGGCAGCCGGGCGGGCAGAAAACGTGGCGTATAAGCTGCTGTAGTTGTATTCATTTACAAAGCGAGCAATCAAAAGCGAGCAATCATACGTGAGCGAAAATCAAAGATGCAAGCTCAGAATACATAAGTACCGGGGACTTCCGTACCCATGGTATCCAACGAGTAACTAATGCTTTAGTTGAAACCCGCAGTACGGCTCTGCTATGTTCCGAACGGAGTCGTGCGTTTCTGGGGCATTGCGTCCCCGCAGGGCCCTTTTAGGGAGGCAACATGAAAAAGACGGGGTTCGTACTGCTATTGGTTGCATTGATGGGAGTGCAACAACACGCGCAACAGCCAACCGCGCCAGCCCAGCAGCCAGCCGCGCCGTCCCAGCAGCCAACCACGCCAGCCCAACAGCCGTCCGTGCAAACGGAAAAGGTGCACGGTATCAGCGCCAATGCGGGCAACGCTCCCACGACGGCGGACATCTATTGCGCCGGATTCCTGACTACGCAGAGGATTTCGACGGCGCGCGTTGTAGTAGGCGGGATGACCACTCCCGAACAGACCCGCTACGCCAGCACTACATCCAACATTTTCATCCACGGACCAGGCATGAAGGTCGGGGACCGCCTGGAAATCCTCAGACATGCTAAAGACCCCAACCACTATGAGGCGTTTCCATCACAACGTGCCTGGCTCAGGATGACCGGGTCTCCCTACTTTGAACTGGGATACGTCCGAGTGATTGAAGTGCAAAACAACGTGGCCATTGCGACGCCGGAGTTGACCTGCAGCCCATATGTGCCCGGAGATATCGCAGTTCCTTTTGTGGAGCGTCAGGCCCCGGTGTTTCGCAACGTCACCCTGGACCGCTATACGCCGCGGAATGGCAAGGCGGCGGGACGAATCATCATGGCTGCGGAATTTGACACAATTCTGGGGTCCCGGGCCAAGGCATATCTCAACATTGGCGCCGATAAAGGACTGCAGCCGGGCGATTATCTGCGCGCTACCCGCACGTACGGCTACGCCAAGCAACTTCCCGCCGACTCGCTTTCCTTCAAGGGCGGCCAGGACGACACCCAGAAAGATGCTCCCAGGCAAGGGAACGTCTCCGGTCTGCCGCGGCGCACCCTGGGAGACATGATGGTCCTGGACGTACATCGGAGAAGCGCCACAGTGATGATCCTTACGGCGCTGGAAACCATCTACGTAGGCGATGTGGTGGAATTAATGGATACCAGCGCCTTCCCGCCGGTAAGTTCCACGACGACGACTGCGCCTCCCGTTGAGGAACCGGCAGTCGCGAGTCCGCCGACCATTTCATGCACCGCAAGTCCAGCTAGTGTCCGCCTGGACGAAGTTTCCACCATCACGTGCAATCCCGTCAGTCCGGACAACCGGCCGTTGACCGTCACTTTTTCCGCAAGCGCCGGAAAACTGTCTCCCAACAACAATGTGGCCGTCCTGGATACTTCCAGCGCCGGTCCAGGACAGGTGACCGTCCGCGCCACTGCATATGACGACCGTCAACTGAGCGCCTTCACGTCCGTCGCGGTGAACGTGGAGCCTCCGCCCGCGGTCCCGGTGGCGCAAAAGATGAGCGACCTGGACTTCAAGACCAACAGCGCTTATGTCAATAATCTCTCCAAGGCGGTGCTGGATGACGTTGCCCTCAAGCTGCAGCAGGACCCGCAAAGCACCGTGTTATTGTCGGGAGCAGCCGGCGAGAAGGAGTCTCCAAAGCTGGCAGAGCGACGCGCCCAGAACGCGAAGGACTACCTCACCAAGTCCAAAGGGATTGACGGCAATCGCGTGCAGGTAAGAACCAGTTTGCAGCCCGGCCATAAGGCGGAGGTCTGGACCGTCCCGGCCGGAGCAAGCGCACCGCCGCAGTAGGACCGTCCTTCAGCAAGAGAGCGGCGAGCGTCCAGTCTGCCTGGAGAGCGGATTTCCGCGGTGTGTCGCGGGAATCTGCTACGCTGCGGGAAAAGCGCATGCGGTGCATATTCGCTGGAACTTTGTGCTCAAATTCACAAAATAAATCGAATTCGAAATTAACAAATATTTACAGAATCTATCTGTAAAATCCTTCTGGCAACGCGTCCAATCAAAGTGCCGCTCGCTCGCCCATCAAATTTGAATTTCGAATGATGAAGATCATTTGAGCACAGACTGGGCTGCTCGCCGCCTGTATACTGTGAGCCGCCTTTGCCCTGTGAAGCCAGTTGTT
>DATMPO010000095.1:0-23680 GCA_035567035.1 Verrucomicrobiia bacterium | reverse complement strand
GAGGAAGGCGGAACATGCAACCACATGTTCCGCCTTTCGTAATTTCTAGGGAGAACTTCGGTAGTGGTGCAGTTTGAAAGTTCGGCGAATAACCCTTACCAACTGTCATCCTGAGCGCAGCCGGAGGCCTTTGTCATTTCGAGCGCAGCGCCGCCACACTGTTTCCCTTTTCCGGGCTGATAGGCGCGGAGTCGAGAAATCCCGAGGATGTGTGTTCCGCCATGCTGATTCAGGGAGTTTCTACGAGAATGTTTGTGCTGCGATTCCCCGCGTGCGCGATGGACGCTATTACAAGTTCTGGGTCTACATTCTTAGCAGCCGCACCGGCACGCTGGCGACGGGGAAAGAAGATCCTGCTGATGGAGAAACGAAATCCGCGCTGGCAGGACATGGCGGAGAGTTGGGGCAGGGAGATCAGGTTTCCGGGACAGTCCCTCGTGAAAACTCCCTGAACCAGCATGGTAGTGCGCACATCCTCGGGATTTCTCGACTCCGCGCCTACGGGCCTCGTAGAGCAAACATTTTGGCGGCGCTCCGCTCGAAATGACAAATGCCTGGATGGTCTCGATGGACCACGATTCTGAGTGACCGAAACAAAACCCGGAAACCGCGCTGGAACGCAAATGCAAACGGGCTTGTGGCACGATGCCGAAACTGCACCCTACCAGAACTTCAAGCAATCCGTTCTGCCTGGTCGGGGACCGCACTGGCCTGATTCAGCAACGCGATGGATGCGCTGTCGACTTCCACGCGCGTTGCGCCGATCAGATCATTCAACTGTTGCACCGACGTTGCGCTGGCGATGGGCGCGGTGATGCTGGGACGGGCCATCAGCCATGCCAGAGCGACCTGGGCCGGAGTGGCCTTCTGTTTCTCCGCTACCTGGTCCAATGTCTGCAGAATGCGCAAGCCGCGATCGTTCAACATCTTTTTCACGGCCTGGCCGCGCGGGCTCTTGGAGAGATCGTCGGCGGAGCGATATTTGCCCGTGAGAAACCCGCTGGCCAGCCCGTAGTAGGGAATCACACCCAGGTTTTCTTTGCGGGCCAACGGCTCCAGCTGGGTCTCATAACCGGCGCGTTCGTAGAGGTTGTAGTGGGGCTGCAGGCTCTCATAGCGCGGCCATCCGTGCTGGCGGCTGACGGCGAGCGACTGCGCGGTGCGCTCGGCGGTGAAGTTGGAACATCCAATGGCCCGGACCTTGCCTTGCTGAATCAACTGCGCGTAGGCCTCCAGCGTCTCTTCCACCGGCGTGGCCGCGTCGTCGCGATGCGACTGGTAGAGATCGATGTAGTCGCTCTGCAGCCGCTTCAGCGATGCTTCCGCCTGGCGCACGATCCATGTACGGGAGAGCCCTTTGCCCTGGCCGGGGATTTCCGCTCCCACTTTCGTCGCGATGATGACGCTGCTGCGCTTGCCGCTACGTTTGAACCAGTTGCCGATCACCGTTTCCGACTCGCCGCCTTTGTGGCCGGGCGCCCAGGTCGAATACACGTCCGCGGTGTCGATGAAATTGAGCCCCGCGGCGACGAAGGCGTCGAGGATCTGGAATGAGGTGGGTTCGTCGGCGGTCCAGCCAAAAACATTGCCGCCCAGCATGAGTGGGGCAACTTCAATTTTGGAATTTCCCAGCCTGCGTTTTTTCATTCTCCGTGGTCTCCCGATTCAGCTCCAGATTAGCTTGACATGCCCCGGCTGGCGGCGCAAGCTGTGAGAAAAATCGGTAGTGGTGCAGTTTGAAGGTTCGGCGAATAACCCTTACCAACTGTCATCCTGAACGCCTCCGAAGGCCTTGTCATTTCGAGCGCAGCGCCGCCACACTGTTTCCCTTTTCCGGGCTGATAGGCGCGGAGTCGAGAAATCCCGAGGATGTGTGTTCCGCCATGCTGATTCAGGGAGTTTCTACGAGAATGTCTGTGCTACGATTTCCCGCATGCGCGACGGACGCTATTACAAATTCTGGGTCTACATTCTTAGCAGCCGCACCGGCACGCTCTATGTCGGAGTGACCGGGTTTTTCGACAAGCGCATCCATCAGCACAAGTACGACACGATTGAAGGCTTCACCAAGAAGTATCAGGTGCATCGGTTGGTCTATTACGAGAGCTACCAGGATGTGCTGGTGGCGATCAGCCGTGAGAAACAAATCAAGCGCTGGCGACGGGAAAAGAAAATATGGTTGATCGAGAAGTTAAATCCCCGCTGGCAGGACCTGGCCGAGAGTTGGGGCAGGGAGATCAAGGTTTCCGGAACAGTCCCTGGTGAAAACTCCCTGAGTCAGCATGGTAGTGCGCACATCCTCGGGATTTCTCGACTCCGCGCCTACGGGCCTCGTAGAGCAAACATTTTGGCGGCGCTGCGCTCGAAATGACAATGCCTAGAGGGTCTCGATGGACTACGATTCTCAGTGACCGAAGCAAAACCCGGAAACCGCGCTGGAACGCAATGCAAACAGGCTTGTGACACGGATGCCGAAACCGCACCACTACCAAAAATCAGGAGCCACAATGCCCATGCGCAAAGTCGTCCTCGGTCTCGGCATCAGCATTGACGGATATATCGCGCGCCGGGACGGCGCCGTGGATTTTCTCTTCATGCCTAAAGACTTCTCCATGGCCCCGTTCTTCGCCACGATTGATACCGCGATCATGGGGCGCAAGACTTACGACGTAACCAAGGCCATGGGCGGCGCTTCGTACGGCCCAAAGATGGCGATGTACGTTTGCTCGCGCACGCTGCCGCCTGGCGATCGCGATGGCTGCACATTCACCAGCCAGTCTCCGGAAGCGCTGGTCGGCGAACTTCGCAAGAAAAAAGGGAAAGACATATGGCTTATGGGCGGCGGTGAACTGGCGCGCGACTACCTGAAGGCGGACCTGGTGGACGAACTCTATCTCGGCGTTGTGCCCGTGCTGCTCGGCGACGGGCTTCCGCTTTTTCCCAGCGGCTTTCCGCAACGCGACTTCGAGCTGATGGAAAACAAAACCTTCTCCAGGGGCCTGATCTCACTCAAGTACAAGCGGACCCGGAAGAAGGCCAAAGGGAAGAGTTAAGTCGCTTGTCTGGCCCGTATTGCGCGCCCTCTTACGATCCGGTGAAGGCAGTTCCGCCCGGACCAATCTTCAGAATCTTGCGGGCCCAGCGTCCCAGGACGGGGTACTCAGCCCATTCTCCGTGGCTGGCCTTGATGCCGTAGACGATCGCGGACACCAGGACCAAAATCCACGAACCGATGGCGACGATCCAAATGAGAAGAATCATCAAAAAAATCCCGACGGGCGGATCGACGTGCCCCGGTGGCTGGTGTACCGCCGTGGAGGCGACGGTCAGGAACGTCAGCAACATCCCAAACATTGCAAAGACCATGATCCCGATCACCAGGGCAACCTGGAGCAGTAACGCCTGCAAGGCGTGAAACGAGACGAAGCGTGATTCCCGCTTGATCAGAAACATGACCAGCGGCCCGATCCATCCCACGATCAACTGCAGGAGGTGGGCGAAGAGGGCCATGGTTTTTTCGTCTTGCGTGGGTACAAGCGGATTCGGTGCGGGCGTAGTGGACATGGTTTCCTCCGTCCTCAATAGCGTCGCTGTTCCCAATACTACACAGGCGGCTTCATTGTGCTTTGAAAACCGCATCAGGATCGATCGCCCGGTTCACCATGGCGACGATTTCCCGCATCTGTCGATCTGACAGAACGCGCGGAAGGCGTTCAATCAGGCAATTCTTCTCGACGACAGAGATGAAATGAGCCTTCAGGAACGACGGTTCCGGTAGTCCGGTTTCGCCGGGCTCCATTCGCCTGGACGTTGGCCCTTCTGCGCCGTAGCTTCCGAATGGGATGGCCAGCACCGAACTGACTCGCTCGCTAGCGTTGCGCTGGTCCAGTGACACGATTAACACCGCGTGTTTCTTGCCGCCCGTGTTCGCGCGCCAGATCTCGCCGCGCCTTGGTGAGTTAGATTTCGCTGTCAAAGTCGATTTCGCCGGACGCGGTCGCCAGGGCCCCGGCCAGCGAACGCTCCTCCGTTGCGGTTTTTGCATCCATCTGGTCGAAATAGCGTGCGGTCGCCGCAGCGAGGCTGCGTCTATTCTCAATTCGCCGAACGGCCGAGACGGCAATGTCCAGGGCTTCGGCGATGGTGGCGGCCTTTCCCTGTTCCACCATCTCTCTCAGAAACTCGTAGCTCTCCGACGATACAGTCGTGGAAAGTTTTTGCCGGGGCGTCCTTGATGTGGTGCTCATAGGCTTTCTCATCCCCTAGTTTAGGGGATAGACAGTCATATTTGCAACAGGTCATTTTGTCCTGTCGATAGGAGGGTATGTTCTACCGTTTCGGCTGAGCCAGGGCCCAGCCTTCCAGGTCGCCGATCTGGCGCAGAAGCTGGATCTGCGCGCGGTCGAGCTGGAAAGTTGCGTCCAGGTACGCGGCAAATCTCTGTTGCGCGGCCATCCGGGCATTCTGTTCATCTTTGAGCGTGGCATTTCCGGATTCAATTCTGGCGTGCGCGGTTTCGATATCGGACTCCGCGAGCTGGTGTTCCAGTTTGGATATGTCGCGCGCTTCGGCGAACCCGCGCACGGAGCGCTGCAGCTTCAGCGTTTCCGCGCTGACCTGGTCTTTTACGTTCTGCGCTTCTTTCCATGCCTTGGCGGCATCGGCTTCGGCGGCCTGGGCCGCGGCGCGCTGGGAAGGATTGAAAAACGGTACACGGATCGCCGCGCCCAGAGTCAGGTTATGGCGCTGGAATTTGTTGAAGAACTGGTCGTAGTTGTTATACCGCGCCAGGACCGCGTACTGCGCCACCAGATCGACGGAGGGATACAGCATTCTCTTTTCCCCTTTGGCCCGGAACGACTTGCTTTGCGCTGCCTGCTCCGCCATTTTGACGGCGGGACTTCTCTCGGCCGCCAGACTGGCCAGGTCGTCGGTCTGGGACACCACGGGCAATTGCGGAATACTCTCGGTTGCAGTCTGGATGGCGCCGCCGGGTAACCCGGTCAGCTGTGCCAGGCGCTGGCGCAACTGGTCGGCCGCGGCCTGCGCCTGGCCCATCTGCAAGCCAATGCGCGCGGCCGCAAGTTTGGCGCGGGTCAGGTCCACCTGGCTATCGAGCCCGGCGGTTACGCGTTGGCTGACAATGTCCTGGAGCTTGGCCACCATGTCCTGTTGTTCGCGCAGCACCTGGATGGACGCCTGGATCGTGTCGAGTTGGACGTAGCAAAGCGCGGTTTCCATGATCACGTCATTGCGCCGCTCGGCATTCTGGGACGTAGTTTCATCCACCCCCATCCTGGCCGCCTTTACGTATTGCCGTTGCGCCGTGTTAAACAGATATTCCTGGATATTGACGTTGAAGACGGACGGCGCAGAACCTTCCAGGCTCAGGGGAAATCCGTAGGAGTACGCCAGGCCCGATCCCAGCATGGCCTGCGGCAAAAAGAGATCGCGCGACTGGGTGTACGCCGCGCGCGCCCGCTGCAGGTCGGCCGCGGCAATGCCGGTGGTCGGACTGTTCTTCAGAGCCAGGTCAATGGCGGCGCGGAAAGTAAGCGGCGGTGTTTCCTGCGCCGGCAGACGGGAAGAAGACGCGGCCAGCCAGCATGCCAGAAGAACGATCACGGTACTGCGAGATTTCATGGGTCACCTGCGGAGTAGATGGGGGTAGAAAGAGGTGATTCTAACGGGAAATGCGGGCCAACGCATCCTGCGCCGGTTTGTATTGCGACCCCAGGGCCAGGGCCGAACGAAATTCCGCGGCGGCGCTCGGTCTGTCTCCCTGCTTTTCCAGCAACAGACCGAGGAAATAGTGGGCCTGGAACGCAGGGCCGTCTTCGGCAAGACCGGCGCCGGAAAGATAATCGTGGAGCATTAGCGTAGCGCCGGAAAAGTTGCGCCCGGAGCTTAATAACAGCTTGCCGCCGTAGAACAACGCGAGAGGGTCGTTGGATGAAAAAGACCAAGCCTGGTCCATGGCAGCCTGCATTTCGTCCAGGCGGCCGGTGCGGCGGTAGAACGCCGCCAAGTCAACCCAGTATTCGGCGAGATTACCGCTGGCGCTTACCGCGGACTTGAATTCCTCTTCCGCGCGGGGCTTGCTCTGTTTTTCTTCTATGCGCGCACGCATGTAGTGGCCCTGGGCCGGATCGCGCTGGGTCACGTAGTCGGCCAGTTGCCGGGCCTTGTTCTTGTCACCTCCCATGATGGAAGGCGCCTCGGTGTAAAACTCCGCCAGATCGGCGCGCGCGGAAAGATTGTCCGCACTGAGGGCGACGGCGCGCTCGAACTCACCTTTGACTTTGCGCACCATAAAGAGGGCGCCAATCGGGCCGCTGGCTTCCACGCGACGCCCGTAAGCCCGGCCGAGCCACTGGTGATATTCGCTGCTGTCCGGCTTCAGGTGGACGGCTGTCTCGCCGGCGTGGACGGAATCATCCCATCGTTCCAGCTGGAAATAGACACGGCACATCAGGTTGGCCGCTTCAGCGTCGGCGGGGTTGGTTTCCAATCGCGCGCGCAACGCGGCGAGCGCTTCATCCGCTTTTCCTGTTTGCAGCAGTTCAGCCGCGCCACTCTGGGCGCACGCCGCCAGGGAAAGAAACAAAAACAGCCCTACGCCTCCGTACAGCTTCAACGTTGGACCACCTTTACTTCCATTCCGTTCCGCAATGGCTGCGCGTTGATGGCGCCACGGGCGACCTCGGTTCCATCGGCAACGCCGCTGGTTACCTCAATGCGGGTCAAACTGGAGAGGCCTGTGCTTACTTCCTGGGCTGTGAGCTTGTCGTGTGAAATCTGGTAAACATAGCGCTTGCCGTCGATGTTATGCACCGACTCGCGCGACACGGTCGCAACGTTGTCATGCCGGGCGGTAACGATGGTCACGTTGACGTTTACGTTGGGCAGGAGTTTGTGGTCCGTGTTGGGGATCTCGCAGGTAATCTCGCCGACCGAACGGGTCCCGAGCGTCGTTACGACAGTGGGAACGCGGATGACCGAGCCTTCCCATATACGGTTGGGTATGGCGTCCCACGAGACCTGGACTTTTTGGTCCCTGGCGAGCCGTCCAATCTCCGGTTCGTCCACGAAGGCCCGGACCTGAAGCCGGTCCAGGTCGGCCATCTGTATGAGCAAGGCGCCGCTGTTCACGTAAGAGCCTGTTTTGACCGGGAGCTGGTATACGGTCCCCGCGAACGGCGCGCGGATGTTGGAGTTATTCAGCAATCCCTGCGCGGCGGAAAGCGCGGCGCGCGCCTGGTCCGCGGCAGCCTGCACTTTGGCAATTTCAGGATCAGAAAAGCGTTTTGTCTGCCGCGACCGCAAAAGCTGCAACTGGGCTTCCGTCTTGGTGAGCTGGCCCTGGGCTTCTTGCACTTCGGCGGGAGAAGCGGCGCCGTTCTGCTGCAGCCGCTTGACGGCCTGGAGGTTGCGTTGCGCGGCGTCGCGGTCCGCCTGCGCCTTGGTCAGCTCGCTCTGCAGGGTCAGGACCTCCTCCTGCGTGCCGCCGGACGCCACCGAATTCATGTTGGCTTCGGCTGCCCGCAGCTCGGCCTGCGCTTTGGCGGCCTGGGCGCGCGCGTCACCATCGTCCAGCTGGACCAGCAGCTGGCCGCGCTTGACCCGGTCGCCTTCGTGCACAAAGATCCGGCGCACCGTCGCCGGGGCAGGCGAATGCGCCTCAAAGTTGTTGACCGGCTCGATCTTGCCGTTGGTAGAGATGGTGTTCGCGATCTCCTGGCGGACGACTTTTTCCGCGCGCACCAGAACCGGTCCCCGGCGCAACATCCATCCGGAAATGACCACCACGGCCGCGACGATGGAGATGATCCCGACAATCACGCGCTTGCGGTGCGCCGTCCCATTTGCGCTCTTGATAGCCATGTTGGTCGAAGTATTCAGTATAAACAACCATCTTGGGGCGCACAAAACTCCACGGCAGCACAATAGAACCCCACGGCAACACAAAAGATGGTTGCTACAATGGACGGCGATGGCACACCGCACCGGCTATACCGAAGACCACGCCAAATCCGGGTTGGACCACCCGTTTCCGGAAATTGACACGTGGCCCAACCAGTTTCCCGCGTATGAGATCGTGATTGACGTGCCGGAGTTTACGTCGGTCTGTCCCAAGACGGGACTGCCCGACTTCGGCACGCTGGAAATCCGCTACATGCCCAACAAGTTCTGTCTGGAGCTGAAGTCGGTAAAAGAATACCTGCTGGAATATCGCAATCTCGGCATCTTCCAGGAAAACATCGTGAATCAGGTGCTGGAAGATGTGGCGCGCGCCGCCAAACCAAAGTGGGCGATCGTCAAGGGCGTATTCCGTCCGCGCGGCGGGATTGGAACTACGGTGGAAGCTCGATGGCCGCGGCCAAAGAGGTAGAGACGGGAGAGTGCTGTGAGCGACTCAGGTAACTCGTACCTATGGATATTAGTTGCATTAGTCGCACCAATCGCTATTATCATGCGACTCTTCGCTTGGCGCTTCGACCGGGACCGCATCCGCGAAGATGTTGAGGGCAGGGGAGGCAAGGTCCTCACCATCGTTTGGTACAGCTTTGGGCGGGGTTGGCTTGGAAGCGGCAACGACCGGATCTACGACGTTAGATACAGGACTAGCGAGGGTAAAATCATCAGGGCCACCTGCAAGACCTGTATGTTCAGCGGTGTGTATTGGAAGCATCCGTCTCCTGATGATTCCAGTGTCGTATAGCGCGGGCGATTCGGATACGTTTTTGTTACACGCCAAGCTCGCTCGAAATCTCTTCCAGGTGCTCACCCGCATGGCGTACAGCCCAGTTCAGGAGCCAGGAATAGATCTTCAGCGAGAGCGCGAGTCCGGCCAATCCGGCCACCAACGGCAGCCAACTCAGCTTCCAATACCAGGTTGCGAAAACCACGATCCCGGAAACGCCCGCCATCGGGGCCAGCACCAGCAAAGCAGCGAATCCGGACGCGCTGGAGGTCATCCGGGTAGTCATCTTGGTGAAGTCAATGCGTTTGGGCCAATACACCGACATCACGTTGCCGGCCCCCAGGTTGATAGTGAGCAGACTCAGGAAGCCGGCGGTCACCGCCACGAGCTTGTCCGGCGGTACGTGTCCAACCGCAAGGACAGCGGCTGTGCCAACGAGATAAATTGTGAACATCAGCGCTCCGTGCGCCAGGTTCTTGGCCCGCATGATTTTCTGGAGCGGCAGAGGAGAAAGCAGCCAGCGGCCAAAACCTTCCCCGTCCATGCCGAACGTGTTGTAAGAGATATTAGAGACTGACAGCGCCAGGAAACCGGCGAAAGCGCCAAGCAGGTTCCCGCCGTTGCTCAAAGAGAACATCTTTTTCCCGGGGCCGCCCAGAAGCAGGAACCCGAAAAGGACCAACGGATAGGCCAGCGCCACCAGAAGGCGGGAATTCTGCCGGATGTAGCGCAGCTCTTTTTCCAGGATCGCGCTGACGGCCGGGCTTAGTCCCGGAAGTTGCCATCCCGGCTTCACTTTCAGTTCGCGCTGGACCTTAAAACTTTCCGCATAGATCTCGCCCTGGTACACAGCGCGCAACTGCCGGAATTGCAGCACGGCCGCCAGAAGAGCATAGGCGAGCAGCAATGCCAGAGGCAGCAGGCTCTGCGTTTCACCAGGATCGAGCGACTGCAGCACCAGCCTTGGCGGAGAAATGCTGCGCACCACCGCAACTGCGTCGAAGACCCAGTGCGGCAAATGAAAACGATGGACGTTGATCCATCCGTTGGCGATGAAATTGAACATCTGCGGCACGAGCATGAAGAGCAACAAGACGGCGACCATCCGTTCCCGGCCCCGGCGCGTGCTCTGGAAGCGCTCGAAGATCCCAATCACCATCCGGTTGCAAAGAAGGTTCAGCGCCACGAACACCAGGAACAGGGCCGCCGCGGGCAGGGCCCATCCGGGCCGCGCGAATAGAATGCCCAGCCAGATGCTTGCCAGCCAAAGCAATCCGGAGAGAGCGGCCGGATCAAAGAGTCCGTAAGCCGCGTTGAGCAGGAGATAGAGACGAAGCGAGACAGGGTAGCGCGCCACTTCGCGAAAGTTCAAACCTGGCGAGTAGCCTTCAAACAGAATCGGCACAAGCTGCCAGAACAGGAACACGCCCCATAACATGAACTCAAGGACCACGGGCTTATCCGCGCGCAGCGCCACGATGGTGCCAAAGAACAGACCGGTAGTGACGCTGAAGACGAACAGCCCCATGAATACGTAACTGATGGCGCCCATCACCAGCTCAGCCTGTCGCTTGCGCGACATCAACGTATTGCGAAACAGCCGCCAGCGCAGCCAGAGCAGAAGGGCAAAGTGGTTGCTGGAGCCGGCTAGAGCCAGGAGAGCACCTCGGGGTCCTGCTTGCTGCCGCCCACCACCTGAAGAAATATTTCTTCCAGCGTCAGCGAGGGTTGCAGGTGTCCCTCCACCCGGACGCCGGCACGCAGCTCTTCGAGCGACCCGGACGCCACCATGCGTCCCTGGCGGATGATGCCGATGTGCGTACACAGTCGCTCCACCACTTCCAGCACGTGGGACGTCAGGAAAACAGTGCCGCCGTGGGTAATAAAGCGCTGTAGCAGCCGCTTGAGCGTGGTGGCGGCAATCGCATCCACGCCTTCAAAAGGCTCGTCGAGAAACAGGACGGCCGGACCGTGGATCACCGCCGCGGCCAGCGCCGTTTTCTTCTTCATGCCGTGGGAGTAATCGGCCACCAGCTTGTCGGCGGAATCCTTCAGGTCCATGAACTCCAGCAACTCGGCGCTGCGCTCAGCCGCGATCTCGCGGTCCAGCCCGTACATTCGTCCCACAAAATTCAGCAACTGCGCGCCGGTGAGCCGCTCAAACAGCGCCAGCCCTTCCGGCACAACTCCGATGCGGCCTTTCACGGCCACACTGTTCTGCGCCAGGTCGAGACCAAGAATGCGGACCTGGCCGCTGGTGGGCCGCAGCAGCCCGGTGAGCATCTTGATGGTGGTGGATTTGCCGGCGCCGTTCGGACCCAGGAAGCCGTAGAACTGCTGCTTCTCGACTTTCAGATCCAGGTTGTCCACGGCCACCAGGCCGGCGAAGGTCCGGCGCAGGGAAACAGTTTCTACTACGATCTCAGGCATATTGCTCCGGTACGAGCAAAGTTGAAAGAAGGTTCAGTGTATCGTAGTTCGAATTGTCTCAAAGACCGGGGCCGCGCTGTTAGTCTGGCTTCTGCTTTTGATCAGGTTTGCCCATGCCCACGACCCTGTACTTTATTTCTTTCTTCTCCCCTTTCAGATACGCATTCTCTTTTTCGATCCGGAAATCAATATCCTGGCCGACGGTGAGGGACGGTTTGCCCTTGCCGCGCAGATCGTAGTACAAGTCACCGCAGTCAACCTGATAGACCCATCTCTTCACCGTGCCAACGATTCCCGCGCTGCCCACGGCTTCGCCCTCGATACGGGCTGTAATGACCTTGCCATGCACGGGATAAAGTTTCTCTTTAGCTGCATTTTGCGCAGAAGCTCCGGTAATGGCCAAAAGCACGGATAACGCAGAACCCGCAATCAGCCCTCCGCAGTTCATTGCCTTCATGCTTTTCATTTTGCGCTCCTGATTGGAAGAACCTTGGTACCAGGATGATCCTATAGACAGTCTGTCAGGAGAAGGTTCAAGAGTTGTAAGGAATGGTGAGGGATTGCAAGGCCGGCACGTGCCGCTTCCAGCGATTTACCCTTGGATCCACCGGTAACCAACGGTATGAACCGTGGCGATCTGCTTAGGATCGCTGCCGGCATCCGCGAGCTTCTTTCTCAATTGCACTATTGACTGGTCCAGGGTGCGAGTCGTCCCGTAGTACTCGTAGCCCCACACCTCGTTGAGGATGCGGTCGCGTGAAAGCACTTCGTCGGGGTGGCTGATGAAGAGCTGAAAAAGTTTTACTTCGCGTGCCGAGAGCGGAACAGACTTATCGCCGCGTCTTAATTCGAATTTTTTTGGATCAACCACACAATCGCCGAAGGCCGCTTCGGTGTCGTCAGGTTGCGGCGAACTGTTGCGGCGCAGCAGCGCGTGGACGCGCGCAGTCAGCTCGCGAAGACCAAACGGCTTGGTGACGTAGTCGTCCGCCCCGAGGTCCAGGCCCACGACCTTGTCAATCTCCTGGCCTTTGGCCGTGAGCATGAGGATGAGCCCGTGGTAGTCCCTGGCGCGCAGCTGCTTGCAGACGTCGTAGCCGCTCAGGCCGGGCAGCATGATGTCGAGCACGATCAGACTGGGGCGGTGCTGCTCAACGGCGGCAAGCGCCAGATCGCCGCGGGCGCAAGACTCCACTGCAAAGCCTTCGCTGGTGAGCAGCTCGACCAGACCGAAGCGGATGTTGTCGTCGTCTTCAACGACGAGAATTTTTGCCGGCGTGGTATTCATTGGACTCCGCCCGCAGCGTTGAGGGAGACGCACAGGGTAAAACAACTGCCGCCACCTTCACGGGGAGAATACGTGACATCTCCGCCGTGGGCCTGGGCCATGCCGCGCGCGAGTGTAAGCCCCAGGCCGGACCCGGAGACCCCGCTGGCCTGGGATTCGTCCAGACGCGTAAAAGGCTGGAAAATGGTCTCCAGTTTTCTCGCCGGAACGCCCGGGCCGCGGTCCAGCACGTCAACCCAGCCCTGGTTGTCCAGGCGCCGCACGCGCACGAGGATTTCGCCTCGCCCGTATTTTTCCGCGTTGGAAAGTAAATTCATTACGATCTGCGCCAGGGCATCGCGGTCCCCGAGAAGCGGCAGCTTTTCCGCGTTGATTTCGACCGCCAGGGAAACGGCTTCGGATTCCAGGTGCGGCCGGCAGGTGTCCACGACTTCGCGGACCACTTCTACCAGATCGCAGATGCGACGCTCGCGCGCCGGCGCGCCGCGCTGCATGCGCGCGAAATCAAGCACGTTGTTGATAAGCCGCGTCAGCCGCGCGGACTCCGCGGAGATGATCCGCAGATAGCTGGCCTGGCGTGCAGGTTCGGTCACCCGTCCCTCGGCCAGCATGTCGGCAAACATGCGGATGGAAGTCAGCGGCGTCTTGAGTTCATGCGACACGTTGCTGACGAAGTCGGTCTTCTGCTGCGCCAGCCGCATCTGCCGCCGGACATCGGCCGCCATCAGCCATACGCCCAGAAGAATGGCCGCGAACAGCGTAAGCACAATCAGTCCCAGCGTGAGCTGCAAGGTGGAAGCCGACCGGCTGATGGCCTGGGGGTCTACGAGGTAAAGAGCGGCTTCCCAGTGGGGCAGAGCTTCTCCGATTTCGGTGGCGACAAAAGGGTGCTTCCAATTTCTACGTTCCCCGGCCGGGCATGGCCGGGTCCGGGAAGTCACGGCTGGCTTGCCTCGATCATCCAGAATTGCAATGCAGTATGCGCCCTTGGGGTCTGAGTCCGGACCAATGGAGTCCAGCAAAGGCTGCAGACTGGCGACAAGTTTTTCCTGGCTGATTTGTGCGCCCAGGACGAGCGACCCTGGCTCCGGAGGACGGTACCACACCATAAGACGGAGCTTGTCTTCGAGCAGACGGGCC
This sequence comes from Verrucomicrobiia bacterium, assembly GCA_035567035.1. Lineage (GTDB taxonomy): Bacteria > Acidobacteriota > Terriglobia > Terriglobales > Acidobacteriaceae > Angelobacter. The sequence continues at coordinate 10,118 of DATMPO010000095.1, read as the reverse complement.
AGCGCGCCGCTGCTTTGCGTGCCGATGAGCTTGCGGAAATTGGAGTCTGCCGGCAGCGTGTTGTAGACGGCAACCCGCTGGGGATTTGCGGCTTGCTGCGGTACAACCAATCGTTGTGCCTGTTGGGAAGACTGCGCCGCCTGATTGGGGTTGGGAGGATTGTTGACCAGTCCCGATTGTGAAATCGCCTTGTCCTTGGTTGTCACCGGTTGCGAGTTGGCCGTGTTGTTTGAATTCAAAGCAAAGGTCTGTTGCGCGTTCTGGGCGAAGACCGGCACGTTTTCACGGTTACTCAGAAAGCGATCGTTCTCTTTGCGAAATACGCCGGCCACGGCACTCTGCTGCGGTTTGGGAGAATAGATTTTTCCGTTCAGATCAACCGCAAAGCCCACTTCGGCCGTGTCCCACGCGCCGAGCAACTCCTGGTTGAAGTTTTCAGCCAGAGGCCGCGCGGAGCCTTTCTGCTTGAGCAAGTTCTGCGTGGTTTGGATAAACACGGAACGCGACTCTTCGACCTTGTCCTGTACTCTCCTGGCCAGCGCATCGGTGATGTTCTGGCTGATGATCGCCTGCTGGTGTTCCAGGATCACCTGCTGGTCGCGCGCCGAACGCACCGCCAGCCAAGCCAGCGCCAGGCTGGGCAGCAGGATGGCGGCGAGAAAAATCCAGGCGGAGCGGCGCATTCAGAGATGACCTCAGTAGCCGGTTGCGAGTGACTTTATTATGCCGGATTCTTCAGGCATCCTGGTTGCAAAGTCAGTTAAGATCAAATGACACCACCACCGAAGCCGAAATCTTCTTTTGTCCTGCGGCTGTCGAGGGACCCGTAGCTCTGCTCTTGTTCGCGACTTCATCCGATGAATTGCTCATAAGCCCTCCGAAGTACTGGTTCGAAGGCTCCGGCACTTCTTCAATTGAATATGCTCTTCCGATTTCCTGGCCGAGCGCGTGCGCCAGCGCCTGGGCTTTTTCCCGCGCCGCCTTTGCGGCCTGGTCGCGCGCCTGGTCGCGATATTTTCGCAAGTCACTGGTTTCGTAGTAAATCGAGTCAATCCGGTTGCCTCCTGCCTTGATCAGGGATTCCAGGACCGCATCGAGCTTGGGCAGGTCCCGGACGGTGATGGACATGGTCTGTTCCGCGACAAAGTAGGAAATTCTCATCCCCTTGCGGTAGTTGAACTGCGGTTGGAGGGAGAGGAACGTCGTCTGGATGTCTTTTTCCTCAATTCCATCGCCGCGAAGGGCCGCGAGAAGCCGGCGGGCGGCGCCGTCCGCGGCCAACTTGGCTAAGCTCGCGCTGGCGTTTTGTTTTTCTACTCCGATCGCGATCACCGCGCGGTCGGGGACCACGCTGACGTCCGCGGTCCCCACGACCCGCACGACGCGTGGCGGTAATTTGTCTTGCGCCGCCGCAGTGGCGGCAAGAAGCAGAAAGGCGATTACAGTCCTGATTACATTCATGTTTCCTCCAGATGGTTTGTGGTGAGCAGTTCTACTGCGACTGGCCGTTCTTGTCGATTGCCGCAAAAACATCGTTGGGCGCCAGTCCCAGCCACGGGTCTTCATTCGGCGTCAGGAAGACCTCCGCATAGGCCCAGTCGTTGATGTCACGCAGAGATAGAGACTTCCCGTACGGATCGTTGAGAAACGCCAGTATTTTTGTGCGCAGCAGGTAATTGTTTCGTACCGTGTCCAGGGAGACGGTGTTCTGCAAATTGCGAAACGCCCGCATCATGGGGGTTTCAGCCATCGATTTGGCTACGGCGATCCGCGCCGCCGTGCCGGCGTCAGGGAATTTGCGCGCCATGACTTCCCGGGTGCCGGCGTCGAAAGCGACGGCATCAGTATGGAGCCGGGAGATCTGCTGCCACGCGCTGTCGTTGGTCAATCGCTCCAGTTCCTGTCCCGGCGGCGTCTGGCTGAGAGACAACTTAACGTGGATGGTGACAAGATCATCCGCCCACGCCTTCAGCAGCCGGGTTTGCGTGGCTTTTCTGTGGGCCGCGTAGTCCTTGGGCGATGCAGATGCCGCCGCGGCAGCGAGATTCAACTCAGTGGCAAAGACCTGCGCGCTGTAGAGGCCGGGTAAAGCGTCCACCACGACGCCGTTCTGGTCGAGGACGTAATGGATGCTGTTGCCGGTGATAGTGCGCTCCAGAGTACGGCCGTCGCCAAAATCAATGGTCACGCGCGGCGCTGGGCGGACCGACTCCCAGTGCAGAATGAAACGGTCTTTGAGAAGCGCGCTGATTTCCGCGTTGGGATACAAGGTCGTGCGGAAGAAACGGCTGTTGGCGCAACTCAGGTCTTCATCCAGCCGTCCGAGCAGACGCAGAGACAGGATCGGCTTCCCCGAAGACTGCGCCGCTGCCTTGGCTTTCTCGAGATCGGTATACCAAAAGAGGCCACTGGAATAGTCGTCATACTGGCCGCTCACGTGGTCCAGCGCCGCGCCAATTCTTTTCCAGTGCTCGTCAGTCGGCGCGCCCTTGCGATGCGCCGCGATTTCCCTGGCAAAACGCTGCTCCAGCAGCCGCAAGCCTCGCGGTCCTGTTGCCCGCAGCTGGTCCTGGGCCTGACGCGCAACGACCTGATCTTGCGATATGGCCTGCTCCACCAGGCTGGCGGACTGGTCTTGTGTTTCCGAAGAGACAATACCGCTGAACATGGCAACCAGAAAACTACATGCGAAAACGGAAATTGTTTTCATGGAAGCCATCATGGGGCCTGGACCAAAATCGGTTGTCAGAGAGGTCCGAAGGATTTGTAAAAAGAATGTAGGGCTGGAAGGCGACCATGCTCCTCAAAAACCCGGACCTTCAACGTATAATGCCCGTGCCGATGCAGCCCAAACTCTATCCCCGCCTGATGCTCGCGGTGCTGACCGGGCTGAATATTCTCAACTATATTGACCGCAACGTGCTGTTCGGCGTGCAGCCGCTGGTGAAGACGGAATTTCATCTCACGGACGCGCAAGTCGGAAAGCTGACCAGCGTTTTCTTTGTTGTCTATATGGTTGCGGCGCCCCTGGTTGGTTGGCTGGGCGACCGCTTTCCGCGTAAAAACATTGTGGTCCTGGGCATCGCCGTTTGGAGCGGTTTCACTTTCCTTACCTGGCTGGTTCGCGATTACGATCAGCTCTTGTTCCGGCACGCGATTGTGGGAATCGGCGAAGCCAGTTACGCGGCCATCGCACCTACGCTGATTGCCGACTCGTTTCCCGTGGAACGCCGCGGCCGCATGCTTTCCATCTTCTTTCTTGGCCTGCCGCTGGGCAGCGCCCTGGGGATCGCTCTGGGTGGGCCATTGGGCGAGCACTTTGGATGGCGCTCGCCTTTCATGATGGCGGGCATTCCCGGATTTGTCCTGGCTTTCCTGTTGTGGCTCCTACCCGAGCCGCCACGCGGCAAGCCGGAAGCCGGAGCCATTTCTCTGGAGCGCTCAACGCTCAAAGGGTTGTTGACGAACGGCGCATTCATTACCGCGAGCCTCGGCATGGCCGCCTACACATTCGCCGTGGGCGGGCTTCAGGTATGGATTCCAACGTTTCTGGTGCGGTTGCGCGGGCTCTCGGTTTCCCGCGCTGCCGTAGTCTTCGGTTTGATCGCCGCAGTCAACGGCATTGTGGCCACGCTCATCGGAGGCTGGATGGGCGACCGGCAACTCAAGCGCAAAGCCGGGGCGTACTATACGTTCTCCGGAGTAAACATGATCATTGCGGTTCCCTTCATGGTCATGGCAGTCTACGTCGCCGGGAAGCTGATGTTCCCTATCATCTTTGTGGCAGTCTTCTTCCTGCTCATCGTGACCGGGCCTTCCAATGCTGCGGTGGTGAATTCTGTGGACGCCAGGATACGGTCCTTCGCTCTAGCGGTGAATATCTTCGTGATCCACCTGCTCGGAGACGCGTGCTCACCTTACCTGATTGGAAAAATTTCCGACCACACCAGCCTCCAAGTCGGATTCTGGGCGGCATTTGCGGCAGCGGCACTGTCAGGAGTGATTTTCCTGTACGGCGCGAGATTTGCGCCTGCTCTGAAGACGGGACTGGAGTGAGAGAATTCTCTCGCGTCGGGGAAAATCAAGGCCAGCCGCGAATTTTCGCGAATTGCCCTTAAGACCTTCGCGGCTTATAGGGACCCCTCGCTCCCGCTCGGGGTTTTGGAAGCAGTCGGCTCCATAGCCAGCGCATCATTGAAGCGGTTGAAATAATTAAACAGCCCGATAGCGCAGAGCAACTCGACGATCTCGCCTTCGTCAAAGTGCTGACGGACGTCATTCCAAAGCTGGTCATCCACGGTGCGAGCGTCATGAGTCACGCGTTCGGCGAGGCGAAGCGCGGCTTTTTCTCTGTCCGTGAAATCCGGGCGCCTTTCAAAGCCGGCCAGATTCTTGATCTGATCGTCTGTCCAACCGAGCCGTCTTGCCAAGACGGTGTGTGACGCCAGTCAATACTGGCAGCCGTTGATCTGGCTGGTCCGGACAATCACCAGTTCTTTCAACTTCGCTGGTACGGTGCCGGTTTCCATGACCGCCCGAAAGTGGCCGATCATGGTGCGCAGGATTTCCGGACGGTGGGCCACGGTGCGGAACATATTGGGAATGTTCCCACGGACTTTCATGAAGTGGTCATAGATGTGCGCCACTTCGTCATTCACTTGAGAGCGGTCTAAACGGGAGATTCTGGGCATGGCAAAGCCGCAGCGGGCGGGTCGTCCCCGCCCGGACAGAGTTACTTGAATGCCTTGACTGCTTCGGCTTCGTCGTCTTTGATGTCGAAAACCGTGTACAACTTGGTGATCTGCAGCAGGTCATGGACCTTCTTGGTCAGTTTGAGCAGCTTGAGTTCGCCGCCCTGGTTGCGCACCGTGGTGAAGGCGCTGACCAGTTCGCCAATGCCGGAGCTATCAATGTAGGTGACGTCGCCCAGGTTAAGCAGGATTTTGGTTTTCCCCTTGCTGACCAGGTCGCGGACGGCGTCGCGCAGCACCACGCTGCCTTCTCCGAGGGTGATGCGGCCGCTCAGGTCAACGATGGTGACTTTATCCACCGGCCGGATGTTTGCTTTCATTGTCACTTTGATTCCTCCTTGGCATTCGCGGCCTTATGGCCCACGTGCTTAATTAATGTGATCTCTGTGCCCGGATGCATGTCCCGGATTTTCACTTCGTCCATAAAGGACCGGATCAGGAAAATGCCGCGCCCGGTTTGCTTCATCAGGTTTTCCGGGGCCAGCGGGTCCGTAAGACACTTGAGGTCGAGCCCGCTGCCCTGGTCGGCAATGGTGATGACCAGGGACTCCAGAGTCATCTCATACGCCACCAGAAATTTCTTGTCGGGATCATAACCATTGCCGTGCAGCACGGCATTGACGGCGGCTTCCCGCACCGCCATCGCGATATGGTATTGCTCGTCCTCGCCGAACCCCGCCTTGGCAGCAACTTCAAAGGCCTTTTGCTCGGCCGTATTGACGCTTTCCAGTGTCGAAGCCAGCGAGTACGAAACCCGGTTTTTCACGTGGCGGTCCACCCTGTGTGCCCGGCCATAGCCGGGCTTCTTCTTAATAATATAGGGACGCATGTCACGGCTGGGCGAAGAACGTAGTTTGCCTAGACAGCGACGAAAAGTCAAACTGCCACCACAAGATAGCGGGTCATTTTTGATTCTTCGTCTGATGGAAGCGAAAATGGTCCGCTGGAGCGAATGAAACACCTCCACAATTCCCGAGGTTCTCCGGGCGGAGCTGGCCTTTTGGAATCAGCAGTTTGATCGTCAGGTGCGACAGAATTGACTTTTTATTTACCGGCGGTGTATTGCTCGCTTCCTGCCACGTCTGCAAGAGTTTGCTTGTAACGGAGGGGTATTTGTCCATGAAGAAACTCATTGCATATCTGGCAGTTTTGACGCTTGCTTGCTCCCCGATCTGGGCTGCTCCCGGACCTGACCAGAAGCACATTACCGCAGTCAAGAAAAAGGTGGCTGAATGCGTGCAGCGGCGCCGTAGCGTTACCATCGAAACCTACGATGAGCGCCGTCTGCAAGGTTCCATTAGCGAGGCAAATGCGGATGCGTTTGTCCTCATCAATAAGGGCCGGTCCACAACACTTACTTATGCTGACGTGAAGAAGGTCAAATGGCCGTCGGCCATGTCACGGCATGCAAACTCCGTCGCCACCGGGGCCGCTTTCGCTGTCGAGTTTTTCGGACTGGTTTTCCTTTGATCAGCGGTGGCCCGCGCCAGTAGATTGCACTGACCCTCAGTTCGGGAATGGCGAAAAATGCAGCACCAGCAGGGTCTGGTCATCCAGGCGAGGAGAACTCGTGCGGAAGGCCGCCAGATCTTTGATGCACCGGTCCACGACTTCCCGGGGACCACGTCCGCCACTTTGTCCGAGCAGTCCGGGCAGCGCGGTTGCGCCGTACGACGTGCCGTTTGCGTCCTCGGCTTCGGAGACACCATCGGTGTAGAGCACCAGATGGTCACCGGGAGCCGCGTGAATCCGCGTGGTGGAAAACTTCTGGTCGCAGAACAGGCCCACGGGAACAGTTGAAGTCCGAATGCTGGTCACCTGGCCGGGACTGACGTGAAACGGCGGAACATGGCCTCCGTTGCAGATTTCTACCACACCGGAATCGTCCGCTTTCCCGGCAATCAGAGTTGCATACTGCATAGGCAAGGTGCTCTCACAAAAGATGCGATTGGCTGTTTCCACCAACTGCTCCAAAGGCAGTCCCGCGGGAACCAGAGCCCGGAACATGGCATGCAGGTTGGCCATCAGCATGGCGGCTGCGACGCCTTTACCGGAGACGTCGCCGATCATGAAGTACAGACTCTTGCCTTCAGCCATCAAGTCGCAATAGTCGCCACTGACCGCGCCCGCCGATTCGTAATGGAAAGCGACATTCCAGCCGGCGGCGGAATAGTCGCGCGCCGGCAGCAGGCCGGCCTGGATTCGTGCCGCCAGTTCCAGGTCTTGTTCCAGAGCGCGTTGCTCCTCGGGATTAAGGCAGCCAAGGCATACGCTGGCCAATGGATCGGCCAGCAGCCGCGGCGCTTCCACCGTGTCGTGGCACACTTCGCACAGTCCGTAAGAGCCGACGTCAACCCGCTCCAGCGCCCGGTCAACCTGTTCCAGCAACTGGACCAGATTGGCGGTCTGCGATTTGGTTACTGCGGTCTCCAGTTTCTGTCTGCGCACCAGCAACTGGTCACGCAGAAGGTGAAGGTCTGTGACTTGAATGGCCATGCGGGCTCTCCTGTAACTACAGAATCGTTTGGCAGTCGGTTAGATTCAGTTTTTTCGCCGGTTTCGCCGCTGCAGCACGAAAATCTAGCGGTCGCAAGCACCTGAAACGACCCGATTCTTGCCGTTAAATTGCGAATTGGCTGGCCACGACAAAGCGCATCCGGTATTCTGCCGTGAGGGACGTTTATGGTTGCGGAAATCGCACTCTCGAGCATACTCGGCGCCCCGGTCCATGATGGGTCGGGAAGCGTGGCCGGACGCGTGCGCGAAGCAGCGATTTCTCCGCAGCATGATCCTGCGTGCATTTCTGATTTGATTGTCAAGACTTCGGAAGGCGACCGTTTGCTTGCGGCCAAGGACGTGATCTCTCTGCAGGGCGGTGTGATTAAGGCACGAGGCAAGGCGCAGGAGTGGTCTCCCCTGGTCAGCTCAGACGGCCTGCTGTTTCTGGAGCGCGACCTGCTCGACCAGCAAATCATTGATGTTTCAGGCCGCAAGGTCGTGCGCGTGAATGACGTGGACCTGCTTCCCGAGCAGATCAACGGCAACATCAGGCTCAGGATCGGCCGGGTGGACATCGGTCTGCGCGGCGCAGTCCGCCGCCTGCTCAAGGGGCTGGCGCCGAAAGGCGCTGTGGAAGCCCTGGCCAGCCGCATGCCGGAGAAAATGATCCCCTGGGAGGCGGTCGACCTGATTGAGACTGACCCGGCCCGCCGCGTCCGGTTGAAGCTTGAATATGGCCGCTTGTCCAAACTCCATCCTGCCGATATAGCCGACATCCTGGAGACGCTGGCACCGGCCCAACGCGGAGCGGTGTTTGAGTCTCTGGATCAAGGCGTTGCCGCGGAAGCGCTGGAAGAGATTGATCCCAAGATGCAGGTCGACTTGATGACCTCCATTGATTCCGACAAGGCCGCCGACATCGTCGAAGAAATGGACCCCGACGCCGCCGCCAACCTGCTCGGCGACTTGCCGCAAGAGACTTCAGACGACATCCTGGAAGAGATGGAGCCGGCAGAGCGCCAGGAAGTTTCGGAGTTGCTGGCTTTTCACGAAAACACAGCGGCCGGGCACATGACGACCGACTATATCGCCCTGCCTCCGGACGCAACTGTGGGCGATGCCATTGACCGGCTGCGCGCCTTTGAAGGGGAAGTGGAAACCATCAGTAGTATTTACCTGGTGGAAGCGAATGAGACTTTGGTCGGGTCCGTAGCCCTGGTCTCCCTGGCGCTGGCCCCGGCCGGAACCAGGCTTTCTTCGCTGACTCCAGAGCACGTGATCTATTGCGAAGCGGGCGCCAGCGAGAAAGAGGTCGCGGAGATGTTCGACAAGTACAATCTGCTCGCCCTGCCGGTGGTGGATGAGCACAAGCAGTTGACCGGCGTCATCACGGCGGACGACGTGATCAGCATTTTGCGCAGCCGGCTCTGACCTTTCCGTAAATATTTTGCCGCGATCTGTTGTTCTTTTCTTGCACGGTCATTTATTCTGCCCAAGCGGACTTAGATTTGCGTATGTACGTGTCCAATGAGATGGCTCAAGAGCTGGAAAACCCGGACGCTGCTCATCCTGGCGGTTGTCGGCCCGGGGTTCATTACCGCGAACGTTGACAATGATGCCGGCGGCATCTACACCTACTCGCTTGCGGGCGCTCAATTTGGACATTCTCTCCTCTGGAGCCTCATCCCCATTACCCTGGCCTTGATCGTGATTCAGGAGATGTCCGCCCGCATGGGGGCGGTCACCGGCAAAGGGCTCAGCGACCTGATCCGGGAAGAGTACGGATTCCGGGCGACGTTTCTGATGATGGTCATGCTGGTGGCGATCAACCTCATGAACGTGGTGGCGGAGTTCATCGGGGTCGCGACCAGCGTGGAACTTTTCGATGTCTCGAAGTACATCAGCGTTCCAATAGCGGCGGGGCTGGTGTGGCTGATGGTAACCAAAGGCAACTACAAGTCGGTGGAGAAAATTTTCCTGACCGCTTCCTTTTTCTATGTGTGCTATATCGTCGCCGGCTTTTTCGCCCACCCGAACTGGCCGGACGCGTTGCGCGCCACGGTCGCGCCACCGTCGCGCCACGTGTTTTCGAACAAGGGTTACATCTACATGCTGATTGGCGTGATTGGCACCACGATTGCCCCGTGGATGCAGTTTTATCTTCAAGCCTCTGTCGTGGAGAAGGGAGTTACCGCCCGGGAATACAAAACTTCCCGGCTGGACGTGATTCTGGGTTGCGTTTTTACGGACGTGGTTGCTTGGTTCATCATTGTCGCCTGCGCGGCAACCTTGTACGTTGCAGGACAGCACAACATTGAGAATGGCGCCCATGCCGCCCGCGCTTTGAAGCCGCTGGCCGGCGAGTATGCCTTCCTGCTGTTTGGAGCAGGCCTGTTCAACGCTTCACTCTTCGCCGCCTCAATCCTTCCTCTTTCCACCGCTTATACCGTGTGCGAAGGGCTGGGCTTTGAATCCGGACTCGACAAGAAATTCAGCGAAGCCCCGGTTTTTTACTGGCTCTACACTATTCTGGTAGGGGCCGGCGCTGTCGCCGTCATGTTTATTCCAAACCGGCTGCTGATCAAAGTGTCCGTACTTTCCCAGGTGCTGAACGGAGTGCTGCTGCCACCGGTCCTTATTTACATGCTTTTGCTGATCAATAAAAGCAGCCTGATGGGAAAATACGTGAACAGCCGGATCTTCAACATAATTGCGTGGGTCACAACGGCGATCCTGATCGGCCTTTCGATTACCTGGGCGATGGTTGGTCAGTAAAATCGGGGCCAGTGAGTTCGAGAGTCCCATTTGCTATGTTCTTGACCAGTTCAACATCGGCTTCCAGAAAGTCGTAGGTTGGAAAGTCTTTCG
>DATMPO010000094.1:0-32013 GCA_035567035.1 Verrucomicrobiia bacterium | reverse complement strand
ATTGATTTCATGGGGATGCCGGAAGCCAATCTGGCCCTGGCCCAGGCAGTTGCGTATCTGGCACTGGCCCCGAAATCGAATGCACTCTACACCGCCTATACCGCTGTGCTGGAAGATGTGGAAAAGACCGCAGCTGAGCCGGTTCCCTTGCACATCCGCAATGCCGTGACCAGCCTGATGAAGCAGGTCGGCTACGGCAAAGGTTACCAGTACGCGCACGATCTGGAAGACAAGGTCGCGGACACGGAATGCCTGCCGGACAACCTACGGGGACGCCAGTACTACCGTCCCACCGTGGAAGGCCGGGAGAAAACCCTGGGGCAACGACTGGAGGAGATTCGCCAGCTGAGAAAAGCGGCAACCACTGAGGGCACGAAGCAACACAAAGGGAAGGCAAAGTAAGAGGGGCACAACCGGAATCCGCCCCGCATGCGGATCTTCAAGAGAATCGTTTTCGGTGTTCCTTCAAAATGCAGTGGTCCATGACCACAAAGATTCCGGCCTTCCGCGCTTTTTCCGCGGCAGCCTCGTGGACCACGCCTTCCTGCATCCAGATGCCGGACACTTTCAACCTGATGGCTTCGTCCACGACTTCCGGAACAAATTCCGAACGCCGGAAGATGTCCACGACGTCAATTCTTTCTTTAATCTCTGAAAGAGATGCCACTGCTTTTTCACCCAGTGCACCTTTGATGGCCGGGTTCACCGGGATAATCCGGTACCCGTGCTGCTGCATGTAAGCAGACACGCCATAGCTGGGACGCAGCGGGCTGTCCGATAGTCCGACCACGGCAATGGTCCTGGTGCGTTTCAGCAGGTCGCCGATTGCGTCTTCAGTCATTGTGATTACACCGCCCCCTTTTAGCCTCGGATTCTATCGGATGCTTGCCGCGGAGGAAAAGTTTCTGCCCGCAAGGCTTCACGGAATCCGGTGGCCCCTATTTCCGAGTCGCTTGCTTCTTCTCCAGATGCAGCTTGAAAGCGACCTTGCGCAGAGTGTCCGGGACATTCTTGTTGAACTGGAGTTGATACAGGTCGTGAATCAACAAGTTCTTCATCAACGTCAAGCCAATATCCAGCGGGCAGCGCGGATTATTGACCAGATTGCGGACCACGTTATAGTTCTTGAGGAACTTTCGGTTCCGCGCCAGTTCTCGAAACACGTTTTCCTGCACGGTCTTGTTGGCGGCAAAGCCTTCGATTTCAGAATCGCTCAGCCGTGGTGAAGCGAGCACGGCATTTTGCACCACGCGGGAAGTATCTCGAATCAGGATAGAGCGCTCTTCCTTGTCGCCGCCAAATGCAGTCTTGATCCTTTCGGAGACGGTCATGCGAGTGACCTTCTGCAACGCCGAGAGCTTGCGCTGTTCCGGCGGCATTGGCATGGCCCTGATCTCTGCCGCGAAGGTTTCGGCCTCCGTGGCCGGGACAGCCGCCAGCGTTACCAATCTCTTTTCGGCATCATCCGGATCAGCCAGCTGAAAAGCTCTATCTGCTTCAGCCGTAATCTCCAGGGCATGTTCCTGCAGCCATGCCTGGTGCGCGGCTTCTGTGTCCGAATCCAGCGCGGGCGATTGCCCTGAGCTTGCTGCCGCTGGAGGCGAAACCATATCACTCAGTTCGCTGGGCGTAAGCTGCCCGTTAGCTTCCATCGCCCGGAGAACATGGGCGGAGTTGCGGACACGCGGACACGTGAGCATGGCCTCCACTATTTCACGCGAAGCCACCGTTGCCAGTGCCATCAATTGCCGCTCGGTGATCGCGGTGTTCTCTATCAGGGCCAACAGCAGCCTTGGATGGCGGCTCGCTTCCGCCCAAAAATAGTCCAGCACTTCCCGCGACGCTGTCTCGCCGGAAAGCACCTCAAGCAGGGATTTTTCGTCCCAGTGGGCAAGGGTTTTCCGGGCTTCCGTCCCAAACTCCGGACTGGCAATCAGGAACACAAGAATCTCAATCATCTCCTCCGGAGGGACGGAGAGACTGCCCTTGGCGGCCGCGCGCATCATCGGCGGCGGCGCTTCGTTGCTCTTGATGAGATCAAATAGTTTCACGGGTCGTCGTCAAAAATCGCTAATTCAAGTCTCTGCGAGCCAGCAAATAAGCCCGGATAAACGGCCGCAAATCACCATCCAACACTCTGTCCACGTCTCCGACTTCCGTTTTCGTGCGGTGGTCCTTGATCATGCGGTACGGATGCAGCACATACGACCGTATCTGCGAACCGAAATCAATATCGAGCTTCGAGGCTTCCAGTTTCTTGGAAATCTCCCGTTTCTTCTCCAACTCATATTCATAGAGCTTGGATTTCAGGATCTTCATGGCGCGCTCGCGGTTTTTATGCTGCGACCGTTCATTCTGGCAAGCTACTACGATGCCTGTGGGAATGTGGGTGAGGCGAACCGCGGAATCCGTCGTGTTCACGTGCTGCCCGCCTTTGCCTCCGGAGCGGTAGGTGTCCGTGCGGACCTCGTCCGGCTTGATGTCAATCTGTATTGAGTCATCAATTTCCGGGGAGACAAAGACGCTGGCAAACGAAGTATGGCGGCGCTTCGCCTGGTCGAAAGGAGAAATGCGCACGAGCCGGTGGACCCCGATCTCGCTGGTGAGCAGGCCGTAGGCGTAGTCGCCGTTGACGGTGAAGGTCACGGACTTGATTCCCGCCTCTTCACCCGCCTGGTATTCATTGACTTCGGTCGCGAAGCCCTGGCGCTCCGCCCAGCGCAGATACATGCGCATGAGCATCTCCGCCCAGTCCTGTGATTCCGTTCCTCCGGCTCCGGGATGAATGGTAACAATGGCGTTGCGCATGTCATTGTCGCCGGAGAGCAGTGTTTGTGTTTCCAGGGTTTCCGCGAAATCGCGCAGGTTGTCGATTTCTTTGCGCAGGTCCTCGATCACCGCCTCGCCTTCGCGCGCGAGTTCGAAGTAGGCGGAGATGTCCTCCGCCCTGCGGGCCAGTTCAGCGTCCTTGGCCAGGGTGTCTTCCAGGCGCTTGCGCTGGCGCATGATCGTCTGGGATTTCCCTGGATCGGACCAGAGATTCGGATCGGCGGCTATTTTTTTTTCAACTTCGGCAAGTTGGGAGCGGAGTGAAGCGGCGTCAAAGATAGCTCCGCAGGTCGTGGACCTTGCCGCGGACCGCCGCGTATTCGCGTTCGAGTTCTTCCACCATGGTCTTGTCTTCCCGTCGTTTCGTCTATGCCGGGCGGGGCTCAATCATGGCGCCAGAGGAAAATCTGGCGCGCACGAACAGCGCCAGACACGAGATTACCACACATATCCAGGCAAAGATGTCGCCGTTGCGAGTGTAAAACGTGGTTTCCGTTTCCGGAGCGAACGGCGCCACCAGCGCTGTACGTGTATTGCGTTCCGCTTTTCTGACGATCCGCCCGAATGGATCAACGGAAGCCGTGATTCCATTGTTCGTTGAAATCAGCACCCAGCGGTGGTTTTCAATGGCCCTCATACGCGTAGTGTCCAGATGATGAAAAGGGGCGGCGCTGTCGCCGAACCAGGCATCGTTGGAGATGTTGACCAGGACTTGCGCGCCATTCGCGGCGAATTCCCGCACCTCATCGGGAAAACTGGATTCGTAACAAATCGCTATTCCGGCCCGTGCGCCATTCACGTCAAAAACCTTTCGGTCGGTTCCACGGGAGTAAGCTCCGACTTCCCGGGTCAGCTTCCTGGCAAAGGAGAGAAGGTCGCTCATGGGTACGTATTCGCCAAAAGGAACAAGGTGGATCTTGTCATACCGCCCAATTTCGTCCCCGCGAGGATCAACAACCAAAGCCGAATTGAAGTATTGGAACTGGCCGCCCCTGCTGCGGTTATCGGCGGTGCCGTTCAGTCCAATGATCAAATAGGAATTAGCGTCCTGCGCCATGGCCGCCAGCCAGTGCCGCACCTTGGCGTCCGAGTCCAGAAACGGCGCGGGTGATTCCGGCCACACGATCTGTCCTGGACTTCCCGGCGGGTTTTTTGCCGTTGCATGCACGCTCATCTGCGTCATCTCGAACAAATTCTGGTCGTAGCTCTGCGCGGTCCATTGGTAGGAATCAATGGGGATGTTGGGCTGCAGCAGCACAGCGTCTTTAGTGGTCGCAAATGGAGCCGGATGTGCGAGGACCCCCATCTGCAGGGCGATTGCGGCGGCTGTTGCTGAAATCAGTAAATTCAAGCGCCGGCGGCCCCGCAGCAGCAGAGCTGCCGTAAATGCGCAATTCACCAGAAGAATGGCAAAGGAAAGCCCGTACACGCCGGTAAACTGGGCGACCCGTGCAAACGGAATGTTGTCAATTTGCGCGTTCCCCAGCGGGTTCCAGGGCACGGGCGTGACGCGATCACGGAAAAATTCTATCGCCACCCAGAATACCGGCGCCAGGAGCAGGGGACGGCGGTTCCCGGTCGTTGACCGGCGCGCCATCCAAACCACCAGCAGTCCGAACGCTCCGTGATGCAACCCCATGATCAGGCAAAACGCGAGCATGATCAGAACAGCAAGAAAGGTATCCACGTTTCCGTAGGTGTGCATGACGGAAACGATCCAGTAGCATGACCCTATGTACCAGACGATTCCGGTGGCCCATCCCAGCACGAAACCCTGCGCCAGCGTAAACGGACGCAGCGAGCGGCCTTCGGAATTGATCAGTTCCGCTTCACCACCGTGGCCGCGCAGCAATGCGTAAAGCAGAGGGACCATGGCCATCCAGCAAAGAAAATAGAGTGAGGCCCTGGGAAAGACAACGACTTGCAGGCACGCCGATAACAGCGCCAGCGTCCAGGCCCTGAGTGGAATTCGCAGCACTGCGGAAATTCTAGCAAACATAGGGGTTTGAGCAGGCGTAAGCGACATGGACCGCAGTGCGCTAAAAACGCCGGGCTGGGGCATCATAGCCGGTTTTCTGCGAATGCGGAAGGAATCCTTCATCGCTCTCGGAAAAACCGTTTTTGCGTCTATTCCGGTTGCAGTCTAAAATCCTTGGACATGGACACAATCATGCAAGTACTCGCCCCGCTGCTGGAGGTCTTGTTCTTTGTCGGCATGGCGGGGTCTGTTCTGGTGATTGCGATCAGCGCCGTAGAAGACATTTACACAATGATGGAGAAGGATTGAACCCCGGAAGCGTTCTGAAAAGAGAACCCCCCTCTTTCTCCAATACCGGGACTGCCGGAAGTTTCTAGATCATCTCAACAATGTCATCAGGTTCTACATCCCCATCGCCGCCGAACAGGGTACGCCTGATCGTGGCCACCACGGTCATGCTGACGTTTATTTCCTACTGGCGCGCTGCTGCAGTGGTGCTGAACGATCTGGGCTCCTCGGCTTTTTACGCCGGAGGCATTGCCGAGCAGGCGGTAGGCAAGGCCGCTCCCTGGTTCATTCTGGCGGTCATGCTGTTTTCATTCGCTGTCCGCGCCGTTTACGTGGAGAGTTGCTCCATGTTCACGCGCGGCGGCGTGTACCGTGTAGTGAAAGAAGCCCTGGGTGGCACCTTCGCCAAGCTGAGCGTTTCCGCCCTCATGTTCGATTACATTCTTACTGGCCCGATCTCCGGCGTGGCGGCGGGCCAGTATGTCGCCGGCCTGATCAATGAACTATTTGTGCTGGCCGATACTCACGGCTGGGTCCCGCGTGCCGCGCATGCCCTCGTCCACGGTACACCCCACATCAACGAGAACTGGGCGGCGGCGGTGTTCGCCGTCCTGGTGACGCTTTATTACTGGTGGCAGAACACCAAGGGCATCGAAGACTCCAGTGACAAAGCCCTGCGCGTCATGCAGATCACAACGGTGATGGTGGTTCTGTTGCTGGGTTGGTCGGCCATTACCCTGGCTAAGGTCGGGATCCACTTGCCGCCGTGGCCCACGCCCTCCAACTTGCATTTCAGCAGAGAAGCGCTGGGGTTCCTCCGGGGAACAAACTTCGCTAAGATGCTTGGCCTCTTCGGGATCATGATCGCCTTTGGCCATTCCGTGCTGGCCATGAGCGGCGAGGAATCTCTGGCCCAGGTAAACCGTGAACTGGCCAGCCCGAAGCTCAAAAACCTGAAGCGGGCCGCCATCATCATCGCGCTCTACAGTACGATTTTTACCGGCCTCTCTTCCCTACTGGCGGTCATGCTCATTCCAGATGCCGTCCGGGTTCCGGTCTATAAGGATAACTTGATCTCCGGCCTGGCCATGTACATGACCGGCCCGCTGATGCTGCGTCTGGTTTTCCGCGTCTTCGTGGTTGTGGTCGGCTTCCTGATTCTCTCCGGCGCAATCAATACTTCCATCATTGGGTCCAACGGAGTGTTGAACCGGGTTTCTGAAGACGGCGTGCTCACGGACTGGTTCCGTCGCCCGCACCGGAAATTCGGCACCAGCTACCGACTGGTAAACCTGATCGTCGGTCTGCAGCTGATCACCATTCTCGCCAGCCGGGGCGACGTCTATGCCCTCGGTGAAGCGTACGCCTTCGGCGTGATCTGGAGTTTCACGTTCAATTCGCTGGCCATGCTGGTCTTGCGCTTCAAGTATCACGGCGAGCGCGGCTGGAAGGTTCCCCCCAATGTGCGCATCGGCAAGCTGGAGATTCCCGTTGGCTTGCTTTCGGTGCACTTGGTGTTGCTGTCCGTGGCTATCACCAACCTCTTCACCAAGTCCGTGGCTACCAAGGCCGGGATCGCTTTTTCCATCGCCTTCTTTCTGGTTTTTACCATCTCCGAACGTGTGACGAAGCGCAAGTTCAAGCACGTTGAGCAGCAGATGAAAGAAC
The DNA here is from genome assembly GCA_035567035.1 of Verrucomicrobiia bacterium. Lineage (GTDB taxonomy): Bacteria > Acidobacteriota > Terriglobia > Terriglobales > Acidobacteriaceae > Angelobacter. The sequence goes on along the minus strand of DATMPO010000094.1, from coordinate 25,250 downwards.
ACTTTCAACTGGTACAGGAGGAGACGATAGACCGCCAGGCGGTTGAAGTGCGTCCGGGAAATCTGCTGGTTACGGTGCGCGATCACAACACACTAACTCATTTACGCTGGGCCCTTGAAGTGACGGACACGCACGAACAGGACATTGTCGCCATGGAAGCCCGGCTCACCGGTTACGGCAGCGCTGAATACGACCTGGGCATGGAACAGATTTTCAGCGACTACGAGCAAACTCTGTTCACCAAGGCCGTTTCGATTGCGGAAGGCTACGGCAAGACCATCTCGTTGCTGGTGGTCCCGGCGCGCGATGTCTGGTCCGCCATTGTGCAGACGGCCAATGCCCTGGAATCATCCGCAGTTGTCTCCGGACTCTCCAGCAAAATGACCGGCGAGGAGCAGGCCTTCCGTCTGGGCCAGGCCTGGGAGGCCATGCCGGAACCCAAGCGGCAATTTGTTTTCCAGGTGGTTCGTCCGGACCGCAGCCTGGAGACCTACCGAATCGGCCCGCATACGCCAACCATGAAGTCGGAAGACGTCCATCTGGTACATAAGTTATGGCTCGACGTGAAGCGGCTTCCCGGGACCGAAGATATTCATCATTCGGACATCGTCACGCTTGCGCTCACTCGGCTGGCGCGCGACTATGGCCTGGACAAAGAAGATGTCCTCAGGATCCTGAAGAAAGGGGCGCGCGGTCCCATGCCCAAGCCCTCGCCGTTTCTTCGCGAACCCGACACCGAACAGACCCAAAGGCGAAAAGATGACGATGTCGATCGGGAACAGCCCATGCCTCCGATGACTGGGCCAAAGTGATCCTCATTGCCACGGTGCTTGAAGCGGAGTGATCCTTGATGGCACATCCTGGAGGACCAATTGCCGTTTGCTAATTGCTTATTCCTAGCTGCTATCATTCGTCATGTTCATCCGGCCGCCGGCATTTGAATACCACAAGCAAGAGCTCCGCTGCGAACTCGTTCCACTGAACGAACTGGCGGAAGAATTCGGCACGCCGCTCTACGTCTACTCCGCCGCGGCCATCCGGGAGCGCTATCGCACTCTCGACCAGGCATTTCGGGCTGTGCCTCATACGCTTTGTTACTCAGTAAAGGCGAATTCCAATCTCAGCATCCTGCGGCTATTGGCAAAGCTGGGCGCCGGCTTTGACGTAGTTTCCGGCGGAGAATTGGAACGCGTGCGCGCCGCGGCGAAGCACGCTGTAAAGAAGATAGTGTTTTCTGGAGTGGGCAAAACCAAAGCCGAGCTGCAACTCGCCCTACGCAGCGGCATTCTGCTCTTCAACGTGGAAAGCGAAGGCGAGCTGGAACTGCTCGCAGAGTGTGCGGCCAGCTTGCGCAAGCCGGCCAGCGTGGCCATGCGCGTGAACCCCGATGTTTCCGCTCAGACCCATCCACACATCTCCACCGGATTGCTCCAGCATAAGTTTGGCGTTCCCGTGACTGTTGCGCGCGAACTCTGCCGCCGCGCCGCCGCGAACAAGTACCTTCTGGTAGCCGGAGTGAGCCTGCATATCGGGTCGCAGATTACTGACGTATCGCCCTTCGGCGCAGCGGTGGAACGCGCTGTCGAACTGGTACAGCAGCTCCTGGCAGACGGCCACCAGATCCGTTTTATCGACGCCGGGGGAGGCCTGGGAATTTCTTACGCCAGCACGGAACCGGTGGTTTTTGCAGACGTAGCCCGTCGCTATGCTGAAGCTGTCCTGAAGCCGCTTTTGCAACTTGGGAAACGGCGTCCGCATCTTCTTCTGGAACCGGGGCGCTCCATCGTTGGTCCGGCAGGAGCATTGGTGACCCGCGTGCTCTATGAGAAAGAAAACGGTGGCAAGCGCTTTGTGGTGGCAGACGCAGCGATGAACGATCTCTTGCGGCCTTCGTTGTACGGCGCAAGGCATGAGATTACACCGGTGTCGCTGAAGCAGCCGGTCGGGAACGCGCGTGCGGACGTGGTTGGCCCCATCTGCGAAACCGGAGACTTTCTCGCGCGCGACGCCGTCTTGCCTGCCGTTCCGCCAGGAGAGCTGCTCTGCGTTTATGACGCCGGCGCATACGGCATGTCTCTAGCTTCCAACTACAATACCCGGCTGCGGGCCGCAGAAGTTCTGGTTGACGGAGCCCGAGCACGACTCATCCGGCGGCGTGAGACACTGAAAGACCTGTTGCAGCCGGAGCTGGCCTGTCTATGACCGACCTGAAGGCCCTGACGCACGAGCTTCTCAGTGAGGCCCAGCAGTCGCTCCGCGCGGATGGCCGTCTTAATCCCACCGCGATTGTCATTACTCCGAGCCAAAACCTGATCTTCGACGTGGAATACCAGAACGAAGAAGAACGTGACGATATCTATTCGGAAATCGTCGAAGCGGCCCTCGCGAAGAATGCGAGCGCCATCTTGACAGTCGACGACGTCCACCTGGACGGTCCCGGGTCACCGGTGCGCCTGCAGGGCACGGGCTGGGGAGCACTGGCCGATTCCGCGACCGAAGCCATCATGATTACGGTTTCCGGGAGCGGTTTTGCGACCTGGAGCATGGTCTGCCCATATGTCCGCAACGACGACCAAATCGTCTTTCAGCCTCCACAGGAAAAGCCCGACCCCGGCGGTGAGGTTGAGTTACTCGGCGATTGGACCGGCACTGCGGGGACTGCGTAAAGAAGCACTCAGCATTCAGCACTCAGCCCCTGGACGGTCGGGAGGTTCGCCGCGAAGAACCCGCGGCACGGAACGACGGCCAAGGGATTTTGCAAGGGGCTGGTGCGAATGCGAGGTGCTGAATGCTGAGTGCTGACTGGTGAGTGCTCTTTAATAAACCCGCATAAATAGCGGTTTGCGCCATCATTTACACAATAGAAATAATCAGAAAAAGGAGTTCTTGCCGCGTATTTATTGATCTTAAGAAAAGATTGCACACTGGCCATGGCATGGCCCTGTGGAAGGGCTGCAACTAGTTTATTTAACAATAACTTACAGGCTCAAGAAACCTATTGACTTACTTTGGGAACAGAGTAGATTCAGACTCGTTCTTTGACATCTCAAATGTTTTTCCGGTTGGTGGCGAGTGCCGGGGTCCAAGCAAAGATCACCTGGCAGGCAGCGAAAGCTGAAAATGCCAGGAGGGTCAGCAAGGGTCTATAGCGAACTGCTGGCTGAGAAGAACGTGAGATGCGCAGAGGCAAATATAGAAGCCCCGAGGTGTTGACCGATTTACCCGGTTGGTGGTGAGCCCGGAGCCCAAGCTGCAGCTAAGCTGATTAAAGATCGCGCTTCAGGAAGTTCCGCAAGGAAACGAGTGAAGAGAGCAGGTCGGCGAGGGTCTATAGCGAGCTGCTGGTCGAGGCGAATGGGTCAACACACAAAAACTCGGGGCTTCTTAGTTTTTTGGGCGCAACTTCTCTAGCCTCCGCTACTTCAGCCCTTCGTACACGCCTTCCCCCCAACAAACGTCGCCTCAGAGGCCGGCGGGCTTTGCGCCCCGACCGACACCGTGTTGTTTGTTCAACGCGATTTTACCTCTCGCCCCACTTCAGCTTGGTCCGGAGCACGTCAAAGAATGACCGCTTCGCCAGCTTGAACAATTTCACTTTCAATTCCGATTTCCGACACTGGACCACATCGCCTTCAGCCAGCGGGACGCCTTGCTGGCCGTCAATGGTCAGCAGCGCATGTTCGCGACTGTCCTTCATGCCGATTTCGATTACCGCGTTGTCCGGGACCACCAGCGGCCGGTTGGTGAGCGCATGGGGCGCTACCGGGGTGATCACAAAGCCCGGCAGGTCCGGAGCCAGCACGGGCCCTCCTGCGGCCAGAGAATATGCGGTGGAACCAGTAGGCGTTGCAATGATAAGTCCGTCCGCCTTGTAGTTGGCCACAAACACTCCGTTGACCCGGACATCAAAGTCGGTGATACGGGCCACGTCGCTCTGGTGCACTACGATGTCATTGAGCGCTTCATGATGGCTGAAGAACTGGCCGTCTCGCCGCACCTGGCAATCCAGCATCGAGCGCGAGCTCAGGTCGCAACGTCCGGCGTCAATGTCGGCCAGCGCCTGGCTTATTTCGTCCTGCTTGACCTCGGTCAGGAATCCCAGCGAACCCAGATTTATGCCAAGGATCGGGATACCCGCTCTGGCCACGCTCCTTGCCGTGGAAAGCAATGTGCCGTCCCCGCCCAGGACAATGACGAAGTCGGGCTTCTTCTCGACCAGGTTTTCGCGTTCGGCCGGTTCACAATCGCGACAAAACTCGCCGGCGGCGGAGTCCGCAAGGACCGTGTAGCCGTGGTCGCGCAGCCAGGTGGCCACCTCGCTCACAATTCTGGCCAACTCCGGCTTCCCTCTTTTAGAGATGATGGCTGCCCGTTTCATCAAAACTCCGCGTGCATCAAGAATTCCCGGTTGCCTTCCATGCCCAGAATTGGTGACTCGATGACCTCCAGGCTGCGTCCACCCAATTCTTCCATCTTCTGGCGCACTCTGGAAACTGCATTCTGGCGCGCCTGTTCATCTTTCACGATCCCGCCTTTGCCTACGGACGCGCGTCCAGCTTCAAACTGCGGCTTGACCAGAACGACAACTTCCCGCTGGCTCCGTCGCCGGTCCGCACGCGCAAAAGCGGCTTCCAGCACGGCCGGGAGCACGAGTGTAACAGAGATGAATGAAACGTCCGCAGCGATAAAGCTGATGTCCTCGCGTGTGCCGGCCTGCTCCAACTGTCTCGCCACGAGATAGCGCGCGTTGGTCTTCTCCAGCAGCTTGACGCGGGGATCGTTCCGCAGCCGCATGGCAATCTGTCCGTAACCGGTATCGACCGCGACGACTTGCGCTGCGCCGTGTTGCAGCATGCAGTCGGTAAACCCGCCAGTGGAAGCGCCAATATCCATGCAGGCCCGGCTATTCAGATCAATCTTCCAATGCTCCAGGGCAGCTTCCAGTTTAAGGCCGCCGCGACCCACGTACCGCAAGTCTTCGCCTAGCAAACGGATCTCCGCGTTTGCTTCCGTGCCCGCGCCCGCCTTCTCCACCTTTTGTCCGTTGACCAGCACGCGCCCCGCCAGCACTAACGCCTGTGCGCGTTCGCGGGAAAGAGCCAGGCCGCGGTCTACCAGGAGTTTGTCAATGCGGACTTTCATCAGAAGGTCAGAAATGCACCAGCCGCTTCTCAAAATTTTCTAACGCAGGAGGCTTCTTGTCCTGAGCGCGGCCAATTTTGTGTCCTTCTGCCACCAGCTTGCGCTTCTGAGCGGCAACGCCGCCGGGAAACTTGGGATTGAGCCGGCCTTCGCCGGTAATGACGCGCCAGCACGGCGTAATCGCTTTCTTTCCGGCGCGCCGGTCCTCTTCAGCGGCCTCTGAAATAATGCTAATGAAGATACCAGTAGTGATCGGGCAAGATACGTTGGCTTCGCACCGCCGCGCCAGCTCTTCACGAAGCTGGATCGAGGTCACGACCTTGCCTTTGGGCGTCTTCCGGATAAGCTCGTCAACGTCTAGCGGGCGGGGAATGAGCATTTTTCCAGTCCCAAAGCGTGGCCGCATCTTGGGAGGAATGTCCACTACCTTCGATTGCTGGACACGCTCGAGTTTTTCCCGCCATAGGGTTTTGCTGCTGAATTTTGAAGGCATCTGGCCCTCCGATTTGAAGCTGATCTTAGCGTGCGGCCGGCGAGGAAGCAATTTCTGAAATTGCGCCTTGCCTCCTTCAAAAAAATCACATGTTTTTAACATTCGCACTCGTTCCTGTGCAAACAGTACAAAAGTGCTCATTTGCAGCGGTTACTCAGGTAAGCGTCCTTTTTTCCACATTGTTTTTCACTCCGCTGTTGAAAACTGAGTTCGTGGATGGCGACAAATTTGCCCCCTCAAAATCATCGCTGCGGGAACTTGCGCTAGAATACGGTGTCTCTCCATGGACCATGGCCAGAAAACGTAAGGACCGCCCGGGCTCGTCAGTCAAATCATCCGCTGCAATTATTAAACCTGCCGTCAGAAACCAGAACCTGGTCGCACTGAACTCCCGCAAACTAAAGCATTTGTACGCCACGATGCTCCGGTGCCGCATGATTGCAGAGAAGGTCCGCCGAATGACTGGGCGGCGTGCATTCGGAGACGAGCATTTGGGCCCACGGGGACAAGAAGCCGTTTATGCCGGCGTTACTTTGGACCTGCTGCCCGAAGATTGCGTTGCAGTCTCAGGGCAGGATTTCATCTTCGAATTGATAAGAGGCGTTCCTCTGCACTCGATACTTGCGCGGCTCCAAGTCAAGAACGGACGGCGCAGAGGCAATCCTGCCGCGGAGCACGATGGCCACGCACCAGCGAACATCATCGCTTCGGGGGCAACTGGCGCAGCGCAACTGAGTATCGCCACAAGCGTCGCGCTGGCTTCCATGCAGCAGAACAAGCCCAGGGTGGTCGCTGCGTTTGCCGTGCCGGACCCTGCCTGCTCGGAGTTCCCGCAAGAAGCGCTTGAGTACGCCGGCCGGCACAAGTTGCCGATCATCTTTGTGATTCAAAACACCGTGATTCAAAACCCGGTGATTCGGGACACCTTCATTCAGCACAATTCTTGCGGCCGCGCACAACTGCGCAGGAACAGCAATGCCGGGAACAGGCAGCTGAGATACAGCATGCCGGCCATCCTGGTTGATGGAAATGACGCCATAGCCGTCTGCCGCGTGGCCCAAGAGGCAATCCGCCGCGCCCGTGAAGGTCACGGCCCCACGGTGATTCAATGCGTAAACTACGGGCAAAACGCCGACTCGCTCTCTCTGATGGAGAACCACCTCAGGCAAAAAGGTCTGTGGTCCGACGCATGGAAAGAACGCACTGCCGGCGCGTTCAACTGTAAATTAGACGAGGCAGTGGTTACAGCAAAGCAATCAAGACGCTGAGAGACGTCCCGGCGCAGCGGAATGCGCCGGTGGCGTGAAAAGGGCAATTCGCGAGATACTAGTAGCATGAACGCGAAACCAACATTAGTAGCTGAACCTGACTTTCAGGAAACTTCCGAGTGGATCGAGGCTTTTGACCAGTTGGTGGACCAGGAGGGTCCCAGCCGTGGCGCCCAGCTTTTAGCAGCGCTCACGGAGCGTGCGCGGCACGCGGGTGTGGATTTGCCTGTGCAATTGAACACCCCTTACATCAATACCATCCCTGCGGAAGAAGAGCACCCGTATCCCGGAGATCGCGCGCTGGAGCGCCGCATCAAGAGCCTGATCCGCTGGAACGCAATGGCCATGGTGCACCGGCAGAACAAGAAGGACGCGGGCATTGGCGGCCACATCTCGACCTACTCTTCTCTGGCCACGCTGCTCGAAGTCGGATTCAACCATTTCTTCAACGCCGCTTACGGAGACCAGCCTGGCGACTTCGTTTATTTCCAGGGCCACGCTTCGCCCGGCGTATATGCGCGCGCATTTCTGGAAGGCCGCATCACTGAACAGCACCTGGAGAATTTTCGGCACGAACTGCGCGGCGCTCCGGCGCTGTCTTCGTATCCGCATCCCTGGCTGATGCCGGATTTCTGGCAGTTCCCCACCGTGTCCATGGGCCTCGGCCCGCTGAACGCCATCTATCAGGCGCGCTTCATGCGTTATCTGGAAAATCGGGGCCTTATCCAGAAGACGCCGCGCAAGGTCTGGGCTTTCGTCGGCGACGGAGAAACGGACGAGCCGGAAGCCATGGGGTCCATCACGCTGGCTTCGCGCGAAAATCTTGACAACCTCATCTTCGTAGTCAATTGCAACCTGCAGCGGCTGGACGGTCCGGTGCGCGGCAACGGAAAGATCATCAACGAACTGGAAGCGGCGTTCCGCGGCGCCGGCTGGAACGTGATCAAAGTAATCTGGGGCAGTGGATGGGACGACCTGCTGGCGCGCGACAAGTCCGGCATGCTGATGAAACGCATGGAAGAGTGCGTGGACGGCGAATACCAGGCGTTCAAAGCCAAAGACGGCGCGTTTGTGCGCAAGGAATTTTTTGGCAAGTATCCCGAAACGCTGGCGCTCGTCGAACATATGACCGACGACGAGATCTGGCACCTGCAGCGCGGCGGGCTTGATCCGCAGAAAGTGTACAACGCGTACAGGCGCGCCGTGGAGCACACAGACACTCCCACGGTGATCCTGGCGAAAACCATCAAGGGCTACGGACTGGGGTCCGCGCAGGCCCGCAACGCCACACATCAGGAAAAGAAGCTGAGTGACGAAGCGCTGGCAGCTTTCGTCTCCAACTTTGATATCCCGATTCCGGAACATGAAGCCAAGCAGGGACTTCCCTACAAGCCGGCCGACGATAGTCCTGAAATCCAATACCTCCAGGCACGTCGCAAAGAGCTCGGCGGATATGTTCCCTCCCGGCAGGTCCCGGCCAAGAATTTTGAAGCTCCGCCGCTGAAAGCGTTCACCGAGTCGCTCGAAGGTTCCAAGGGCCGCGCCGTTTCCACCACCATGGGATTTGTCAGCATGCTGCGCTACCTGCTGAAGGACGCAACCATCGGCAAGCTGGTGGTACCTATCGTTCCGGATGAAGGCCGCACCTTCGGCATGGAGTCCATCATCCGCCAGGTTGGGATCTACGCCAGCCATGGACAACTCTACAAGCCGCACGATCAGGACATGCTCCTTTATTATCGCGAAGCCAAAGACGGCCAGATGCTCGAAGAAGGCATCACCGAAGCCGGCTCACTGGGATCTTTTACGGCGGCGGGCACCGCCTATGCCAACTACCGCACGCCGACGATTCCGTTTTTCACCTTCTATTCAATGTTCGGCTTTCAGCGCGTCGGTGATCTGATCTGGGCGTTTGCCGACGCACGCGGCAAAGGCTTCCTGATGGGAGGCACTGCGGGTCGCACAACGCTCAACGGCGAAGGCTTGCAGCACGAGGATGGACACAGCCTGGTTCTCTCCAGCACCGTGCCCACGTGCGCCAGCTATGACCCGGCCTACGTGTATGAGATTGCGGTCATCGTGCAGGACGGCATCCGGCGTATGTACCAGGAACGCGAAGACCTCTTCTACTATCTGACCCTCTACAACGAAGACTACCCTATGCCGGAAATGCCGCAAGGTTGTGAAGAAGGCATTCTGCGCGGTCTCTACAAATACAAACCGGCCGAGAAAGGCAAAGCTGCGGTGCATCTCTTCGGCAGCGGTTCAATCTTCAACGAAGCGCTGAGCGCCCAGAGTATTCTGGCCGAGAAGTACGAAGTGCAGGCCGAAGTGTGGAGCGTGACCAGCTACAACCAGTTGCGTCGCGATGCCCTGGCCACGGAACGCTGGAACCGCTTACATCCGGCACAGGCTGAAAAGAGACCGTACATTCTGACCGCGCTGGAAAAAGCCGGCGCGAAAGGACCCATCATCGCCGCAACCGATTTCATGAAAGTTGTGCCGGACCAACTGGCGCCGTGGCTCAGCGGGCGACTCGTGTCGCTCGGTACAGATGGCTTCGGGCGCAGCGACAATCGCCAGAACTTGCGCCGCCACTTCGAAGTCAACGCAGAATCCATCGCTGCGGCTGCTCTCTCTCGTCTGGCACGCGACGGTAAATTCGACGCAAAAAAGGCACAAGCCGCGCAGAAAGACCTGGGCATGGATACGGAAGGAATTGATCCCGCCCGGGCCTAGCAGATCGATTGGTTCTGCGCCGCACTCTGCGCATCGCGCGTCGCAGCAGACCGCCACAGAAGCCTTGCTGTTTTCGGTCATGGACAGCCACCACCGGCCGCGAGCCGGGACTTCGTTAAAATTCGCCGGTAGGGTCAACGCAATCGTCGCGTCGGGTCAACAGAGTTCTTTACTATTCCCATAGACGTTCGAGTGGTCTGAAATAGCCGCTTACCTAGAGGTTCGAGTGGAGTCTAACCGCTATGGGAAAGAACAAACCGCCCGCCAGCCAGGAGATGCTGCAGGGGACCCTGGACATGCTGATCCTGCAGACGCTGGTCGTGGGTCCGGCCCACGGCCACACCATCGCCCACGTTATCGAGCACGCCTCGGAGGACGTACTACAGGTGGAGCAGGGGTCGCTCTATCCCGCGTTGCATCGTCTGGCCGACCGAGGCTGGGTCAGCTCATATTGGGGCACCAGCGAAAACAACCGCAAAGCCAGGTATTACAAATTGACCGCGAAGGGACGGAAGCGGCTATTGACCGAGACTGGCCGCTGGCAGCAACTGGTAGAAGCCATTGGGCGCGTGCTGGCCCGGGCCACTGAATAGGCAGGCAAGGAGCTACTCATGGGAATTCGCAGATTTTTTCTTCGCCGCCGGGAAGACGCCGAGCTGGCCAGGGAGCTGGAAGCGCACATCGCCCATGAGGTGGATGAAAACGTGTCGTCCGGCATGTCTGAGGACGAGGCGCGCCGCCGTGCCTATCTCAAGCTGGGCAGTCCGAGCCGGGTGCGCGAAGATGTTTGGCATTGGAGCACGCTGGGTTTCGTTGACAGTGTGTTGCGCGATTTGCGTTATGCCGTGCGCGCGCTATGGCGCAATCCAGGTTTCTCTATTGTGGCGCTTCTGTGCCTGACCCTGGGGATCGGCGCCAACGCTTCCGTTTTCAGTTGGATTGAAGGGGTCCTGCTCCGTCCGTTTCCGCTCGTGGCCCACCAGGAGAGGATGGTTGCCATCGCCGGAACCAGGTATGCCAAGGGAACAACCGGCCTTGAACGCACCAATGTGTCCTGGCCCGATTTCCAGGATTTTCAAAAAAGCTGCACGCGGATGGACTGGTTTATCGTCGACCGTCTCACCCGAACCACGCTCAGCATCGACGCTCGCGCCCAGCGCGTGGCGGCCAGCGTAGTTTCGTCAAATTACTTTGACGCGCTTGGGCTCCATCCGATGCTGGGACGCGGGTTTGAGCCCGCGGAAGACTCGGGACGTAATGCCCACCCTGTGACCGTGATCAGTTACTGGCTATGGAAAGAGTACTACCACGGCGATCCCGCCATCATTGGAAAGACCCAGGTACTCAACGGTATTCCCCACACGATCGTAGGTGTGGCGCCGGAAGGCTTTTATGGAACATTCGTCGGCTACCCAATACAGTTCTGGGTGCCGGTGTCGATGCAGGAAGTATTCGACCCGGGCGGATACAAACTGGAAGATCGCGGCGAGACATGGATAGAAGGGTTCGCGCGGCTCAAGCCCGGCGTCACCATAGAGCAGGCGCAGGCGGAAATCTCGGGTGTTGCGAAACGATTGGAAGTCGATTATCTGTCGACCAACCGCGGTCGCGGCGTCAAACTCTTTCCGCTGTGGCAAACCCCTTTCAATGGCGCGAGCAGGCTTGGGCCCACGCTCACAGTTGCGCTCGCTGTGGTGTTTCTTGTTCTCATCATCGCCTGCGCCAACGTGAGCGGCCTGCTCCTGGTCAGGTCCCTGGCCCGGCGCCATGAGATTGCGATTCGGCTGGCCATCGGCTCCAGGCGCGGCCGGCTGTTGCGGCAACTCCTCACCGAAGGCTTCGTGTTGTCGGCCCTGGCGGCAGCCGGAGGCCTTGCGATTGCGTATTTGTGCCGAAATCTCATGGCAGTATTCTTCCCGCTCTCGAAGGTCATTGCCACGAACCTTACCGGCACAATGGATTGGCGTGTGTTTGTGTTTAGCCTTGGCGTCTGTTTAATTTCAACCCTGATGTTCGCGCTCGTTCCCGCCCTGCAAACCAGCAAGGTTGATCTGGCCGGCTCATTGAAATCCGATTCGCGGACATCCTTTGGGAGCCGGGGCCGAGCGCGGCTTCGCTCGGCGCTGGTTCTGTTACAGGTGTCACTGAGTTTCATTCTCTTAGCGGGAAGCGTCTTGCTCATTCAAAGCATGCGGCGGATTCAAACCGCTGATCCAGGCTTTTCCGCTGACAAGATCGTAGTGACGAGCTTCGACCTGGCAGCGGCTGGCTATGACGGGCCGCGCGCCAGGGCCTTTCAAGACGCATTGGTGGATCGGGTCCAGGCTCTTCCCGGCGTCGAATCCGAGGCATTGGTGCGAATTCCACCCTTCAGCTTTGCCAGTTATTTTTCAGCTCCTATCGCAGTTGATGGTTATGTACCCGCGCCCAACGAGCGGCCCACGGAGGAGTACAACCAGGTAAGCTCGGGATATTTTGCAACCATGGGGATTCCAATTGTGTCGGGCCGCGAATTCACGCCCGCCGATAATGACACAACTTTCCCCGCGGTGGTGGTGAATGAACAGATGGTTGCAAAGTACTGGCACGGCCGGGACCCGGTCGGTAAGCGCATCCAAGTCAGGGATAAATGGATGCAAGTCGTCGGTATCGTCCGGAATTCGAAGTACGGAGCGTTTGTCGAGGAGACGAAACCTTTTTTCTACGTATGTTGGCGGCAGCTAGGTCAGAAATCCCCGCTGGGAGCAACCCTGACGATCCGGACGGCGCAGGCCCCTGGCACAATGGCAACCCTGTTGGCCCACGAAGTGCATTTGCTCGACGCCGGGCTAGGAATGTCAGAGGTCATCACCATGCGGGAATACATGAACCGCTCGGCACTGGCATCGCAGCAGGTCGCTGTTGGGCTCTTGACCATTTTCGGGGGAATAGCGCTCCTACTCGCAGTCATCGGACTCTATGGCGTGATGGCATACGCGGTGTCGCAGAGCACGCACGAGTTTGGGTTACGCATGGCGCTCGGTGCGAGCCCGTCCGATCTTTTACGGCTCGTGATGTCGCATGGCCTCGCACTGACGATAGGCGGCGTGGCTCTCGGCGCTGCAGCCACCCTGATTTTGACACGATGGATTGCCGGCACCTTCCTGTACAACGTAAGCCCGCGCGACCCGCTGGCCTTTGGGCTAGCCTTCGTGATGATGATGGTCACCTCCCTGGCAGCGTGCTTCGTGCCTGCCTGGCGTGCGGCACGGATCGATCCCGTCCGGGCGCTCCGGAATTGATCCTTTGCGATCAAAGGAGTCGTGAAGAATACCCGGCCTGCGCCTTAGAAACCAGCGACTCACCAATGCCCCGCCACTCCGTCTAATGGCGTTATGATTCTCTCCGCTCTTCTGGGTCTCTTCCTCGCGGCCGTGCCCGCTCCGGATCAAGTGCAGGTTCGGCTGGTGACTGACGAAGCCGATGCTGTGCTGGCCATCCTGGACCGCAGGGAAGCCGGGACTCCCATCGCGGACGCGGACTGGCAGAGGCTCTTCACCTCTGACGGTTATCGCCGGTTGAAAAGACGGGAAGAATCCATGAAGCGCGCGTTTACCGACGATGACTTCAAAAAGTTCGTGCTTTCCAACGATCTGCAGCAGCGAGCACCAAAGTTGCGGCAGGCTTTGAAAACATGGGCGCAGGCCAAACTGGATGAGCCTGCTCGTCTGGCCCTCGCCTATCTTCCCAATGACGCCTACATTCACGCTTCCGTGTATATCGAAATCAAGCCACTGACCAATTCGTTTGTCTTTGAAGTCGCAACCGATCCCGCAGTCATTCTTTATCTCGATCCGGAAGTGCCCAGGGAGAAGTTTGAAAATACTGTGGCCCATGAGTTACATCACATCGGGTATGGCACTTGCTGCCCGTCAAAGGGCGACAAGGACCTGCAGTCCAAACTGCCGGAGCGGGCGCAAACTGTGGCCAATTGGTCCGGCGCCTTTGGCGAAGGGTTTGCCATGCTGGCGGCGGCCGGCGGCAAGGACACGCATCCCCACGCCGTCAGTCCGCAGGCGGACCGGGAGCGCTGGGACCGCGACGTGGCTGACTTCAACAAGAACCAGCAGGAACTGGACCAGTTTTTCCGCAAAGTCCTGAGCGGAGAACTGAACAAAGACCAGGCGACCAAGCAGGGGTATTCCTACTTCGGAATCCAAGGCCCCTGGTACACCGTGGGCTGGAAAATGGCAGTGACCATCGAAGAAGTCTACGGGCGTCCGCGATTGGTCAAGGCAATGTGTAGCACGTCGACGCTGTTTGCAACCTACAATGACGCGGCCAGCGAATTGTCAAGAGCACGAAATGTACATTTGCCGCAGTGGTCACCGGAGATCATTCAGGCAATGGCTCCATTGCAACACAACGCGTCTTTCTAAAAAACATAAGCCTTTTGTTTTTATAGCTTTATACGCTAAAGCCAGCAAAATGCCTTTAGTCACTTACACTCAAGATATTGACAATCCTTCGTAATGCGCTTTATACTTGGCACTCGAAGGGAAAGAGTGCTAGCAGACAGTCTTGGCGTTCCTTCAAACCTTCAGTTCTGACCGCAGTAATACAACTACCACCAAGGAGTAAAGGAAATGGCACAACAGAAGTTCACGCCACTGCATGATCGCGTGCTGATTCGCCGGGTTGAAGAGGCGGAGACGGTTCGCGGCGGAATCATTATCCCGGACAGCGCCAAGGAAAAGCCCCAGGAGGGCGTCGTACTTGCCGCAGGTACCGGAAAGTTCGAAAAAGGACAGACCATCCCTCTCGCCGTCAAAGAGGGCAACCACGTCCTGTTCGGCAAGTATGCCGGAACGGAAATCAAGATCGACGGCGAAGAACTGCTGATCGTGCGCGAGGAAGAAATCCTCGGCATTCTCAACGGCGCCGGTCACAAGAAGGGCAAGTAGCAAACAGACCATTACTCATTGCTGACTGCTCGACATCCCAGACAACGGGAAATTTTGAAATGAAATAACGCGGACATCCGCGAAGATTAAATAGGAGATCTTCAATGGCAAAGCAAATTGTTCACGGAGAAGAGTCGCGGCAGGCCATCCTGCGCGGCGTCAATATCCTGGCAAACGCAGTAAAGGTGACGCTGGGCCCCAAGGGCCGCAACGTCGTAATTGAGAAAAAGTTCGGTTCACCGACCATCACCAAAGACGGCGTGACCGTGGCCAAGGAAATCGAACTCAAAGACACCCTGGAGAACATGGGCGCACAGATGGTACGCGAAGTCGCCAGCAAAACCAGTGACGTGGCCGGTGACGGCACCACCACGGCCACCGTTCTGGCGCAAGCCATCTTCCGCGAAGGCGTGAAGACCGTTGCGGCCGGCGCAAATCCCATGGCCTTGAAGCGCGGGATTGAAAAGGCCATTAACGCGATTTGCGGCACGCTGGATAAGAACGGCGATCGCACGAAAGGCTATCTGGACACGCTCTCCAAGCCGGTCAGCGGCGAGATGATCGCCCAGGTCGGCACCATTTCCGCCAACAATGACGAAACCATCGGCCGCATCATTGCGGAAGCCATGAAGAAAGTCGGTAAAGACGGCGTCATCACCGTGGAAGAGTCGCGCACCATGGAAACCCAGCTCGAAGTGGTCGAAGGCATGCAGTTTGATCGCGGCTACCTTTCGCCCTACTTCGTGACCGATCCCGAGCGCATGGAAACCGTGCTGGACGACGCTTACATCCTCATCAACGAAAAGAAAATCAGCTCCATGAAAGACATGCTGCCGCTGCTCGAGCAGATCGCCAAGAGCAGCAAGCCTCTGTTGATCATCGCGGAAGACGTGGAAGGCGAAGCGCTGGCGACCCTGGTCGTCAATAAGCTGCGCGGCACGCTGAACGTGGCTGCGGTAAAAGCACCGGGCTTCGGCGACCGCCGCAAGGCCATGCTGCAGGACATCGCCATCCTGACCGGCGGACGCGCCATCACGGAAGACCTGGGCATTAAGCTCGAAAACGTCCAGATTACCGAACTGGGCCGCGCCAAGAAGATCACCATTGACAAGGACAACACGACCATCGTCGAAGGCAAAGGCAAGAGCTCTGAGATTGAAGGCCGGGTAAAAGAGATCCGTGGCCAGGTGGACAACACCACCAGCGACTACGACCGCGAGAAACTGCAGGAGCGGCTGGCCAAACTGGTCGGCGGCGTTGCCGTGATCAAAGTCGGCGCGGCGACGGAAACCGAAATGAAGGAAAAGAAAGCCCGCGTGGAAGACGCCATGCACGCGACGCGCGCGGCCGTGGAAGAAGGCATTGTGCCCGGTGGCGGAGTCGCCCTGGTGCGCTGCGCCGCCGCTCTTGACGACCTCAAGCTGAAAGGCGATGAGGCCACCGGAGCGGAGATCGTGCGCCGTTCGCTCGAAGAGCCGCTGCGGCAGATCGTGGCCAATTCCGGCGAAGAGGGCGCGATCATTGTCGGAAAAATCCGCGACTCGGAGCAGCACAACTATGGCTACAACGCCCAGACCGACAAGTTCGAGGACCTGGTCAAGGCCGGCGTGATTGATCCTACCAAGGTCACGCGAACTGCCCTGCAGAACGCCGGTTCCATCGCGGCGCTCATGCTCACCACCGAAGCCCTGGTCTCGGAGATTCCTGACGATAAGAAGGAAGCTCCCATGCCCGGCGGACACGGCGGCGGAATGGGCGGCTTCTAACCCCAGGTTTCAAAACATGCTTCATGGCCCCGCAGAAATGCGGGGCTTTTTTACACCACAAATGCAAGAAGTTGCGCTTCGATCCGGGGCCCGGAAGTCTAAGGAACGCCGTTCTAAAGGAACCCCTGGCATAGCCCCAAGGTAATTATTTCCCTGGGGACCAGCGTGGTAAGCTCCCTACTAGACGTAATAGAGCGCAGCGGTAGTGTGCGTCGCATCAGTGTATGTTCAGATACCAGGCAGAGAATGGGCCATTCAGGGAACCGGGAATTAAGAGAAAATAATTATTTCGGCAGACGCAACTGCTGCCGCAGCTCAGAGTTCTAATCACGAAGCGACAGCCAGATTCGTGGGTTGTGGAGCAAAACATGGCACAGATAAACCCAATCAATCTTCATGACCGGAAGGCGGCAAGAGGCGCGGGAGCGGCCGGGGCCAATCTGCGTTTGCCTCCGCAAGCCCGCAACGAGCCTGTGCTGTTTGCAAAATTTGAACTCCAGCCACAACCCCGCAAGACCAGGTTTGTGCTGAGCGTCGTGTTGCACACGGCCGCTCTCGCCCTCCTGGTGGAGATTGTGGCCCTGCTCGCCTCGCCGAGAGTTGAGCCAGCAGCCTATGCCCGTGTGACACCGCTGATTGCTCCGGTGCCGCCGGCCATCGTGAAAAAGAGGGTGACGATACCGCCTACACCAGTCGTGGCGAAACTGGAAACCTTCAAACCGGTCATAGCGCCTCCTCCTCCTCCGAAACCGGTCGAGGTAGTGAAGGCGACGCCGTCGGTGATCCACCCGAAAGAGTGGGACGCTCCTGTCGTTGCTGAAATCAAGCCCATACCAGCGAAGAAAGTGGTCCTTAACAACGTTTTGGCTTCCGGCAGTTCCGCTGCCCCGACTTTGCAGAAACCGCCACGCCTGGTCCAAACCGGCGGCTTCGGAGATCCACAGGGCGTGCGTGGAACGTCCGACAAAGGCCAGCTTCGCGCGGCCGCTCTGGGCTCGTTTGATCTGCCAGCAGGTCAGGGCAACGGCAATGGCACTGCCGGATCGCGCGGCGTCAAGGGCACCGTAGCCAGCGCCGGATTTGGCGACGGCGTTGCCGGACCAGGTTCGGGCGACCACGGCAGAAAGGGCCAAGTTGCCCAGGCAGGATTTGATCAAGTAGCGGGAGCATCGCCATCGTCAAAACCGAAGGCAGAAGCGAAGCCGGACCTGACGCCAGTTGAAATTCTATACAAGCCGCGTCCGGTCTACACCGACGAAGCCCGCAAACTCCATGTGGAAGGCGAAGTCCTGATGGAGGTAACCTTTTCCGCCGCCGGCAGCCTGCAGGACATGCGCGTAGTGCGCGGTCTGGGACACGGGCTCGACGAAGCGGCGCGACGTGCCGCGGCGCAGATCAAGTTCCGTCCGGCAAAGCGCGCTGGACAACCGGTGGATTCTGTCGCTGTCGTACATATTGTTTTCGAACTGGCCGAATAAGGCCTTTGGACCCTTGGAGGATGTATGCGTTTCGTTGCTAGAGCCTTGACATTGTTTGCGGTGATGGCGTTCACCCTGGCCGCCTTCGCGGCGCACTCTGACCGGCCCGCAGCGAATGCTGCCGCCCAGTCGTCGCAGAACGATCCGGTGGCCGCACGCATTTTCGCCCAGGAAGCCAAGCTGGTGGAGACCATGCACACCTTCACGCCGCTGGTGGAGACCTACATCCAGACTCTGCAGCCGGACAAAGACCTGGGCCTGGTGCCGCAAAGCGACCGCTACTTCCTCGGCCGAATGGTGCTGAACGATCAGGGCGTCCAGGACCAGATTTTTCAGGAGAAGGACAACAAAATGAAGCAGGGCTTCTTCTCCAACATCTTCGCCATGAAGTACATCCCCAAGGGGTTCATGCAACTGGTTTTCCTCGACTATGACTTTAACGCGCAGAGTTACGAATTGAAGCCGCTCCGCCAGCAATTTCTGGGAGAAGTACGCACGCTGGTCTATGACGTGGTGCCCCGCGCGGGGCTGAAGGGGCCGCATTTTGTGGGCCGCATCTGGGTGGAAGACCAGGATTACAACATTGTTCGTCTCAACGGGACCTACCAGGGACACTCCGGCACCAAGTTCTATTTCCATTTTGACAGCTGGCGCATGAACATGCGCCCCGGCCTGTGGCTGCCCGCGTACATCTACACCGAAGAAACTAACGAACACTATTCCTACTTCCGGCAGCTGACCATGAAGGGCCAGACCAGGATCTGGGGATACGACGTAAAGCGCGGCGGCTCGAGCAGTGAGTTTACCAGCATGCAGGTGGAGGCCCCGGGGGCCAAGGACATCGCCGACACCAGTGGTGTCGGCCCCAACGAAGCCGCGCCGGTCCAGAGCCAGCATCAGTGGGAGCGCGAAGCCGAAGACAACGTGCTGGACCGTATGGTGCGCGCCGGCATTCTGGCCCCTGATGGCGAAGTCTCCAAGGTCATGCAGACGGTGGTCAATAACCTTGAGGTCACCAACAACGTCAACATCGAGCCGGAAGTTCGCTGCCGCGTGCTGCTCACTGCGCCTCTGGAATCGTTCACTATCGGCCATACCATCGTGGTCAGCCGTGGATTGCTCGACGTTTTGCCCGACGAATCTTCCCTCGCCATGGTGCTGGCGCATGAACTCGGGAACATCGCCCTCGGACATCGCATCAACACGCAGTACGCCTTCACTGACCGCATGATCTTTACCGACGAGGCCATCTTCCGCAAATTCAAGCTGGCCAATAGTCCAGCCGACGAACTGGCGGCCGATCAGAAAGGCCTGGCGTTTCTCCAGAACTCTCCCTACAAAGACAAACTTGCCGAAGCCGGCCTTTTCCTGCGCGCGCTGGATGCCCACTCGAAAAACCTGCCCGCGCTCCTTAACACCCACTACGGGACAGCGATGGCCACGAGCACTCAGGTCAACAGAATGCCGACATTGGAACAGACCGCGCCCCAGTTGGAAGCCCGGAACGTGAGCCAGGTCCCGGCCTTACCGCTGGGCAGCCGCATAAAAATGGATCCCTGGGACGACCACATCGAAATGCAAAAGAGCAAGCCGGGAACGCTGCTCTCCATCCGCGACAAGATGTCTTTCGAGGTCACGCCGACGTTCCTCAACCTGGTCCGTTTTAAGACTGAAGCCCCGGACCTAGCGGCAAAGCCTAGCGCGGCCAGTAAATAGGATTGGCTTCTGGAAATTCCTGGCTTGTAAAGATTAAAGAGCGCATCGGCCCCGCCGGTGCGCTCTTTTACTTTTCCGCCTTTGCTCGCGCCCTGCCGCATGGGTTGGATCAGCGCTTTTCACCGAACATCTGCGGCGAAAAACCGGTTAGGTGCGGAACCCTTTCGCCGCCTTGATGCCCAACCACACAAAGAGCGCCATGATAACGAGCTGCGCTATCAGAAAAGGCGGCCCGGACTGTGTCGGGTCCAGCGCTTTCAATGCCGGCACGCGGCGAAAACTCTGTACGATCAGCACAAAGACATTCAAATACAGGGCAACCACAGCGCCGATCACGTACGTCCGGCGCCATCCGCCGGCGAGGTGGTAGAAGTAGCGCGCGGGGACCGCGGCCGCAAGCGCCAGCAACGAAACAATCCCGACCCCGTGCGAGGGCATGAATTGATGCACCGGAAAGCCAAACCCGGTCAGGCTGGTGGCCGCTGTGGTCGCGAGAAAAAGCGCAGTCAGCGCGTTGAACCGCTTCCCAGCCATCATGCCAAACACCACGATAAGCCCAGAGCCAATCCCAACCAGGCTCAGCGCCACGTGAATCAGGGTGTAGGTTTCTGCGCTCATGCCAAGAATCATGGTGCATGTCCTTTCCAGTAACTCGAGTTGAAGGCTGGCTGCCCGAAGCAAGTCTGGTCCTGGGAATCTCGACCTCGCGCCCACGCCGGCATGGAGAGACTGTAACACGGGAGAAGGAGAGCTAAGCACTTGACGGGGCCGCAAGGCCATTTCGGTTAATACGCGTCCATGTCCGTTAAGATCCCTCGAGTTCAGAGAGCGTATAGGTCAGCCACCCAGACAATATGGGAGTTCTCTGTGGAGTCGTTTTCTGAGAAAATACACACCGTGTTGTCCTTATCGGAAGGAAGAAGATCGTCGCGATTAACTCGTCGTGAAATGCTCGGTCTTGTGGGCGCCAGCGTGGGACTGCTCTCAGCCTGGAAAGCCTATGCCGGATTGCTGGAGACGCCGTTTCCGTTCCCCACGACCAGCGCTAAAAACGGTACATTTCCCAAGGACGCAGTCATTCGAACGATTCTGAAGGACATCTCGCCTCAGGAGCTGGCTTCAGGACCAACGCTCTTCCACGAACATCTCTCGCTTCGCCTGGCCGGACTGGAAGAGCACTTTACTGACGATGTTGCCCTGATGATTGAAGAGGTCAAAGCCGCCGCCAACGAGGGCGTCCGTTGCATCGTTGACGCGGGCCATGCCGACATGGGCCGGAACATGGATGCGCTGCAACGCATTTCCACTGAATCACGGATGGCGATCGTCGCCAGCGGCGGTTACTATATGCAACGGACATATCCTCCCGAAATTGCAACGAATACCCCCGATGAAATTGCGGACCGGCTCGTCCGCGAAGCGAGAACGCAACGGTGGGGCGCTCTGGGCGAGATCGGACAAGAGACCGGTCAGCTGACGGACGACGAAAAGAAGGTGTTTCAAGCGGTTGCCAAGGTGCAAGCGCGCACCGGCCTGCCGATCTTTACCCATAACGCCTATTTTGGCTCCATCCCCACGAAGAACCCTCCTGTGCCGAAGGACGCCGCCTTCCGCCAACTGGATGTGCTGGAATCCGCGGGCGCTAAACCAGAGCACGTGGCCATAGGACACGTGTGCTGTCTCGATGATGCAAAGGCCGAAGTGCCCCGGCAACTCGCCCGCCGCGGCGCGTTCGTTGGCTTTGATCGCGTCACGATTCCGATTGTCCCGGACACCCAGAAGGCGGCCACGGTCATGGCCATGGTCGAAGGCGGCTACGCTGACAAAGTCCTCATTTCTTCCGACTTCTACTCCGCCCGTTCGCTGAAGAAGAACGGCGGAGCCGGTGTTGGCCAGGCGGTCACCGCATTAAAACCCATGCTGCTCAAAGCCGGGATGACCGAAGAAATGCTCCACGGTATCCTGGTCGACAATCCTCGTCGTTTCCTTGCCTTTGTACCCCGGAAATCATAGTTCAGGGCGGGAGCTGAGACTAGTGCTTGCCGCGACCGTGCCAGGGATAAGGTGAACCCTGCACTAATCGCATCTTGAGGTCTTGTCAACAACAAAACAGCGCACCGGGAGGAACCGGTGCGCTGTTAGTTCTGGCAAGTGGCTTGAAGGTTAGAACAGCAACTTCATCGCAAACTGCAACTGCCGGGACGATCCGGAATCGCCCGCTGGGAAGCGCGTGCTGCTAATCGCGCCGAACGTGGTCGCGCCCGTAACATAGCTGAGACTAGGCTGGCCAAAGTTCGGGTGATTGAAAGCATCAAAGGCGTCCAGGCGAAGCTGAGCGCTGACTTTCTCCGTTATTTTTGTGGTCTTGATTAGGGAGAGGTCAGCATCCGCGAAACCGGGGCCATATAAGTTATTACGCCCCAGATTTCCGAAATGGTTCGTGGGATTAACCAGTGTGCCAGGCGTTACCGAGAACCATGCAGCCGGATTGCCGGTAATGTTCACCGTACCAAAAAGGTCGGGCCGAATCGTCGTGAGTCCGCCAAACAGAACGCCTCCGTTGATGCCTGTGGAACCACCGCTGAGAGTGAGCGGGTTGCCGCTTTGCAGGCTGAGGATAGTTGCGAGTTCCCACCCCGCGACGAAGCGGTTGCCTTTGAATGGCAGGTCGTAGATCGCGTTGGCAACGAAGCGATGCCGCGCGTCAAAATCGGAACTGCCCTTGTCTCCCGCTATATTCAAGCTATTCTGCAGGGACGTGCCTTCGGCGTTGCGCGAATTCTGATCAATCGAATGCGACCAGGTGTAGGACGCATTGAACTGCACTCCCCGCGCAAGCTTCCGGTTGGCACTGATCCACAGGGCGTTGTAAGTCGAGGTGCCGGAGCTGTCGTGCTCCGTGATGATCGTCGACAAACTTGTTCCCGCTGGAATATTGCCGACCGTGTTGCCCAGAGTCTTGAGTGGGGATGAAGTTGGATCGGCCGGATTGAGAGGTTGATTGATGTTGCGATCAATCTGCAGGTGCGTACCTTTGCTTCCAAAGTAACCCACCATGAGGGACGTATTGCGGTCAACTTCCTGCTGAATGTTGAGGTTCCAGGATTGGACATTCGCATTCTTAAAATGGGGGTCAATGGCAGTCGGAGAAATGCTTGCTGGTGGACCATTCATGATGGCGCCCACGTTGGCCAGCGAGTTAGCTCCGTTTACGCTCACCAATGCGCCGAATGGAGGATTTGACGTCAAGCCAGTCACGTAGCCGGTAATCGGCTGGTCTACCTGATAGCCATAGCCGCTGCGCAGCACGGTCTTGCCGCTATGGAAAACATCCCACGAGAAACCCAGCCGCGGCTGGAAATTGTTGTTGTTCTGACCATAAGGGTTCACTCCCTGCGTAAGAATTCCCGTGGTCCCTGGGCCAGCCTGGAAAGCGACGAACCGGTTCAGTGCTTCGCTCGGCGTCATGTTCCACGCATAGCGCAGGCCAAGCTCAAGAGTGAAACTCGGCGACAGCTTCCAGCTGTCTTGAGCAAAGAAATCCAGAGCATTCTGGTTGATGCGATTGGCGATATTGCCGGGGTTTCTGGCAAAGGACGCGACCGTACCGGCCTTAAAGTTGGTCACGCTGCTGAAGATGAGCTGCCCCGGGTCGTTATTGAAGTTGTCATTGCGAAAATCGCGGAACTCTCCGCCAAACTTGAACGAGTGGCGGCCACGCACGTAGCTTACAACGTCCGCAATCTCAGATCCCGTATCTCCACGTCCCTGAGGAAAATTCCGCTCCGCGCCAAACAACAGGTTCGTGCCAAAGCCCGGCCCTTGAATTCTGATCGTTGGAATGAATGCCGGGTTGGGCCCAAAATTAATACCCACGGCTGATGCCAATGTGGTGTTGTTGGGAGTGAACGTAAGGTGGATGCGATTCGCTCCCAAACGAAATTCATTGACCACATTCGAACTAAATACATGGGTCTCATTCAGAGTCAGTACCTGGCGATGGCCTGAGCGCGTATCGCCGAATCCAGGGATCGACGCGCCCTGCGTTGACTCCTGCCGGAGGTCACGCTGGTAGACGTAGTAGCCGTGCAGGTTGTCTGCGTTGCTGAAGTTGTGACTGATGTCCGCGGTACCCTGGTCGATATCGACCGGAGCGGTCGCCGAACCCTGGAAGGCGGGTGCTGCACCCAATGTTGAATTCGCCGCTGGGATGAATGGCAATAGAGCTTTGGCAACCGCATTTGTGCCCGCTTGAACTGCGGCCCTGTCCGCATCTGATAAAACGTTGCTTGCCGTATTCAGTCCCTGCCGGTGACGCAGGCCCTCATAACTTAAAAAGAAATAAGTCGTCCCGCGATGGAGCGGTCCGCCGAAATCCGCTCCAAACTGGTTGCGCTTAAACGGCGACTGAGCGAGAGGGCTGCCCGTAAGACTCGTCTTAGAATTGAACGCGTTGCGGGCATCGAACCAGTTGTTGCGGAGGTAGTCATACAGTTCCCCGTGGAATTCGTCCGTGCCCGAGCGGGTCGCGATATTCACAATAGAGCCGGAGTTCCGCCCGAATTCCGCGCTGTAGGTCGAGTTGTCAATCTTGAACTCAGAGACCGTGTTGATGGTCGGCTGGAAGGTGACTTGGTTCTGCACCATGTCATTCAGGTTGATGCCGTTGATCATGAAGTTTACGGCATCTTCGCGGCCGCCGGCGCTGTTGAAGGCAAAGGAACCTTGTCCGCGCAACGGAGCGGTAAGAAAGCCATTCTGAGGCGGGACCACCGTGCCGGGAACCAGCAAAGCTAGATCAACGAAGTGGCGTCCGTTGAGAGGAATATCCTGCACCGTGCGTTGATTAATGGACTGGCCTACAGTCATTGTGGTGGTTTCAATCACAGGCACCGTGGCTTCCACTGTGACCACTTCGGTAGCACTCGCAGGCTTCAGGCTGAAATTCTGCACGGAGTTCTGGCTGACCGCCACAACCACGTCATTGGCCTGCTGCGACTGGAAACCGCTCATCTGGACTTCCACGCTGTAACTTCCTGGAGGCAATGCTGGAACTTCATAGTTGCCGGCTGAGCCCGTCTGGGTAGTACGTTCAAGTCCCTGGGACGCGCTCTTGACCACTACGTTGGCGCCAACCACGGCCGCGCCCGAGGAATCGGTGACCGTACCTTGAATGCTGGCAGTATTTTGGGCAAATGCCGCCACCGCAGATATCAGGACCAGTGGCAATATCCATATCCATCGCGAAAAGGCTATTCTCTTGGACATTTACTCCCTCCTAAGAAGCGAATGTTCGTAATGCATCAGAATTGGTTGGTGAATCTTGGTTGCAGCGGCAACGGGCTACACGCTCGCCGGCCCGGCGCTCGCTCACGGTTGAACGCTGAAGAAGCCATTGGCAAATCTAAATGCATTCTTTCGGCCAATCAAAAAGCCAGATAAACGCCTTATTTATTAATTACTTGGACACTGCCCACACGGGAGCGTATACGCAATTTGGTATTTCTTGAAGGTCGGTATATTAAACTTTGTAGGCTTGGAGAATTAATGTGTTTATCAAGAAAGCTGGCACTCTCTCATAAGATAGTTAGACAGATGGGCCCACTTGTATCACCTTCGCTGGGCGATAGGCTAGGAGGTTCTTTCCCAGCGAATCCTTCGGAACGAATTCAGCCGCCCCTTTTTTACTGCGGGCTACGGTCACG
>DATMPO010000093.1:0-7809 GCA_035567035.1 Verrucomicrobiia bacterium | reverse complement strand
GTAATCTCCCATGCCCGAAATTGCGGTAGCCGGTGCCCTGCCAGCGCTGGACGCAGCTCTCGAACAGGTTCCCAACCGGCCCGCCGTTTTTCTGTTGTGGCCGAAGCAAGGCGAGCCGCATTTGGGGAAGACGACGGTGCTGCGGCGCCGTTTGCTGCGCCTGTTACGAGAGCGCGACACACCCTCCAGACTGCTGAACCTGCGCGACACCTTGTCGCGAGTCGACTATTGGCTGTCGGGCTCGAAGCTTGAATCCTTCTTCCGCATGTATGAGCTAGCGCGCGAGCATTTTCCAAAAACTTACTTGGATGTGCTGCGGCTCCGCATGCCGCCGTATGTCAAAGTAATCCTTACCAACGAATTCCCGCGGAGCCAGATCACGACCCACCTGGGCCGCGCGCCAGCGGTCTATTTCGGCCCATTCCGCACACGCGTATCCGCCGAGCAGTTCGAATCTCAGTTTCTCGATCTGTTCCAGATGCGGCGCTGCCAGGAAGACCTTGTGCCGTCGCCCGCGCATCCGGGCTGCATCTACGGCGAAATGGGCATGTGTCTACGTCCCTGCCAGCAGGTGGTAAACGTCGAAGAGTATGGCCACGAGGTAAACCGCGTGATCGAATTTCTGCGGACTGACGGCCGCTCACTGGTTGATGTCGCCACCGCTGCCCGCGACCGCTTCAGCGCCGATCTCGATTTCGAGCAGGCCGCGCGCCAGCACAAGCGCATCGAAAAGATTCAGGAAGTACTTGGCCTCCGGGATGAGCTGGCGCGCGACATTAATTGTCTGAACGGGGTGGCCGTGACGGCATCCGTCGAGCCGCAAGCTGTGGAACTGTGGTTTGTTCTGCAGGGCGCCTTGCACCAGCCGCGACGCATCACGTTTGAGGTAGTCGAAGGGAAGCCGGTGTCACTCGATCAGAAGCTGCGCGAGGCGGTAAACACTGTCGCGCCTACAGCGCAGAGCATGCGTGAGCGCCAGGAATATCTGGCCTTGCTGGCGTGCTGGTATTACTCGAGCTGGCGGGACGGCGAGTGGTTCGCCTTTGACAGCCTGGAGCATCTGCCCTACCGCAAGCTGGTGCACGCCATCTCGCGGACTGCGCAGAAAGTGGGATAGCCACAGCTCCTTTGGTCGCGGCTCGGTTATCTGGCGGGCTTTGCGAGCCGCGACCGGAGGAAGAAGTTGCCGAATTTTTCAGAAGCCTCCTAAACTAGAACATCACCTTCAGCGCCAGCTGCAAAATGCGTGGGGCCGCAGCGTTGAAGATCTGACCGAATGTGGGGTCGGCTTGGGTGCGATCCAAGCCGGTGTTCCCGTTGGTCGTGTAGAGCTGGAAGTTCACATTGTTAAAGATGTTGAATGCCTCGGCGCGAAACTCGACACCAAACCGCTCGGCAATCTTCGTGTTTTTCACGAGCGCCATGTTGTTGTTGAACAGGCGCGGGCCGCGAAGAACGTTTTTCCCTAGATTGCCAAAGGTCCCTGTTGCGTTCGGCTGAAACAAGGAGGTGTTGAACCATTCCTGCACCATCTGTCCATGGGAGCGGCCGGAACTGAGCTGCGCCTGATGGATGTTGGTGCCCGTAAAGTCCACACGGTCCTCGAACTCTCCGGCGAGTGAATTGTCCACACCGCTATAGATCGTAAACGGGAATCCGCCCTGCCAGGTAACAATACTGCTTACTTGCCAGCCATTCACCGCTTTGTCCGCAAACCCACTCACCCCAAAGTGCGGAAGCTGATACGTGCCCGAGAACTTGAATACGTGACGAACGTCGTCATCCGACGGACCGTAATCGAAGTGCCGGTTGAAGGGATTTGTCGGCCCATAATACGAGCCGATCGGGGCAAAGTCGTTCATATCCCTGGACCATGTGTAGTTAGCCAGAATCGATAGTCCTGCACTGAACCGCTTCTCCACGGTGACCTGCAGGCCGTTGTAGTGGGAGTTGATAGCGGAATCGACCACGCTGACGTTACTGTAGCCCGGATTCAGGCGGCGCGATTGCTCGTTGGCCACTGTTGATATCGGGGTCCCGTCCGGATTATTGCCGGGAGTGTAAATCGCCGGGTTCGCCTGAAAGAGGCCAGACTCCTGATCGGCCGTGCCATAAAGATGGGTACCTTTGTTTCCCACATATGCGGCCCGCACCAACCAGCTTCCGCCGAGCTGGCGCTCCAACGTCAGGTTCCACAAAGAGATCACCGGCAACCGGAAATTCTGAGCGAAGATCTGAGTAAAGAAGAATGGGCCTTGTGGAAACGTTGTGCTGGAAGGATAGGACTTGCTGATGGCGCCGAACGATCCTGGAAACGGGTCCGTCACTCCCGCACTACCATACGGGTCCTTGAAGTTGACGTCCGTCAGAAAAATGATGGGCGCAAACGGCGGGATGCCTACCACATCCTGGAACGCGACTGTATTGGGAATCGCATAATACATGCCGGCGCCGCCGCGGATGCTGGTTTTGCCGTCATCGGTGAGCCGGTAAGCGAACCCCAGGCGTGGCGCAAAGTTCCAGGGTCTGTTCACCATGGAGGCCGATGGGCAACCGGGATCGTGATTACTCCCGCCAAAGAGCAGCCCTAGAGGCGCATTGGGGAACCTTTGCGATTGCTTTCCGGGCTCAAAGCAGCCAACGCGGCCGTCGCTGTCCTTGTAGGGGAACCAGGGATCCCAGCGCAATCCCAGGTTGAGGGTCAGGCGGGAATTCACACGCCAGTTGTCCTGCACGAACGCACTCCATTTGATGCCGGTGAAATTGAGGTAGAGACCTCCGGCCTGCGTGAACTGGGATACCTGGCCCAGCATGAAGTCCGCCATGTTGTTTCCCGAGAGATTGTTGTTGAAGTTGAACACGCCGTTCTGCTCAAAGGTATTGGCCATGGGTGCACGGATGCGCAAAGCCTCTCCGCCAAAGTGAAGCTCATGGGTGCCTTTGATATAGGTAACGTCTTCGCGATAGGTCTGGTCGCCGCGGTTGAAAGCGCCGTAATGATTGCTGCTGATTCCGAAGCCGCCACCCACGCTGACGCTTAGCTCACAGGGCTTGGTCCCGACGACATTTATTCCGGCATCCGCGGGACAGAACGGCGCCCCGGACAGCGATCCGCCATTTTGCTGGTTCCAGCCAAACCAGGTATTGAACAACAGGTGAGGGCTGGCGTTGTAAGTGTGGGTCACGGCGATGTTCTGCACCCGCACCTGGTTCCCACTGTTATCTACCTGCAACAGATTTGCCTTGGCGTTGAAGGGCTGTTGGTTGAAATTCGTAAAGAAATAGCGGACGGAAAGCTGATTCTTGCCCTGTACGTAATCTGCCTTGAGCATGAACTGGTCGTCAGCCCAGTGCTGGCTCGGACCCAGATAGTTGATTTCCTGTCCCGGCCCAGTGGGAAGAGGAATCGACTGGAGGAAGTATTGAGAAACTGAACTGAGCCGGTTGGCTGGGATCTGGTTCCCGGCGAATGGAGCGTTGTTGTTCAACGGGTCGGTAAGTTGTACACCCGGCAAATCCGAGAAGTTTCCGGTGCGTTCCTGCGCGGTGGGTACAAAAGCGATGTTGCCCTGCGGCGCATTCGCGTAACGCGTGCCCTGGTAAGTTCCAAAGTAGAAGAGGCGATCCTTCAAAATCGGCCCGCCCACGCTGCCGCCGAATTGGTTGCGTTTGATCTGGTCCTGGGCCGGAGCGAAGAAGTTGCGGGCATTCATGTCGCCATTGCGCAGAAATTCGAAAACATCACCGTGGATCTTGTTTGTGCCGGACTTGCTTACGACGTTCACTACACCGCCTACAGCATTGCCGTACTCGGCGCTCATGTTGGTTCCCTGGACGCTGAACTCCTGGATGGCATCCGGGTTGGGGAACGGCAAGTTTGTATTGACGTACGTGTCGTTGTAAGCCACGCCGTCCATCTGGTAGTTGATGCTCTCAGAAAATGTCCCGCTAGCCTTGGCGTACTGCTCTCCGGGATAGGTACCACCTTCGCAATTCGATCCGCAATAGTGCGACGTAGCATCCGTGATGCCGGCCGAGAGGAAGACGAGCTGTTGCACCTGGCGTCCGTCAAGCGGCAAATCGACGATCTGCCGTTGGTTCACCACCTGGCTGATAGAAGCCGACTGCGTGGTTACCAGCGAGGTATCGCCCGTGACCGTGACTTCCTGCGAGACGGCGCCAACGTTCATCACGACCTTCTGCGTGGCCGTCTGGCTGACATCCAGCTCGAGGCCGGACTGTACGTAGGTTTGCAGGCCTTCCTTCTCCACCGTCAGCTTGTACTTACCAATAGGCAGACGCGGAAAGAGGTAATCGCCGGCCGCGCCTGTGCTGACGGCCTGCGTGAAACCGGTATCCGTGTTTAGTATGGTGACTTTGGCTCCCGGAATTGAAGCACCAGATTGGTCAACAACCACCCCGCTCAAGCTAGCGGTTGTGAACTGAGCAGCCAGACGGCCGGAGAGCGAGAATATCAGTGCTAGAAGGGCAGCGAGGAGCAAAGCGGGATGCCTTCCAATACAAGTTCGTTTCATTTTGAAAACCTCAAGCATGATGTTAGGGCAGGTTCTCGATAATATTAGAAGCAAGCGTCGTAATGCAACTGTTGCGAATTTGTAAAATTTTCTGATCGGTACGTGCACGCCCTCCGCATAGCTCTCGCGATCGTCTCCGCCGGGCTGGTGAACCCACTCTCGGCCGTTACCGCTTCAGAATTGAAGAACAGAGGCCTGGAACTCATGGACCAGGGCCGGATCAAGGACGCCGTTCACGCCTTCCGCGCCGCCGTCAAACTAGACCCGCGGGATGCCGAAATCCTCAATGATCTCGGCGTGGCTCTGCGCAAGGACGGGGACCTGTCCGGCTCGATCAAGGCTCTTGAGTCCGCTGTGACCCTGCGGCCAGACGACGCCCGCATCCACAGCAACCTTGCCGTTACGTTGCGCGCCCTGGGCCGCCTGAACCAGGCGGTCGCGGCCAGCAAGCGAGCTTGCGCTCTCGCGCCCGGAGATTTCGTCCTGCGCCGTAATCTGGGGGTACTGCTGTCTGAGGCCGGCGAAACCGAACAGGCTGAACAACAACTGCGCAAAGCCGTGGAACTTTCGCCGTCTGATGCCGAGAGTCACCAAGATCTGGCTCGTTTGCTCGCTGGAGAAAATCACCACCCCGCCGCGCTGGCCGAGTACTCCGCCGCCCTGGCCCTGGCGCCCGGTTCAGCGGAACTGCACCTCGAATTGGGCCGGCTTTATCTGGGCACGGGCGACCCAACGCGTGCGGCTCAGGAGTATCGCACCTGCATCGACCTCGATCCGGGCAACGCCCGCTGCCACCAGGCGCGAGGATCGCTTTTGATGGCCGAGAATGATCTGTCCGCAGCAGAGGCCGATCTCCGCCTGGCGTTACGGTCCGACCCAAACTCCGGCGAGGCGCATCGCGACCTCGGAGCACTGCTTCGCAAACAAGGCAAATTCCCAGAAGCGGCCGCGGAGCTAAGAATAGCAGCCAGATTGCTGCCCGATGATAGTTCCGTCCGATATATGCTGGCTCAGGTTCTGCGGAAGGAGGGACAAGCGCCCGAAGCCGCGGCCCAGTTGCAGGCGGCCGAACAGGATGAACAGCGCCGGAAGA
Organism: Verrucomicrobiia bacterium; assembly: GCA_035567035.1. Taxonomy (GTDB): domain Bacteria; phylum Acidobacteriota; class Terriglobia; order Terriglobales; family Acidobacteriaceae; genus Angelobacter. The sequence goes on along the minus strand of DATMPO010000093.1, from coordinate 2,181 downwards.
ACGCAAGCCTCGCCACCGCGGACGTGATTCTCGGCACGGCGCTATTGAAGAAAGGCGAACTGGCCGCGGCTGGAGCGAAGCTCAAAGAAGCCGTGAACTTGAATCCTCGGGATCCACTGGCGCAATACAGCTACGGTTTGGCGCTCTTGCTCGATCAGAGGTTCGACGGCGCCATCGCACGGTTTCGGACCGCACTCGATTTACGCCCCGACGATGCTGACACGCTGTATTACCTGGGTTGCGCACTCTTGAAAAATCATGCGCGACAGGATGCAACAGCCTCTTTGCTGAAGGCCCTGCAGGTAAACCCGGAGGATTCGCACGCGCGGAATGCGTTGGCCGTAGCACTGGCTGAAACGAAAGATCTTGCCGCCGCCAAAGCCCAACTCCAGAAGGCTCTGGCTCGCGAACCTGAAAACCTAACGTATCAACGTAACTTGAATTGCCTCGAGCGCGAAATGCGGGACTGCGTGCTCGATTTCTGAGACGCAGAACCGCTATTTCGCAATCCCCACCTGACCCAGCATCCACGCGTATTCGAAGGCCTGGTCGTGCAGCCGGTCGTATCGTCCTGACGCGCCGCCATGGCCAGCGGGATCCATCTTGATCTTCAACAGCAGCGGATTGCCATCCGTTTTCAAGGTGCGCAGCCGGGCCACATACTTCGCGGGCTCCCAGTACATCACCTGGCTGTCGTTCAGGCTCGTGGTGACCAGAATCGCCGGATACGCGCGTTTCTCCAGGTTGTCGTAAGGGCTGTACGTCTTCATGTAGTCGTACGCCTCTTTCTCGTTCGGGTTTCCCCATTCAAGATACTCACCCACCGTCAGGGGCAGGGAAGCGTCCATCATCGTGTTCATCACGTCCACGAAGGGCACAGCCGCGTGCACCGCGCGGAAGAGATCCGGGCGCATGTTGACCACTGCCCCCATCAGCAGGCCGCCGGCGCTGCCGCCTTCGATGACCAACCGGTCCTTCGAAGTCCACTTTTCGTTGACCAGGTATTCGGCGCTATCGACGAAATCCCAGAAGGTGTTCTTCTTCTTCATGAGCATGCCATCCTCCCGCCACCTCTCGCCCATTTCGTCGCCGCCACGGATGTGGGCAATCGCGTACGCCATTCCGCGGTCGAGCAGGCTGAGACGTGAACTGCTGAAGGTCACCGGCGTCCCGAATCCGTACGAGCCGTAGGCATACAGAAAAAGCGGACCGTGGCCGTCGCGCTTGAAGCCTTTCTTATATACGATGGATACCGGCACCTTCACTCCATCGCGCGCCGTCGCCCACAGGCGTTCGCAAACATATTGAGATGGGTCATATCCGCCGAGAACCTCCTGCCGCTTCAAGAGCGTCGATTTGCCCGTTTGCGTGTCATAGTCGAAGACGCTAGGAGGCGTGATGAAACTCTGATAGCTATATCGATAAGTTTTCGTCTCATAGTCCGGCGTCTCGCCGGGAAACGCTGAATAGATGGGCTCCGGGAAGGGAATTGCGGTCCACTCGCCTGTTTGGAAATTGTGAATCCGCAGATGGTTCAGCGCCTGCGATTTCTCCACCGCGACCGCGAAATCCTTAAACAAATCGATCCCCTGAATCCGCACGCCTTCCCGGTGGGGAATAAAGACCTTCCAATTCTTGGGGCTCGGATCGTTCTCCGGCGCAACCACAACCTGGAAGTCCTTGGCGTTTTTGTCGGTGCGGATGTAGAAGAGTCCCTCGCGGTGGTCTACGTAATAGCGGTGTTTCTTCTCCCGGGGCAGAAAGATGGCGAAGCTGTCCTGCGGCCGGCCGGACCGCAGGTATCGAAATTCCGTTGTGTCCTTGGCGTGGATGCCGAGAAATATGTACTTCTTGTCGCGCGACTTCCCGAGGCCGATGTCATACAGTTCGTCTTTCTCTTCGTACAAAGGCTCGAAGTTGGCTGAGCCCAGAACATGCCTCCAGAGCTTATCCGAGCGTTTGGTGACGGCGTCTTCGGTAGTAAGGAACAGAGTCTTGTTGTCTGCTGCCCATTCCACGGAGGTCACGCGGTCCGTCGTATCGGGAAGCGTCTGCCCCGTGCGCAGATCTTTCGCCTGCAGACTGTATTGCCGGAATCCCGAATAATCCAGTGTGTACGCGAGCAGGTTGTTGTCGTCGCTGACCTCAAAGGCGCCCAGCCCGACGAACTTGTGCCCCTTG
>DATMPO010000092.1:0-92148 GCA_035567035.1 Verrucomicrobiia bacterium | reverse complement strand
CGAGACCTTGTGTCCGCCCATGGGAATCATGCTCATGGATTCGGTGCCCCCAGCGACCATGATTTCCGCTCGTCCGGCGATGATGCCTTCCGCGGCCATGGCAATCGCCTGCAGGCCGGACGAACAAAAGCGGTTGATGGTCACGGCAGAAACTTCAACAGGCAATCCGGCCCTCAAAGACGCGATGCGGGCGACATTCATTCCCTGCTCAGCTTCCGGAGTAGCGCAGCCGAGAATCACGTCTTCAATTTCGTTTTTATCAACCTGCGGCACGCGATCTAGCGCGCCTTTAATGACAACTGCGGCCAGGTCATCAGGACGCGTGGCCCGCAGTGTGCCTTTGCCGGATTTTCCGACCGCGGTGCGGACGGAACTTACGATGACAACTTCTTTCATAAAAAGCTCCTAGCTTCTAGCCTCATGGTTTGCCGCCGGGCCCATGTCCGGATTTCCCGCTAGGCCGGCAGTCCCACGGATACGAATTCAGTTATTGCGCTTGGTTCGGGGATAGCTTCTCCATGCAGTTTCATCCCTTCGAGATGAAACTCGATTCCCTCACGAATCAGCTTCTTCACTTCTTCAAGGCTCCCCGCGGCGACACCCAGTCCGGGGAGATCTGGGACGTAAGCGCTCCACCCGCTCTGCGATTTTTCATAGATAACCAAGTATTTCATTTAAGACCCGCCTGTTTCATAATGCTGTTCAAGGTGCCTGCTGCAACATCTGCTGAAAGGATGCCCTGCAATTGTCACCGTCCCTGACTTCACAGAATGATGATATTGTCGATGACTGCCTTTGGTACGGACTAATTTCCAGCCATCCTCCTCCATGCGTTTGACTATATCTCGGACTTTCAATATAGGCGCCTAGTTTCTCAGCGGCTTCCCCGTCTTCAAAGTGTACTGAATCCGCTCCTGCGTTTTCTTCTCGCCGCAGAGTGATTTGAAACCTTCGCGTTCCAGATCGAGCAGATACTGCTCGCTTACCGGCATTCCCGGAGATACGTTTCCGCCGCAGATGATCTCGGCGACTTTGGTTGCGACTTTTACGTCGTGGTCGCTGATGTACTCTGCCTGTCTCATTAGATGGATGCCCAGCCGCAAAGTTGCAAGCACGTTTTCTCCCGGCGCCGGAATATCTTTGCGCGGTACCGGTGGGACATAACCGGCGCTGGCCAGATCCAGAGCGCGTTCTTTGGCGTCACTCAAGACGCGTTCACGGTTCATGGAAATCAGGTCGCCATCGGAGAGGAAGCCGTAGCCGAGGGCCTCAAACGCGGAAGTTGAGACTTTTGCGGTGGCAATAATTTCAAAAATCCGCTTCATTCCTTCCATCAGTTCTACGGACTCGCCGCGGCCGTCCGGACGGATGGCATGGGCGTTATCAACAGCGCGAAGCAGCATTTCCTTGCAGCCTCCGCCGCCGGGCAGCAGGCCAACGCCGACTTCCACCAGTCCCATGTAGGTCTCGGCGTGCGGCTGGCGTGCGGCAGAGTGCAGGTTGATTTCGCAGCCGCCGCCCAGCGTCATGCCGAACGACGCCGTGACCACCGGACGCGAGCAGAACTTCACCGCCTGGGTCATGCCCTGGAACTGCTTGATGGCCATGTCCACTTCGTCCCACTCTTCTTCCTGGACGGCGAGCATGAGCATCATCAGGTTGGCGCCGACGGAAAAATTCGCCGAATCCCCGGTGATTACAAAAGCCTCAAACTGGTCGCCGATGCCGCCGGACTTGAGCGACTGGGTGACCATCTGGACAATGTCGCCGCCCAGGGCGTTCATCTTGGAATGGAACTCTATGCAGCCTACGCCGTCGCCCAAGTCGATGAGCGAGGCGCCGGCATTCTTCTTGACCACTCCGTTGGATTTCTTGGCGACCGCGACTGACCATACTCCCTTGGCGACTTCAATGGGTTTGTAGCGGCCGGTACGAAGATCAAAATACGCGCGGCCGGAAGGCGCTGAAGGATCGTCCTTGTACCAACTCTTGGCCCCCGCGGCGAGCAGCTTTTCCGCGTTGGCGGCAACCGGCTTCCCTTCTTTCTTCATGCGCGCTACAGTTGGTTCCACTCCCGCCAGGTCCCACAACTCAAACGGCCCCACCTCCCAATTGAAACCCATGCGCAGCGCGGCATCAATTTCAACCACTGTGTCGGAAATCTCAGGGATGCGGTTGGCCGAGTACGTCCAGAGTTCAGAAAGGCTGGTCCAGGAGAACTGCGCGGCTTTGTCGCGTGCGTCGCCGCCGGCGACCATCATGCGCAAACGGTCACCCATATCTTCGATGTTCCTGGCCATTTCCAGCGAAGCAAACTTCGGCTTCTGCACCGGACGATATTCCAGCGTCTTCCAGTCAATGGCCAGCCGTTCCTCTTCTCCCTGCGGACCTTTAACCTTCTTATAGAAGCCGGCTCTGGTCTTGTCGCCGAGCAGCTTGTGCTCGATCATTTTCTGCAAGAACTCCGGCAGCTTCAGGTCGGAACGCTCGTCCTGCACGTTCTTCTTGAAATTGTTGACCACGCTGCCCAGCACGTCGAGCCCCACCAGATCAATGGTGCGAAACGTCGGTGCCTTGGTCCATCCGCCGGAGCTGGTCAGCGCGTCAATCTCCTCGATGGTAAAGTCCATCTCCTGCATCAGCCGGAAGACGTTCAGTCCGGAAAACGTTCCAATGCGGTTGGCGATGAAGTTCGGGGTGTCCTTGGCGGTAACGATTCCCTTGCCCATGCGGACGTCGCAGAAATGGGAAACGGCGGCAATGGCCGCCGCGTCGGACTCCGGTGTAGGAATGATCTCCAGCAGGCGCATGTAGCGTGGAGGATTAAAGAAGTGCGTGCCGAACCAGTGCTTGCGAAAATCATCGGTAAAGCCTTCAGCGATGCTGTGCACCGGAAGGCCGCTGGTGTTGGTGGTAACGATGCTCCCGGGCCGGCGCACGGCTTCCACTTTCTTGAGCAGCCCGCGCTTGATTTCCAGGTTCTCGGCAACGGCCTCAATGATCCAGTCCGCGTCGGACAGCAATTGCATGTCATCTTCAAAATTGCCGATGGTGATCAGCCGTTCCAGGCCTTTCTCGAAAAACGCGGCAGGCTTGGACTTGATGGCCGCATCCAGTCCGGCGCTGACGATCTTGTTGCGGGCGGCTTTGTCTGTACTCTGAGCGGCCGCTGGCGGAACAATGTCCAACAGGTAACAGGGCAGGCCGGCATTGGCGAAATGGGCGGCGATTCTGGCGCCCATGGTCCCCGCGCCGAGGACGGCAACTTTGTCGATCCGATAGTGCATGCTTTTATCTGAACTCCCTGGCGCAGAGATTGCGCCGCAGCTGGAAGAGAAAGCAATTAATCATAATGAATGAGCATTCATTCAGTCAAGAGTAGACCTTTATATTCAGCTACTTAATAGAAAAATGTTCCGCAACAGCGTGCCAGGTTCCAAAATAGCCAAAGTCATCATACGCCGCCACAGGTTGGTCGTGCAGCAACGAAATTCTCAATATCCAGCAAAACCGCACCTTCCGCGCGTCTTAAAGGTGGTGCAGCTTCGATTCCACAAACTTCAATGCCTTCCGCGCTATTTGTCGCTCGCCTTTGTAGCTTAGCTTGGCAGCGGCTTGCTTCAAAGGAAGCCAGTACGCACGGCGCACTTCGTGCCGCATGGCCTCCGTTATGTCACCTATCCGGCCGGACTGGTACTTCATCACATAGAAGCTCACCACTTTGAAAATCCTCTCCCGGCCTGCCCATTTACGCACGTAAATGTACTTGATGTCGGCGAGTTTCGCCAGCATCCGGGCGCGGACCCCGGTTTCTTCCAGAACCTCGCGCGACGCGGCCTTGTCCGGTTTCTCTCCTGGGTCCAGATTGCCTTTGGGAAGCGCGAGAACGTCTTTGCGGTCTTCCGGCTCGCCATGACTGCCGGGTTCGATGACCGCGACCCACCATTCGTTCTGCATGTGGCGCAGCACCACGGCGCCGGCCGAGAATTCACGTAGCATGGAAGGCATCCATCTTCACCCCTAGAGCGCTGAGAAGGCAAGCCGGAAGGCCAATTGCGTGCGGGGACTGTCCCAAAGTAACCGGAACTAAAGCCAATCCGGAACGTTTATACAGGCAGCAGCATCCAACAGGGTAATGAAGCAGATGCGTGTTGGGCCGCGGCTTAGGAGCGCTCTCTTGAAGAAATCGCTGACCAGGATGGTCCGGGCAGTCACCGCTTTTGGCCGTGAAATGAAGCGGCAATCGCAGGAGCTGACGGCCCTGCCTGTGCGCCCGCCGCGCATTGGCCTGGCGCTGGGCGGAGGGTTCGCGCGTGGCCTGGCGCACATCGGCGTGCTTAAGGTCCTGGAAGACGAGAAAATCCCCATCGACTTCATTGCCGGCACCAGTGTTGGTTCTGTGATTGGCGCGGCTTACGCGGGCGGTATTTCGGCAAGGGAGCTGGAGAGAATGGCGGGCCTGGTGCGGCTCAAACATTTTTCCCGCTGGACATTGTCCCGCTTTGGGCTATTCAGCAACGACAAGATGGCGGCGTTCCTCGGCAAATTTCTGCTCTATAAGACGTTTGAAGAATTGCGCATCCCGCTGGCGGTGACGGCAACGGACATCATGACCGGCGCGCCGGCCGTCTTTACCAGAGGCGATCTTGTGGACCCGGTGCGCGCGAGTTGCGCCTATCCCGGCATGTTTCTTCCTGTGAACGTGAATGGCCAATTGCTGGTGGATGGGCTCCTGGCCCATGCCGTTCCGGCGCTCCCTCTTCGGGACATGGGTGCGGAGCGGGTGATTGCCGTTCACATCAGCGCCAGTTGGATCAAGGCGGGTGGGCCGCGCCATGTCTTTGAGGTGATCGGCCAGTGCTTCTCCATTGCCCAGCAAAAGATGTCCGCCGACTGGAAAGTTCTCTCCGACACGGTGATAGAACCGCCGGTTGCCGAATTCGCTTACGACGACTTTGTGCGCGCAACCGACATGATACGGGCGGGCGAGGAAGCCGCTCGCGCCGCTTTGTCCCAGATCCGGGAATGGCTCCCGGCGCAAGCTTCTGCTGATACCAGACCTCTTTCCGGAGCATCGGCCATCAAGTCCGTGACCCCTTCGCTTGCCAAGTAGGGACCGTGCACGTAACACGGCCAGCGATGCCGACCTCTCCGTTGACCTCAAAAACCGGCAGCAAAGGCAAACGCCTCCCAAAAACCGGAGATTTTTCGCCAGATTTTTGTGAACAAACCCACCGTCGGATTCGTCTATAACCTGGAAGGAGAAAACCGCATGCGGCGCATACCTTTCGTCCTTTTTGCCTTGGTCCTGTCCCTGGGCTTGAACGCCCGCGCAGATGACTGGAGCAAGACTTTTCCAGTCACTGGACTGCCAGATTTGAGGATTTCCACCGCGGATGGCAACGTCCAGGTACAACCATGGGACCAAAACTCTGTCGAGATCCGAATCAATACACAGAATTTGAAGATCGGGCCCGACGGCTTGCAGATCACCGCCCAGCAGGATGGCAACCGGATCAGTCTGGAAGCGCGCGAACATTCCGGATTCAGCATCCACATTTCCTTCCGGCAGCGCACGGACATCACCATTCATGTCCCTATAAAAACCAATCTCACGGTGAGCACGGGAGACGGCCGTATCCGCGTGGCGGGAGTCACGGGAGACCTTGATCTTCATAGCGGTGACGGTAGTCAGGACGTTGACTCCGTTGGCGGAAGCTTGCGGGCCAAGGCCGGCGATGGTTCCATCCATGTGCGTGGCCGGTTCGATCAGCTGGACATCCAGACCGGCGACGGCCGCATTGATGCCACCATACTTCCCGGCTCGCGCGTGACCAGTAGCTGGACGCTGCACACTGGTGATGGACGGCTGTCCCTGGATCTGCCCAGGGACCTCGCCGCGACACTTGACCTGCACACCAGCGACGGCAGTATCAGTCTGGATGTTCCAATCGCGGTAACCGGCCAGGTCGGCGGTAAGAGCATTCGCGGCAATCTCAACGGCGGAGGAGGCCTGATGACCGTACACACTGGCGATGGCTCGATCCGTGTGGGCAGAAGCCTGGCAACGTTGTGATTCGAGTACAGGCCCCTCGCGAAGTAGGAGCTCAGCAAAACGCCTACCGCGGATAAACGCGGAGGACGCGGATCAAGAAGAACGTCGGCGTAGAGACGTGGCATTGCCACGTCTCATTGTTGGCTCCTACTAAATGTTTCCGGTTCACGCCCTAGCTCTGTGAGCGCCCCCTTATTTCTTTTTTTTCGAGGGCTTTGGGGATTCCGGTTGCATCCCCGGCATGCTGGCCAGCACTTTATCGAAGGCTTCCTTGGCCGTCATCTCTTTGCCGCGGCCCTGGTTCTTACGGTACTTGTGTTCGCTCGAGCAGGTGCGGCAGCGGGTGATGAGAACTTCTTCTCCCACCATGGACACCACCGCATGGTCCGTGCTGCGTTTGCATCGCGAACAATGGTCGTCTATGTCGTCACCGAGTCGCATGAAAAGCTCCTAGCTGTTAGCTGCCGGCCACCAGCCAAGACCGCAGGCAGACCGGACCAAACCAGCAGTCTTCCTGATCTGCGTTTGTCTGCGCATAATCTGCGGCAAGGTTTGGGTTGCGGCTGCGCTTGTGTTTAAATCTCTAGCGTGCCTCACAGACAGCGCGGCAAATTTATCACGTTTGAGGGCCTGGACGGCGTCGGAAAAAGCACGCAGCTCAGAAAACTTGCGGCCTGGCTGCGGCAGCGCGGTCTGGACGTTATCACTACGCGCGAACCCGGCGGCACAGCGCTGGGTGAAAAGCTCAGGGCCGTACTGCTCAGTTCGCGGACCGCGGGCCTGTCTCCGCTGGCGGAGCTGGCGCTCATGTTCGCCGACCGCGCCCAGGACATTGATGAAAAGATACTGCCCGCCCTGGCCCGCGGACAATGGGTGTTGTGCGACCGCTTCACCGACTCCAGCGAAGCCTACCAGGGCGGAGGACGCGAACTGGGCAGCGACACGGTGCTCCAGCTTCACCAGACGCTTTGCCGCAACCTCCAGCCGGACCTGACCATCCTGATGGTCTCCGACGTCGCGAAGAACCTGGCCCGCGCGCGCCGGCGCAATCTTGAACACGCCAAACGGTCGCAAGACGACGAGAACCGCTTTGAGAAAGAAAATCGGGCGTTCTATAAACGCGTGCTCGACGCATATCAGACAATCGCGCACCGCGAACCACGACGCGTGGTCCAAATAGACGCGCGTGAGGAGCCGGCAAGGGTGCATGAAGAGATTGTGAAGGCGGTGGAAGAGAGGCTGGGGTTGAAATAAAGCAATTAGCAATTAGCCAAACCAAAACGCTTCAATGGCAAAGGTCGCGAAGAACGCAAAGGAAGAACTTCAGCCGCGAATTTCGCGAATCAACACGAATGGGCACGTTCGCGCTTGGGTTTGCTTTGGCTAATTGCCATTTGCTAATTGCCTCATCTAAAGGCCGCGTTTGCTATAATCCCGCCATGCTAGGTGGACGCACCGACGAACAATGGATTTCGCAGTACGCGAGCAGTCACCAGAACCCTGTCAACCGAGTATGCCATACCCTTGGCATCCCGATGATCGTGATCTCGCTGGCCGTTCTGGTGGCCGGTATTTTCGTCCGCGGGCTGTGGATTTATGGCGCGGCGCTGTTTGTGCTGGGATGGATTCTCCAGTTTATCGGCCACGCTTTCGAACACAAGGCGCCTGAATTCTTCAGCGACTGGCGCTTTCTGCTGATCGGTATGCGCTGGTGGGTCGCGAAGATGCGCGGCAAGGCCTGATACTGCGCTGTTTCAACTCTGACGTCCAGCAATCAGCAACATCTCATCGGCAGGATCCCTGCAAAATAAATGACCTCCGGTTTTCAATGCGCCGGCCGCGGTGAATGGAATGAGACTTCCGTGGATTCCGCCGCAGGCACAAAACAGAGTTATGTGGAAGACTGCCAGGTCTGCTGCAAACCAAATCTTCTGCGCGTTACCTGGGACATGGGCTCGCGCAAGTACGTGATCGAGGCCGAATTAGAGTAGACAGTCTGTCTCACGCCATGGGCGTCGCGCCGGGCGGTGGAATGTCTTCCGGCTGGACCATCATGAGCGTGTCCTGGTCTGCTCCTTGCACCGACACCACGCGGTTCGCCTGGTTCTCCACAATCTTCTCGAACAGATTGCGGGCAAAGCGGCCGTTGCCAAACGTCTTGTCGCGCGTGCCGTAAGCCTTCAGGAAGATGCTCTGGATGACCTTGCGCGCCTCCGGGCTGATGCGATAATCGCAGGACTTGCAGAAACCTTCAAAAATCGTCATCAGCTCCTCGGGCGTGTAATCTTCAAATTCCAGATACTTGTTGAACCGCGACCGCATTCCGGGGTTGGAAGACAGAAAGTTCTTCATCTCGTCCGGATATCCGGCCACCACCACAACAAACTGGTCGCGGCGGTCTTCCATGAGCTTGAGCAGGACATCAATGGCTTCCTGGCCGAAATCAGCGCTGTCGCCCATTTTCAGGGCGTAGGCTTCATCAATAAACAACACACCGCCAATGGCTTTCTCCACCACGCTGTTGACCTTGATTGCTGTCTGGCCTACGTATCCAGCGACCAATCCCGACCGGTCGACTTCCACCAGATGCCCCTTGTTGACCACTCCGAGCGCCCAATAAATCTTCGCGATAAGACGCGCCACGGTCGTCTTGCCGGTGCCGGGGTTTCCGTAAAACACCATGTGCAGCGAGACGTCGGACGTTTTCAGGCCTTTGGTCTTGCGCATCTGCTCCACCTTGATGTAGTTCGTAAGCTGGTGAACGTCGGCTTTGACCCTGGCCAGCCCGGTCAGCGCGTCCAGTTCAGCGAGCAGCTTGTTCAAGTCCGGAGGAGCCGGCGGAGGCGTGGCGCTCGCAACGGCGCCAGCTTTCGTTTGTGCAGAGGTCGGTTGGGCCGTGAGTTCCAGCATCTTGCGGAAACGCTCCAGATACGTCTTCGGATCGCGGGCATTCAAAGCGAGATGATTGACAATAATCTCCGCCAGCTCCATGAATATCTCTTGGGCGGTTTGCGTTTCATGCGTGTTGTAGAGCGCGTCGTATTGCTCCAGGACCGGCATCGCGGGCAGAGGCTCGCTTTCCACCCGCGGCACCGCGGCGAAAGCCGAATGGAAGTTTTCGCAGGCGTCGCGTAGTTGCGACTCTGTCACCGTGGCAAATCTCTTTTCCGTCCGGAACAGGTCCTGGGCCTCGCAAAACATGCGGTAGTTGAGGGTGCTGGGAATCTCGTCCAGATCCATGAACGCCAGGAATACCCACATCAGGCTGAACGTCAGGTACTCGTCAAATTTGCGGGAGTGAATGTCTTTGCCGGCCGCGGCTTCGTCCTCTGCGCTGACGGCCGAACTCGCGAGCATTGCCGCCATCTGTTTCCTGGTGCGCTCCTCCAGGTCCAGAAATTGCTTTTTGACTTCTTCAAACTCTTTCGGCACTCGCGACTCTTTCGGGTTCCAGTCCATTCCCACCTCAGCCACCGCTCCTCGCGGAGTTACTGTACCACGTGAACCACGCGCCTTCTTTGTGGTTAACTAATAGACGGCTACCCTAATCGACGTGCCCAGATCCGTTTCCTGATACCTATGGCTTTTGCTGATTTTCACGGCAACCCGGAAGTTGTACGCCAGCTGCGGGAGATGCTGGCGCGGGACCGCTTTCCGCACGCGGTGATTCTTGCCGGTCCGCAAGGGGCCGGCAAGTACACGCTCGCGCTGATGCTGGCGCGGACCATGAACTGCCTGCAGCTCCGGCAAACGGACGGCCTGCCGGAATACTGCGGCGTATGCAGCAACTGCGAGCGCATCGGACAATCCGCGGACCTCGACGCCAGGTTTGCCGAAGCCGTGGAAGCCCGGGAAAACCTGCGGGACACCGACAAGCGCGAGACCCGCATCCTGATACAAACGCACCCTGACGTCATCGTGGTCCCGCCCGATCCGCCGCAGATGATGATTAAAGTGGACCAGGTGCGGCATGTGATTCAGTCCACCCATTTCAAACCCGGAGAAGCGCCGAAGCGCGTCTTTATTTTCACGGATGGCGCTTTCATGAAAGAAGCAGCCAACTCATTGTTGAAAATCCTGGAAGAACCGCCGGAATTTGTGCACATTTTCCTGCTGGCCAGGAACCCGGGAGAGCTTCTGGCAACGGTCCGGTCCCGCTGCGTGACTTTCACTCTGGCCCAGCTTCCGGTAGAGGAGATTGAGCAGTATCTTGCGAAGCATCGGCCGGAATGGAACACGCGCCAGCGGCAGCTTGCCGCGCGGCTCAGTGGCGGCGCCATCGGACGGGCGCGCGGGCTCAACCTGGAGGAATACATTGCCGCGCGGAAAGACGCGCTGGCCATGTTAAATTCCGCGATACATCCCGGCGATCATTCCGCCCTGTTTCGCGCCACGGAGACGTACCGGGCGGGCGCTGACGGAAAAGAAAAGACCGATCAGCTCATGGGTGCGCTCTATTCCCTGCTCAAGGACATGCTGGCACTGATTTCCGGAACGCCGGACTTGGTCCGCAACGTCGATATCACCGCCGAACTCAAGTCCATGGCTTCCGGCGTCACCTTCCCCTGGATCGCGCAAGCCAGCCAGCAGCTGGGCCAGGTGCAAAGTGGAATGCGGCGCAACGTGCTCCGTTCGCTGTCGCTGGACGCGCTCGCCCTTTCGCTTGAGCCGTGATGGAACAACAATGAGAATAATATCTTTGTTGGTTTATTTTGCCGTACCGACCCTGTTCATCATGCTGTGCATGGCGGCGGTGGGATGGGTTAGCCTTAAAACAAACAGAAAATTCTTCCTTAAGCCATTTCAATGGGTGCTCGGATGGGGAGCGTTGGGTTGCTTCCTGGCAATTTCGCTGGCGGTTACTGCGTTGATAATGAACACCGATTATGTCTACAACCACGCCAGTTTGGTCTGGCCCTTTTGTCTTTCACTGGCGGCGCTGGACGGCGATCCCTCCATCGGCACGAGCTTGGTGCTGGTCTTCATCATGGGCGCAATAAACGGTGTGTACTACGCATGTATGGCAGCACTCATCTGGACAATTATTCAGTTACTTCCCAAGAAATCACGCTCTGAATTGTAGCGCCAAGTAGTCGGTGACACTGATGGTATCAAGAACCAGTCCCTTCAGAATGCGGCAGTGCGTCAACTTAGCCCCCTACCGTTCGGTGGAGGCGTTTGAAACAATCGTTCGTGCTGTGATAGGTTGTATGAACAATAACCCGCACCGATATCCCGGTACAACCTGCCCAGATCGGTTTCCTGCCAGGCAATCTCGCACAGCGCTGGTTTCCGGTTGGCGGGAGGCGAGAGCGAAGACGATGAAAGAAGCAATTGACTCAGCCAACACGCGTCAGGCCTCGGAAAAGACAAGTGAGGATTTTGTGAGCCGCAAACTGATTCGGCCTTCGCTGGGCCCGCCGCCACCCCGGACCGAGCCCGTTTCCGAACGCCGCGAACGCCTGGAGCGTACAGACCGCATGCCCGCCAACGTGAACAAGCGCACGCCTCCTCCGGAACAGACCCACGCGGAGAACTTCTATTACCAGAAACAGATGCAGAGCAAGACGCCGGTCGTGGTGGTCCTGAAAGACGGCGAAGAAGTACAGGGACTGATTGATTGGTATGACCGAAACTGCATCAAGCTGGTCCGCGACGGAGCTTCCACTCTGCTGGTCTACAAACCGGCCATCCGGTACATCTACAAAGCGGGCGAAGCCCGGCAGTCGTAACGACCAGGAGCTGCTTTTCTGAAATCTCGAGCGCAGCGAGAGATCCCTATTCCCACCACGCAGCTCGACCCTGGGAATTCTCGTTACCATAGGGGCCCTCACCCGCCAAAAACAGCGGGTTCGGGATTGCAAGAAAAGGCGCTACATCTTGGGCAACACAATTCCGGTCTGCTTCTGGTACTTGCCCTCTTTGTCTTTGTAGCTCACCTCGCACGGCTCATCGCCCTGGAAGAACAGAATCTGGCAGAGTCCTTCATTCGAATAGACCTTGGCGGGAAGCGGAGTCGTGTTGGATATCTCCAGCGTGACAAAGCCCTCCCACTCCGGCTCAAAAGGCGTTACGTTTACGATAATGCCGCAGCGGGCATAGGTTGATTTACCCACACACAAAGTCAGGACGTCGCGGGGAATCTTGAAGTATTCCACCGAGCGCGCCAGGGCAAAAGAGTTGGGAGGAATCAGGACCGACTCCGCCTGTACGGTGATGAACGACCGCTCGTCGAACTTCTTGGGGTCCACGATGGCGGAATTCACGTTGGTAAAGATTTTGAACTCATCGGCGACGCGCAGGTCGTATCCATAAGAGGAAACGCCGTAAGAAACCACGCCATCGCGCACCTGGTGGTCATGAAAGGGATTGATCATCCCGTACTCCAGCGCCATGCGGCGGATCCAGCGATCACTCTTGATAGCCATGAAAAGGGTCGTTGCCTCCGTGGGTTTCGCCGTCTGCGGCGAAGAGGCCATCTTATAGACTGCCGCGCTCATTTGACAACACGTCTAGAAGTCCAATATTATCTGCAAGTTACGCCTTCCCGATTATTTTGAGGAGCGCTGAAGAGTGATTAAGCTCGATATCATCAACGAAGTTGTCTCCCGGACCGGTATCACCAAGACCAAAGCTGAACTGGCGGTGGAAACCGTGTTTGAAAGCATGAAGAAAGCCCTGACCAGCGGCGAGCGCATCGAGCTACGCGGCTTTGGCGTGTTCAACGTGCGGCCACGCAAGACCGGAATCGGCCGCAATCCCCGTACCGGGGCCGAGGTCAACATTCCTCCGGGAAAAGCTGTCCGTTTCAAACCGGGCAAAGAGCTGCAGTCCATTGAGTGATCGCCGCCAGGCTTTGCATGTCCCCATCTCCTCCGCAGGAATTTCAAATCTACGGTGCTGAAGAACCGGAAGCAAGGGTTGCTGTCCGCCAGCCGCCGACGCGGCGTTATTGGCTACATGCGCTGCTCTTTCTGCTGACGATCCTGACTACTCTCTGCATCGGCGCCCGGCTGCAGTACGACTTCGACAACAATCTGCCGGCCTTCAATGAAAACGTGGATTATTTTCCCTGGCGATGGGTGCTGGCCGACTGGCACCGGTTGCGCCTGGGCATTCCGTTCTCAGCCTGCGTGCTAGGCATTCTCACGGCGCATGAGATGGGACACTTTGTCTTATGTGTCCGCCGCCGCGTCTATGCCACGCTTCCCTACTTCATCCCCTTCCCTAATCTCATCGGAACGCTGGGCGCGTTCATCCGCATCAAGTCCCCTATTCGGAACCGTCGCGATCTTTTTGACATCGGCATTGCGGGGCCCATTGCCGGATTTATTGTTGCGGTTCCGGTGTTGTTTTTGTCTGTCCTTGCGTCCAAACCGCTGGAAAACCCGGACGCCGAATTTCCCTTCGGCGTGCCCCTGATTTTCACGGTGACGCATTTCATCCTGGCCCATGCGGGCATCAATGCAGCCGCTCGGATGGATTTTGGAAATCGCTATCTGCACCCCATGGCCATGGCCGCATGGGTCGGCATGTTCGCTACTTCCATGAACCTGCTGCCTGGCGGACAATTCGACGGCGGACACATCTCTTACGCCCTGAACCCGCGAACACACCGCATTCTATCTGTTCTGGTAATTATGGCCCTTGTCCCGCTGGCCGTATGCTTCTCGGTAAGCTGGTTGTTGTGGGCGATCTTTCTTTGGAGAACGATGCGCCATCCGCCCGTACTGGAAAACACTCCTCTCGATGGAAAACGGCGATTGCTCGCCGTATTTGGACTGGCGATATTGGTCCTGACCTTCGCTTACGATCCGATCCCTGGCTCGGGCTTGTGGACTATCGTGCGGGAACACTGGTTCAAAAAATAAACAGATCGGGTGTCTACAGCAGCGACAGCGCGTCCACGTCCACAATGACGTTCGTGCGCGAAATCTTTTCGCTCTCAGCGTAGGCCAGCATTTTCCGCAGTGTGGTGTTGAGTTTCTCCCGACTGGCTGCTTTCAGGATGAAGTGGTAGCGGTAGTCGCGCTTCAGCCTCTGGATCGGCGCCACCGAAGGCCCCAGCACGCGTACGCCCTCGTTGCGCGTGGACTCAAACCATTTGCCCAGTTTTCCGGTCCATTGCAGCGTACGGTCGAGCTTGTCACTGCGGACCAGAATATTGGCCAGCGCGCTGAAGGGCGGATAGTGCATCCACTTGCGGAAGCGCACTTCTTTGTCGAAGAAGCCCTTGTAGTCGTGTTGCTGGGCGAACTGGATAGCATAATGGTCGGACGCGAAGGTTTGCAGCACGACCTTGCCCGGCATCTCTCCGCGTCCCGCGCGGCCGGCGACCTGAGTGAGCAATTGAAAGGTCCGCTCCGCAGCGCGGAAGTCCGGAAAACCCAGAGCATAGTCCGCGCCCACAACGCCCACCAGCGTGACGCCATGGACGTCATGCCCTTTGGCGATCATCTGTGTGCCTACAAGCAGATTAATTTCGCCGGCGTGGAATTGGTTAAGTACGCGCTCGAAGTCGTGGCGCGTACGCACCGTGTCGCGGTCCAGGCGTCCGATGCGCGCCTGCGGGAAAGCTTCATGCAGCCGTTCTTCCACTTTTTCCGAACCCGCGCCGAGAAAATAAATGTGCTCGCTCGCGCACTTGGGACAGACCTTGGGCACTGCCTGGCGGTAGCCGCAATAATGGCATTCCATGCGATACCCGGCCTTGTGGAAAGTCAGAGAGATGGTGCAGTTCTTGCATTGCAGTGTCTCGCCACATGCCCGGCAGAGCACCACGGAGGAATAACCACGGCGGTTCAGCAGGACCATGGCCTGCTCGCCGCGCTCCAGCCGTTCGCTGACTTCTTCAATCAGACGGCGGGAGAATATCCGGTCTTCGCCGGTCTGGTGGAACTCCATTTTCATGTCCACGATTTCGACTTCCGGCAAGGGCCGGCGCTCGACACGTCCGGTGAGTTCAATCAGTTTGTATTTGCCGGTTTGCGCGTTGTGATAGGACTCAATCGAAGGCGTCGCAGAAGCCAGCACCACGGCAGCCCCGGCGAGTTTGCCGCGCATCACGGCAACGTCGCGGCCGTGATAGCGCGGCGTTTCTTCCTGCTTGTAAGAGGCATCGTGTTCTTCGTCCACTACGATCAGGGCTAGGCGAGATACCGGGGCAAACACGGCGGAGCGCGTGCCCACCACGATCCGGGCGTCGCCACGGCGAATGCGATGCCACTGCTCCGCCCGTTCGTCGGCGGAAAGTGCGGAGTGCAGAATTGCCACCTCGTCGCCGAACACCTGGTGAAGATTGGCCGCCGCCGCCGGAGTAAGGCCGATCTCCGGCACCAGCAGGAGCGCGGAATTGCCCGACTCCAGTACCGCCTGCATCGCCGCGAGATAAACCGCGGTCTTGCCCGACCCGGTCACTCCATGCAGTACCGAAACAGAAAAAGCTTTAGCGTCCACCGAGTTCCGGATGGCGGTCAACGCCGCCTTCTGTTCCGCGTTAAAAATAAAATCCAGGTGCGACGGCCCGCGCTTCTTGAGCCCACTGACTTCAAATCCTGCCGCTTCCACCTCCAATGCAACGACTCCGCGTTTGACCAGCGTCTGCAACGTGGTGCGGGGTACTGGCAACTCGCGGACCAGTTCCAAGGGAACGCGTCCACCGGTCTGCTGCAGGAAGTCAACAAGCCTTTGTTGATTGTCGTTCAGCTTTCCGCTGACGTTCTTGAGCACGGCAATCTGCACGGTGCGGCGGGCATCGCGCGCGGCGGAAGCATCTTCGCGGGCAATCCATTTTTTACGCACCAGATTGTCCAGGACCTGGCGCGTGGCGCCAGTCGCCGAACGGATTGTGCCCTCCAGAGCTGCGCCGGAATCGGACATCGATAGGTAGTCCAGCACGGAGTATTCCACCATCTGCGCGTCTATTTCCTGGCGCGAACGGCGCGACGAACCGGTAGTCGCCGAAGCATGCAGCGCCTCGTGTCCGCTTTCCATGATCCGATAGAGCTTGGCCTTCTTGATTTCCGCGGCCAGCGGCAGCATGCCGCGGAAGACTTCGCCGACAGGCGCCAGATAGTACTGCGCAATCCATTGCCCAAGCTTTATCAGGGTGGCATCGAGCACCGGTTCGGTATCGAGCACCTGGAGCACCGTCTTGGCCTGCATGGACGGCGGACGATCATGCACCGCCGTGACTACGCCGGAAAGCCGCTCATTCCGGAACGGGACCAGCACGCGCGCGCCGATCTCCGGGACCTGGTCGGCGATCCGATATGTGAAGACCATGTCCAGAGGGACAGGCAGAGCGACGTCGCAGAAGGAGGGCATGAGATGTCAGTAAACGATTGTACGGGCTGACATTCCGCGGAGGAAACGACAATCAAACCGGTTGCTCCGGGTAACGTACTGGAATAGAGCTCGAATGTGCCTATTTGCAGAACTTACAAGCCAAGATTGGGTTACAGATTACACAGACGCCGGCCCGCCGGAGAACATGCCCTGATGAAGATTACAATAAGAATTAGAAGTGGCTCGCAAGGCGTATCCGGCAGACCGGAGGTTTCTGAAATGGAACGCGCATCAAAGCGCCGTCTGTGTGCGGCAACTCTTATCGCCTTACTGGTCTTTTGCGCAAAATCTATTGCCCAGCAACCATCGGATTCCAACGCGCCTCCGCCTCCCCAGGCCACGACTCAGGACAAACCGGTCGACCAAACGATTCCGTTGTTAAGGACCACTACGCGGCTCGTGGTGGTGGACGTGGTGGCGCTAGACGCCGCCGGGAAACCGGTCACCGATATCAAAGCCCAGGACTTCAAGCTGCTCGAAGAGGGCAAAGAACAGGATGTCCGGGTCTTCAGTTTTCACCAGCCGGAAACCGGCGCGACCACCGCCGACCGGCCCAGGCCCGCACCGAATGTTTTCACCAATTCTCCCGAGTTCAGGGGCAACAGCTCATTCAACGTAATTCTGATCGATGCCGTGAATACCGCTTTTGAAAATCAGGCCTACGCGCGGCAGCAGATCCTCCTGTTTCTGAAAAAGATGCCATCGAACCAGCCGGTTGCCATCTACGCGATGGTCGGCCAGAAGGTGCAGTTACTGCAGGATTTCACCACGGACCCGGTCCTGCTCCAGTCCGGAGTGCAGAAATTCAAGGGAGCCATTCCCATGTTCCTGAACCGCGCCGGAAGTGTCCCGGGACGCCTGGCTGGGCCAATGCAACGCGTGGCGCAGGACCAGATCCAGTTTCGGGCCGAATACACGGTTGGCGCGCTTGGTTATATCGCGCAGCATCTTTCGGGCTATCCAGGACGCAAGAACCTGATCTGGATTTCCGAGGCGTTTCCGTTCGACATAACGCCGGACTTTCAAATTGCCGGCACGCTCGACAGCCGGACCTTCAGTGAGCAGGTTACGCGGGCCGCGGACGCGTTGATCAACAGTCAGGTGGCGATTTATCCCGTGGACCCGCGAGGATTGGCGGCGCCAGCCGCTTTCGACGCTTCCAACAGAGGCAGCGGCAGCGGATCCGGCCTGCTGCGCCAGCTCAATGCGGAATCGGCGGCATACTTTGCCGCTCATGGAACCATGAATGAAATGGCCAACAGGACCGGCGGACGGTCATTCTACAACCGCAACGATATAGCCGCGTCCATTCGTCAGAGCATTGACGATGGGTCCACGTACTACACGCTCGGCTACTATCCTGACGGCAGAAAGTGGGACGGGACATTTCGCAAGATCCGTGTTACGGTTGCCAAGCCGGGCGTTAAATTGCATTACCGGCTGGGCTATTACGCGTCCGATCCAAACTTGCCGCCACCCCTGCGTATCGATCCCAAGAAACGGGACGTGGAGTTTGCCCAGAACCTGAACCTTCAAGTCCCATCATCCCGTTCGATCGTGTTTCAAGCGGGCGTTTTACCGCGTTCCTCCCAGGACCAGAACAAAGTCCCGATCAGCTTTGTGATCGATCCCCGCGCCGTGAATTTTCAAATGCTGGCGGACGGAGTGGAACACGCTGTCGTGGTCTGCGGCGTGAGGGTCTATTCTGACAAAGGCAAGCCCGTGAGACTTCAGGAGACCACAATAACGGCCGACCTTAAACCTGAAACTTACGAGAAAACGCAGAAGACTGGCATTCCCTGCCGGATTCTTCTCGACCTGCCCAACGGCAAATACCAGATGCGCCTGGGCGTCATGGACCAGACGTCCGGTCTGACAGGGACTACCAACGCCACGGTCAACGTGCAGTAAGCTTATTCCTCCGTGCTCTTCGCCGGCGCTTTCAACCCCAGAAACTTCATCACCATTTGCAGATCTTTCCAGGCTTCTTTTTTCTGCCGCGGATCGCGCAGCAGATAGGCGGGATGATAGGTCACGGCGAGTTTTGACCCCCGGAAGTCATACCAGCGGCCGCGCAGGTTGGCCATGCTGTCATTCATGGCCAGCAGGTTCTTCGCCGCCACCGCGCCCAAGGCCACGATGACTCTCGGTTGGATGACAGCAATTTGGCGCAGCAGGAAGGGCGAGCAGATGTCGCATTCGTCTTTTTCCGGAGTACGGTTCCCCGGCGGACGGCACTTGACCACATTGGCAATGTAAACGTCTTCGCGCTTCAGCCCCATGGCGGCGATCATATTGTTCAAAAGCTGTCCGGCGCGGCCTACGAACGGTTCACCCTGGGCATCTTCGTCCGCGCCCGGGCCTTCGCCCACAAACATCAGCTCGGCGTGCACATTGCCGACGCCAAACACAATCTTGGTGCGGCCCATGTGCAGACGGCACCGCGTGCAATCGCCAATATCTTCGCGGATGGCCTTCAGGGCGCCAGGCTTGTCTTGAATTACGGGAAGGGGAGATGCCGCGGTTGCCGGGGCTGGCCCATCCGCGGCGCCCAAGTTAAGCTGCACGTCTTGTTCGACTGGGCGGCGATAGAAATCGTAAATACCCATGTCGCGGTAGTAGTCCACGCGGGCTGCGAGTCTTTGCCTGGTAACTGGATCGGGGTTCATCGTCATGTGCGCAAGTTTATACGAGGACACCGATCAGGGAGAACCACCGCGCAAATCATCTCCCCAAGGATTTGTCATTCACAAAGCGTTTATCACTCACAAAGGGTTTGGCATTCACAAAGGGTTTGGCATTCACAGAGGATTTGCCATTCACAAAGGGTTTGTCATTCCGAGCGCAGCGAGGAATCTGCTCTTCTCTCAATGGCTCAATCCGGGCACCCCAATCCCGGGTAATGCAATTGTTTAGGTACCGGAGACTTCAAAAAGATGTAAGTGTGGAATTTGCGGCGATCGCTCAGAGAGCAGATCCCTCACTTCGTTCGGGATGACTAGCGTGACCAAATAAGTCACTGGGCGGAGACAAAGGGTCGTACTCGCTCCGCCATCAACTTCACCACCGCATCGAGCACCCGATGCGCGACTTCCCACTTACTGCTCTCGGGGACATCGGTGGCTCCGGCACGCGTGAGAATAGTCACGGCGTTGCGTTCGGAATCGAATCCTATGCCGGGCCGGGAAACATCGTTGACCACGATCGCGTCGAGCGATTTGCTGTCCAGTTTCTTGCGGGCGTTTTCCAGCGCGTCGTGCGTTTCCGCGGCAAAGCCCACGACAATGCGGGCGCCTTTGCGCGCGCCAATTTCCGCCAGAATGTCCGGGGTGGGATCCAGTTCGAGAGTAAGCGCGCCTTTACGCTTGATCTTCTGGTCCGCGGGATTGCGTACCGTGAAGTCGGCAACCGCAGCCGCTTTGATTACCACCGTCGCGCGCTCCAGATTTGCCAGGACGGCGTCGCGCATCTCTTTTGCCGTTTGTACAAAAACAACCTCAGCCGCGGACGGCGGCTTCAGCGCCACCGGTCCGCTGACCAAGATCACTTTTGCTCCGCGACGCAACGCCGCTTCCGCCAGCGCGTAACCCATTTTCCCGCTGGAGCGATTGCCAATGTAGCGCACCGGGTCAATCGGCTCGCGCGTCGGCCCGGCCGTGACCAGAACAGTTTCTCCGGCGAGGTCTTGCGACGCACCCAGCGCTTCCATGACCGCATGGAGAATGGTTTCATTTGCGGCCAGCCTGCCCGGACCGATCATGCCGCAGGCCAGGTATCCGCTGTCCGGCTCGACCACGCGCAAGCCGCGCGCCCTGAGTTTCTGGACGTTCTCCTGAGTAGCGGCATTCTCCCACATGTTCACGTTCATGGCGGGAGCAATCACGACCGGGGCCGTGGTGGCGAGAAACAACGTGGTCAAAAAATCGTTGGCTTCGCCGTGCGCGAATTTGGCAATGATGTCCGCTGTTGCCGGGGCAATCACCAGCGCGTCTATCGCCTGGGCCACGGCAATGTGCTCGACCGCGGACTCAATATTGGGTTCTTCCGCTCCGGCGCCGAACAGATCCGTAATGACTTTTTCTCCGCTGAGCGCTGCGAAGGTGAGAGGCCGGACGAACTCCTGGGCCGCGCGAGTCATGACCACCTGCACGCGCACACCGCGGTCCTGCAGCAGGCGCACCAGTTCGGCGGCCTTATACACGGCAATCCCGCCGGAAACACCAAGAGCGACCTTCATAGGAAGATTGTAATCCCGCCGTGTTTGCGGACCAAGTCAGGAGAGGTTATTGGCCTGATGCCCGTTCCGGCGCGGACTCCAGCGACGTTTCCTGAGCGTCCTGCGTCACATATTGCACTTTGCCCGCGGCAATCTCTTCCTGGGCAATCTTGCAAGGCTTGCGCGCCGGGGTCTCAACCAGCGGCGGCGCGCCGCTGCTGATCTGCCGGGCACGCCGGGCGGCCACCAGGACATACCGGTATCTGCTGTCAAATCCGTCTTGCAGTTTCATTGTGATCACCTCTGTGTTTCCCTCACTTCGGACACACATCAAAAGACGCCAGAATGCTCCTGATCTTTTCTTCCATGTTGGACTTCAGGCATTTCTCAGCGACCTCCAGGTATTTCTTCTCTTGCTCCGAACGCGGTGCTCCGGAACGCCGGATGCGCTCCCCGACTACGATGGCCTGTAGCCGGTCCACCGACTGCTCGAGACGGTCGTTCACCAGAATATAATCGTAATTGGGATAGTTCTCAATCTCTTTTCGCGCCGTGTCCAGACGGCGGCGAATGACTTCCTCAGAGTGCATGTTCTCGCTCTGGCTGCGCTTGCGCAGGCGCGATTCCAGTTCGCCGCGGCTGGGCGGAAGCACAAAAATACTCATTGCGTCCGGCATTTTCTGCTTCACTTTCCGCTCACCCTGTACATCAATGTCCAGCAGCAGATCGTTGCCGTGTTGTTCTGCCTGTTGCAACACGCTCCGGGCCGTGCCGTAGTATTTGCCGAAGACCTCGGCGTATTCCAGAAACTCATCGCGGCGAATCATCGCTTCAAATTCTTCCCGGCTGATGAAGTGATACTCACGGCCGTTTTCCTCGCTGCCCCGCGGCGGACGTGTGGTATAAGAAACCGAGAATTCCAGATTGGGAACGTACTGGCGCAGCTCGTTGACCAGCGTGGTTTTACCGGAACCCGAGGGTGCTGAGATGATGTAAAGGATCATTCCAGGTTCTGCACCTGTTCCCGGCATTTTTCAATTTCCGATTTCATCTGCAGCCCCAGTTCGGTGATCCGCAGCGCCTCACCCGCCACGCCGGACGTCTTGGAGAGCAGCGTGTTGGCTTCGCGGTTGAGCTCCTGCAGCAGGAAATCCAGTTTCTTTCCGGTTTCGCCGCCTTGCTCGAGCAGGCCGAGAAAATGCGCGATGTGGTTGTGCAGGCGCACCAGCTCTTCCTGAATGTCGCTGCGTTCGGCCATAATGGCGGCCTCCTGCAGGATACGGTCCTCCTCGGCTTTCCCAATCAGCTCCTGCATGCGCACGCGAAACTTTTCCAGGTACGCGCGGGAGACCGCGGTCCGCAGATGGGAGACTTCCTCGGTGGCCGCTTCCAGGGACTGCAGGCGGCGGCGCAGTTCCGCGGCAATGCCGCGGCCTTCTTCCGCTCGCATGACGTTCAGATTGGCGATGGCCTGGTCCAGTGCCGCCAGCACGGCGGCGGCGAAAGCTCCATCGAGCGGGGCCGACGCTCCCAGCGCGCCCGGCATTCGGAAAACTGCGTTCAGGTCCGGTTCACCGCCGGCGCCGAACTCGCGCGCCGCTTTGCGGAAAGCGGCGACGTATCCCGCCACCAGCTCGCGGTTGAACTCCACCCCCTGCCCGGCCGAGCGGTCAACGCTCAGCGTCACATCCACATGTCCGCGGCCCAGCTTCTCCTTCAACACGCGGCGGATTTTCATCTCCAGTTCGTCCATATCGGGCGGCATCCGGAGCTGCGGATCGAGAAAACGGTGGTTGACGGACTTAAGCGACAGAGTAAAGGACACTCCCTCGTCCGCCGTGGACTTGACCTGCGCGAACCCAGTCATGGATCGTATGGACATGAAGTGAGCAACTTAGCGAATTGAGCAATTAGCAATTAGCAATTGTCCAGACCAGTCTATCAAGGCAGTCGGACTGCTTTGGCTAATTGCCATTTGCTATTTGCTTTGTATCACGTTGTGTGCGGCTCGGGAATTATAACCCCGGCGGCTGCTTCACTCATTTTCGGCTCAATGTTCATAAACTGCAATTCATATAATTTGCGGTAGGTACCCAGGCGGGTCAACAGGTCGTCATGCGTGCCGGAATCGGTGATCCGGCCATACTCCAGGACTACAATGCGGTCCACGCGCCGGATGGTGGTAAGCCGGTGGGCAATGACCAGCACCGTGCGTCCGACCATCAGGTTCTGCAGCGCGGATTGCACCAGGGACTCCGATTCGTTGTCCAGGGCGGACGTGGCTTCGTCCAATATAAGGATAGGAGCGTTCTTCAGGAGCGCTCGGGCAATGGCAATACGCTGGCGCTCGCCACCGGAGAGACGCAGGCCTTTTTCGCCGATGACGGTGTTGTAGCCTTCCGGCAGCCGCAGAATAAAACTATGGGCCAGCGCCGCCTTCGCGGCTTCAATCACCGCTTCCTGGGACACGTTGGACTGTCCGTACGCGATGTTGTCGCGCACCGTGTCGTTGAACAGGATGGTCTCCTGCGTCACGATGCCGATCTGCGCCCGCAGCGAAGCCAGCGTCACGTCGCGGACGTCATGGCCGTCAATTTTCAGCGACCCTGAACTCACGTCAAAAAATCGCGGGACCATCTGCACCAGCGTGCTCTTGCCCGCGCCGCTGGAACCAACAATCGCCACCACTTCCCCGGCGCTCACCTCGAGATTGACGCCGCGCAGCACCGGCGGATTATTCCCGTTCTGCGCCGCATAGGTGAAGCCCACGTCTTCAAAAGAGATCTTGTCATGAAATCCCGGCAGGACCGTGGCGCCGGGCCGTTCTTTGATCTCGTCCGCCTCGTCCAGAATGCGGAAAACTTCACTTGAAGCGCCCAGGGCCTGGCGGAAACTGTTGTGGAAGAAAGCAAACTTCCGGATGGGATCGTAAAGCCTGAAGACGGCAATGATGAAAACAAAGAACTGGCTGCTGTCTGTAAATACCGCGTTCTTAATCAAACCGCGGCCCAGCCAGAGCAGCAACGCCACGCCGGCGGCTGCAATGATCTCCATGAGCGGCCCGCTGGTCGCCTGGGCGCGCGCCAGTCGCAGGTTTGCCCGGAACAGTTTTTTCGCCGCGGCGAAAAAGCGCGTGCTCTCCGAAGCCTCCATGCTGAACGCTTTGACAATGCGGTTGCCGGCAATGCTCTCATGCAGAATGTTCTGGATGTCGGCCAGCTTGTCCTGGCCTTTGCGCGTGGTCTGCTGCACCCGGCGCCCGATCCTGCCGGCGGAGATCATCACAAACGGAATGAACAACAGCAGGATCCACGCCAGCTGCTTGCCCGTGGCAATCACCACGACGACGGTGAAGATCAGGGTGAAAACCTGCAACAGAAATTCCGCCAGTACCGTGGAGAGCGTGACTTGCACTTTATCTATGTCATTGATAACTGTCGAAACCAGCGTGCCCGTGGTGTGGCGGGAGAAGAAACCCACGGACCGGTACAACAGGCTCCGGTACAGCTTGTTGCGCAGGTCGGTGACCATACCCAGCCCCGCATAATTCACCAGGTATGTGCCCAGATAATCGGACACGCCCTTGATGACCGTGGAACCGATCAACGCCACGGCCACAACCGTCAGAACATTGTGAAAATGATGCGGAATGAATTGCTGTAGATAGATGACGTGCCTGGATCCCGAAAAACTCACCAGGGGGACGCTATCGGTGCGCTGGGAAGGATTCAACACCGGGCCAAGAATCGGCCCCATCAGAAGCAGGCGGAATGCCTCCATGAACCCGGCCACTGCCATGAACACAATGGAAGCAATCAACTGCGGCAAGTATGGCCGGACAAAGCCCAACAACCTTCTCAATTGCTGCATGGGACACCGATGGCGGACGAAAACATTCCCACTATTCTAACGGAGCACCCTGCAATCCGCACCGCAGTCGGAAGCCAAAAGTAAAGTATTGTGAAGGAACAGTTGCGGATGCTCTACCGCGGTGAATCGCGGTGGATCACCTTGGACTTATAGCCGGCACTCTTGAGCCGGTTGCTGATCTCTTCGGCAATCATCACCGAGCGGTGCTGGCCTCCGGTGCAGCCGAATCCAATCGTCAGATAGCTCTTTCCCTCGCCTACATAATGAGGGATCAGATAGACCAGCAGTTCGGAGATGCGGTCAATAAATTCCCGGGTCTGCGGGAACGAACGGATGTACTTGGCCACCTGCGGATGCCGTCCGGTGAGATGGCGGAAGGCCGGAACAAAATGCGGGTTCGGAAGGAAACGAACGTCAAATACCAGGTCGGACTCGTTGGGCACTCCGGCCTTGTAGCCGAAACTCACAATCGATATCCGGATATTGCGGTCCTTGCGGGGGGAGGTGAATTTCTCATTGATGTGCGCCCGCAATTCGTGCACGTTGAACTTGGAAGTGTCCACCACAAAGTCGGCGAGCGCGCGAATGGGCTTGAGCAGCCGGCGCTCTTTGACCAGCGCGTTCTTGACGGTGGCTTCCTTGCCCAGGGGATGCGGACGGCGGGTTTCACTAAAGCGCCGCAGCAGCGATTCGTCGGAGGCTTCCAGAAATAGCACCGTGGTGTCGAGTTGCTTCTTGAGCGATCGGATGATGGCGGGAAGCCGCTTCAGTTGCTCGCCTTCGCGGATGTCGGTCACCAACGCGGCTTTTTCGATTTCCGGGGACTGCTTGGCCAGTTCGGCGAAGCGCGGCAGCAGGTCAATGGGCAGATTGTCGGCGCAGTAGTAGCCCAGGTCTTCGAAGGCCATCAGGACGGACGCCTTGCCGGAACCGGACATGCCGGTGATCATCACCAGGTGTTTCTCGCTCGCAAACGGACTCCTCCGCCGGCGAGGGCCAGATTTCAAAGAGGCGGCCACAATACCCGATACTACCACGAGCAAATCCGTGCCCACCCGCGCATGCTCGCAACGTAGAGACGCGGCATTGCCGCGTCTCTCTGTTGGCGGCTTATGAACTGTTAACTCGCTAACGCCATTTCCACGATTCCCCTCCCAGCGTGACCTTCAGCCCCGAGCGCAACGTCAGGGGCAGCGCCGGGAAGCCGAACGCGGCGTCATAGTGCTGGCTCGCCAGGTTCTCCACGCTGGTATACAACGCCAGGTGGCGATTCAGACGGTAACTGCCGCCGAAGTCGAGCTTCTGGTATCCCGGCGCCAGGTTGCGGTTGGGCAACAGCAGCGTGTTGCCGAAAAACGAATCAGTTAGAAACGTGCTGTCATCGCGCCGGCTAACCAGGTATCCGCTGAACGATAGCGCAAGCCGGGACCGGGAATAGTCCAGCGTAAAGCTTCCCGTGTGCGGCGCGCGCCGGAACGGCCTGCCTCCCTTCAGCGGAGAAAATGCGCCGATCGGCACATTGGGAATGTTCGGATTCATAACCGGAATAACAAGGTTGTCGCTCGTAAAAGACCTCTCTACCACCGCGTCCAGATATGTGTAAGCGCCCCTCGCCCGGAAACCGCGGCCGAAATTGAATTCCAATTCGGTTTCCGCGCCCAGGGCCCGCGTGTCCGCGGAATTGATCGAAGCGCCAAACGGCGCCAGCGCCTGGACCGAGGGCGGCACTCCCAGTTGGGGAAAAGCCGAGGGGTCTACAAACTCGATTTGGTTGGTGAACCGGTTGTGGAAGAAAGTTTCCGCCAGCTTGCCTTTTCCATTCCAGAATAATTGTTCCACGCCGAAATCGAAGCTGCGCGACCTCTCCGCATTTACAGGCCTGACGTGAAACTGCGAAATAAGCTGCGGGCCATTCGGGACCTGCGACAGCAGCCCAAACAAGGACGACGTGGCATCAAAGATGGACGGCTCCTTGATCCCCTGGCCGTAGTTGAATTTCAGCTTGGTCCCGTTCCACGGGCCATCGGAGTTCGGACGGAACAGGTAGTACGCCAGCGAAACGCGCGGCGTGACCGCGACGCCGAACACTGCGTTGTTCTCCACTGAACCGCCCAGGGTGGCATAGACCCGGCTTCCCAGGCTGCCATGCACCTCGCCGATGTAACTGTAATTCGTGCGGTCCGCGAGATTTTTCGCGAACGACGACAGGGTGTATCCGCGCTCATTCTCCATGCGAAACCCGAACAACGCCGTCAGATGCGAATTGAAACTGTAGTCGGATTGGAAATACCCAAAATCCCGGGCGGTCGAGCTGTTGAAGAGCGAGGGAAAAGTGCCGCCAGCAAAGTTCAGAATAGCCTGGCCCGTGGCGCTGAAACCGTTGGCTCCCCGGATGGTCACAACGTTGCCAAAAAAATCTCCGAACCCATCCGGAATGCCCGCAGGCGCGGGATTCTCCAAGAGCAGGCGCAGCCGCGTAGCTCCATAGCGGGCCAGATTGTGCCAGTGCGGGGTGGTTTGGTTCTGGAGCGTCACGCCGATGTAGGCGTCCTGGTCTTTTTGAAACTGGTCATCGGGAATACCGAAAAAATCAATGGCATTGGGAAGACCGATCGCCGAGGTTGTGCGCCGCGCCGTCACACGCAGGTCCGTCGAGGAATTGATCGCGAATCCCGCATTACCCAGATAGCTCGCGTTGTGAAACTCGCTGCTGGGCTCGCTGTTGCCGGTGTCGAAGCGCGAGAATTCGCCGAAGTAGTCCAGACGGTGAAACGCTCCGCCCAGAGAAGCGTCATGGCGCAGCGAATTGAAATTCCCGCCGTCGAACTCGTACGAAAGCTCCGGCAACGGCGTTGTTCCCCGGCGCGTGGTCAGGCTCACGACGCCGGCCATGGCGTCCGACCCATAGAGCACGCTGTTGGGGCCGCGCAACACCTCAACCTGTTCCACGCCGCTGGTGGCCAGCAAACCAAAGTTGACCACGCCGCCAATGTCGTTCAACGGGATTCCGTCCACCAGGACCTTGTTCGCGGTGCTGTTGCCGCCGCGCACGAACAATGAAGTTGCTCCGCCGCGCTGGCCGGTCTGGACAATCTGCGCGCCCGGGACTTGCCGCAGAGGCTCGAACACGTCCAGCTTGTTCTGGAATTGGTCGCTGGTGATCACGGTAACCGAAGCGCCAACCTGCGTCTCCGGTATCTGCGTTCCGGTGTCGGTGACCACGACCTGCTGTTCCACGCTCCCCAGCGCCAAAGCAATGTTGACTTCCGATTCGCCGCCACCCACGTAAACCGGCGGGCTCGATTGCATGGTGAAGGTCGCGGCTTCGGCGCTGACCTGGTAGCGGCCGACAGCGAGCGCACTGAATTTGTACGTGCCGTCTTTGCCGCTTGTGGTGACGGCTGTTTGTCTTCCCTGCTGGAGTAACTTCACGGTTGCGTTCGGCACGGCGGCGCCGAGCGGATCAGTAACGGAACCGCGAATGCTGCCGGACTCGGCGGCCAACGCGGAAACCACGGCCAAGGCAAACACCAGCGCGAAGCTGGCGCGATAGAACAGTTTCATCTCAGTCTCCTTCCCCTCGGAAGAGGGATGAGGGACAACAATTCAGCCTGTTTGTAAGCAACAAGGAGCTGTCCGGCTCTCCCTTCGAAGCCGGAAACACCCAATGATGGGGACCTGGCCGGTCTCCTGACTTGCGCCTCACTGAACCTGAGCGCCTTCCCGGTTTCCCAGTGGCATGTTGCTCAGCTTCTAAGCGCTTACAGTTGCGGGGCAGTGGCGGAATTTCACCGCGCTTCCCAATTACCAGATGTCGAAATTTATATCCGAGGAAGGACTCAGCGGTCAAGCCTGACCATCAACGGCGATGGCAACGACTTCCTCTGCTGCGTCCAAAGGAATGTCCAAAGAAGTAAGGGTCTATTGCCCGTTTCCAAGCGGCCGTCTCCAACACGTTACGTTGGTACTCTGGCGAAATGACCATGAAAAAGCTCTAATGATCGTCGAAATAAAAATGAAGCCTGAATCAGCGCATTTTGCCGTCCCCGACCCTTCGCAAAAGGACCTGCAAAGGTCCCAGGCGAACGGAGCGAAACCTGAAAACGGCGTCCCGGGCCACTCCCAACGGGTCACACCGGACGAGGTCCGCGCCGCTGTCAGCAACCTTTGGGACGCCTGGACTGCCAAGTCGTCCGCAGAACTGGCGGACGCCTATGCCTTCAACAGCGTGTCGTTCCGCGTGGAATCCGTGACGGTTGAGCCCGGGTTTAAGGGCATTGCGCAACGAACGCGCGAGTATTTTCACGAAGCCTGCATCACCAACATGGAACTCGGCGCGATTGAAGTGGTCCTGCTGAGTGAAACCACGGCGCTGGCCATCTATGCTTTTCACTTCCGCGCCCTGAACCGGGCCACGGCCCGCGGGACCCTGCAGGAAGAAGAAATCCCTCACGGCCGCGTAAGCCAGGTCTTTCGCCGCGATCCCGACGGCAAACTGCGCGTCCTGCACGAACATTGCTCGAGTGCGGTGGGGTAGGAAAAAAGCAAATAGCAAATGGCAATTGGCAATCAGCCAGAGCAAACTCAAGTACACTTGCCTATTCGTGCTGATTCGTGGCTGATCCGTTCTTCCCTTTGCGTCCTTCGCGACCTTTGCGGTTTAAAATAACCAGGTTTGGCTAATTGCCAATTGCTATTTGCTATTTGCTTTTTCTGACAAAGTACTTGACTCCACCGCACCACCGTCCTATCCTTCCCTCATGCTCGAACACCGGAGCCAGCGGCGGCGTTTTCGCGCGCGGCCGCAGCCTGTGCCGCATAACGCCCTGGAGGACATCCGCTTCATTCGCGAGACCATGGAGCGTTCCGCATCCTTCACCGCCGTCCCCGGCTGGGGACAGGTGGCCATGGGCGCCACCGCCCTCGCGGCTGCGTGGGTGGCGGCCCGTCAAACCACGCCTGCCATCTGGCTTGCTGTGTGGCTGGGCGAAGGTGTACTGGCCATGTCGATCGCGCTCGTGGCCACGCAGAGAAAAGCGCAGCGGGCCGGCATGCCGCTGACCAGCGGACCGGGCAGCAAGTTTGTCCGCACGTCGTTGCCGCCGATCGTCGCCGGAGCAGTGCTCACCGCGGTGCTTTACAATTCAGGATTGGCGCGGATGCTTCCCGGCACCTGGCTTCTTCTGTACGGAACAGGCGTGATGACCGGCGGAGCGTTTTCCGTCCCGATCGTTCCGGTAATGGGCGTGTCTTTCATGCTGGCCGGCGCCGGAGCATTGTTGTTTCCCGACTGGGGCAACGTGTTCATGGCCGTGGGATTCGGCGGCCTGCACGTGGTGTTCGGCTTACTGATAGCAAGGAGGTTCGGCGGTTAACATGAAAGCCAAACTCAAACCGGCGGAAAAAACAGTCCATCAAGCCAAAGTGCGCGACGCCCGCCACCGGCCGGCGCACCCGCCGCGCGAACTGCCGGAGCTCGACCGCCTGATCTACGAGCGCATACGCCTGGGCATTGTCAGCGCGCTCGCGGTCAACGATTCCCTCACCTTCAACGATCTGAAGCGCGTCTTAAAAACCTCTGACGGTAACCTGAGCGTCCACGCCCGCAAACTGGAAGAAGCCGACTACGTCCGCTGCAAGAAGGGCTTCGAAGGCCGCGTCCCCCGCACCGAATACAAACTCACGCCGCAAGGCCGCAAAGCATTCGAAAAATACCTGCGCCAGATGGAAGAATTCATCGCCTCAGCGCGCGAGCAGGGCTGAATCAAAGGACCTTGATCGCTGCCGTAGCACTGGCCCGAGGCTTAGCGGTTCGTTTGTGGTGGATGTGGAAATTGGGACTGGCCCGGCAAGCGACAACGAAAATAAGGACTGTCGTTTTCGTGCAATCCTTATACCTGCTTGTTTCCTGGCACTTTCAAGGCAACAATACCACAATAAGAAGTTCAGGGTCGGTGCGGGGCCGAGCATCTGAGTCTTCGAAACCAATACTTTGATGCAAAAGCAGAAAGTCACCTTTGATAGAATGCAGCGAAACATGCCCAAATCCAATCGAGAAGCCGCCCAAATGCACAACGTTTTCCTCTCCTGGTCAGGGGAGAGAAGCCTATACGTGGCGAAGTTTTTCCGTGATTGGATGCCGAAGGTTCTCCATCGAGCGAAGCCATGGCTGTCTGATATAGATATCGATAAAGGAACAGTGGGATTGGATGAGATAAAGAAGGCGCTTACTGGAACGAAGGTGGGCGTACTCTTCCTTACTCCCGAGAATCGGGATTCGTCGTGGATCTCATATGAGGCGGGAGTTCTCGCCAAGGAAGTAGACGACAAGAGCAGGATCTGCACTTACCTCTTAGCCGGTCTCCAGATCCAACATCTTAGAGGCCCGTTGGGCATGTTTCAGCGCACCAAGCCCGAGCAGGACGACACCAGAAAGCTGATGCATACGATTAACAGAGCCATCGGCCAAGACGTTCTTCCAAAGGAACACTTAGACATAATCTTCGACAAAATGTGGCCGGACCTGGAATCACATCTTGGAGCAATGCCCCAGTCCGAGGAGCTGGCAAAACCGCTACCCTCAATCGACGATATGATTGCTGAGGTCCTTGAGTTAACTCGCGCAACGGCAAATAGTCGAAAGCAATCGGAATGGATGGATAAGTATGCCCTGGATCTCAAAGACTTCATACCGTCGTTAGTCGAATTACTTAAGGGTGTAAGACCTGACCAGCTGCTTCCGAGCCCACCACCACCACCACCTCCGCGAGGCCCCACGGCAACGTTCTATGTGAAACTTGTTGGTGATTCGAAGATTAAGAGAGTAGAAGGGACAGTCGCCGCCGAAACCGCCATAGGTCAAGTCGTTGTTCTTGTGGGCAATGAGGTGGTCGCAAAATTTGAATCCGTCGAGGGGTGGTGGAAGGAGTCAGCGCAGAAAAAATTGCTTCGGCCGGCCACCCCACCAAAGTCTCCCAAGGCCTGAATCTGGTCGCTTTCCGCAACCCGACTTCAGGTAGGCCGATTGGGGCAGCCTGAAGTATCCTTTTAAGGGTTCACCGACATGGTGTAAAGTGGTGAACACAATCAACGTCCGCAAGGATGAAGGCCAGAAAGGGAGAGCACAACAAAGATGAAGACCCAAAGCCCTGCCGCAGTTCGCGCATCGATCAGCTTTCCACCTGATATTTACGAGACGCTCGAAGCCATTGCCAAGGAAAAGAAGGTTTCGCTCGCGTGGGTAGTTCGCGAGGCGACTGAGCAATATATCTCAGGCAAATGGCCGCTTTTTGGCGGCTCACAAGGAGCGTAGAGCGTGTGGACAGTCTTTCTCCTGCAGAGAGATCGGAGATCATGGGGCGAGTCCGTTCGAAGAACTCGCGACCGGAGTTGTTCGTTCGCAAGCTTGTTTTCGCCCTTGGATACCGATACAGGCTTCACGCGAAGGATTTACCGGGTCACCCGGACCTCGTTTTCAGAAAGGCGCGAAAGGTTATCTTCGTTCATGGGTGCTTCTGGCATCGGCATGCGGCTTGTGCGCTGGCTCGGTTGCCCAAGTCTCGGCTGGATTTCTGGGTTCCGAAACTCGAAGGTAATAAGATACGTGATCGAAGAGTTAAGCGCACCCTGGCGAAACAGGGATGGAAGGTGCTCACGATTTGGGAGTGCCATGTTAAGGACGCAGCGCGCCTGCAGTCAAGGATAAGGAGGTTTCTCAATGCGGAGTGTTGAATTGTTCGCCGGTGCCGGGGGGCTCGCGATCGGCATGTCGAACGCGGGATTTCATCACGCTGCGGTGATCGAGTGGGATCACGACGCCTGCGAGACATTCCGTGAAAACCAACGGCACCGGATACGATCCGTCGAGGAATGGCCGCTCTACGAGGGCGATGTCAAGAAATTCGACTACGGTAGGCTCAACGATGTCATGGTGGTGTCCGGCGGGCCTCCGTGCCAACCGTTCTCACTTGGCGGGAAGCACCGCGGTTACATGGATAAGCGCGATATGTTTCCCGAAGCTGTGCGCGCGGTGCGCGAATTGCGGCCGAAGGCGCTCATCTTCGAGAATGTCAAGGGCCTGTTGCGGGAATCGTTCGCCGACTATTTCGAATACATCCATTTGCAGCTCACGCATCCGAGTTTTATACACCGCAAGTCTGAAACTTGGAGGGAGCACCGGGCGCGGCTTGAAAAGTACCACACATCGATGCGGGATCGAACGGAATACAACGTGGTCTTTCGGCTGCTCAACGCCGCTAATTACGGAGTGCCCCAGCGCCGCGAGCGCGTGTTTCTCGTCGGATTCCGTTCCGATCTCGGCGTGGAATGGAGCTTCCCGGAGGGCCAGTACTCGGAGAGTACTTTGCTGCGCTCGCAATGGATAACCGGCGAGTATTGGGATCGACACAAGGTTGGCAGGCAGCAACGGCCGAAGCTTACTGAGCGCCTAGCGTCGCGCGTTGAAAGACTCCGCACAGACTACTTGTTCGACGCCGGCAAGTTGCCATGGGTGACAGTGCGGGACGCGATCGGAGATTTACCGGACCCAGAGAGAAATCTGCGGTGCGAAATTCCGAACCACACCTTCAATCCCGGTGCGCGGGCCTACCCCGGTCACACTGGCAGTCCGCTCGACGAGCCCGCGAAAACACTCAAGGCGGGCGATCACGGCGTGCCCGGCGGGGAAAACATGCTTGCGCGCGTGGATGGATCCGTGCGGTATTTCACCGTGCGAGAGGCGGCACGGCTCCAGACATTCCCGGACGACTATACTTTCCGCGGAGCTTGGACAGAGGCCATGCGTCAATTGGGCAATGCGGTGCCGGTCCGGCTTGCCGAAGGGATCGCGGCGTCGGTAGCCGGAACGCTCCGAGCAAAATCGATCGATGTGGCGCCCGAAAAAAAATAATGCGCGCGAGGAATCGTTGAACCACGATAGACCATACAACCCGCTCCAAAAAAGGAATCTCGCGGAAAGCATCGTGCGTGCGATCCTGGATCAAGAACCGCGCCCAATGTCCAAGACTGATGATCTGGGTGGAGCAGGGGTCTACATCATCTACTACACCGGGGACTTCCCCCTCTACGGGCCTATCGCTGAGCAAAATGCGAAAGGCAGGTTCAACCAACCAATTTACATCGGCAAGGCGATCCCGAAAGGTGGGCGCAAAGGAGGCTTCACCGATGACGACAGCGCCATGAGAGGCAAGGCGCTACGCGATCGGATCGGCCAGCACTACACCTCCATCGAAGAGGCCAAGGACCTGAAGGTCGGTGATTTCACGTTCCGCGCGCTGGTCGTGGACGAGATTTTTATCCCCCTTGGGGAAAACATGCTCATCGAGCAATTTCGTCCCGTCTGGAATCTAGTGATAGACGGATTCGGCAATAAAGACCCCGGCGTGCGGCGCAAAGATCAATACCGCTCGGCGTGGGACGTTCTGCATCCTGGCCGCAAATTTGCCGAAAAGCTGGGCGAGAATCCGATAGCTCCTGAGGAGTATGTCGCGTCCCTGACCACGTTCTACGAGACCGGCAAGGTCGTCAAACCGAAGAAGCCGCCGACCGCCACTGGTACGGAGCAAGACAGCGACGACAGTGACAACGAGGAAAACTAACCGGACCGGGTTTACAACACGTTCTATGCCGCCATGCAAAGTCTGCGAAAAATGGGGCTGACCCCTTTTCTCAATCGAATAAAGGAGGGAAGACACAAAGATGCCAGCGATATTGAACGTGACCGACAAGACAATCTCAATCGAGTTTGCCAATGGCGTTACCCACGGCCCGATTGAACGCAATCCAACGACCGAAGTCCTCTGCAAGATGATTGCGAACCTGGACGGGCGACTGCACATCATGGAACAGAAAAAAAGCGCGTTTTAAAAGACCCGCCTGCCGCCACGCTGAGGTTTTTTCACGGGCCGTACCCGTGGTTTGCACTTAGCGGCGCCCGCGTGGCTGGTAAGACGAAGACCGCAAAGTAAACCGGGGCGACCCGCGTGCGCCACATTCTGGCCCGCCGTCGTGGCCGGTACAATGCCGCGCAGGGAGCGCCATCCGTTAGAATAAACCGGTGCTGCTGCCGCCTCCAACTGTCGAACTCGTCAACGCTGAAGGCGATAAATTCAACAGCGAGTACCGAGTGATCGAGGAGGCACTCGGGCAACTCCTGCGCGCCTTTCCTCACAACGCCGAGAACTCCCACGTCCTGCTAAAGGTTGTGGCGGTCAATAACCTCTACGGCGCAGGAATTCCTAAGAAGTATGTTGACACCGTTGCGCGCCACATAACGGGACTTCACATCGACGCGGCCCTCGCTGAAGGCAAATCCGCTGTGGTCGATGACATCATCAACTGTGGCGTACTCAAGGAAAAATACTTTTCCTTTGGGTCGAAGTTTTGCAGTTGGCACAACCCCACCGCTTACCCCCTATATGACCGCTATGTCGATGAATGTCTTTGGTCGTACAAAAAGCAAGACCACTTCACAACCTACCGTCGTGGGAGCTATTCGTATCAGCAGTTCGTCAAAGTGGTAACGGCTTTTCGCACCTTCTACGGCCTGACTTCAGTCACCTTCAAGCAACTCGACAAATTCCTCTGGAGCCTGGGCGGGCTACTGATAGCTGAAAAAGACAAACGCAAGGCCGCCAGGCCGGGCCGGTAAGCAGGGTTTCTCGCGATGCCCGATCTCAGATGACGTGCAGTCGGCATCGTGGGAAAAGCACGCATGGTCTGAGTGGCACCGATTGGACGAGGTAAGAGGTGCAGATAGTCCTGGCCTATATCGGCTTCGCTGCCACGGTCAAGTGGGGCTTATCTACATCGGTGAAACTGGTGACTCAATAAAGGCGCGATTTCGCCAACTGCGGGGACCGACGGGGACAGACGGGACGTTCACCAAGAAAAATGGGGACGGCCTGAGAGCCTGTCGGAGATAGAGTTTCTTGGTTGTTTGGCCTTCCTGTGGCCGTGGTTCATCCGGTCGAGCCTTCCGTGCGCTTGCTGTCTGAGTCATTGCGCGTGGCGCGGGAGCATGGCTCGACGGCCACTCTGGACGAGGATTTTGCCAAGGACGTGGAGGCGGGAATCGCGAGCCATCGCGAACCCCTTGGGCCGCCGGCGTGGGATTCGAATCGGGTTTAAAGCCAGTAAAAACGGAAAAAGCGGCCATCGCGTAACTCATTGAAAACATGGACAACTTTGCTATTGCTTTTCGCAAGAGTTTCGCGGTACCATGCGCGAACTTTGGAGGGAAAAACAAGCGAATGGCAAAAAACAAAAGCCAGAAAAACATACCGCTGATAACGCAGATGACGCAGATCGGAAGAAAGCAAGTCAGCAATCAGCCAGAAAGAAGCAATTGGCAAATAGCAAATGGCTCCGATGACGGCGATCACGTGCGATCACGGCGATTCCCCCCTGTTCCTTCCCTGTTCCTTCCCTGTTCGCTCCCTGTTACGAATCGACTCCGTCCGGGAAAAAGGTTCACGAAAGGCCCGTGGAATCGAGGTTTTGCATGTCTGGAGTATCCAAGCGCTCGCGTTCTCCCCTGTTATTTTCCCTGTTAGCAGGGAATCGGCCGAGCGGTTGGGGCGGCTAGACAGTCGGGTCACACGGCCTGCTCCGGGTGGGAAGCCAAGGCACCCGCATTTGCGGTATGATTCGCGGTCGCATCATTGATGCCTGGGAGCTGTTTATGAAAACACTATTGAAACTGATGTCCATTGTCGCAGCTGCAGCGTGCATGGCAACCGCCGTGATTTCCGCGCAGGAGCAAAAACCCGAAGACACCAAATCGGCTGACACTAAATCCAAAGACCCGTTGGAGAACATGAAGTTCCGCAACCTTGGCCCCGCTGTGGGCGGAGGACGCGTCACCGCGGTGGTGGGAATTCCCGGCAAGCCCAACGTCTACTATGCGGGCGCTGCCGGCGGCGGCGTTTGGTACACCCAGGATGGCGGGCTTTCCTGGAAAGCCATCTTTGAGAAGGAGTCCACGGCTTCCATCGGAGCGATTGCCCTGGCCCCTTCGAATCCCAGCCTGGTCTGGGTGGGCACCGGCGAAAAGAACCCGCGGAATGACCTGATCACCGGCAAAGGTGTTTACTTTTCTTCCGACGCGGGCGCCACGTGGAAGTTCATGGGCTTGCGAGATGCCGGACAGATTTCCAACATTGTGATCGATCCCGGCGACCCGAACATCGTGTTCGTCGGCGTGCTGGGACATGCCTGGGGCCCGAACACCGAGCGCGGCGTTTTCCGTACGACCGATGGCGGGAAAAACTGGCAGAAGGTTCTCTTCGTGGACGATGAAACCGGCGTCAGCTCGCTGGTCATGGACCCCGGCAATCCTATGGTGCTCTTTGCCGGACTGTGGCACATGCGTCGCTACCCCTGGGCGCTCGAAGACGGCGGCACCAGCGGCGGCATTTTCCGCTCGGTGGACGGCGGCAATACCTGGAAGAAACTCAGCGAAGGCCTGCCGGAAGGGGCCACGGGACGCATCGGCCTCGGCGCAGCTCCCAGCAATCCGCGGCACGTGTACGCGCTGGTGGAAAACAAGAAGGGCGTTCTCTACGACACCACGGACCTGGGCGACCACTGGAAGATGGTAAGCAACAATCACCTTCTGGCGGCGCGCGGGTTCTACTTCAGCGAGCTGATGGTTTCTCCCAAAGACGAGAACAAGGTGTATTTCCTGTCGTTCAACATTATGCTGTCGGAAGATGGCGGCAAGACCGCGCGTGCCACGTCGGCGCGCGTCCACGTGGACCATCATGCAATGTGGATTGATCCGGAAGATCCCAACCGCATCATCAACGGCAACGACGGTGGAGCTTACATCAGCGCAGATGCCGGCCGCACCTGGCGCTATCTGGACAATCTTCCGATTGAGCAGTTTTATTCGGTGGCCGAAGACGACGAGACTCCCTACAACCTCTGCGGCGGCCTGCAGGACAACAATGGCTGGTGCGGACCGTCCAACAGCCTGAGCCGCGGCGGCATTAGCGGTTTTGAGTGGTACACGGTGACCGGCGGCGACGGTGAATACGTTGTGCCGGCCCGCGGCAAGGGCACACACGTGGTTTACACCGATTCCCAGAACGGGTCCATCCAGCGGCTGAACAATGAAAACGGCATGTCCAGCTTTGTCCGTCCGTATCTGCAGGGCGTGCAGTCCATGAAGCCCGCCGACCTGAAATATCGCTTTAACTGGACTTCGCCGATTGCTGTCTCCGCCACCGATCCGAATGAGGTTTACCTGGGCGGCAACGTCGTGTTCCGCTCGACGGACGGCGGCGCTCACTGGACCCCGATCAGCCCCGACCTTACGCGCAACGACAAAACCAAGCAGCAGAGCAGCGGCGGCCCAATCTTTCTCGACCTGAGCGGCGCGGAAACCGTTGGCGCTATTCTTTCCATGTCCATCTCTCCGCTCGACCCGAAGACCATCTGGGTCGGCACCGATGACGGAGTGGTGCAGGTAACGCGTGACGGAGGCAAGAGCTGGAACAACGTAACGTCCGCCATGGCCAACCTGCCGCAATGGGGACGCATTCAGCAGATTGACGCCTCACCCAGCGATGTCAACTCGGCGTACGTGGCGGTAGACTTCCACGAAGTTGAAAACAACAAACCTTACGTTTTCAAGACTCACGACGGCGGCAAGACCTGGACGTCGATTGCCCACGGCCTGCCACAGGAAGATCCGGCCCGCGTAGTCCGCGAGGACCCGAATCGCAAAGGCTTCCTGGTCCTGGGAACGGACACCGGCGTGTTCTACTCCAGCGACGACGGCGCGCATTGGACGCCCATCAAGAGCAATTTCCCGACAGTGCCGATTTATGACGTGAAGTTCATTAAAAAGACCCACGACCTGGTGGTGGCCACACACGGCCGCGGCCTTTTCGTGCTGGATGACATCACGCCTCTGGAAGAGAGCGGGGCCGATCTCGCGAAGAGCGACTTCCATCTCTATCCCCTGCAGCCGGCGGTCAACTGGCACAGTTGGAGCAAACATGGCTTCGCGTCCGGCGGGTACGTAGCGCCCAATCCGATGTCCGGCGCGGTCATCACGTACTACTTGCCGGCTGAAATCAAAGACAACAAAGAGAACGCTGACCGCCCGCGCCGGAGAGCGCAAGGCGAGACGGCGGTAAAAATCACAATTTCAGACAGCGGCGGACAAGTCATCCGCACCATGTACGGCCCGAGCAAGTACGGCGTGAACCGCGCAGCCTGGAACCTGCGCTATGACGGTCCCAAGAAACTGAACTTCCTGCCTCCGCCGGAAAGAGGCGACGAGGAGGAATTTTTCTTCGATCCCAGCATCGGCCCCAACGCCTTGCCTGGGACCTACAAAATAGCAGTGACCGTGAACGGCAAAACCGAAACACAGACCGTGGAAGTCGGGATGGATCCGCGCTTCAAGTTTGACGACAACGCTCTGCGCGCGCAGTTCAACCTGGGGCTCCAGTTGCGCGATGAAGTTTCCGCCCTGCACAACGCGCTGAACCGTCTCAACAGCCTGCACAAACAGATTGCCAGCTTGCAGGAGCTCCTGGGCCCTGACGAAGGACAGGACGGAGCAACCAACGTCTCGTACAGACCTGTGCTCGAACAGGCGCGGGCCCTGGACAAGAAAATCATCGCCATGCAGGACCCGCTCTATAACAGTGAGATCCAGCCCGGCAGCCAGGACGACATCCATTACCTGCAGCGCTTTCAGAACCGCCTGCAAGGCATGATGCGCAGCGTTATGGGGTCCTCGGGCGAAGCGCCCAGAGACATCCAGCTTGAGGAAGCCGCGGAAGTCCGCAAACAACTGGATACCGAGCTGGCCAGGATCAACAACTTCCTGAATACGGACGTGGCGGCCTTCAACAAACAGGCCGTGGAACACGGGGCGAGCACGCTGTTCGCGGGCGGCCCGATCGAGATCAAGTCCGAAGGCGCGCCCAGTTCAGGAACGGGCAATGAGGAGGAAGAGCAACAAGAACCGTAGGAGTTGACCACAGCGAGACGGCGTTCGACGCCGTCTCGATTTACTTACTCTCTGTCGCTCCGCCGTAGTTGAGCGCTTCCAGGCCCAGGAACCTGGCGGAGTGGCCCAGTTCTTCTTCAATGCGCAGGAGCTGGTTGTACTTGGCGACGCGGTCGGTGCGCGAAGCCGAGCCGGTCTTGATCTGGCCCGCTCCGGTGGCCACGGCGAGATCGGCAATGAACGTGTCTTCGGTTTCGCCGGAACGATGAGAAATGACTGACGTGTAACCGTTGCTGCGCGCCAGTTCGATTGCGTCCAGCGTTTCGCTGACCGTACCGATCTGGTTGACTTTGATCAGGATGGAGTTGGCCACTCCTTCGTCAATGCCCCGCTGGAGACGCTCGGTGTTGGTGACAAAAAGATCGTCGCCGACCAGCTGGATCTTGTCGCCCAGTTCGTCGGTAAGATTGCGCCAGCCGGTCCAGTCGTCTTCGGCCAGGCCATCTTCAATCGAAACAATGGGATATTGGCGCGCCCAGTCAGCCCAGAAGCGGACCATTTCTTCGGAGGACTTTACCGACTTGTCGGATTTTTTAAAAATGTACTTGGCTTTCTCTTTGTCGAAGAATTCGCTGCTGGCGGGATCCAATGCGATGGCAATGTCCTGGCCCGCGCGGAAGCCCGCTTGCCCAATGGCTTCGAGAATTAGCTCTAAAGCCTCCACATTGGCCTTGAGGGACGGAGCAAATCCGCCTTCATCGCCTACCGCCGTGTTGTATCCGCGCTTCTTGAGGACGGACTTGAGCGTATGAAAAACTTCCGCGCCCCACTGCAGCGCCTGGGCAAAGTCTTCCGCGCCCACCGGCATGGCCATGAATTCCTGGAAGTCCACGTTGCTATCGGCGTGAGCGCCGCCGTTGAGAATGTTCATCATGGGCAGCGGCAGCACGCTCGCATTCGCGCCGCCAAGATAGCGATAGAGCGGGACTTTCAGCGCGCTGGCGCTTGCCCGCGCGCAGGCCATCGAAACCGCCAGAACGGCGTTCGCGCCCAGCCTGGCTTTGTTCTCCGTGCCGTCGAGGTGCAGCATGACGTCGTCAATCTGGCGCTGCGCGCTGGCATCCATGCCCTTAAGCGCCTCGGCAATGGGAATGTTCACGTTTTCCACGGCATGGAGCACGCCTTTGCCCTGATAGCGTTCCTGGTCGCCGTCGCGCAGTTCCACGGCCTCATGCTCGCCGGTGGAAGCGCCGCTGGGAACCGCCGCGCGTCCGAGCGAGCCATCGCCCAGCCGGACTTCGGCTTCAACCGTAGGATTACCGCGGGAGTCGAGTATCTCGCGCGCGTGAACGTCAACGATGCTCGTGTCCATGCTGGCCTCTGGGTTACAGATGTGGGTTCCTGATGTGGGTTGCCGATAAAAGTCGCGTATGAAAGCCCTGAATCAAAACCATAGATTATAGATGAACCGGGGAGCCGCCTGGTCCGGCGCTGTATCCGCGCTTCGGCTTCTTCTGATATGTTCATCATTTACTTAGGAGAGAGAGCAAATGTCGAATCCCACACAGCCCAATATTCGCCTGACCAACACCGCCGACTTCCGCGAAGGCTACGCCAACTCCGTTCAAGTCCGCGTAAGTGTATGGGACTTCCTGCTGATATTCGGGCGCGTGCAGCAACAGAGCGCCACCGAAGTGGAAGTTGAGAATTTTCAGGGCATCTACGTCAGCCCGCAGCAGGCCAAAGCTCTGATGACGATCCTGGAACAGAACGTGATCCAGTACGAGAAGACGTTTGGCGAGATCAAGCTCGATCCCAACATTGTCCAGGGCCACGGTCCAGTCCACTAATGCAGTAAAGCGAAGAAAAGGTCGTTGATGCAAAAGCGCCGTGCTTCCACGGCAGCTCTGCCCATTGCAACAAGCAGCACTGAGTAATCGAAATTGAAAAAGTCAGGCCCAGTCCGCCGGTGGCCGCAGCTTACTTCGCTGCACATTTTCGCGCTGATTTCCGTCGTGATCGTGCTGTTGCATGGACCGCTGCTGGACCTGCCGTTTTTCTGGGACGAAGCCGGCTACTACGTTCCCGCGGCACACGACCTGGCGCAATACCATAGCGTCATTCCGCGGACCACCATGGACGCGGGGCATCCTCCGCTATCCACCGCGTATCTGGCGCTCTGGCTGAGCGTTACCGGATGGAAGCCGATGGCCGCGCGCATCGCCATGTTGTTGCTCGCGGCGTTTGCGTTGACGAACGTCTTTCTCCTCGCCCGCCGCATTGCCAACACGGGAGTGGCAGTCGCCTCGACAGTGGCGACCGCGGTGTATCCAGTATTTTTCGTCCAGAGCTCGCTGGCCCACGCGGACATTGCTGCCGCGGCCTTCGCTCTGTGGGGCATTCGGCTGGGAATCGAACGGCATCTGTGGTGGAGTCAGCTGGCATTCTCTTTCGCGGTGTTGAGCAAGGAAACCGCGATCATCATTCCGGGAGCATTGGCTCTTTGGGAAATCTTCTGCGCGAAGGACCCGGACGACTCCGGCGCCAGATGGGTGAAGCAATCGGCAACCCGGCTTGTTCCCGCGCTGCCTCTGGCTTGCTGGCTGGCTTTTCACTATTACGCAACCGGCTATCTTTTCGGCGATGCGGCAGCCATCAAGTACAACGTTGCGGGCACGCTTCATCCGCTGCGCTTCGTGCTGG
Organism: Verrucomicrobiia bacterium; assembly: GCA_035567035.1. Taxonomy (GTDB): domain Bacteria; phylum Acidobacteriota; class Terriglobia; order Terriglobales; family Acidobacteriaceae; genus Angelobacter. Next base: position 49,968 of record DATMPO010000092.1, on the reverse strand, counting down.
CCCTTGTCCTGAGAACGTGGCACCTGTTGGGCATCATGAACATGCTGCCGTTGACCGGAGCCACAGCAGTGGCCATGTTGTTTCAACCGGTAGTCGACGAGGCGGGCGCGCGTCAGCGGATCGCCATTCCAGTGCAGCTGCAATTCGCGCTGATCATGCTGGCGCACATTGTGACGTTCTCGCTGGTCGGCGGCGCCGAACTGACTCGCTATCTGCTGCCGGCGTATCCTCTGGTCATCATCATCGGTATGTCGACGCTGTACCGGCGCATCTTGCGCTGGGAATGGCCGGCCGCGCTGATGGTCATCTTTTTTGTGCTGGCGTTGTTCTTCGACCCGCCTTACAAGTTCGCTCCGGAAGACAACCTGACATACAAGGATTACGTCGAGCTGCACGTTCGAGCGGCACAGTTCCTCGAGCAGCATGAACCGGGCGCGACCGTTCTCACCGCATGGCCGGCAACCGACGAACTCTTCCGCCCATACCTGGGCTACGTGTCCAGGCCGTATCAGATTGTGCCGGTCAGGAATTTTACTTTGGAAGAATTGGCCGGCGCCCGCAAGGTGCGGGGGCAGTACCAGGTGGCGTATCTCTTCTCCACCAAGTATGAGAGCAGCGGATGGTTCCATTCCCAGTATTGGGACAGAATGAACAAACGCTTCTTTGATGACCACACCGACTTGCAGCCGGACCTGGCGGCGGAACTGCTCGGCGGAAGGATTGTTTTTCTGGCCAGAAGCAAAGAGGAATGGGTGGCAATTGTGGAGATGCAGCCGGACGCGGCGCGACCGGTGGAATCGTTGCTGCGCCTCAGATATCCGCAAAGACCCGCAGGTTTTCTATCCCAGAAGCTTTCGGGTCTTCTTGAAAACATCCAGGAACATCTTCTCCGTCAGTCTGCCGGTGTTGGTGTTCTGCATGGACGGATGGTAAGAGCAGAGCAAGGTCCGTCCGTTTGGCAAGGGATGGTGCACGTTGTGGCCAAAGGTGAAGCCGGCTTTGGACGTAATCACGCCGGTCCTTTTCAGGTGGTTCAGGTAAGCATCAAAGCCAATTCTTCCTAAAACCACAATCACTTTGGCGTTTTTCAGCAAGGCCAGTTCACGATCAAGATGTTGCGAACAGTTGGTAATCTCGGCAGGTGTGGGTTTATTCAGCGGCGGAGCACAACGAACGGCGGCGGTGATGTAAGCGTCCTTGAGGACCAGGCCATCATCGCGGTGCGTCGCGCTGGGTTGCGAAGCGAACCCTGCCTTGTGCAACACCGGATACATGAAATATCCGGAACCATCGCCGGTAAATGGACGGCCCGTGCGGTTCGAGCCATGCGCTCCCGGCGCCAGGCCGAGAATCAGCACTCGCGCGTTGGGATCTCCGAAGCCCGGGACTGGTTTGGCCCAGTAGTCCCAGTCGAGAAACGCGCGGCGTTTCTCGCGGCCAATCTTGCGGCAGTACGAGATGAGCCGCGGGCACCGCGTACACGCAATGATCTCCCGGTTGAGCTGCGCGAGGGTTCCCGGCTCAAGTGTTTTCAACTTCGTGGCTCAGGCTTCCAGCTTGGCGTCCATGGTGATGTTGGCCTTGAGCAGACGGGAAATGGGACAGCCTTCCTTCGCATTCTTCGCCGCGTCAGCGAACTTGCCCGAGTCGGCGCCGGGAATCCTGGCCGTGACTTGCAGGTGGACAGCGGTCACCGTAAATCCCGCGTCGAGTTTCTCCAGGGTCACGGTCGCGGTGGTGTCAATCGCCTGCGCGGTCATGCCGGCGTTTCCGAGCTGCGCGGAGAGCGCCATGGTGAAGCATCCGGCGTGCGCCGCGGCGATCAGCTCTTCCGGATTCGTGCCCGGTTGCGATTCAAAACGTGTGCTGAAGGAATAGGGTGTCTGCTTGAGAACGCCACTGCCAGAGGTCAGCGTTCCTTTGCCGTCCTTCAGCCCGCCACTCCAGTGTGCGCTTGCGTTGCGTTGCATTGGTCTGGTTGCTCCTGATTGAGAGATATAGAGTCTGTATTCTAATACGTTGCTGCGAGCGGAGGTCGAATGCAGTCAGAGACATCGCGGATCGAGGCATTCTCCGATGGTGTGTTCGCCATTGCCATCACGCTCTTGATTCTGGAGGTCAAGGTGCCGGCTTCACCACAAGGAGGTCTCGGCGCCGCTTTGTTGCGCCAGTGGCCTTCCTATGTGGGATTCCTGCTGAGTTTCGCTTTTATCGGCATCATGTGGATGAGCCATCACCGCATGTTCACGCTCATCAAACGGACCAATGACACCTTGCTGGTCCTGAATCTTCTGTTGCTGCTGGGCGTGACGGTTGTGCCTTTTCCCACGGCGGTCCTCGCGGTACACCTGGGTGGTCCGGAGGAAAAAACAGCAGCCGTCCTGTACAACGCCACGTTCGTCATCATAGGGATTATGTTCAACATCCTGTGGCGGTACGCTGTGGCCCGGCGGCTCATCGATCCGAGTGCGCTTCGCTCGGCGGCCAGCATGTCCAGACAGTATGCCTTTGGGCCGATCGTTTATCTGATCTGCCTCGCCTTGGCATGGGTGAGTGTGAAAGCAAGCCTGGCTCTGAGCATTGGAATCGCGATTTTCTTCGCTTTGCCTCCAGGCTTATTAGTCCGTCGCAAATAGCCGGTATGTACTCTGAGTCTTTAGTGCATGGGTCTCAAGTTCGGGCTGACGATCAGTTTCGCGCCGGTCGCCTTCTGAACGTCTTCGGCGGTGAGACCAGGCGCGACTTCTTCCAGAACCAGGCCTTGCGGCGTCACCTTGATGTATCCCATCTCGGTGACGATGGTGTCGACAACTTTCATGCCGGTGAGCGGCAAAGTGCATTTCTTCAGAATCTTGGGCTGGCCGTCTTTGGTGGTGTGTTCCATGGCGATCACGGTGCGCCTGCTTCCGGCGACCAGGTCCATGGCTCCGCCCATGCCTTTGACCATCTTGCCGGGAATCATCCAATTGGCCAGATTGCCTTCTTCGTCCACTTCCATGGCGCCCAGCACGCACAGATCAACGTGTCCTCCGCGGATCATGGCGAAGGAATCCGCACTGGAGAAATATGCGGTGCCGGAAATCTCCGTGACCGTTTCCTTGCTGGCGTTGATCAAGTCCGGGTCTTCTTCGCCCTCCACGGGAAATGGCCCCAGCCCGAGCATTCCGTTTTCGCTTTGCAGAATGACTTCCACGCCCGCGGGAACGTAGTTCGATACCAGAGTCGGCATGCCGATCCCCAGGTTCACGTAAAAGCCGTCCTGCAGTTCGCGAGCGATGCGCTTCACGATACGTTCGCGCTTCTCAACGTCTTTTTGTTTGTCTGTGGTGGGTGTCGCCATAGGTTCTTCTCTTGCCTAGGCCTTCCTGCGCAATGTGCGTTTTTCGATCCGCTTTTCTGCCGTGCTCAGGATGATTCTCTGCACATAAATGCCAGCCAGATGAACGTTGTCCGGGTCAATCTCTCCCGGTTCAACGATATGTTCGGCCTCGACAATCGTGACGCGGGCCGCGGTCGCCATCATGGGATTAAAATTTCGCGCGGTCTTGCGGAAAACCAGATTGCCCCAGCGATCGGCTTTCCAGGCCTTCACCAGCGCAAAGTCCGCTCGCAGCGCCCGTTCCATGACATAAGGCCGCCCGTCAAACTCGCGAATCTCTTTGCCTTCGGCCACCACTGTGCCCACTCCGGTCGGGGTGAAAAAAGCGGGGATACCGGCGCCGCCGGCGCGGATACGCTCGGACAAAGTACCTTGCGGGTTCAGCTCAAGTTGTACCTTGCCGGTCAGGACCATCTGCTCGAAAACCTTGTTCTCGCCCACATACGAGCCAATGTGCTTTTTGATCTGTCCGTTGGCCAGCAGCTTGCCCAAACCATATTCGTCCACACCGGCGTTGTTGGAGACGGTGGTCAGGTCCCGGACTCCCTTGCGGACCATGGCATCAATCAAGTCCTGGGGAACTCCGCACAGTCCGAAACCGCCGACCATCACGGTGCAACCGTCCGTAATGTCGCGGACCGCCTCATCAGCGCTGGCAATGACTTTGTGCATAAGCAATTGATTCTAATACGAACCTTGCGCTCAACCCTCCATCAGGTTCCGCAGCAGTCTCTTCCCTTCCGGCCAGTCACCCAGGCCGGAATCGGAATTGACGTGGCCTGCGGGACCGATATCTTCAAACGTGCTGCCCCAGGCGTGAGCAAATTCGCGCGCTCGCTCAAGAGAGATATATGGATCATCGCTGCTGGCGACAACGACAGACGGAAATGGCAATGCCCGCAACGGTACAGGGCAGAAATCCTTGATCTGAGGTGCCAGGTGTTCGGCGGCGGCCGGCGCCACCAGAAGCGCCCCCTTGATTTTGCCGGCAAGCTCCGGCGCCGTCAGGGCCCAATGCGCCAGGGCGATGCATCCCAGACTATGTGCCGCAAAAACAATGGGCGCCCGAGCGATGCCAACTTCTTCCGAGATCCTCTTGACCCAATCTTCGCGCCGCGGAGCGTCCCAGTCCCGCTGTTGCACGCGGCGGAACGCCGGAAACTCCTGCTCCCAGATGCTCTGCCAGTGCAACGGACCGGAATTTGTCCATCCCGGAAGCACCAGCACGCTGGCCGCGGGTTCGCTCCTGCGCATGGCGAAGCGATTGGCGCGTTCGAATTCATCCCGCAATTCCGGCGAACGCAGATTCTCGCGAATGTGCGCCAGGCGCTGTTCCAGTGCGTTCAGAGCTCGCTCCAGATGCGGGGCGTTGGTAAGAGCCACATCTCTCCACATTGAATAAGGACTGGATGCGGTGCGGGTCATTTCCTTCATTCCACGGCTGCCGATGGAATGCACATCCGAAAGTTCGCTGTGGAATTCGTCGGACAAAATGCCCGCCAGCGCGGTGGAAACCATTTGCGGCAGATGGCTGGTCCAGCCGCACAGGCGGTCGTGCCGGTCCGCGTCCATGACCATGATTCGCAATCCGGCGTGTTCCAGAAGCTCGCGGTACTCCTTGGCTTTTTGTGTCTCCAAATCTTCCGGCTGTTGGGGGACCAGGAACCAGACAGCGTTGTGCAGCATCGCCGCTTCAGCGTTCTCCACGCCGCCGTGTTCCTTGCCGGCCATGGGATGACCGGCCAGAAAACGCTGTCCCACCTGACCGCCAAAAACGGCGCGCGCCCGGTTGAGGATTTCCTTTTTAGTGCTGCCAACGTCGGTAAGCAGCGTCTCAGGAGAAACGACCGGGCCGATGCGTTCGATCAAGTCAATGATCCCGCCGACAGGAGTGGAAAGCAGGACCAGGTCGCTGCCCCGCACGGCAAGGGCGGGATCGGTTATTCCCGCATCAATGACGCCCATGGTCAAAGCGCGATCGAGAACGGGCTTCCGGTCGCAACCCACAATGCGTCCCTGGAATCCCGAGGCCTTTACCGCCAGGGCAAACGATCCGCCGATCAGGCCTGTACCGATAATCGCGATTTGATGGAAAGGCATAGAACGTGACGGCGACCGTCAACCAATTACGGCAGTTTGCGCCCCACCGCGGTAGCTATCAACCGCAGTTCGCTCATCAGCTTCTCAAATTGTTCAGGATACAGAGACTGCGCGCCATCGGAAAGCGCCTGGTCCGGGCAGTTGTGCACTTCAATCAGCAGGCCGTCGGCGCCGGCGGCGATGGCCGCGCGCGCCATAGGCGACACTTTGTCGCGCCGTCCCGTTCCGTGGGAAGGATCTCCCAGCATCGGCAGGTGGGAGAGCTTCTTCACGATCGGGATCGCGGAGATGTCCATCGTATTGCGCGTGTAGGTCTCAAAAGTCCGAATACCGCGCTCGCAGAGAATGACTTCGTAGTTGCCGCCGGCCATCAGGTACTCGGCGGAAAGCAGAAGCTCCTCAATCGTGGCCGCGATGCCGCGCTTGAGCAGCATGGGCTTACGGACCTTGCCCAGTTCGCGCAGCAGATTGAAGTTTTGCATGTTGCGCGCGCCGATCTGAAAAATATCCACGTAAGGAAGCATCAGAGGGATTTGCGAAATCTCCATGACCTCGCTGATGACCAGCAGCCCAAACTTGTCCGCGGCTTCCCGCATCAGCTTGAGCGCGTCTTCCCCCATGCCCTGGAACGAATAAGGCGAGGAACGCGGCTTAAACGCCCCGCCGCGAAGGAATTTCGCGCCGGAGCGGGCCACCGATTCAGCTACGGCAAGAATCTGCTCTTTCGATTCCACGGAGCACGGCCCGGCCATGACGACCACTTCGTCTCCTCCAATGGCCACGCCGTTGGAAAACTGGACCACCGTGCCCTCGGGACGAAACGTCCGCGCCACCAGCTTGTAGGGCGAACTAATCCGATGCACCTGACCCACGCCTGGCAGGATCTCAATGTCGCGCGAGTCGAACTCGCGGCGCGCGCCCACCGCTCCCAGCACCGTCTGGCGTTCGCCCGTCGAACGGTGCACCTCAAAACCGAGGTTGGTCAGACGTTCGATGACCTTCTGGATCTGTTCTTCGCTGGCTTGCTCTTGCATGGCTACGATCATGGTCTTTAGTTCTTCTCTTTCATATCAGATGCTGGCCTGTCAGATGCGGTGACATCGTCGGACTGGCTTGTCGCTACCGCCTGGTTCTTCTGGAGGTTGCGCATCACGTCAATGATCCGTTCATAGATGTGCCGAAGCTCGTTGTCCGGCAGCGGTCCCCCGTTGATTCTCCGCACGTTCTCATAAATGGTCCGTTCCCGGTCCGGCTCGTAAATCGCCAGATTGGTGTTCCGCTTCAGCTTGCCGATCTCCTGGGCCGCTTTGGCCCGCTCGTTCAGCAGCTCCACCAAACGGCCATCGATTGCGTCAATTTTCTTTCGCCAATCGGCAATGTCCATAGTTCTGGTCTTCCCTTGCAAGAATTGGTTTGTTCAGGCCTGGACAGCGACTGCTCTGTTTTTCAACGAACCAATCAATTCTGCCACAGCCTGCGGCTCCCGCCCCGGATTCTGTTCGATCACCTGCACGATCGCGCTGCCGACCACGGCCGCATCGGCAAATTCGCCGACCAGGGCAAACTGGTCCGCATTGGAAATGCCAAAACCCACGGCCACCGGCAGCCTCGTATATTTGCGAATGCGACGGACCAGATCTCTGGCGTCCGCTGCAAGCTGCTTTTGTGTTCCGGTAACCCCGGTGCGCGAGACCGCATAAACGAAGCCGCTGGAAGCTTCTGCAATCTTCTTCAAACGCTTGTCCGTGCTGGTGGGCGCAGCCAGAAAGACCGTAGCCAGCTGGTGCGCAGCCATGATCCGGCGATAGTCATCGGCTTCCTCGACTGTCAGATCGGTGACCAGCGCGGCGTCCACGCCTGCGTCCGCAGCTTCCGTGGCGAAGCGTTCCAGTCCAAAGCGCAGTATCGGATTCATGTACGAAAATACGACCAATCCGGCATCCGATTGCTTGCGGATGTCCCGCGCCAGGTGAAGCACGTCTTCCAGCGAGGTATGGTTCTTGAGCGCCCGCTCACTGGCCCGCTGGATGACTGGGCCATCGGCCACCGGATCACTAAAGGGAACACCCAATTCGACTACGTCAGCTCCAGCGTGAATGGCGGACAAAACGATGCTGCGGGTAGTTTCCAGATCAGGATCTCCGCAGGTCACGTAGACGACCAGCCCCGGCTTGCGGGAAAAAGATCGGGTCATCCGGTCATCGGGGAATCGGTTCATCGGAGAATCCAGAGTTCTGCTTTGGCGAGTCATGATTTGGCTGTCCTCCGTGAAGCAGCGAAGATGGCCACTAACGCACTTGCTTCTGCCAGCAAGTCAACTAGCTTTTCTGCTTTCACGATGCCGCTTTCGACGAGTAGTTCAAGCCAGAATACAGTTTCGTCGGCCTCTTCAACCACGACGCCAAGTTTAGCGATGAACTCGGCTTTGGAGCGAGCAAGACCCACAGCCCGGTAATTTGCGGCCATGCCAGTTGCCGACCGCAGAATTTGGTTATTAATCACACTTGCCTCCCGGGTCTTCGGCAAGGCCTGCGACATGCGAATCACTCGCAGTGCAAAACCTTTTGTCCGCTTTCTCAGTTCTTGATGCTTATCCAGACTCATTTATTCCCATTTGGTCCAACGAGGCTTCGATAAGAAGTTTCCCCGGTTTTCCGATGACCCGATGATCCGATGACCCGATGACGGCGGTCACCCGATCTGGAGGTTTTCCCGCAAAATTCCGATGTCTTTGTCACCACGACCGGAAATATTCACGATCACCACATCCGATTTCTTCATCTTGGGCGCGCGCTTGATGCACTCCGCCACGGCGTGTGCGGACTCCAGCGCCGGAATGATTCCTTCCAGGCGGGAAAGCATGGTCAAGGCATGAAGCGCTTCCCGGTCGGTGGCAGCCGTATATTCGGCGCGCTTGGAATCCAACAGCGCCGCGTGTTCCGGGCCGAGCATGGGGTAATCCAACCCCGCGGAAATGGAATGCGTCAGCGCAATCTGGCCCTGGCGGTCCTGCAGGACGTAAGAATAGGCGCCTTGCAGCACGCCGGGCGAGCCTCCCCAGGAACGCGCGGCGTGTTCGCCGAGTTCGTGTCCCCGGCCGCCCGCTTCCACACCAATCAGCTTGACCCGTTTGTCTGTGAGAAATTGATGGAAGATTCCAATCGCGTTCGAGCCACCGCCCACGCAGGCGATGATCGCGGCAGGCAGCTTGCCCTCCGCTTTCAATATCTGCGCCCGCGCTTCGCGGCCAATGACCGAATGGAAATCACGCACCACGGTTGGATAAGGATGCGGGCCCAGCACGCTGCCCAGAATATAGTGCGTGGTGCGAACATTCGTGACCCAGTCGCGCATGCCTTCATTGATGGCATCTTTCAGGGTGCGCGAGCCGGAATCCACGCCGCGCACTTCCGCGCCCAGAAGCTTCATGCGGAAGACATTCAGTTCCTGGCGACGCATGTCCTCGGTGCCCATGTAGACCACGCATTCGAATCCCAGAAGCGCGCACACCGTTGCGGTGGCCACACCGTGCTGGCCTGCGCCGGTCTCCGCAATGATGCGGCGCTTGCCTATGCGCTGCGCCAGAAGCGCCTGGCCCAGACAGTTGTTGATCTTGTGCGCGCCGGTGTGCAGCAGGTCTTCCCGCTTCAGATAAATTTTTGCTCCGCCCAGCTCTTTGGTGAGACGGCGCGCGTGAAACAGCGATGTGGGACGCCCGGCGTATTCCTTGAGCAGGCGCTCGAACTCAGCGCGGAATCTCTTGTCCCGGCGCGCCTTTTCATACTCGCGCTCCAGTTCTTCCAGGGCGGCCATGAGCGTTTCCGGGACGTAGCGCCCGCCGTACGCGCCAAAACGGCCGGCAACGGGCTGGATTTTCTTTGCTGCGCTCGCACTCATGTTTGTTCCGCCTTTCGCACCGCCGCAACAAACGATTTCAACTTGGCATGGTCCTTGCGGCCGGGTTCGGATTCCACACCGGTCACCGCATCCACCCCCCATGGCGAAAAAGCCGCCACGGCCTGGCCCACGTTGTCCGGCTTCAGCCCGCCGGCAATGATGAAGCGCGAACGCAATCCGTTGAGCTTGGGCCGGACACTTACCCAGTCAAAAGCCTTGCCGCTGCCCGAGCCTGAGTCCAGCAGGATGGAGTCGGCGCATTCGTGCGTACCGCAGAATTCGCCGAGCTGGTGGTCAAAATTGTGGCTGACAAGAATTGTCTTGATAACTTCGACATGGTCGCGCAACGCGAAAATGAGGGTAGGTGTTTCGTCGCCATGCAGCTGTACCGCGGTTAGTCCCACCTGGTCCACGATGGCCAGTATTCTCTCGGCCGATTCGTTGACGAACACGCCTACTCTCTCAATGCTGTCCGGCAACTCGCGGACGATGGCGCTGGCCTGCTCGGGCGTGACGCGGCGGCGGCTGGGCGCGAAGATGAATCCCAGAGCGTCGGCTTCCGCTTCCGCCGCAGCCAGTGCGTCGGCAAGAGAAGTGGTCCCGCAAAATTTGATCCATGTCCGCATAAGTTGTTCTGGAATGCGCCCGCAAACTACTGGACTGTTCCGCGCCAATGGGCGGAAGTAGATGCGTACGGAGGACAAGGTCCGGCTTCCTGTAAAAGTTGCTGCAGCTTGAGTCCTGGATCTTCGGCGCGCATCAGGGTCTCACCAATCAGGAATGCCTGATATCCCGAAGCGTGCAATTCCTTGATGTCCGCGCCGCTGTCTATTCCGCTCTCCGCCACGCGCAGGATGTGGTTGGGAATTCTCGGCGCGAGGTCAAGGGCGGTTTCCAGATTGACCTGGAAAGTCTTGAGGTCGCGGCTGTTGACTCCAATAATGTCCGCTCCTCCATCCAGGGCACGCTTCAGTTCGACGTCATCATGCACTTCACAGAGTACATCCAGGTCGAGCTCTCGCGCGCGGGCCAGCAACCGGACAAAGTCTTCGTCAGACAAAGCAGCAAGTATCAGCAGTATGGCGTCGGCTTGATAGGCCTTGGCTTCCAGGACCTGGAACTCATCCACAATAAAGTCCTTGCGAAGGCACGGAAGAGTAGTGGCAACGGAAGCCGACAGCAGGTTGTCCAGGGACCCCTCAAAGAACTGCTCCTCCGTCAAAATGGAAAGGGCGGACGCGCCGCCTTTAGCCAGCTGGTCGGCCAGGGGCGACACCTGAAACGATTTGCGAATCACGCCCCTGGAAGGGGACGCTTTCTTGAGCTCCGCAATGATCGCCGGCCCGAGCTGCGCCATGGCCACCAGGCGCTTGCGAAACCCGCGCACGGAGTGGCTGGCGGCCATCTCCTGCAGCAGACGCATGTCGGCACGGTACTTGGCCCGCGCAACGCGCCGGCTCGTGGCAGCAAGAATGTCATCCAGGGCGGGCATAACGTATGGAAGACATCAAGTATAAGTGATCTGCTGGCAAAACAGAAATCAAGGTTACGGATACCTGCGATGCGGCCCGGACTACGTCTCGCGCCGAACGATCAGGCGGCTGGCACGCCGCGGGGCTTTACGTTCTTGCGGATGAAAGCGACAATATCGTCCATCGGCGTACCGGGGTTAAAAATGCCTGCCACGCCCGCCTTCTTGAGCGCTGCAAAGTCCTGCTCCGGAATAATGCCGCCGACCAGAAGGATCACGTCGTCCATCTTGTGCTGGCGGAGAAGGTCGGTGACCCGGGGAACAATGGCGTTGTGGGCGCCGGAAAGAATCGAAAGCCCGATCACGTCCACGTCTTCCTGCAAAGACGAATTCACAATCATCTCCGGGGTCTGCCGCAGGCCGGTATAGATGACTTCCATACCGGCGTCGCGCAACGCGCGAGCGATGACTTTGGCGCCGCGATCATGGCCGTCCAGGCCGGGTTTGGCCACAAGTACGCGGATTTTGCGTTCGGTGGGCACTTGTGGAAATTCTATCAGTTTCTCTTGAAATCCCGAGCGGAGCGATGGATCCCTATCGTTCAGGAAAAGCTTGGCCGCGAATTTACGCGAATGAACACGAATCTGATTTTTGCGGGTTTGATTCGCGTTTATTCGCGCGAATTCGCGGCTAAGTTTTTCGTGGCTTCTTCGGTGCCCCAGCCACCGGCAGCTCCAAGCTCCGCCACAAATACCAAGAAGCCACACTGCAGTAGGGATGCCAATTCTTGGCGATTTTTTCAATTTGTTTGGGCTTAGGCATTGCGCGTTTTCCGTAAGCGCGCTTAATGGCGGACTGTATGCCCAGATCGCCGGTAGGAAGCACGTCGTGGCGCCGCAAAGCAAACATCAGAAACATGTGCGCGGTCCATACGCCAATGCCTTTGATGTCAGTCAGCACGGCGATGACTTCGTCGTCTGGCATGGCATGAAGCTGCTCGAAATTCAACTTGCCTTCCAGCGCATGGCCGGCCAGATCGCGAATGTAGCCGATCTTCTGCTTGGACAATCCACAGCGGCGCATTTCGCCAACCGTCAAGCCCTGGATGGCCTCCGGTGTAGCCGCGCCACCGGCCGCGGCTTCAAAACGCCCATAGATCGTACTCGCGGCTTTGGTGCTTAACTGCTGGAAGACAATCGCACGGACCAGTGTCTCAAAGGCCGGCTCGCGATAAGTGATCTTGTATGCGCCGACGCGGGTGATGATTGAGGCCAGGACCGGGTCGGATTTTTGCAGATGAGTCAGGGCTTTTTTCATAGGAGACTGATTTTAGAGCAGGGGCGGGGTCAGTGGCACAAACTGGATGAAGCGGACCAAAAAAGCCAGCGTAGAGACGTGGCACGGCCACGTCTCCCTAGGGGCGCTCACGAGAGCATTTGCGGCTGCAGCGGGCGACAGAATTCTGATCGCCGAACGTCTTCGAAGCGGGAAGCATTGTCAATGGTATTACCAGTGAGACGTGGCGGTGCCACGTCTCTACGTCCAGGTCTTCGTTTACCCAAACACTTTCCACGCCATTCCTAGGTGATGCTGGTCTCGGTGTATATTCCGTACACTTCCCGCAGCGCATCACAAATCTCTCCGACGGTGGCGTAGGCGCGGACGCAATCAATGATGTAGGGCATGGTGTTGGCGTCGCTGATGTGGCCGTCAGACCGGACGACCGGCTCTTGGGCAGCGGCATGTTTCAAAGCGTCGAGCCTGCGCCGCAGTTCCTGATTGTCGCGGCGGGCGCGCAACGCTTGCAGCTTCCTGGTTTGGCTCTGCGCCACGGATTCGTCAATGTAGAGCGTTTCCGGCTGCTTTTCCTCTATGACAAAGTCGTTTACGCCGACGACGATTTTTTCCTTGGCTTCCACCGCCCGCTGAAACTGGTAGGATGCTTCGGCAACTTCCTTCTGTGGATAGCCAAGTTCAATGGCTTTGACCATGCCGCCCAGAGCGTCGAGTCGGTCAAAGTAATCGAAAGCGCCTTGTTCCATGTCCAGCGTCAACTTTTCGACAAAGTAGGATCCGGCCAGCGGATCGACCGTATTGGCCACGCCGGATTCGTAGGCAATGATCTGTTGCGTGCGTAGGGCAATGCGCGCGGCTTCGGCCGTGGGCAGGGCCAGGGCTTCGTCGTAGGAGTCGGTATGCAGAGATTGTGTTCCGCCCAGCACCGCAGCCAGGGCCTGTATGGCCACGCGGGCAATGTTGTTCCGCGGCTGCTGCGCGGTCAGGGACACGCCGGCGGTCTGCGTGTGGAAACGCATCAGACGCGTGCGGTCGTTTTTGGCGCTGAACCGGTCTTTCATCAACCGGTACCAGATCTTGCGCGCCGCGCGGAATTTGGCGATCTCCTCAAAGAAATCATTGTGCGAATTGAAAAAGAAGCTGAGGCGCGGGCCGAAGTCGTCCACGTCCAGTCCCCGGCGTCGCGCCCATTCAACGTACTCCACGCCGTCATAGATGGTGAACGCCAGCTCTTGCAGCGCGGTGGAGCCGGCTTCGCGAATGTGGTAACCGCTGATCGAAATGGAATTGAACTTCGGCGTGAACTTTGATCCAAACTCAAAAGTATCAATCACCAGCCGCATGGAAGACGCGGGCGGGTAAATGTATTCCTTTTGCGCGATGTACTCTTTGAGAATGTCGTTCTGGAGCGTGCCGGAAACTTTCTTCCAGTCAGCTCCCTGCTTTTCCGCGACCACCAGGTACATGGCCCAGAGCACCGACGCCGGAGAATTGATGGTCATGGAAACCGTGGTCTTCTCCAGATCAATGCCGCTGAACAGGATTTCCATGTCTTCGAGCGAATCAATGGCCACGCCGCACTTGCCGACTTCACCTTCGCTCGCCGCGTGGTCGGAGTCATAGCCCATCAGCGTGGGAAGATCAAATGCAACCGAAAGCCCACCGCCTCCGCTGGCCAGCAGATACTTGTAACGCTCGTTGGTTTCCTCCGGCGACGCAAAGCCGGAGAACTGGCGCATGGTCCAGAGCCGGCCGCGATAACCGCTCGCGTGGACCCCGCGCGTATACGGCGGCTGGCCGGGATATCCAAGATACTGGTCGTAGTTCCAGTCTTCCGGCAAATCAGCCTGAGTATAAAGACGCCGGATGGGAACGCCGCTAATCGTGGTAAAGCGGGCATTGCCGTGCTCATCCACGTTCACGCCTGTGGCCGCGCCCACCGGTTTTTCCGGGGCCTTCTCTAGAGTTGGGGCCAACGTGGATTCCGCCCAGAGTTTTTCAGATGCGAATGGATGTCGGCTTTCAAAAACGTCAGCTACAGGACTTTCCGCAACAGGGATGGGCTGTTTGGTTCGTTGGATTTGATCCGCCATAAGGCAATCTTAACTCATCATAGAAGATGCGGTAGGACGTAGACAGGCAAAAAGCGCGCGTCACTGGAGCGCGGGCCGCAAATGAGAATCGTAATTCCTAGCGTGTCAGTTACTTTTTTTCAGCACGGCCATGTTCTTTTCGTCCGAATTGATCTGATAGAAGAATTTGTTCAGGTCAAGAATTCTTTCCGCGGGCACCGAAGTTGATTTGATCCTGTATTCCCGGCTGTATTTCAACTGGCCGCTGGAGTCTTCGAACTTACTGTTGTAGTCGCCAAAAGCGAAGGTCACTTTGGCAGGATCGGGCAGTTCATCAACCTTGTAGCCGTCCGGCAGAACGAAATCAAAGGTATCTGTCTGCAGAGTAGGCGCGTCAAATTCATAGGAATAGTGGCGCGGCTTGCTCATGTCCAAAGCGCCCAACTTGTCCCCCAGCACGCGCGGACGAACGAGCAACAGCGGTCCGGCGTTCTTGGCGTAATGCGACGCTGTGAACTTGTAACGAATGATCAGATCTTTGTCTATGTCGTCCAGGTTGTCGGCATCCACGCTATCGAGTTGGAAGTTCCCCATCATGCGGCCCAGAAAGCGCTCCATTGCCTTTCTGCGGTCGGCGGTGGTCTGGCGCGCATAGAGATATCGGCCAGCAGTCGCCTGGCTTCCGGTGCGAACCTCCAGGACCTCGCCCTTCATAGAACCGTCCGGCAACAGAGTAAGTTTCGCGGTCCGGGTGAGTCGGTTCAACTCTGGCTTGGTGAGAGGCAAGTGGATCAGTTCGCCGCCCATTTCGGTGACCAGCAGACCATAATTGTCCTGTTCGTACGAAGGGATCTGCCCAAACGGCACCATGGTGGACGTGGGATCGAAAATGAGCAGATGTCCCAGTTGTGGATGCTCGTACAATGCTGGCATCGGCTCGTTGAAACTGGCTGGCAACTGAATGGCCAGAATGACGTGGTTAAATCCGTTGGTTGGAGGCGTTTTCTCGGTGTAGATTCCGCGGTCTGTATGGACCGGCACGTAATACGATTTCACACCGATCTGTGCCAGCATGGAACTGAGCACCGTGGCTTTGTCTTTACAATCGCCATAACGATTGCTGAAAACCTGGCTGGCCGGATGCGGTTGGTAGCCGCCGATTCCAATCTCGATGGCGGCGTAACGCACGTCGCGCTGGGCAAAGCGCGCCAATGCCTTGATCCTGTCCAGCAGAGGGACTGTGGCCGGCGCCAATTCCTGGACTTTCTGCTGCAAAGCGGGTGAGGGATCACGCGCGCCGGCCGTCAACTGCGAATACCACGCCGCGAAATCGCCCCAATTGGAGTAGGTCCGGCCTTTCGTCTTCTCCGAGAAGTACGTCACAATGAGCTGTCCTTCAACGGCGCGCGCGTGCGGCATCTCAACTTCATCCTCGACGCGCGGAATGTCCGACAGCTCCCACGTATAGGTGCTGCCCTGGATTTGCGGGGCCACTTCCGCGTGATGAAGCCAGGCAGCGCGGAATTCCCAATTGGCAGGCATGTGCAGAATGAACCGGGCCCGCTCTACCGGTAGCGATCTCTGGAAGTACCACTGGTCTTCAAAGGTGTAGGGATGGCGTTTCTGTTCCCATTCCACCCCAACCACGGTACCAATATCCACGCCAGGGATGCGCATTGCCTTGAACTTTGCATCGGAGTAAATCTCATATCCTTCACCACCGCCGACTTCCACGATGTCATCTTTCTTCGCCTCATATTCCTGGCCTTTGGCGCTGATACTCCAACCCTTAAAATAGTTCAGCTTCGTTTCTTCGTCGAAAGGTACCGCTTGAAAAGCAGTTTCCCGGCCTTCCGGGCGGAGCACTCTGATCACACGGCGTTCGCGAGTAATGGTCTCTCCACTGTCTTTGACTGTGGTCTCCGATTCACTCAGCAAGATCACGGCATTCACATCGTTGGCATATGTTTTGGGCGGCTGCTGGGCCAAGGGACGCAGCCAGTCCGGGACACCTGCCCGCGCGCTCGCGGGAGCCAGTACCACTAGAAGCAGAAAAACGAACGCGTTAGTTGCCTTTTTGCGCATTGACATTGCCTCCCGACCGTAAAACTGCCTGCTGCTCATCGCCCGCCTGGACTTTGCCGAAGAAATCCTTGATCTGTGAATACTCCTGTACGGGAAGGAATATCCCATTGAAAAGCAGAGTGCGTTGCGTTATCAACTGGGAGTTTTCCACCCTGGTTACGCTCTGGTATCGAGCATAAGGCAGGCTGGCGTCCTGCACAGGAGGCACGCCTTCCAGGGAATATCCAGCTGGTAGTTTGACAGACACCTTGTCAAGTTCCGAAAAGGCGTAGGGAAAATAGACTGGATACTTCCGTTCGGGGTGCTTGAATGCGTCTTTTTGCCGGGATTGAAAAAAACAGGAAGGCAAGAGCAGCCTCTTCCCTGCCAAGGAAGCGTACGACGGCACACTTACGGTGAAATGCGCGACCAACGGGTCGTTGGTGGCTTCCCAGCCTTGCGCGTCAATCAACTTTACGAAAGCGCCATTCGGCACCCAGCCCTTCATCTCATTTTCCAGGTCTTTCGTGCGACCGGTTGCGTCCGTGTTGATGGCATCAAGCCGGTGCTCCAAAGCCTCGCTGCCCTTGTATTGCACGGTGACCGTGCCCTGCACGGAGCCATCTTCGGCCAGCATCATGTCCGCGGTCCTGGAGGTGACCGCTTGCTGATGGCTGGCCGACGGCAGCTGAACAAAAGTTCCGCCATCCTTGCCCGGCTTGAGCGCGGCAGTTGCAGTTCGGAACCACCGGATTTCGCCGTAGGGACAGAATTTGGTGCCGGGATCCAGATAGACGTCCTTACCATTCAACTGGACTACAGCAACCATGGAATCGAGCTGCCCGCGGTCCATTAAATTCTTATTGAAAAACCTCTCCTGGCGGCTGGAAACATAAAACACGGACGCATCCATTCCCGCAGCTCGCGCCATCGCAGTCAGCAACAGCGTGATGTCGTCGCGGTCTCCGTATCCGCGTTTGAGTACGTCACCCACGTTCTCATTCGGCTTGATCTGCTCTTTCTTCCTTTCTTCTTCGGAACGCTCCCGTTCGTAGGTGGTGTTCCTGATTTCCTGGGAGCGGGCGTATAGTTTGCGCAACTTCTTTTCCGGATCCGTCTCCGTCCCAATGGCCGCGACCGCCGCATCCCGAACTTCCCCGTGGTTCCCGATAAAGCGGTTCACAGCGTCATTCAGGCGTTTGCCGCGCTCCTGCCAGAATTTTTCAGCCGAAGTCGTCTCGCTGCCGCCATAGAAAAACCGTACCTGCGGTTTGTAATCATCCTCAGGAGGCATATTGCTTTCGGGCTGAAAGGCGGGAACGTTTTCCATTGTCAGTTCCACGGTATGGTTCTTGATCGTCGGCTTCTTGTCCAAATTGCGGCTCAGAAAGGACACATTGGTGCCGCCGCTTACACCTTCCAGCGGCACTTCCGAAGCCTTAAAAACGAGATGTTCACGGACCGTGAACAGCCCGTGCTGAATCGTCCAGGAATTAATGGTAGAGAGGTAGCCTTCTTCGCCGCGCAGCTTGTACTTGTATTCGATGATGCTGCCTGGGGTCACATCCGGAAAAGTAAACGTCTTGGCCTGAAACTTGAAGCCATGCCCTTTCAGCACCGTCTTTTCAAATGGCTTGCCGGTAAACTCGACAATGCTGCCATCCGGATGGATGGTACGGGCCTTTAGATCGCTGATTCTCGGCATGCTGAAAGGCGGAATGATTTCGACATCAGCCGGGCCTCCTGGCTGCCGGCCTTTCTCTGTGAGTATCTTGATGCGGTGATAGTAGAACTCCGAATGGTCATTATCATTAATGTAGTCCGCGTAGTACATCTGGATGGCATCTGCTCCCGGATCGCCGGGCACTTCTTTTACTTGCAGGTCCTGCGGCGTGATAGGCAGCCAGTCCTCTTTTTGCCCCAACACTGAAGCTGACGACCCTAGACAAAACAGCCAGACTAGCCACGAAAGCTTGAGCATGAGCGAACCCCTATTAGAGTTTGTAGTACCGCCGGAGGAAAGTGTTCCCACCTGTATACACTAAAAGGATACTGGACGCCAGCAAGGGTTTCATTTTGTGGCGCAGTACAGCGAAGTCGCGTTCTGCGCTTACCGCGGCGCGCTGCGCGCTTTGCCCTCCCGCAAGACGATTTGTTCTTCATCTGCGGCTCCCAGCTTATCGAAGAATTGTTTGAGATCGCGGTAGTTCTCGACAGGAAAGTAGACGGAATTCACTACGAGGGCACGAGTTACGTTGACATGGCCCACCTGGGACGCTCTGGTGGTGACAAAGCGGGTTGAAGCGAGTTTCACGTCCTGGCCAGCGGGAAGTGTTTCCACGGAGAACCCATCCGGCGCCTGGATGTCGACTTTGTCTATTTCCTCAAACGTATAAGGAAAGTAGATAGGGTACTTTCTTTCCGCGTGTTCAAACGCAGTTCTTTCTCTCATCTGAAACACCGTGGCCGGAACAAGCAGACGTTTTCCACTCTTTCGCGCAAGACCAGGAAGCTCAAAAGTGAAGTGGGCAAGCAGGGGCCCCTCTGAGAGCTCCCATCCCTCTGCGCTCTGCAACTTCACGCTTCCCGGTTGGGTGCGCCAATCGCCCAGGGCTTCCCCGAGGGCGCTGAGCCGTCCGGCGTTGTCCTTTTGCAGGGCATCCAGGCGTAGTTGCAGGGCCGTCATGCCTTCAAGTTCAAGCGCGATTTCGCCTTGCAGAGAACCGTCGCTTCCGAGGACGGCCGTCACCGAGCGGCGGCTGACTGTCTTGTCGGCACTTGCGGTGGGAACCGCGACAAATGTGCCGCCATTCTGAGCGAGTTTGAGAGCAGGGACCGAAGAGTGTGTCCAGTACACCAGCCCAAACGGGCAGAATCGGGTTCCGGGATCAAGAAATATTTCGGCGCCATTGAGTTTCACGACGACGAGTCCCGTTTCAAGTTGCTCCGCTGACAGAAAATTTCGATCAAAAACGTGGTCCTTGCGGCTGGAAGCGCGCAGCAGATCAGCGTCAAATCCGGCGGCACGCGCCAGCGCGACAAAGAAAAGAGCGATGTCGTATGCGGTACCGTAGCCGCGGTCCAGAACATCTAGTGCGCTTCTGTTGGCTTTCAGGTCCTCGGCCTTGTCCTCTTCGCGCGTGCGGACGCGTTCAAAACTCAGGTTTCTTAGCTGTTGCGCGCGCGCGTAGAGCTTCCTGAGTTTCTGCTCCGAACCTTTTTCTTCACCCACGGCTTCCGCGGCCGCATTCCTGATCTGCTGATGATTACCGATGAAACGTTCCGCTTCCGCGAACCAGTCGCGGCCGTGTTCCCGCCAGAAAGATTCAGGAGAATCAATCTCGCGGCCTCCGTAGAAAAACCGCACGCGCGGCCGGAAGTTATCCTGCGGAGGCATGGAGTCCTCAGGCGCAAACGCAGGCACGCGAGCGGCTTCAAGTTCCACAACCGCTCCGGTCTGCTTGGGTTTCACGCCCTCGGGCAGGTTGGAATAGACATAGGACAGCTGTGCCTCATCTTCAAAATGTTTTGTGCCGTTGAGCGGGCCGGTGAACGGCCGGATCGAAAACACTTCCCGGACGGTGTACAAGTCATGCTGAAGGTCCCAGGTCTTGCCCACGATGTAAGTGTCCCACGTATAGCGGTACTTGTACTCAATGATGCAGCCTGGAGTCGCCTCGGGCAGCGTGAAGGTCTCAATCACGGCCTTGGCGTCAGGGGTCTGGCTGGCGATCTTCTCAAATGGTTTGCCGGAGAACTCCGTAATGCGGCCATCAGGATGAACGATACGCGCCCTGAGGTCCATAAAGTGCGCGTAGGGCGGCAGCGGGATGGCCACGTCAGCATACTGCTGGCCCTTGTCGTTCAGAATCTTTATCCGCCGGTAAATGAACTGGTATTGCCGGCTGTCATCCCGCGCGTCGGCATAGTAAAGCTGGATCGCAGGAGCCCCAGGGTCTCCTGGCACATCTTTTACCTGCCAGTCTTGCGCCGTGACGGGCAGCCAGTCTTCCCGTTGTCCAAAGCACCAGAACGACTGCAAACAGACAAAGACAGCGACCCAACGGAGCCAGCGCATCATCTCGTTCCCGAAATTCCTGCGCCGATGAAGCGTGTTGGGCAGGAAGTTACTGCAAGAGAGTATATACACGAAGGCAAAGAGAAGAATCTGAAACTGCAGGATCGACGTCGAACTCTTATCGCTTGTGCTCCCCGGAAGCGGAGGACAGCACGGCCTGGCTTTCGTCTCCTTTCTGGACGATATCGAAAAACTCTTTCAATTCGAAATATTCCTCAATCTGGATCTGCGGACGGTCCACATGCAATGCGCGCTTGATGGTTAATTGATTTCCCGCGAGCGAGCTCGCAGTTTCGTAACCGGCATAGGCTAGTCCAGCCTTGCGCCGATACGGAGCAACTTCCACCGAGTATCCCTCAGGCAAAGTAATGATCAACTCATCCTGTTCAGAAAAAGGATACGAAAACACGATTGGATATTTGCGCACCGCCGACCGGAACATATTTTTCTGGAACGTGGCAAACAGAAACGACGGCGCCAGCATTCGTTTGCCGGTAACACTGGCAAAACTTGGGACCTCCAGAGTAAAGGTGGCGACCAGCGGTTCGTCCGTCCCGGTCCAGCCTTGCGAATCCTTCAGTTTTGCAACCGTCTGGTTGGGCAGCCATGCCTGGACTTCGTCTTCCAAACTCTTGCGACGTCCTGCTTCGTCCGTGTTGAGCGCCTCCAGCCTGTGTTGGAGCGCGTCTTGTCCCGTGAGTTCGAGCTTCAACTCACCTTTCGCCGAGCCATCGGCGGCCAGGGTAAGCGCCGCGGTACGACGCGTGAGGGAGACTTGTGGCGGCGGTGTCCGGAGGAATGTATCGCCCGTTTTGGCCAATCGCAATGCGGTCGCGGAGGTATGCATCCACGGCACCAGCCCATAGGGACAGTACTTGGTCCCCGGATCGAGCACCACATCCTGGCCATTCACCTTCACCAGAACCGGGCGCGAATCCAACTGCCCCAGCGAGAGGACAATCTTTTGGAAAGACATCTGCTTGCGGTCGGAAACCATGAGCGGATACGCTTCAAAGCCCGCTGCCCGCGCCAGGGCCACAAAGAACCAGCCAATTTCCGCCGAGGTGCCATATCCGTGCTGCAGCTCTTCCACAACATTGGTATTCTGTTTCAGACCTTCGCGCTTGCTTTCTTCTTCAGTACGCGGCCGTTCGAAGGATAGGTTTCTTATTTGCTGGGTGCGGGCATATAACTTACGCAACTTCTTTTCCGGGTCAGTTTCGCCGCGCGTGAGTTCAGCGGCCAGACTGCGTATTTCGCCGGAATTGCCAATGAATTTTTCCAGGTATTCCGTAATCTGTTTCCGCCATTCCAGCCAGAATTGGTCAGGTGAAACACTTTCCCGTCCCCCGTAGAAGAACGCAACGAGGGGCTTGAAGTCGTCTTCTGGAGGCATGTACTCTTCGCCCTGGAACGCCGGAACATTCTCCAACTCCAATTCCATCAGGTTGCCTTGCTTTTTCTCCGGGACCTTGGCATTGGTCCAGTTCAGGTACGCATAGGAAACCCGCGACTTGTGGGAGACCATACCCCGTTCCAAGGGGGCGTAAACCAGCCCCTGAAACGGGTGGAACCGCAGGTGCTCCTTCACCGTAAACAACTCGCTTTGAACAGGCCAGGTTGAAATCGTATCCACCCAGCCGCTGCGCAACGCCACCGTATAGCGGTACTCCAGAATGCTGCCCACGGTCACTTCCGGAAACGCGAAAGTTTTGGCTACTCGCTTGACGCCCCTTGTCTTGAACAATGTCTTCTCGAATGGCTTGCCCTGGAACTCGACGATGGTTCCATCAGGATGCAGCGTACGACCAGCCAACTGTTTCAGCGATTCCTCAGGAGCGATCTCAATCTCAACGTCGGCGTATTTTCTCCCGCCGTCGGTAAGCACCTTGATCCGCCTATAGATGAAAAGAAATCTTCCATCGTCGTCCTTGTAGTAGCTGAAATAGAGCTGGATGGCCGGCGCGCCGGAAGTGAATGGCACCTCCTTCACCTGCCAGTCTTGCGGAGTCACGGGAAGCCACGCTTGTTCCGGCTTAAAGTCGCCCTTTTTGTCGTCAGACAGTGCAAAAGCAGCAGCGATACAACAGAAGCAGAAGACAATCAGCAGAAGGCGGCGCATTTTCTTCCTCGTTCGAAACCGAATCTCGTTATCTTGCGGTGGATCGGCAGATATATAGCACAAAACGGGCGTCTAGCGCTTCCTGGACCGCTCCCAGGCCTTGGCATATTTCCAACTCACGTACGAAGCGTGTGTCAGATGCACCAGCAGGCCTTCTCGGCCGTCGAGGAAACCCAGCCGGAAGAAATAGCCATAGACAAAACGGATCATGGGCCGCAGCAGAATATCAATGATACTGAAGCTGGCTTTTCGTTCCGCAACCACCATTTCTGCGCCCAGCGAAGAGTAACGGTTGGCATGTTCCACGAAGCTCTCCAGCGTGGGGTAGGCATGATGGATAAGATCGCCGGCCAGCAATCCGGTTGCGCCAGTCATTTTCATGTCCTCATGCACGGCGCGCAGTTCGAACTGGGCGGCGCCACGCCGGACCAGCCTCAGTTTGCGGTCGGGATAGTATCCGCTTCGCCTGATCCAGCGATTGAGGTACAGGTTTCTCCGCGCCATCCTGTAGCCGGCAAATTGGGGCGTAACTTGTCCGGACTTGAGCAGATCCTGGATGCTGGCCGCCAGCGCCGGACTGACTTCTTCGTCGGCATCGAGGGAAAGAATCCAATCATACCTGGCCTTAGCCAGACAGGAATTCTTCTGCGCCGCAAACCCCTTCCATGGCTCGGCAAAAACTCTCGCGCCGTGGGATTCCGCAATGGCCACAGTGCGGTCCGTGCTGCCGGAATCCACGACGATGATTTCGTCAGCAATGGACTTGACGCTCTCGAGGGTCCGGGCGATATTGGCCTCTTCGTTCAGGGTAATGACGCAGACGGAAAGAGTCATGCCCCGAAGGATACCCGATCAGGAACGGCTTGCAAAAATAAACCCGGCTGGTTGGCCCAGCCGGGCGATGTTTTTTGGAACGGGTCTTAGTGCATCTGCTTGGGAGGCGCTCCGGGCTTCTGTTCCAGGAACGTATTGCGGCCCAGGCCGGGCACGTTCGGTTGCGTCGTGATGATGCCCGAAAGCGCCTCGTCCAGCTTGATGTTGTTGTGGTCCAGCGTCAGCCCTGTGTCGCGGTCCAGGAGTACACGTTGTTTGGCGTAGGCGATTTCCGCGGACACCACATTCTCCTCGGCCGTCGCCAAAGCGGATTGGTCGGACAATACATTGAAATAAGTCGAAGCACCCAGGGCGTACTTTTTCTGTTCGGCATCCAGCGTCTGGGCAGCCAGTTGCATGGCTTCACGCGCGGCAGCCACACGGGCCCGGTCCTGCTCCAGAGCAAACTGGTCGTTGCGGACAACGATGGCCACCCCGCCTTCGAATTGCTTGATGCTCAGCTCCGCCTGCCGGTATTCCAACTGAGAGCGTATCTGCGTGGCCTGTGCCGCGCGGTTTCGAATCGGAATATCAATCGAAATGGCCACGCCCTTGTCCGGCGCCGTGGAGTTAAACAAATTTCCGAATCCATGGCTGAAACCGGTCGGCGGGGCCCCGGGCGAACATCCTCGCGGCAAATTCCCGTTGATCGGATCGATCACCGCGCACGGCAACCGGACATCACCGGCGAGACTAGCGGAGCCGTAGAAACCAATGAGATCCACTGTCGGCAGCAGGGCGTTGTTCGCGCCTTTGATGCTGATCAGGCGGTTCTCCATCTGAATCTTCTGCTGCCTATAGTCAGGACGGTTGGCCAGCGCCGTCTGGATCAGGTCTTCAACCTTCACGGGTGCTTCCTGTTCCGGGACCACGACTGTGTCGGTGGGGACTACCTGGGCTTCCATGAGCAGCGAACCGGGCTTCATGTCGCGAGTGATCGCGTTCTTGATGAAGAGTTGCTGGAGTTCCAGGGTGGTCTGCGCGGTAAGCAGGTTTTGCTCGTCCAGGGCCACCTGGCTCTGGGCGCGCACAATCTCAATCGGCGCAAGCGTGCCAATCTCCACCTGCTTCTTGTTGTCGGAGAGCGTCTTCTGGGACAGGGCCAGCGACTGCTCCTTTACTTTTACGTCTTCGAACGCGGCAACCAGGTCCCAGTAGATGTCCTGGATTTGGGCCACGGTGGAGATGATCTGCTGGCGAAAGCCTTCTTCCGTGATTCTCTTGTCGTTCTTTGCGATGACGATGAAGCGTTGGTTGGGGGCCATCCCGAAGCCCTGCAAGAGATGTTGCCGGACTGAAACACGGAAGGTCTGCTGCAATTGCGGGCTCAAGGTCAGGAAGTTCGTGGCTTGCCGCAGGTTATCGTATGTAACCGTCAGCAGCGTACCAGGAGCAAAACCCTGAGTGTATGTGAAGTTCGCGGTGGTTGTGTTCTGTAACGTGGATGCCGCACCGCCAGTAAGGAAGGTATTACTCGAGGGTACAACCGCATGCTCGAAATTCAGGGCACCCCTCAGGTCAGGGTCGCGGGAATCAAGATTAGGGCCGGCGCCCAGGCTGGACTGGACCACGCCGCTGGCGCCCGCGCCCACACCGGCTGCCCCGGCAGTGGAGCCGCCCACTGCTGTTGCAGCGATGCCGCCTCCGCCAGGAGTGCCCGTCACAAGTCCGCTGGGCGCACCGAAGGTGGAAGATCCGGCTTTTGTCCGCAGGAGGTCGGTGTCCGCGATCGGAAGGTTATAGCGCGCTATCGCGATGTCCAGGTTGTCGGCAAGGGCCAGCGCGACGGCATCGTTCATGGACAACATGATCTTGCCGTTCTGGATCATGCTTTCGAGTTTCGGCAGACTCGTAAGTACTGCCGCCGGTGCAAGCTGAGGACGGTAGGGCGCCAGGGGGTTGGGGAAATACCCCACGCCCTTCTCGCCATTCAGCGGTTTGTCCGAAGACGACGCTTTTGGCTCCGGCGCACTCGGCAATGGAGCCGGTGTTTGTGATTGTGTTCCGCTCTGCGCAGCGGTGCTGGCCCCCGGGTCGGAGGGAGCGGAAACCGGCTGGAGTTGTGCGCCCGCCTGCTGCCCCATCATGGAAAGTGACAAGCAAACTGCGAATATAGTCGTGCGATGCAAACCTCTAAGCAATAGAGCTACAGACATTCTTCATCTCCCAGGCTGTGTGAGTGCTGCTGTTCTGACTTGAAAAACCCTCTTTTCGTCACCTCATAATACGAGGCTATCGCATTTGTGGTTCCGAAAAGACAAACAAATTGGTGTGCGCAGGTGGAAAGTCGATAGTATATCGGCTTCAGACGGGTTTCGCCGTTAAAAAGTGTCAGGACGCCGATTTGTCACGCAATTTCAAACTTACGCTCGCGTATGACGGCTACGATTACGCCGGTTGGCAAGTCCAGCCGGACCGTACCACGATTCAAGGCGCTCTGGTGTCCGCTATCGAACAGTTGACCGGGGAAAAGACCCTTCCCCAGGGCTCTGGCCGCACCGATGCCGGCGTGCACGCCGTGGCCCAGGTCGCCAGCCTGGCGCTGGAATCGCCAATCCCAACGGCAAACTTGCGCAAGGCGCTCAATGACTTACTGCCGCCGGCTATTCGCGTGACGGCAGCGGAAGAAGTTCCACCGTCTTTCCATGCGCGGAAATCAGCCAGCGCCAAAACCTATGAGTACCGCATTTATCGTGGCGAATTATGTCCACCTTTCCTCGCGCGTTACGTTCATCACCACCCTTTTCCGTTGGATGAGGAGAAAATGCGTGAAGCCGCCCACATCGTTGAGGGCAAACATGACTTCACTTCGTTTGCCGCGGTTGATCCCGAAAGCGGGAAAGAGGACGCGGATATTAACAACGTGCGCACGATCTTTTCTTCCCGCTGGCAGCGGCGGGACAAAGAGCGTAACCCGGAGCGGAACCATGAACTGGTGTACACCGTTCGGGGCAGCGGCTTTCTGCACCACATGGTACGAAACCTGGTTGGGACTTTTCTTATGATCGGCAAGGGCAATCTCACCGCCAGCGACCTCCGGCACATTCTGGAATTGCGTGATCGCTCCGCCGCTGCGGCCACTGCTCCAGCCAGCGGATTGGTCCTGGTGAGCGTAGAATACGGGGTGAAACAATCACTATGAGTGCTGTCCAGACGCTGATTCCTGTCCACGAAGTGGTAGTCCGTAATCCGGCAACACAGCAGCCGATCGGTTCCGTGCCGGCATGTGCGGCCCCGGAAATCTCAGCCGCAGTGCGGCGCGCCCGCTCTGCCCAGATGCGCTGGTCGGCTACTCCTCTGCGTGAACGATTGAAGGTCATCCAGCGTTTCCAGCACCTTCTGGGAGAGCAGAAAGACGCCGTCGCCGAAGTCATCACGCGTGAAGCGGGCAAGCCAAAAGGAGAAGCGCTGGCCACGGAAGTCCTGGTGGTACTGGACGCAACGCAGTTCCTCCTGAACACCGCGCCCGCTGTACTCCGTCCGGAGCGGGTCCCGCATGCCAGCCTGGCGATGAAGCTGAAGAGCGGATTATTGCTGCGCGAACCGTGGGGCGTGATCGGCATCATCAGTCCCTGGAATTATCCTTTCAGCATTCCATCGGTGGAGACGCTCGGGGCGCTCGTAGCCGGAAATGGTGTTGTCCTGAAGCCTTCGGAGTTTACGCCGTTTTCGTCACTGGAATTGCACAGGCTTTTGCGTGAAGCCGGACTCGATCCGGACCTGCTGCATATCGTCACGGGCGAAGGCGCGACCGGTGCAGCGCTGCTGCAAGCTGACATTAACAAGCTGATCTTCACCGGCAGCGTTGCTACCGGCAAGCAGGTTGCACAAGCCGCAGCGGCGCGCCTGCTGCCTGTGGTGCTCGAGCTCGGCGGCAAGGACCCCATGATCGTGCTCGAAGACGCCGATGTTGAGGTCGCCTCCAGCGCCGCGATCTGGGGCGCTTTCATGAACGCCGGACAGACGTGCCTGTCCGTAGAACGCTGTTACGTGCAGGAAGCCATCTACGGGAAATTCCTGGATTCCTGCGTGGCGAAAACCGCGAGACTGCGGCTGGGCAACGGCTCCGATCCCGCTACCGACGTTGGCCCTCTGATCCATGACCGGCAGCTTTCCATCGTGCGCGACCAAGTGGACGATGCGGTCGCTCGCGGCGCGCGCGTGCTCGCAGGCGGCAAGTCCATGCCGCAACTCGGTCCGAACTTTTTCGCTCCGACAATCCTCGCGGACGTGAACAACTCCATGCGTGTCATGCAGGAGGAAACGTTTGGTCCTGTGCTGCCGGTTTCGACCTTCAAGACCGAAGACCAGGCCGTGGCCGTGGCCAATGACTCCCAATTTGGACTTGCCGCCAGCGTATGGACATCGGACCGTGATCGCGGTGAACGCCTGGCGCGGCGTATTGACGCAGGCACGGTAATGGTCAACGACGTGATCTCCTGTTTCGGCATCAGCGAAGCTCCGCACGGCGGAGTCAAAGCCAGCGGTATCGGGCGCACGCACGGAAAGTTCGGATTGGAAGAAATGGTCTGGCCCAAATACGTGGATTCCGATCGCATGCCGGGAATGAAGAAACTCTGGTGGTACGGTTACGGCCCCGTCTTCGCCGGACAGATGGAAGGGTTTGTTGAACTTCTATTCGCGAAAAAACTAATGAATCGCCTCAAAGGCGGCCTGAAAAGCGCACAATCCTACCTGCGCCGCAAACCTCTTTAAGAGTAAGATTTTCTGGCACGCATCAGGAGCACATCGAGAGTGGATTCCAAGCATTCGCACCTCATCTACGACTGGAACACGGCGCCAAAACCGGGATACGCCGTCGCGCAACCCGTGCTCCTGAACGACGAATCACTGCGCGATGGTCTGCAATCTCCTTCCGTCCAGGACCCATCCATTGACGACAAAATCAAGCTCCTTCATCTGATGGAGGCCCTCGGTATCAACATGGTTGATATCGGCCTGCCTGGCGCCGGCCCGCGAGCGGTCGCGGACGTGGAACGACTGGCCCGCGAGATAGCCTCCTGCAAGCTCAAAATCAAGCCCAATTGCGCCGCGCGCACTCTTGAAAATGACATTCGGCCGGTAGCTGAAATTTCCCAGCGCGTGGGAATGGCGATCGAAGTCGCCGCGTTCCTGGGTTCCAGCCCCATTCGACGCTACACCGAAGACTGGACCACCGATTTCCTTCTGCGCACCACGGAGAAGGCGGTGACCTTCGCCCGCTCGCTCGGGCTGGAAGTCATGTACGTGACTGAAGATACGTCCCGCTGCGATCCGGAGACCGTCAAGCTGCTCTACACCGCCGCGATCAACTGCGGCGCCACGGCCATCGTGGTGTGTGACACGGTCGGACACGCAACGCCCAGCGGCGTCCAGGCACTGATTCATTTTGTAATCGAAGAAGTAGTCAAGCCTTCCGGACAAAACATCCGCCTGGACTGGCATGGACACTCCGATCGCGGACTAGCCGTCGCCAATTCCCTTGCCGCGCTGGCCGCGGGGGCGAACTGCGTCCACGGTACAGCGCTGGGAATCGGCGAACGCGTAGGCAATACCCAGATGGACCAGATGCTGGTCAACCTCAAGCTCATGGGCGCACCGCCATGGAGAGACCAGGACCTGACCAGGCTTAAAGAGTACTGCGTCACTGTCTCCACGGCGACCGGCGTGCCCATACCGCGCAACTATCCGGTGTTTGGCGACGATGCGTTCCGCACGGCCACCGGAGTGCACGCCGCGGCAGTGATTAAGGCCTTCAAGAAAGGCGACATCGAGCTGGCGAACACGGTTTATTCCGGCGTTCCTTCCCATTATTTCGGCCTGGAACAGATCATTGAGATCGGTCCCATGAGCGGAAAGTCCAATGTAGTCTTCTGGCTGGAGCGCCGCGGCATGGTCCCCGGGCCCGATCTTGTGGACCGTATTTTCCAACGGGCCAAGTCCTCCGACCGCTGTCTCACGGAAGAAGAAATTCTTGCCTGTTGCCAGGGCATCTCTGCTACTATGTAGCGCGTTTGGGCGGCCTGCGCCGTCAACGTATTCTGTACCTTTCCAAGGAGACCACATGAAGAAGCTATTCACGTTCCTCTGCGTTCTGGTAGTTGGTGTGAGCATGTCGTTTGCGCAAGCGACCGGCGGCAGCACAGACACTAAGGCTCCCAAGACCGAAAGCGGCAAAAAGGCCACGAAGACCAAGAAGGGCCATAAGGGCGGCAAGAAGGGCAAGAAGAGTAGCGGAGGCAGCACCACCCCGGCCCCGAAATAACTTTCTAGGAATCCGTTTGTGTTTTGCAGCGGCCCTTCTCGGGGCCGCTTTTTTTGCGGAATTTCGCTCTCATCGTCCGGCGTTGTAGTATTCCTTGATAAGCCATGCCCGGTCGAAGTCCACTTACTGAGACCCCAAAACCGGCTGCCCCGCAGCACGAAGTCGCACGCTTGGCCGGGATGCGCCCCGTGCATTCCGCCCTGCTCTACCTGCACAATCAGGAAATGGAGTTGCGCCGCTGGCAGCGCGAATTGGCCGAAGTCCCGGCGCCGCCGTTCGGCGAAGCGCAGCGCAGCAAGTGGCTGCAGAAGCGTTTCACCGGCCTTGGCCTGAAACAGGTACAGACCGATGAACTGGGCAACGTATTTGGATTGCTCCAGAATAGCGAGAGCGAAAGCGGCGCTCCTCTGATCGGCCTGAGCGCCCACCTGGACACGGTTTTCCCGGCCGGAACCAGATTGGAATCCCGTGAAGAGGGCAACAAACTCTATGGTCCCGGAATCAGCGACAACGCCGCCGGCGTGGTGGCCATTCTGGCGATTGCCGCCGCGCTGAAGCACGCGGGAATCCAGACCGCGACCAACGTGGTCTTCATCGGCAACGTCGGCGAAGAGGGCGAAGGCAATCTGCGCGGCATGCGCCATATCTTCTCTGACCTTTCGTGGAGCACGGCAATCCGTTCCCTGCTGGTGATTGATGGCGCCGGCTCGGATTCCTACGTCACGCAGGCGCTGGGCAGCCGGCGCTTCGAAATTACCTTTCGTGGTCCCGGAGGCCATTCCTGGAGTGACTTTGGGATTCCCAATCCCATTGTGCTGCTGGCCCGCACGCTGGCCTGCTTCAGTGACGCCGAGGTCCCAGAATCGCCGCGCACCACCTTCAACATTGGCGTGGTGCAGGGCGGGACCTCCGTCAACTCCATCCCGGAATCCGCCACCGCCCGCGTGGATTTGCGCTCGGTCTCCATGGAAGAGCTGCGGAAACTGGAAGACGCGTTGCGCCGCGCAGCCGCCGCGGTTTGGAACGACCTGCCGCTGCGCCACCGTTCCGGCAAGTCCAGCGAAAGCAGAGTCACGTTGAACATCGAATGCATCGGCGACCGGCCCGCGGCCATGGTCGCGCCGGATTCGCGTATCCTGCAGACGGTGCGCGCGGTCGACGCCCATCTGGGGATCAAGTCCCTGCCCCGTGTTGCTTCCACGGACGCTAATATTCCGCTCTCCCTGGGCAAAGAAGCCACGACCATCGGCGCCGGCGGCGACGGCGGCGGAGCGCATACGCTGCGTGAGTGGTTTGACTGCTCTCAGCGCGACCTGGGACTGAAACGGATACTGCTTGCCCTGTTGGCCCTCTCCGGAGTGAATGAATGAAATTTTCGCTTGTCTTGTGTATGGTGTTGGCGATGGCCAACGCTTCTTCCGCACAGAACCCAGAGATAGCAGCCGACGTAATTTTCATCAACGGAAACATCTATACCGGAGTCCCGGACTTCAGTGCCGACGGCGTCTTGTCCGAGAGGGCAGCGGGGGATCGCATGTGGACCCAGGCCATTGCCGTACAGGCTGGACGCATCCTCTGGACAGGGTTGAATGAAGGCGCCTCGCGTTTCAAGGGTCCTACAACGGAGGTTGTTGACCTTGGCGGACACTACGTCCTGCCCGGATTCAATGACGCACATACTCATCTCGCAAGCGCCGGTCTTGAGAAGTTGAATGTTGACCTGGTCGGCGCCAAGTCCCTTGCAGAGATGAAGCAGCGCATCTCCGCGCACGCCAGGAGCGCGGCTTCCGGCGAATGGCTGCAAGGCGGCGGCTGGGACAGCACGCTTTGGGCCGACCAGACATTGCCCACGCGGCAGGACATGGACGCCGTCACCGGCGACCATCCGGCAATATTCTCTCGCGTGGACGGACACATCTCCGTTGCCAATACGGCCGCGCTGAAAGCCGCGGAAATCTCCGCGCAGACGCCCGACCCGCATGGCGGCAAGATCGACCACGACGCAAACGGCAATCTCACCGGCATACTGCGAGAAACCGCACGGGAGAGCGTGTCGGCAAAAATTCCTCCGCCCACGGTGGCGCAGCGCCGGCGCGCGGCGGAACTTGCTCTCGAAGACGCGGCACGATGGGGCGTGACCTCCGCGCAAGACAACTCGCAATGGGAAGACTTCCTTACCTATGAACAGCTTGAAAAGGAGGGCAAGCTGACTCTGCGCATTTCCGAGTGGCTGCCGTTTGACGCGCCTGTTGAAAAGCTGAAAGAAATGCGTGCGCATCATCCGGCCGACGATCCTATGCTGCATACCGCCATGCTCAAAGGCTTCATGGATGGTTCGCTCGGCTCTCGTACCGCCGCCTTGCTGGCGCCTTACAGCGACGATCCGAAAAACTCCGGTCTGCCACGCTACGAGCCAGACGCTCTCAATAAGAAGACGGCGGAGCGCCTGCAGGCCGGGTTTCAGATCGGATTTCACGCAATTGGGGACCGCGGCAATGACATGGCGCTCGACGCATTTCGTTACGCTCTCCAGACCATCCCCGCGAAGCGCCCCTCCTCTTTTCGTCTGCGCATTGAACACGCGCAGGTGGTTGCGCCGGAAGACTTTCAGCGATACCAGGACCTGAAGGTAATCGCCTCCATGCAGCCCAACCACCTGCTCACAGACATGAACTGGGCGGAATCGCGGCTTGGAGCGGAACGCGCAAAGCATTCCTACGCGTGGAAGGAATTTCTGGACCATGGCGTTGTCCTGGCCTTTGGTACGGACTATCCTGTCGAGCCGATTACTCCTTTTCGCGGCCTGTACGCCGCTCTGACCCGCAAAAACGAAGCCGGAATAAAGGAATACTTCCCCGAACAAAGGATCACGATTCACCAGGCAATTGCGGCGTATACCACAGGATCGGCTTTCGCCCAGTTTGCTGAAAGAGAAAAAGGCCTGCTGGCACCGGGGATGCTGGCCGATTTCGTCGTACTCGATCGCGACATCACAAAAGTAGCTCCATCGGAGATTCTCAGAACCAGGGTATTGCGGACAGTCGTCGGCGGAAAGACTGTCTATGCAGCTAAATAAAAACAACAGGCATTTATGACTAAAGAAAACTTTTTCAAATATCTTTCCGCCAGAAAACAGACGTTCCTCCGCGTGGCGCCGGCCGTTCTGCTGGTCCTGTGCGCGCTTGCGCTGGTCCACTGGAAACGCGGCACGAGCCAGGCTTCCGCGAGTTCCTACCCACACGAAGTCAGCCGGATCACTTTTGCCGCTGCGGGTGACGTGATTCCTCATCAAGCCGTGGTCCAGGCTGCCTCCATTTTGCAAAATCAAGCCGCCGCCGAAGCGGCAAAGAATCCCGCGCTGCAGACGCCTGAAACCCAAACACCTGCAACAACCGCACCAGAAATAAAAGATGCGGCCGCTCCGCCAGCGTCCCCCAACACTCACGCCGGATGGGACGCCCTGCTTGCGCCGGTAGCCGACGTTTTCCGCAATGCTGATTTTGGCTTCGTCAACCTGGAAACTCCTGTCGCGCCCGCGCACTCGCGCGGGACAAAAGCTTTTCAATTCGATGCTCCCATCCTGTTGCTGCAATCGTTGAAGTCCAGCGGTATCAAGATCGTCTCCTTTGCCAACAACCACGTCTTCGACCAAAACCAGGGCGGATTTGCCGAAACCCTGGACCATCTGCGGGAACAAGGGCTCTTGTTCGCCGGATCAGGACCAACGGCGGAAGCGGCCTGGAAGCCGGTCATCGTGGAAAAGAACGGCATCAAGGTCGGCTGGCTTGGAATGACCCGCTGGCTCAACGGGCATCGCAATCCCCAGAGAGCCGGCGAACCCCATGTGGCCTTCGTGCCTTATTCCGGCGGCGGACCTGACGGCCCGGGGTCCAGCGAAGCGGAAGTCCTGGACGCCATTCGCAGCGCGCGCTCCGAGTGCGACTTGCTGCTGGTTTCCATCCACTGGGGCATTGAATACGCCCCGGCTCCGCAACCCAGGGACGTGGAATTCGCGCATAACATGCTGGAAGCCGGCGCCGGTGCGATCATAGGCCATCATCCGCATGTGCTGCAGCCGATTGAAACTTATCTGACCAAAGACCAGCGAAACACAATCATTATCTATTCACTCGGCAACTTTCTTTCCAACCAGGCGCGCAACTATGTTGGTGGACTCATGCCGGACAAGAGCGGCGACCCGCGCGATTCCCTGGTGGTCAGGTTCTCCGTGGTCAAGAGGGACTACGGACCTGCGGGAACGCGCGTTGAACTTGCCGACATGGGAATTCTGCCGGTTTGGGGTGAGAACAATTATCTGCCTTTCAGGAGCGGACATACCAAAACGCCTGCAATCGGCCCCGTTTTCATCGACCGTGAAACTCCGCCGCTGCGGGCGAGATTGGACGAACTGGAGCATCTGGGCCAGCTGACCAATGACCAGAAGCAGGAAGTCATCAAAGTCTCCAGGAAGCTTGAACTGCTGGAACACAGGAGGGAAATCCTGTTGGCACGGACAGGCGACGAATTCCTGATCCCGCCGCTAAAGCAGTAATCGTCAGGCGATTGTCGGCAGTCAAACCCATACCACCGAGGACACGGAGGAACGCAGAGGAAAAGCCGGACAAAAGTCTTTCAACTCCAGTGGCGCAAAGCTGGCTGGGCAAATCTTGGAATCGACAACTGCTTCTTGATTTTGTTCTTCTCTGTGTCCTCTGTGTCCTCCGTGGTTAAGGCTTTTGGGTTGCGAGCGCTTTTCTTTTGCGCTTGTGGGAGTCCAGCAACAGCCACGTCATATACAGCACCACGAAAATGTTGAGCAGGAAAATCGTCCACTTGAACCAGTTTTCGTGGTGCATCAGCGCCCATAACTCCACGGGTAAGTACAAGGAACCGGTCAGCACGGCAAACCATTCGGCCCATTCCTTCTCCAACCAGAGGCCCGCGGCTTCCACAAAACGTACGGCCGCATACACCAGAACAATGGTAATGATGAACGACAGAGTTCCGGCGGTCATCTTTTCCGCTCCGTGCAGTATCTGCTGGTACACCTGCCGTCCGGGACCAATATGCAGGACTGACAACACGCGCGCCGTCATCTTGCTCAGGTCTTTGTGCCCATGCACCAGCATCATCAGCCAGACTCCGCCGACCACGGCCAGCAGCCCTTTGCTGGCTTCAAACACAGCCACGCCGCGCAGGCCAAAGTGCTTGATCAGAAAATCTTTTCGTTCATCCATGGATAGAAAGGCTCTCCCCCTCCAAGAGACCAACTTGCTCGCATCGCCGATACCGCGTTACGCCTATTGTAATGAACCGAGGCATAAAACTCCTGGTAATTTAGCGCATGCCCGAATTCCGTGCCACGCGAGTAGGCCGTTCTGAGGAACGAATAGCGCGTACGCGGGGCGATTGGGTGTTTCCAATCCGGTCTGTCAGGGACGTGCCCGGTTGGAGTGCATCCCTGGTTTTACGGCTTTTAGATCTTTTACTGCTGATTTACGGGGATGAACACTGATCCGGCAACTGCTCCCTCTCCTATCAGCGTCATCAGCGTAATCAGTGGTATGGTTTTGGCTTTGTTCGTGCCCTGGCTGAATGCTGATTGCTGCTCTTCTCAGCGGCAAGGTTTTTCTTTTGTTCGTTCAAATTCCTCCAGGCGCGGATATCATTAGATTTCCGAGCCGGATTCTAAGAGACGAAGACCTATGCCACGACTAACAAACCAGTTCGCCACCGTTCTGATTCCATGTTTGGCTGTTCTATGTCTGACTGGGCTGACACCCGTGGTGGCCCAGGCCCCTCCGCCTGAATTCATCATTTCTGCTGCTCCTTCCGTTGTGACCGTGGCCCAGGGTCAAGTGTCGTCGCTTGCGGTTACTGTCGCCTGCAATACGGCATCTGTGACGGCGGTGGCGGATTGCAATGCTCGCCCGAGATTTGACTTTCACTTTTCTGAACTGCCGGCTGGTGTGATGGCCCAGGTTGCAACCGGACGCGTGGGCGTCAATACGGTCGAGCTGCTGGCCTCGTCCGAGGCAAGCCTGGGATCTTTCCCCATCCAGGTCGCGGTCACGGCCGGTGACACCACCCAGGTGCAAAGTTTTCTCCTGAATGTAAGGCCGGCGCCGGCAGTTTCGCCTCCGCCTGTGCTTAAGCCCGAGGTTGTGTTCCAGCCGGTTCCGGTAGTGCACTGGGAACATCATTTGGCCATTGCCAAGACCGCGGAGGAACTTGACCGTCTGGCCAACGAGTTGGGAAAAGATTCCTGGGAACTGGTCAGCGTAACCACCCGGCAGACGCGTCATACCACGGAGTGGGTGGGTTTCTTCAAGCGGGCAAAACGGTAGCTGACACGGCGCGGATGGGTTGAATGAGGCTGGATCGCATTGAGGAGAACTCGGTGAGAAGCACCTCACTATTCTTGCTCGCCTTGGCCATGGCACTATCAGTGCGGGCACAGACCACTCAAGGTGAGGGGAATGCCGCCGCTGCCGCAGCCTCCGTCGCACTTCAATCCGTCGCACCTCAGGCCGTCGCTCTTCCGTTCAACCAGGGAAACCCGGATGTGAAAGTCTGGGTGAACACAGACTCCGGCGTGTATCACTGTCCAGGCACACGATGGTATGGAGTAACCAGGCACGGCGTATACATGACGCAGGCCGAAGCGCAAAAGAAAGGCTACCGACCGGCGTATGGGACGGTGTGCCGCTGACTTAGTTTCAAACCGTCCCCTTTTCCCTAGAACCGGTCTCATAAATCCTCCGGACAGCTTTTCCGGGTACAGCGGCCTTCCGAGAAACACGCAATTTGGCGGTATTTGAGCATGCGAGTTGCTCGCCCAGAGCCGCTATAGTGACCCGAAAAGCATTTATGAGACCGGTTCTAGCGCGGCCGTGCCCATGTATTGCCAAGGCATCGAACAGCGAGATCGGCCTCAATCTATGGCCGGCGGGCGCTAACGCTGGTTCAGCTTTTGAATTGCCTTGTCGAGGGCCTCTTCCCGAACAGGCCCGTGTCTTTTAGCGGCCTCCAGCACCGTCTCGCCCTTGTTATTGCGAACGGTGAGGTCAGCGCCATGTTCAATGAATAGCGGTATGGCGTCATTATCCACCGTAGTGAAGATCGGCGTTTCACCGTCGTTATTACGGGCATTCACATCTGCACCCAGCTTCAATAACTCCTCTTCCACATCAGTGAGGAAGGTTTCATGTAGCGGTGTATTCCCGTCGTTATCGCGCGCATTCACGTTGGCGCCGGCGTGTGCCAGCAGACGCACACATTCCACACGTGCACCGTCTGCATCCCTATAACGGTACTGTCCTGCGGCGAACATGGCAGTCTTTCCGCTGCGATCCTGCATCTCCAGTTTCGGGTGATAGCGAAGAAGTTCGCTTACCATCCTGGGATTCCCCGACTCCGCGGCATAAATAAGAACACTGCCCGCACCATTTCCCTGCAGCGTCATACTGCCGCTGCTCTCCGTGACGATCACCTCGCTGAGGTCGGCATTCGGATTGGCGCCATAGGCGACCAACGCCCGAACAGCTTCGACATTTCCTGAACGAGCCGCGCCGGCCAGTGCCAGGTCTTTATCACGCTGATCATACTGGCTCGCCGCCGCGTCGAGGAGGACCTGTAACGTCTCCAGATGACCGCTGGCTGCATTGAGCCATCCGACGGCCTCAAAGGGGACAGCCATGTATGGTTTCTCCGGCTTCGGAGCGGGTAGCGGCTCCAGCGGCACGCCAGCTTCCAGCAATTCCCGCACAGTCGCAGCCCTTCCGCGACTGGCGGCGTCTTTCACCATGGCTTGTGCGGCAAAACTCTGGAAGTTGAACCTCTCTGCCTGCAATGCCTGAACCAGTCCGTCGCCGCCGTCGACCCATCGCTGGGTCCGTCCAAACTCGTCAACTTCATCTTCCAGTTCGGTGATGATTGCTGGCATCCCTTCCCACGCGCCGACGTAATCCACCAATTCTTTGCTACGGCCATCGATGGCAATAGAGAGGATGTAGGTAGGGCAATCTGTAACTCCCGCCTGGTAACTGGAGTCCATAGAATAGAAGTCAGCAGAGACAAACTTCTTTGCGAGCTTTCGAACACCATCCGCCTTCACCTTGTCGGTGTGTCTTCCGGAGGCAACTACAAAGCCGCCGCCGTCAAACACAATTCCATCCGTGTTAACTGTAACCGTGTAGGAAGGACAAGTGCCGAAGCATCCGGTCCGCTGAAGCGTAATCTTGACTTTCGAGTTTGGCCGAACAGGGGGTGCGGCCACATGATTCTTTGGCAGTCGTTCCGGCGGGACCAGGTCAATATACTCCTCAATCTCGGCAGTAACTGCTTTCCCATTCTCTTCAAAAGGCATGAATTTCCACTCGCGCACCTCGCCTTGAAGTTGCGGCCAGAGCTTCAGCATTTCGGCGTTCCCACCAGCGTCGGCGCTGACCACCTCACCGGCGGGGGATACGATAAGCGTGAGGTGAAGCTGATTAAAACCCGAGTCTACTCCCGCAAACGGAATGGTGCGACGATGCGGCTTGAGCTCATGGGTGCGGGCAACATCGTAGTCATACGAGGGATATGGCGGTTGCTGCAGGGTTAATGCCCAAACGAAGGTGCTCGACATCATGCACGCGAGGGTAAGAATGGTTTTAATCACATCGAGTAAGAAGGGGCCTTAGGCAGCCTGACTTCATCTGTCCTCCTTGATGAACAAGGAACGAAGGTACTCAAGGAAACTTGCAGTGATTATTTTCCCGTCCGAATCTCTAACGGCACTGCCGATGCCCTGATACCCAACCAACCGCACCGCGGAATCAAGCGATGATGTGGACTGCGACCAACCTGCGGCGGCGATTGAGTTTTACCGGCTCCAGTCACCGGGTGAGAATCAAGGAATGATCGCCGTGTTCCTTTGTGAGTTCTCCGACGTGGGACAAGCGCGAACGATCCCCCGGCATCACTAGGAGCGACTGAGGACGATAACGATTCCCGGGGCTTCTGGGTCTTTAGTTGCCACGGCGTCTTCGGGGGCGGAGACGACGCTAAAGGTTCCGGTGGCGATGAACTCAGTCAAGACGACTCCGATCTTGTACCGGCCGGCTTTGCGCTGACGGGCGAAGAAATGGCCCTCGCTGTCCGAATAGAGGGTCTCCTTGCCGATGTGGATCGCGGCCCCGGAGACGGGAAGGCCGTCCGGGGTCGTGACCTTTCCCTGGATCAGGTACTGCTGGAAGCGGAAATTCTGGGCCTGGGGGACTGCCTCCAGCCCGGCGAGACGATAGTAGGAACTGCTGCCGGCGACGGTGTAAATCATCTTGCCCTGCGGAGTGAATGAGGTTGTGGTGCTGAGATGGACGTTGCCATGCATGTTCAGGTTCAAGTTGATGGAGAGCGCCTGGGTAAAAGGGTGGTCGGGACGGAAGGGGACGTAGTACGTCTGGTAGCTGACGCCGACGGAAAAGCGATTGGCGGCCAGACTTCCGCCAAAAGCGACGTTGGTCTTGCCGGCGGAGTAGGTGGTTACCTGCAGCACGCTGATGCGTGGCGTGAGTTTCTCCTGCGAGGTGAGAGACACCGACTGCAGCGCAGCGCCGATATCGGAAGCGCTGACGAGATAGTTCACGCGAAGATCGAGCCGTCCGAGTGACCGCGCGGCCCACAGCGACGCGCCCCTGCTGGTGCGATTGAGAAGCGCGGAACGGAAGAACGCGGAGCCAATCGAGGTTTCGTCGATTTTCCAGCTGGCGCCGATCCGGTCCACCTGCGCGTGCAACGCGGGTTGTTGTCCTTGCCCGGGGACCACGTAGTTCTGGTGCCCGAAGCTGAAGTTCGTGTTGCTCGTTGGACGAAACACGCCGGTGATGTTGGCGCCGTCGAGTTCCGTCTGGAGCGCGGTCCCGGAGGACAGCGACCGCTGGAAGTTAGCGCCCGCGGCAACATAACCGGCGTTGAGATCGAAGCGGCTACTGGTGAACGAGCCTGCCTGCGCTGTATAGAAATGGCCGCTCCCGATGCCGGCGGCAGAGGAGAGCGTGGTTCCCCGCCAGGGTTTCCATTCGACGCCGCTGATGCTGGTGGTTGTGGCTGAGAAAATATTGCGCGAAAAGAGATGCAGCTTTTTCGTCACCGCCGTATCGGTGAAGAGCATTGCCGTGAGCGGGCCTTTGGAAGTGCCGGCGCGGAACATGGGCGAGACAAAGCCGGTGCCCATCTGTCCCAGGAAGACGTGATAGATGGTGCGCTTCATTTGCGTTTCCACGGTGACGCCGGTGGTGTGCAGCGTGGATTGGGCC
The DNA here is from genome assembly GCA_035567035.1 of Verrucomicrobiia bacterium. Lineage (GTDB taxonomy): Bacteria > Acidobacteriota > Terriglobia > Terriglobales > Acidobacteriaceae > Angelobacter. Next base: position 10,053 of record DATMPO010000092.1, on the reverse strand, counting down.
CCAAAGAGGTCGATGGGAAGAGTCATGGCTGCGTCGTCATCGCCGAGCTTGAAAGTGTAGTTCGGAAAACGCTCTTTGACGAACGCGCCAAATATAAGATGCCCGTCGGAAAGACCGGCGCCGGACCATGCTTCGTAGTTTTTGCTGCGCACTTCCAGGCCGGCGCCCTCTGCCTGATAACCGGACGAGGCCCCGCCCGTGAACTTGAAGACCTGCGCCGGGGCCCTGGCCTGAGCGTACAGCAGGAATGCCGCGACAGCGACAATCCAGAAAATCAGGGCACGCATGGCTGGTGTTCCCCCGGGTCGGTCACGGGTTCTTCTATCTTGAAGTTCTTGAACTGGAGCCGAAGGGCCGTGGGCACCTGGCTGGCTTTGCAGGGCTCGGTCACGATCCGCGTACTGTGGGGAAAAAGAGGGAAACCGCTGCCTTGGATTGTGCCGCCTTTGCCCGTGAGTTCGCTGGAGAGAACACGCCCGAACCAGGGGCCGCTGTTGGTGATCAGGAAGCTGAGTTGGCCTTTGTCCCCGGTGTATCCGAGGGAACGAATCTGAATATCGGTCTTGTCCACCGAGTGCTTGGGCAGGATGTAAACGGTGTGAGGAAGATCGAGCCGGATGTTCAGTCCTGTATTGCTCTTGTGGTAGCCGCCGATGTTCGCATAAATAACGAACCATGCCGGCAGGGCCTCGGCGCGAGCCTCATAAAAGACGATATAGGTTTGTTCGGGCGGGATATGGAAGCTCATGGCGGAGAGCTTGAGCTGGATGCCCTTGTCGAGCGTCCGGTAGGTCATCTCCCCGGCTTCTGTGACCGTGAAACTTTTCGGCTCCAGGATTACGTTCAGCGGGACCACGCCCGGGTTGACCAGTTCGAAACTTCCTTTGGCCACGTTTGCGGTGTACTCCGAAATGACCGGGCGTATGGTCTGTCCATGTGAGGCGGTGAAAGTGAAAAAGGCAAACAGGATGCTTGCAAGCATCCTGTCTGTCGAGAAAACATTGCTTTTGCTGTGGGGGATTGACACGTTATGGGGTTGCCTGTGCACGGAAGTGAAGCGTTCCACTGTACGTACCAGGCGGCAGCAGGGGAAAGGCGCTGAGGTCAATGTTGAGCGTGACCGCGGAAGTGTTTACGCCGATCCGGTTGGCAGCCGTGATTGCCTGATTGAAGACCTGAACGGCATAAGCGGCGCCAAAGGGCACAATTGCGGTGAAGGGCAAAGCGGCGCCGCCATTGACCTTGGCACTGAATTGCGTGTTCGCAATGGACGCAGCTCCGTTGACCAGGGCAACGGGGGTATCGAAATAGGTGTACAGCGCTACGGCCGTGCGGCCGCTGGCGAGGGACCAGTTGGTGGTGGCGTTGATGGCGGTCAGACCTGGATTAATTGCGCTTCCAGCGGTGAGAGGAATGGAGACGGTAAGCGCGTCGAGGCTGACCGTGAGCGACTCCTGGAGCGTTGCGTTCACCGTGACGTCGGTACCGGCAGCGGAATTAACCTGCGCGAATACACAGCTGGAGGCGAGCAGTACGAGTGCAGCTACGCCTGTTTTGCATAACCTTAAAGTGATCATTGTTTCCTTTTTCTCGAAAAAGCTAAGGGGGTTGAGCGAGGGGCGGTCCGTGCGTAGGTTCGGCCGTTCCGGGCAGAGCAAACCTGATGGCTGCTCATTCCTTGCTTACCAGAGAACATCGGCGGCACGGTGGAACAAACGTAAGAAAGAATGGCGATTGGGGTTACGATCGTACGCCAGCCCTCTGCCGGAATCGGTACAAAAGTACCACCTCAATTTAAGACCCGAAGAGTTAGACGCGGCGGCACCGCGTCGCTACGCCGAGGCCGTTTCCGCGTCCGCGTACATCTGCGTACATCCGCGGTAAGTCTTTGCTTCCGCAAAATTCAAAAGCCCCGCCGAAACGGGGCTTGCTTTTGACCTTGCTTTAAGATCCGGTGTTAGTGGTCGTCGCCCTCGTCATCGCCGGAACGCACCGGGCCGCGGATTTCCCCGCCGGGAGACCGGCTGCTGTGGACGTTCGCATACGCCGCTCCTTCGCGCATGGCCTGTATGACTTTTACGAAGTCAGCGCCCGGCGTAATGCCTTGACCGTTCGGGCCAACTACGTTGGCTACTGTGATCGTGCCGCTCACTGTGCCGGAGGTGGTATCCGGGCAGGTTGGCACTCCAGGATCGGTGGCCGGAGCGGGATTCGTTGCGGTCTGGCACAGCCATACCATGATGCCGCCGGTCTCCTTGGAGAGTCCAAAGTGAATATGCGATTGCGTCACTTGAGCATTCAGATTGCTGTAGGTGACTGTGTAGCTGAGGGTGGTGCCATCCGCGCTGAGGGTGGCGTGGAAAGAGCCGGTGGCCTGAGTGGCAACCGGACCGGGTGTTTCGTTGATGCCCCGAAGGCGGGCGGTGAAAGTATTGTCGTCGTTATCAGCCGCAACGCTTGCCGCTCCGAGACAAAGTACTGCCAGGAAAACACTCCATAGTTTTGTCATTGCTATCGCTCTCCTTCTTAAACGAAGATTCAAACAAGTTTGGGAAATGCTTGCCCTGAGGAGCCCTTGGGATAGAAGCCTGGGATGCGCGGTACAAGACGCAAACACGTTGCGCATCGCCCGGATTGGATGCTCCGCGAACATCGGAGGTTACCTGTTGCGTTTAAGATTTGAAGAAAAAACCGGAAGAACAGAACACTCTGTCATGCTGATGTTCTTGCTTACTTAAAGATCGCGAACACCGCACCCTGGGGATCGGCTATGACAGCCATAGTCCCGACGTTCTCTATCTTCATCGGAGGCACATGAACGGTAGCGCCCAGCTGCTTCGCTCTACGCGCTACTCCTTCCACGTCAGACACATAGAAGTAGGCCAGCCAGTACGGCGGAATATTCGGATTTTGGAATTTTGCCGGCGGTATTCCGCCGATGAAATCCTCGCCATTCTTGATGTGAAGATAGCCGTCTTTATCGGCGTCTTTCTCGCCCCTGGTGATCTCCCATCCGAACAGGCTGGAATAGAACCTGGCCGCGCGATCGGGATCGAGGGTGCAGAGGTCTGCCCAGCAAAGTGTGCCTTCCACGCCGTGGATGCCGATGCCCGTGCTCTTCTTCGCCTGCCACACCATGAAGGCGGCCCCGGTGGGGTCCTGCACCGCCGCCATGCGCCCGGAGTCCATCACGTCAAATGCCGGCTGTAAGACGGTACCGCCAAGCTCCTTCGCCCGGACCGCTACCTGGTCCGCGTTGTCGACGGTAACATAGAGGTTCCAGTGTGGCGGCACGCCTCTCTGTTCCGCCATCAAGGTGTACGCCCCCGCGGTGTCGCGGTCTTGCAGACGGAATATCGTATAGACAGCGTCCGGCCCGATGGGGAACTCGTTGAGCGACCAGCCAAACAGCGCCATATAGAAATTCTTGGCGCCGTTCTGGTCGGTCGTCGCCAGTTCGACCCAGGAAAAAGCCCCGGCAGGATGTTTGTCAATGTTCGTCATGGCGCAGGAAGTATACGCCTTAAGAGCTCTCTTGTGGGTTAAGAGGCTATTGACGTTAAGACTATTAACAATGACCATCACTACCGCTGGGACACTCTGGCAAAAACGGTGTCCCATTGGTGATGCTTTCCCGTGGGTGAAGGCCGGTTACCGGGAAAGGGCTGGTCCAGAAGAGAGAGATTCGATGTGCGGGTCACGTCAAACCATCGCCAGCCTGGCAGGCGTCCGGAACTTTGCCCGCCAGTCTGGTACGCAAGCAATCGGGTGACGCCGTTCTGAACGCCGTAGTCGTGGGGCTCTGCGGTACGCTCTTTGCCGTCAAACAGGAACCGTATGAGCCGGCGTCGATGAATTGCGTCGAGAAGTATTTCGTGAATCGCTGTATCTACTGGGGCCATCCAAGTATCTTATAACTCGATAGAAACTCAATCGACTCGATCGAAAGGATGGCTGCGGAAATCCGTTGCGGATAAAGAAGCCGTATAATGACTTTATGCGAATGAAGACTTTATTGATTCTTCCCTTCATCCTTCTCTCGATTTTCTGCATCGCGCAGTACGCCAAGAGCCCGCTTAAGATTCCGGCGGCCAAACCGAACCTGTATCCACCGGAAGCCAACGCGCAGGAAGAGATCCAGAGCGCGCTGGCGGCTGCGGCCGCGGAAAACAAGCGCGTCATCCTGGTATTCGGCGCGAACTGGTGCGGCGACTGTTTCGCCCTGGATTACGCTTTTCACCAGCCCCGGATTGCGCCGCTCCTGAACGCGAATTTCAAGGTCGTCCACATCAACGTGGGCAAGTTCGACACAAATCTGGACCTGACCACCAAATACAACGTCCCCCTGGACAAAGGTATTCCGTCCGTTGCGGTCGTCGACGGCAAGAGCAAACTCCTGATTGCTACACCGGAGTTTGAGAAAGCCCGGGCCATGACCGAAGAGGACGTGATCGCGTTCCTCAATACTTGGAAGCCGCCTGCGGCCAAAGCGAGACAATAGCGCCAAAGCAAGCGCACTGAAAGCATTCTGCGGGCCCCTGCGCGCTCCCCCAAAGCAAGAGCCGGGTGTAGACTTCAAGGCACCATGTTTCGAAGGATCTGTGCCGGACTGGGGCTTGCTCTGTGCACCGTGACGGCCGCGGCCCAATGTTGCCCCGCGAAACCGCAATCCGATAAACAACAATTGCTCTGGCACAAGCTGCAGGACCAGTTACACGCGGTTGATAACGACCTGGACGGCGTGCTTGGCCTGGCGGTGAAGGACCTCACGTCCGGCGAGGAATTCTTTATCCATCCCGACGAAGTCATGCCGCAGGCCAGTTCCATCAAGATTGCGGTGCTAGCGGACCTTTATCTCCAGGCCCAGCAGGGAAAGCTGAAGCTCACGGACGAATATATTGTCCGCAAGGAAGACCTGGTGGAGGGCAGCGACATCATGCTGGGCCTCACTCCGGGCGTGACGCGCGTGACGTTGCGCGATCTGGCCACGATGATGGTTGCGGTCAGCGACAACAGCGCCACCAACGTGCTGATCGAGCGCGTGGGCATGGACAACGTGAACGCCATGCTCGCCGGCCTGGGCCTGCACGCCACTCGACTCCGCCGCAAGATGATGGACCTGAAGGCGGCAAGTGAAGGCCGGGAGAATGTCTCCACGCCACGCGAGATGATGACGCTGCTCGAGGGCCTTCATGCCGGCAAGCTGTTGAACAAGGAAATGTCCGCGGACTTCTTCCGCGTCCTGGGCACGCACAAACAGAGCGCGCTGCTTGACGGTCTGCCGGACGGCGCGGTTGCCGCCAACAAACCAGGGGAACTTGAGGCCGTGCGCAACGATTCTGGAATTGTCTTTGTGAAAAACCGGCCTTACGTCCTGTGCGTTATGACGACTTATCTGAAAAACGAAGCTGACGGCTCGGCTGCAATCCGCAGGATCGCCACGCTCACCTACAGTTACTTTGACCGGGTCAGCCGGGCGTCAGAGTACGGGCGCGTCGTCTCTCCTAAGTAGCCACTCTATTTCTTCGCGGGCGGCGCAACCGCAACTGCCAGCGTGTCATGGTGGTACGCCAGCACGGAGCGGAAGTAAGGGCCGATCTGGTCGGGACCCGTGTATCCCGCGGCCTGCGCGGCAGCTTGCTGCTTTTCTGCAGGGATGTCGGCGCTTTCCGCGTAATGCTTGATGTCGCGATAGAAGTCAATCGAGAACACGTCCCAAGCCGCGCCCTGGTCGCGCACAAAAATGAAAAGCTCCGGACGGCCCAGGAATTTGGAATACGCGCTCTCCATTTCGCGTTCTTTGACGAGCTCGGCTTGCTTGCCGGGCAGCGCGTGGATCATCTCGATATGGAAGAAGCCGGCCTCCGCGAATGCCGCTTTAACTGCCTGTAGCGGAGGGCCGTACACAAAGACGTCTTCCTGCCAGGCAATGTCCTGCTGGATCCTGCCCGCGAAATTCGACCCGGAGAATTCCGCGCCCCTGCGTTTCGCGACGCGCTCAGCGCTGTAGTATTCGCTGTAGCTCCCCATGGGATAGAGCAACATCAGGTCCCAGTGGTCGCCCTGGCTGTGGCGCATGATGAAAGGCGCGGTATCGCCTGTCGAAGCGATCACCGCGGATTCCCTGCCCAGAAGGTCCAGCAACTCGACGAATTTACCCGGCGTGGCCTGCACCAGTTGTGCGCGGTAGAGATAACTTCCCTCGGCCGCAAACAACGGCGTAGCCGCGGACAACAAAACAACCATCATGGCGACCTTGCGCATACAGGCTCCTTCGGTGGCGGGGCAATAAGAGATTACTTCAACCTCTGGTCAAACCACGCCGCCACGCGCTCAATTCTGTCCTTAAGGTGAGCGGGTTTGGCAAAGCGATGGCCTTCGTGTTCGTATACGACCAGCTCAGTCTCCACGCCCAGAGTCTTCAGAGCATGCCAGAATTCATAAGACTGCGGCGTGGGACACTCGCCGTCACTATCGCCCACCAGCACTAGCGTTGGCGTTCTCGTCTTCTTGATAAACGTGATGGGGGAACTTTTCGCGTACACCTCGGGATCGTCATAGACGGTTGCGCCGAAGAACGGGACCAGCCATTTATCAATCTGGTTTTCGCCGTAGTAGCTCTGGAAGTTGGCCAGACCGGCGCCGGCAACGGCGGTCTTAAAGCGATTGGTCTGCGTGACCGCCCACATGGTCATGTAGCCGCCGTAGCTCCAGCCGGTGATGCCGAGCCGGTGCTCATCAATGGGAGCTTCTTTCAGCGCCTGATCCACTCCGGCCATAATGTCGCGAAAATCGCCGTAGCCGAAATCTTTCACATTGGCGCGCGTGAACGCTTCGCCAAAGCCGAAGCTGCCGCGCGGGTTCGGCATGAAGACAAAATATCCGGTACTGGCCAGGGCCACGCCAAAACTTTGCGGCCCGGGAAAGGACGAATGGGCCATGGATCCCGGCCCGCCATGCACCTGCACCACCATGGGATATTTCTTCGCCGGATCAAAATCACCCGGATAGAGCAGCCAGCCCTGGCAGTTGAAGCCTTCGTTGGTCCAGTGAATGCTCTTGGCCTCTCCCCATGCGGGTTTGAGACCAGCGTTGCGTGAAGTGATCTGCTGCCAGTTGCCGATCGGGCCTGCCCAAACCTCCGGCGCATGACTGAGTGATTCGCTCAGTATGGCCGATGTTTTTCCGTCGGCGGCAAGCGACACGGCGGGCAGATGTCCGAGCGTGGATATCTGGTCGCCGGTCTGGTAGAGCGTTTGGATCTGCTTGGTGTTCGCATCCACTGTCGCCAACCCGCTGCCGCCGTCGATGTCTTCGCCGAAGAGAATCTTCTGTCCGCTAGTGGGACCGCCCCACCAGGTCAGCCAGCTCGCCGATGCCTTCATGCGCGGCGTAACGTTCTTCGCTTCGCCTCCGGTGGCTGGAATTACAAAGATGTCGCCGCCGACGGAACCTTCGTCGCTCATCAAGCCGCCGATGAACGCGACCAGCTTTCCGTCCGGCGACCACGCCGGATTGGCGATCTGCGTATCTGTCGGCGGCGAGTAAATGCTCTTCATCTCGCTCCCCGCTGCGGCGATGGTATAGATCTGAGCGATATACCAGTTGTCATCGCCATTGCCATGTGCGGCGGTGGCGACAAGTTGTTGGCTGTCCGGCGACCAGTCGTATTCGTAGACGTACATGTCGGCGGGAGAAATCTGCCGCACCTTGCCGCCGGCTGCGTCCACTAATGCGAGACGCTGCTCGGTCACCGATTCCTGGATCACACCGGTCTGCGCGGCCTCGGCCACCAGCGGTCCGGAAGCGCGCGTGGCATTCTCCGTCAGCAGTACGGCGATGGTCTTGCCATCCGGCGACCATCCAGGCGCGGAAAGAAATCCATTTACATTGGTGACCTGCCGCGCAGGACCGCCGGATGCGCTGATCACGTAGAGCTGCATCTGGCCCGTCTTGGCCTTGTCGGAGAGGAAGGCCAATGACTTGCTGTCCGGCGACCAGGCCAGTGAGCTATCTCCCGCGCCTGGGCCCAGTGGACGGGCCACCGCGCCCGGTTTGGTCGCGGAAAGATAAATCGTCGGGCCGCCGCCCGGCGAATTCTCTACCCACGCCAGCATCTTGCCATCGGGAGAAATCGTGACCTGCTCGAAAGTCCTGACGCGAAACAGCGTCGCGATTACCTCGCTGTCTGCGTGTGCCGCTTTTTTGGACGCGTGTCCGGCAGATTGTGCCAGCACGCACGGAATACTTAGAACAATGGCGAACACGAGCAAAAGAATTTGCCGCACCGCTCTGGTCATGAAACTCTCCCTGCAAGAATTGGGCACTCCAATATACATCAGGGCCCGAGAGGAACCTCCGTCTGAGATGTGGTATTCTCCTCGCCTCATGCGCATTATTTTGTTTTTTGTCCTTACTCTTTGCTCCCGATGCGCTTTCGCGCTCCAGGAGACGTCCCCGGGGCAACAACCCTCACCCACTCAGAAAAACGACCAGCTATCAGAAGAGGAAGCTATGGCTCTGGCCACCAAAGTGTCGCAGGCAACCATGGCGTGGAACCATGCGAGCACACCAGGAATGAAAGCGGACATGCAACTCCTTGGCAAAGGCGGAACTAAAGGACGCCCGGCCGTGCACTACGCAGTCAAAGTCAGCGGAACAGCTGTTGACCGCAGGCAGCAATATTCGCTGATCGCATGGCCCATCGTCTTCCGCGAGCCGGCGACGATGATGGAAGGATTGGAAATCGGCCCCGATGGGACAGTCTTTTGCCCGGCCGACGCCACGCTCAGTTGCGCCCAGAATTTCAAAGGCAAGTCGCTCGTGCTGAGCTACATGCCCTCCAAGGGCGAGATCTTTCGCCATGCGCTCATTTCCGACGACCACAAGTCCAGGGTCTTCTTTTCCATTGTTCCCGATCCGATCCTCTACAGCGATAAAGGATGCAGTCTGGAGGCGGTACGGCTGAGCCCGGCATTTGAACTTGTTTTGATACGCGGCAAAGGATTCCAGCCTGCAGAACCGCTCAGCTTTCACAGTCAGTCCTACCAGGAAGTGCACGACTTGCCGGTCACCGCCGATGCGGAAGGCCAGTTTCAGGCCAACTTCACTCCTTTTGTGAAGGCCCGAACGGCGGGTACGAGCGAAGTTGCAGTCAAAGGAAAGAACTGTTCTCCGTCCCTTTCTTTCGACTGGGGCGCGGCGCCGTAGTCCTGGCGGATTATTTCACTTTGACGGAGCGACCTGCTCCAACTCTGCCGCAGCGGAATTCACAGCCGCGGCATAGTCCTCAAGCGCTTTGGCCACGCGCGTGATCTGGTTCTCCGCTTCCTGGTAGCGTTTTTCTTCTATGCCTTCGCGCACGCCGGGAAGCGTCTTGGCTCCGTAGCCGGTATAGAAGCCCGGAGCGTAGATCAGGTGCTGATACCACGGACGGCGCGGCAATCCCTCGCTGTTGGTGAGTCTGCGCTCGGTCTGGGCCAGATGCTCATTCAAGAGTCGAAGAGCTTCCGGCGCCGGGCTTCCCTTCCCGGCCACAAATCCTTTCACAGCCCGGGCATAGCGCTCTGCGCTGCGGTCCAGCGCGGCTTGCGCGTTGTCCAGCGGAGCAAAATTAAGAAACGGCGGAACTTCTTCTTTCGCCGGCGGGACCGTGGGCCGGCGCGGATCGGAAACGGCGGTAAACGCGCCGTCGTCTAACGCTTGATTGCGGTCGCGGGTTTCGTCCTGTTTGGTTTTCAGCAGCGTTTTGAGATCGTCTGAGTACCGATGGATGGTGTCGACAAAATCGCTGAAGTCGTAGGGCAGCACGTCCGCGTCGGCAAAGCGCAGGACCATGGTCCCGATGGTCTGGGACAACGCGCGGCCATAGACAAAGTCCGTGTCCGCAAAATGCGTGTACCAGTAGAAATCGTCATAGATGGAATGATAGATCCCGCCTTCGTCTTCGCCGCCGTACGCGACATTCAAGGACGCAACCCCGAGATGGTCGAGAAATGCCGTGTAGTCGCTGCCCGATCCCAGCGCGCCAATGCGAAGATCAGCGCGGCCGCG
>DATMPO010000091.1:0-6137 GCA_035567035.1 Verrucomicrobiia bacterium | reverse complement strand
CGCGTGGCGATTGACCTGGACGAGGAAGTGAAGTATGAAGCCGGACGCGTACCGCATCCGGACCGCATCTTCTTTGACCTGCACGGCACCCGGCTGGCCTCGGACATGGTGGGCAAATCCTTCGACGTGGAGGACGGCTTCCTGCACAAGATCCGCGTGGCGCAGTTCAAGCCGAATCTGGCGCGCGTGGTGCTGGATGTGGATGAAGTCACGGAGTATTCCGCCTTTCTCCTGCCCAATCCGTACCGCCTGATCATTGATATTCACGGCAAGCTGCCGCCAAAACAGGTCGCCACGAAACCGGGCATCGCGCAGCCACCGGCAAACACGGTAACAAACACTGCGAACGAAGCGGCAGTCCCTTCGTCCAACGCCGCCGTATCCGCGGTCCAGCCAAAGCCGCCGCAGGACACGCGCGCGCCCGTTCGGTCGAGTGCGCCGGTTCGCTCGAGTGTGGAAGACGCAAAGCCAGACGGCAGACCGGACGTCAAGCCGGCCGTCAAGACAGATTCCGCCAAAGCAGATTTAAATATCGATTCCAAGCCAGCCGAAATGGCAAAGACCGCTCCTGCCAGGACTGAAGACGCGGCGATAGCGTCGGCCGATAAAGCCACTACCCGGCCGACTACGGGACCAACTTTCCAGGCCGTGACGCCGCATGACGCCGGCACAAAGACCAGGAAGACTCCCGCGGCGGAAGACCGGGCGGCCGTGTCTTCGGCGCACGTGGCGGCGCCGAACGCGTCCGGCCAGCGGTCGCTGACACGCGCTTTGGGATTGAAGATCGGAAAAATCGTGGTGGACGCCGGACACGGCGGGCACGACACCGGCACCGTTGGTCCGGATGGACTTCGCGAGAAAGATCTGGTCCTGGATGTGGCGCTCAAGCTGGGCAAACTGCTGGAAGACCGTCTGGGCGCCGAAGTCGTCTACACCCGCGACGATGACACCTTCATTCCATTGGAGACGCGTACGGCCATCGCCAACAAAGAACAGGCCGACCTCTTTATTTCCATCCATGCCAACTCCAGCCGCGATGCCGCGGCGCGCGGGGTGGAGACGTATTACCTGAATTTCACTTCGTCGGCGGACGCGCTGGAAGTTGCCGCGCGCGAGAATTCGGTCTCGGAGAAATCCATTCACGAGTTGCAGGACCTGGTGAAGAAGATCGCGCTGAAGGAGAAGATCCAGGAATCGCGCGAGTTCGCGGCGGACGTGCAGAAGTCGCTCTATGCCGGCCTGAATGCCAAAAACCCGGGCGTGCGCAACCGCGGCGTGAAGAAAGCGCCTTTCATCGTGCTGATCGGCGCGAACATGCCGTCCATCCTGGCGGAGATTTCCTTTGTCAGCAATCCCGGCGACGAGAAGAAGCTCATGACCAGCGAGTACCGCCAGCGCGTTGCCGAGTCCCTCTACAAAGGCATTGCCCGGTACACCAGCGGACTCAGCGGTGTCAGGGTGGCCGCCAGGCCTGAGGGAACGCCCCGCCCGGAAGTGGCAGCATCGCTCGCTTCCAAGTAAAATCCCCGCAGGAAAACCTATGGGACTGGCAGAACAGAAAGAACGTCTGCTGCAACTGGCGCGCGGCGTCCAGCGGAACGCGCACGCGCCTTATTCCAAATTCCACGTTGGCGCGGCTGTGTTGCTGGAAAACGGCGAAACGTTTACCGGATGCAACGTGGAAAATGCGTCCTATGGGCTCACCAACTGCGCCGAACGCTCGGCCATATTTGCCGCCGTTTCCAAGCTGGGCGCGGGCCAGGTGAAGATCGCGGCCGTCGCTGTGGTGAATGACCACAACGTGGCGTGCTCTCCGTGCGGCGCCTGCCGCCAGGTGATCGCGGAGTTCGGACCGAAGGCGGTCATCTGGTACCAGGGCCGCGACGGCATCAAAGAAAGCACGCTGGAAGCGCTGTTGCCGGATAGCTTTAACCTGAGCAAATAGCAAATGGCAATTGGCAATTAGCCAAAGCAAGCCCTTTGCGGTAAATGGTTTGCTTCGGCTAATTGCCAATTGCTAATTGCCAATTGCTCTCCTCTATAATCCGTCCCATGCGCATGGTTGATCTGATTCGCAAAAAGCGGGACGGCCACGAACTTTCCGGGGCGGAGATCGAATTCGTTGTGCATGGCTACACCGCCGGCGACTTTCCCGATTACCAGATCGCCGCCTGGCTGATGGCAGTCCTGCTCAAGGGAATGACGCGCGCGGAAATCGCCGAACTGACTTCGGCGATGCTCAAATCAGGGGAAGTACTGGACTGGAGCAGCCTGCCGGGCAAGAAAGTAGACAAGCACTCGACTGGAGGCGTGGGAGACAAGACTTCACTGATCATCGCGCCGATTGCCGCCGCTGCGGGCGTTTACGTTCCCATGATCTCCGGACGCGGCCTGGGACACACCGGCGGCACGCTGGACAAGCTGGAAGCCATCCCCGGGTTCCGCGTGGACCTGGACTCCAGGCGAATGGAAGAAGTGCTGGCAGCCTGCCATGCGTGTTTGATTGGCCAGACAGCGACCATCGTTCCGGCGGACAAAAAGATGTACGCGCTGCGGGACGTTACCGGAACGGTCGAAAGTCCGGCGCTGATCTGCGCTTCCATTATGAGCAAGAAGCTGGCCGAAGGCATTGACGCGCTGGTCCTGGATGTGAAGACCGGCTCCGGGGCTTTCATGAAAAATGAAGCCGACGCCGCGCATCTGGCCGAGCTGATGGTCGAAACCGGAGAGCGCATGGGCAAGAAGGTTGTCGCGTTGATCACCGACATGGACCAGCCTCTGGGCCGTTACGTAGGCAATGCGCTGGAGGTGGTGGAATCGGTTGAGGTGCTCAAAGGAGGCGGGCCGGCCGACCTGGTGGACCTCAGCCTGGAACTCGCAGCGTGGATGATCTATCTGGGTGAAGCCGCGGCCAGCGTGGCAGAAGCGAAGCGGCTATCGTCGAAACTCATTGCCAGCGGGGCCGCGTTGCAGAAGTTTCGGGAGATCGTTCGGTTGCAGAACGGCAACCCCAAGGCGCTGGACGATCTCTCATTGCTGCCTCAGGCGAAAAATCGCGAAGACATTCCCGCCGCGCAGGCAGGCTACGTGACCGGGATGGACTGCGAAAAAGTCGGCATTGCCAGTCTGGTCCTGGGTGGCGGCCGCGAACGCAAGGAAGACAACGTGGACCACGCGGTAGGGATCGTGCTGCACAAGAAGACTGGCGACAAGGTCGCGAAAGGCGAAGCCCTTTGCACTTTGCACTACAACGCGGCCGCGCGGCTGCCTGAAGCCCGGGCGTTGATTGCGGCCAGCTATCTCCTGGGTCCGCAAGCTCCTGCAGGCAAGCGGCCGCTCGTCCATCGGATCATGGGCAAAGAGGCGTCTGGCCACAAGGGTTCCTGACGCCCGCTTCTGTTGCGGGAGGGTTAGAATCTTTCCAGTCCCTTGTGGTGTCTAAACAAAGCAGGCTTGCTTCGTCCTGGAGTTATGAAAAAATACGCTTCTATTTTCGTGCTGGTCTTGCTCGTGTTGCCCGCGGCAGGGGCCGGGAACGCCTCTCTGCTGCCCCAATCCTTTGATGGCTGGCACAAGAGCGGAGCCACCGCGAAGACCAGCTCAGACCCGGTGGCCGTGAATCCCGCGGATGCTGCAGTGCTCAAAGAGTACGGATTCAGGGACGCGGAAACGGCCACCTATGTCCGCGATGGCCGCACGATCCAGATCAAAGCTGTCCGTTTTCCGGACGCTACCGGCGCCTACGGCGCTTTTACCTTTTATGCGCAGCCGGAGATGCAAACCGTAAAGATCGGCGACCAGGGAGTTTCCGCGGGGAACCGCGTTCTGTTTTACCGCGGCAACATCCTGGTGGACGCGACCGTGGAGCGCATGACCGCCATGACCGCGGCCAATCTGCGCACGCTGGCCGAGACCCTGCCGCCGATCGGCGGCAACAGTTCTACCCTGCCTTCTTTACCGGGCAATCTTCCCCGCCAGTCGCTGGTGGCGCATTCGCAGCGTTACATTATTGGGCCCGCGGCCCTGGAACGTCTCGGTGTCCCGGTACCCGCCTCGCTGGTGGATTTCGCGAACCTGCCCGAGGTCGCCACCGCTAAATACAGCAGTTCTCTGGGTGAAGCCGGCCTTACACTGATCGACTATCACACACCCCCGATGGCGCGTGAAAAGATCAAGGTGATCCAGGCCGCGGCCCTTCCCGGAGGTCCGTTCTACTACAAGCGCACTGGACCAATCGTGGCCATCGTGAATGGCCAGGTTTCCGCCAGTGAAGCGGAGGCGCTGCTGGCCTCCGTCAACTACGACGCAGAAGTCACCATGAACCAGCCGACGAAACCGACACACGCCAGAGAAAACGTTGTCAAGTTCCTGGTGACTCTGATCCTGCTTACGATCTTCATGGTGTTGTTCGCTTTCGTCTTTGGTTTTTTGTTTGGCGGTCTCAAAGTGGTGGCCGGAAAACTGTTCCCGAACACCGTCCTGGACCGCACTCACGCCCAGGAAGTCATCCGGCTAAACCTCAAGTAGCACGCCGCAAATGACTGATAAATCAATCGCTTGCGGGCTATCGACCCATAAAATGACAAAAACTGTCACTTTGGGAAAAATGTTGACCAACTAGTTAAACTGTTGAAAACAAAGACATTTATTATCTAGAAATTCCTTGACACTACCTTTCAGCGGCCAATAAGATTTCGCCAGAAAGTTCTGATGGCTTTTCGAACCACCGTTAGAACTATTCTCCCTTGAAAGGAAGGCCGTCCAAATTGCCGGACGGCCTTTCGTTTTTCCCAATATTGCACATCGCGAAGCGAGAGATTCCGCGGTCAACTGGAGCGTCGCCGCGCGGCATTGGCAAGGTCGCGGCGCGTGTGCGACACTGGCAGTATCGCATTGCGTAGACACTGTTTCGTGACACTGCGCAGGTTTTCGCGGGCCTGTAGCTCAACGGTTAGAGCAGCAGACTCATAATCTGTTGGTTGTAGGTTCGAGTCCTACCGGGCCCACCATTTCCTCGGCGACGTTTATCGCACACAACAGGTCCCTCGTTCCACTCGGGATTTCGCCTGCAGGCTCCCGCTGCGCTCACGCCTGCAAAACGGCTCAAGTTCGAGTCCTACCGGGCCCACCAATACAGCATTCTTACTGTGTCTTTCGATTGGGTTTCGCGGTGATACACTTCAGTCGACCTTGATCGACTTTTAAAGGGGCACAACGTATACCTACCGCGAGAGAGGAAATTGAGCCATGAGACTTCTCGCTACCGCGACTCTCCTGCTGGCAGTGTCTGCCACTTTCGCCGGATCCAATCAGCCGAAGGGTGCCAAGCAATGCAGCGAATGGTGCCGATTCTGGCGTGATGTCGTGGAGGACGCACCCAACAACTTTACGCACATAAAGAAACCAGATCCCGTGAGCGGCCTCCTTGCGGACACTGGCACAAGGACGCCGCCTGGAGCCGAAGAGTGCAGCGTCTTCAAGGATCCGGGCAGCGCAAACCTCTACGAATATCAATGCGATTTAGTTGCGGAGGATCGCGCCGCTGCCCTGACGCATTTTAGGGCCTTGGAGCAGGAACTGCGAGCTACCTTCGCAACCGGTTGGACCTTCGAGGCAGACTACCGGCCGAAATTTTACGCAAAGTCGGTCCGCGCCACCAATGCCACTACCGGAGTGCAGGTCAGCGTGTATGTGGAGATGATGATGAAGAACGCGATTGGTACGTCAGTAACCACCCGGCGACTAAGTAAATAACAAACTTGTGCTCACTAGTAAGCGAAGGAAAGTCCTGGTAACAACTGCGGTTTATCGCACAACACGTCCCTCGTTCCACTCGGGATTTCGCCTGCAGGCTTCCGCTGCGGCCCTGCGCAACCAGACATCATTGTGAAGTGAGCAGTTTCGGTCAGACGGCCCGAACGTTCATACGGTATTGTGAGTTCTGGAAGACTCAATGACAATCCCGGTCCTTTGGACAAGATCTTTTACTGCACTTCTACTTTGTCTTCTTTGGTTTCTTTCCGGTTGCGGCGGCGTGCAGCCGTCAACTCGCCCAGGTGCGCCCGTCGTGGCCGCATCTGCCAGCGCGACCAGCGTCACCATCGATAACAAGATCGGTCCGGTTGCGGCCAACGGGA
>DATMPO010000090.1:0-130305 GCA_035567035.1 Verrucomicrobiia bacterium | reverse complement strand
GCGCCAGGACCATATCAAGGCGTTGACATCGGATCCCCAGGCAATTGAAAGAGAAGCGCGGGAACGGCTGCGCTACGCGCGCAAAGGAGAAGTTGTTTACACGCTTCCGCCAGCCAGGCAGACGCCGGCGGACAAGAAGTAACCTGACTGAGCCAACACAGCGCTGCCCCAAAAAGACTTACAATATTGTGAACATGGCGACCACAACCAGATATACGTTTGAGGCATTCCAGAAGCTGCAAGACGCGGCGGCAGACAACATCAGGTATGAGCTCGACGAAGGAGACTTGATCGTGACGCCATCTCCAACACCGCGACACAACCTTGTTTATTTGAAACTCCTGCGCCAGCTTGCGGCCTTTGTAGAACAACACCGTCTGGGCGTAGTCATAACCGAAGTGGATTTTCGATTGTCTAAAAACGTGGTCCGCAAGCCTGATCTTGGGTTCATTGCCAAAGATCATATGAAAGGCTTTCACCTCGACCGTACACCAGTCGAAGGAGCGCCCTCTTTAGCCGTGGAAGTGATTTCGCCGAGCAATCTCGCGCAGGACACGCTGAAGAAAATTCGCCAATACCTTGCTGCAGGCAGCCACGCAGTTTGGACGGTGTATCCGGCGTTGCGCCTGGTGGAAATTCACGATGCCAGTGGGACACGAATCGTGTCCGAGTCCGAACCGATTAGCGAAAGCCAGTTGTTTGGTGGGCACACGTTCTCGTTGTCCCTGAGCGCGTTGTTTGACGTGGAACCCGAGAGATGACGACCGACTTTTACCGCACAACGCCCTGCAACGGCGAGCTGGCCGTAGCGTAAAGCTTCTTCGGCATTCGACCGGCCCGGAACGCTGCTCGTCCTGCCAGGACAGCGAGCTTCATGGCTTCCGCCATCAGGATTGGGTCTTCCGCATGAGCAATGCCCGAGTTCATCAATACCGCGTCGGCGCCGAGTTCCATGGCGATTGCGGCGTCGGACGCGGTGCCGACTCCGGCATCAACGATCAAAGGAACATCGGTGATCATTTCGCGCAGGATTTGGATGTTGGCCGTGTTCTGAATGCCCATGCCGCTTCCGATCGGCGCGCCCAGCGGCATAATTGCGCTGGCGCCGGCGTCCAGTAGCTTCCTGGCAACCACAATGTCGTCAGAAGTGTAGGGAAGAACGGTAAAGCCTTCCTTTACCAGTATTCTGGTGGCTTCGATGGTGGCTTGCACGTCCGGATACAGCGTTTTCTGGTCGCCGATGACTTCGATCTTGACCCAGTCGGAGAGTCCCACTTCACGGCCGAGCCGGGCAGCACGTACGGCTTCATCGGCGGTGTAGCATCCGGCAGTATTGGGCAGAAGGAAGTATTTCTTGGAATCAATGAAATCGAGCAGAGATTCCTTGCTGCGGTCCAGGTTCACGCGCCGCACAGCGACGGTGACCATCTCCGCGCCGCTGGCTTCAATGGCCCGCGCCGTTTCCTGGCCAGATTTGTACTTGCCGGTGCCTACGATCAGCCGGGACCGGAATTCGCGGCCTGCAATGACCAGAGGATCCATGTTTTCCATTGTAATGAATTCCGGCGCGGTATGGCCTCCGACCGCCCCTAACCGACGGGCGCAACTTCCAGCGGATGCGGTTCCTGGTAGAGCTGTTCAATCTGGTCTTTGTAGCGGGCCTCAACGTTGCGCCGCTTCAGTTTCATGGTAGGAGTGATTTCGCCGGTCGCGATGGTGAACTCATCCGGCACAATCAGGACCTTCTTGATGGTTTCAAAGTGCGCCAGATGCTTGTTCAGGTCTTCCACGATTCCGCGATACAACTCGCGCACCTTGGGATGGTCTACCAGTTCGGAGCGCGAAGTGAAGACGACTCCGTTGGCGCGCGCCCAGTCTTCCAAAAGAGGGAAGTGCGGCGAGATGATCACCGACGCAAACTTGCGCTTGTCGCCAACGACCGCGGCTTGCGCCACCAGTACATTGTTCTTCAAGGCATTTTCAATGGGCTGCGGTGCAATGAATTTTCCGCCCGAGGTCTTGATCAGCTCTTTCTTGCGGTCGGTGATGAGCAGGAACCCGTCGCTATCGAGCCGGCCGATGTCGCCGGTCTTGAACCAGCCGTCCGGAGTGAACGCCGCGCGCGTCTCCTCCGGCATGTTCCAGTAGCCCTTGAAGACGGTAGGGCCTTTCACCATGATTTCACCATCTTCGGCGATCTTAAGCTGCAGGCCCCCCACCGGCTTGCCCACGGTGCCGATCTTGAAGCTGCCGCGCCGGTTGGTGGCGATGACGGGAGACGTTTCCGTGAGTCCATAGCCTTCAAATATCGGAATCCCCATGCAGGCAAACCATTCCGCCATGTCCTGGCCCAGGGGAGCGCCGCCGGAACAGTAGACGCGGCTGTGTCCGCCGAAGCCCCCGCGGATTTTGGAGTAGACGAGCTTGTCCGCAAGCTTCCAGCGAATGCTGCCGGGTTTCTCACCGCGGGCGATTTCTTCCTTGTGCTGCGCGCCCACTTTCAGGGCCCAATCGAAGATCTTTCGAGTCAGCCCGCGGCCGGCGCGGCGCTCGGCTTCCTGGCGGACCTTTTCATAGACGCGCGGAACGCCAACGATAATCGTGGGTTTAACCTCCTGCAGCATCTGAGGAAGATGATCAAAGAACGGACAGTAAGCAATGGTTGCGCCGTGCAGAAAACAGACGTAGTCCAGATGCCGCGCCGTCACGTGCGACAGCGGAAGAAATGAGAGATAGCTATCTTCCCTGGCCCACTCAAAATTGTTCACCGACGTGACAGCATTGCAGGCAAGGTTGCCATGGCTCAGCATGACGCCTTTGGAAGTCCCGGTGGTGCCTGAGGTGTAGATCAGAGTGGCAATATCCTCGGGTTGGACTTTGCGGGCAGCTTCGTCAAAGTCACTATCGGTCTCCAGGGAAGCGCGATCCAGCAGGGACGACATGGGAATTACGTTGACTTCCGCCAGGTCGTCCATGACCACGATTTTTTCCAGGTTCGTCCGCGACTGAATAGACTGGACTTTCCTGAGTTGCTCGATTGAGGAAACGAAAATCACGCGGGCGCCGGAGTTTTGCAATAGGTACGCTGTTTGCTCCGCGGTCAGCGTGGTGTAGATGGGAACGTCAATGATGCCGCTGGTGACGCAGGCAAAATCAGCGATCATCCATTCCAGGCGGTTCTCGCTCAGAATGGCGACGCGGTCGCCTTTGCGCAGTCCCCACTGCTTCAGGGCTTGGGCCGTTGCGACAACGTAGCCGTAATACTGCCGCGAAGAAACCGCGTGCCAGCCCTCTTGGTCCTTGAACATCGCAACGCGTTCTGAATCGCGCGTCACGGAAGCAAAAAAAATGTCAGCCAGGGTCCTAATGTCCATGCTTGTTGCCCGTCTCAATGCCCTTGAGTACGATTTCCACAATCGAATCAGCCAGGCCGGAGAGATGGTACTCTCGTTCGCGGTCCGCAAGGATCCACGTAGTTACTATCTCATCAACGGCCCCGAAGAAGCAATGCGCGGCGATGGTGACCGAAAGTTCGGCGTCGAACACGCGTGCCTCCTGGCCTTCCCGCAGGACGCTCTTGATCAGGTCAAAGTATTCCACCATCATGTTATGGGAGAACTCAGCCAGAAATTTCGCGCTATGGCGCAGTTCTGTCTGGAACACGATGGCCAGACTGCGGTTGGATCCCAGCCCTTCCAGATGCAGAAATGCTATGGTGCGCAGTTTTTCCCGCGGGTCGCTCACTTCTTTGAGCGCCGTCCGCGCCCGCGCAATGAACCGGTGAAAGGCCGAGTCAATGGCCGCCATCAGCAGTTCGTCTTTGTTCTTGAAATACAGGTAGATGGTCCCGTCCGCGACGCCGGCGCGCTCGGCAATCTCCGACACGCGGGAATGAAAAAACCCGTGGTTGGCAATGACTTCAATGGCCGCGTCGAGGATGCGCTGATACTTATCGGACGCAACGTTCGCGTTCCTGGCGGTAGTGGTTGAAGGTCGCTTCACGGCAAGGCTTTGAATTTACTTGGATTTAGCAAGGAGCGCAATCGGAAAATGAATATCATTCACTGGGGATATCAGGCCTGGTCTTGGGCCGCATACCATTCCAGGAACTGGCGGAAGGCCTTTCCCCGATGGCTGCAGGCCGATTTTTCCTCCAGAGTAAGTTCGGCGAAGGTCTTACCCAGATCCGGGAAGAAGAATAGAGGGTCATACCCGAAGCCGCGGTTGCCGCGCGGGACGGTCAGCATTTCTCCCTCGGCCTCCCCGGAGAAAGTTTGCAGGGTCGCGCCGTTTCTGGCCGCCGCGATGACGCAAACGTACTTTCCGGCAATAGGGCCCGGTGGTTGACGTTCCAATTGCAGACTTTCTAATTGCAGATTTTCTAATTGAAAGATGAGGGCGCGGTTGTTTTCCTGGTCGTCGGAGTTGGTGTTGGAATGCTTACCGTCGCGAAGCAGCGCCGCATACCGGGCCGAATAGACGCCGGGTGCGCTATGCAGCGCAGGAACTACCAGACCGGAATCCTCTGCCAGCACAAGTTCTCCGGCGGCGTGCCGGCTGTAGTACTCGGCTTTGATTCTGGCGTTATCTTCGAAAGTGTCACCGTCCTCGATGGGTGCAGGAATTTCTCGCAGTCCCGGCAGGGATTCTGCTTGCAGAGCAAACTCCTTCGCTCCTGCTTGGAATTCGCGAAGCTTGCCTGGATTGGTGGTGGCAATCAAGATTCCGGACGGTTGCGCTGGCACACTGCCATGATAACTTTGAATAGGTATAAACGTGCGGGAGGCGAACGCATGATACGACATCTTCTTATACTCATCTCCGTTATTGCAGCGCTGGCCATCTTCGGATGCGCCAGTTCCACAACAGGCGGGCGCGGGACAGGGGGTGGAGGAATTCAGGGCCGGCTTTATCTCTCCGAACCCACGGCCAATTCCGTGCTTCGCTTTGACAACGCTTTTACCGCGACGGGCGGCGTAGCAGCCAGCGCTACTGTAAGCGGCGCTACAACGCAATTGCAGTCTCCCCAGCACCTGCTGCTGGACGAAACCAACAACCGGCTATTTGTGGCCAATGCCGCGGGCAGTTCGATTCTGATCTTTGAGAACGCAACCACCAGGACCGGTAACGTGGCTCCCGATCGAACGATTTCCGGGGCTTCCACCACTCTGACCGCCCCAGCCGCAGTCGCCGTGGACCGGACCCGCGATCTGGTGTACGTGGCCGATGGCTCGAATATCATGGTCTTCAGTCCGGCCTCGACCACGAACGGCAATACCATTCCAGTGAGAACAATGAATATTGGTTTCGCGGCGGAAGCGATATTTCTGGATTCGACCAACGATCGGTTATTCGCGGCGGATTCATTGAACAACGGAATTGATGTCTATGACCTGGTCAGCACTCGCCCCAGTGGAGCGACCGTCGCCAGCCGTATCGTGACCGGAGCGTCCACCGGGCTCAACCATCCCGCCGGCCTGGGGCTGGACGCTACCGGGAGGCTCGTGGTCAGCAACCTGAATGCTCCGAGCATCACGATCTTCGCGAACGCGGCAACTGCCACCGGCAATGTGGCGCCCGCGGCCACGATTTCCGGCGGCAACACCGGGTTTACGCATCCGACACAGCTCGTTCTGAACAACAATCCGGGAACTGGTGACAGCGGCGATGTCTATGTCGCGGACAACTCCGCCGCCAGCGTCATGGTGTTCACCAACATCGGCACGGCCAGCGGCAACGTAGCTCCGGCGCGCAAAATCACCGGGCTAACCGGAGTCAAAGGCGTTGCGCTGGACACCACGCGATGAAGTGCTAGGTGTGGAGAAAGCCCATCAGGGCAATGCCGATTCCGATCAGGCTGGTTACCCATGAGAGTCTCCAGTAGAGTTTGTTCTCCGACAACAGCGTGACCGAACACAGTACGATGGAGAGTTCCAGGAACAGTTCCGCAAGATCGTAGTGGTCGGCGCGCTTCTTAATGACTTCGACTTCTTTTTCCAGCTCTCTCGCGTCGTCCTGAATTTTTGCGGCGCCCTCTTTCGGGGCCTTGGCTTTCTTTTCCGTCTTTGCGGTCTTCGCGGAGCTGGTTACAGCTTCGCCGCCGGATGCGGGTTCCTCGGGGTGTGTAGCTTCGCCCTGACCTTTGGTCTTTTCGGCCTCCCTGTCGCCTTTCAGTTCTTGGAGCAACTGCTGGACGATCGGCGAGTCCTTTGCCACGGGGCTGGTGCAGTGTTCCTCTTTAGGAACTCCGCATTCTTCCTCGATGGAGATCCGCAAGTCCTTCAATGCGACATCTTTCGGATAGTTGGCGAGGACGTCGGTCTCCGCATATTTGCCATAGTCATGGGCGCGGCCGTGTTTCGCCTGGTAGAAGCCCCAGGCGTCGTTCGTCTTGGTTTGCAGTGTGCCTTCTTCGGTGTGGGCCCGATGGCTCAACATGGTGGCTGTCCCGAGAAAAACGGCGACAATGGCCATGGTCAGGCCGACGGCTTTCTGGCCGTGGTGGTGCGCTTCTTCGGTTTGTTCTTGAAGCTCGTGTGGGTCCATTTGCTTCTCCTGTTTTAGAACGCTCGGCGGACGATTTGCCCCAGGCGCGATCAGTGGCGGCGCAAGAACCTGAGTCTCTTTTGCGGCTTGACGTGATCCGGAACATCGTCATATTTCAAAATGCTGATAGCGCCATCCACTTCCAGGACGGCCAAAGCAACATCCTCAATGCAGTCAACTCCATGTTCGCGCAGTGCGCGGTGCAGTTCGTCGGTGGATACGTTTTCTTTCGCCAAATGATTGATAATGACCACGCCCTTGTGAATCAGGATCGTCGGTGATCCTTCCGTGAACTTGCGGAAGGGCCGGTTCCTGCCGGAAAGTCTCCCAAATAAGTAGTTCATTGCGAGCAGGACACAGGCCGCCGCCACTCCACCCAACAGGGAAGTGTCGGGCCCGGTCATGGCGTTCTGGACGGAATTGCTGAGCAGTAGAAGAAGCGTCAAATCGAACGGCGTCATCTGCCCGACCTCGCGCTTGCCCGTGAGACGCAGCCCCAGGAGCACCAGCACGTAAATCACGCTCGTGCGGGCCACAATTTCCAGTACCGTGTGCCAGCTTGTCAGCATTCCAGGCTCGGCTTCCGCTGGGCGAGAGTGTAACCGAGGACGCGGAGGAATCCAAAGTCAGAAATTCAGCAGCCAGGGCCGTGCGGACTTCTGAATTCCGAATGTCATGTTGTAGAATTAAGAACGTCCCAGCGCGCATGCGCGCCCTTAGCTCAGCTGGATAGAGCGTCTGACTACGAATCAGAAGGCCGGGAGTTCGAATCTCTCAGGGCGCGCCATAAAATCAACAACTTACCAGGTTGATCGAAAGGCAAAATTTACGGTGTGCCGTAAAATGTGCCATAAGTTTTATTGAATCATGATCGTGCGCTGACTGTTGAGAGCTTCGCGCACGATATCCAGTTCTGGATGTTGGTACTGCATCGCTGTTCTAACATCCTTGTGCCCCATGGTCTTCATCACGGCTGCCAGATTTCCAGTTCCCCGTAATACGCGGGAGCCGTAGTCATGACGACTGCAATATAAGACCAGGCCCTTCGGAAGGCCCGCTTTTGCTCGTGCCTGGCGAAACAGCCCAGCCACGGTTGTAAGGTGTCCGGACCTTGCGCGCTTCGAGGGAAACACCCATCCCTCGCGCCTGCCCGCGCAGCGTGCGCAGAGCAGATTCAGGACCCTGTCGCTCATCGGAACCATTCTTCTTCCGTCAGTAGTCTTGCTATCGGGCACAAAGATAAACTTGTTGGCCCAATCAATGTTCTCGATGCGCATGCGGTAAAGCTCTCTTTGGTTTCTCATGCCAGTATCGCGCATCAACATGACAACATCGCGGAAAACTTCAAAACAGCCCTTTCGCCAGCCGCAGGCAGCAGCCGCAGCAATCAGCTTCGCTTCCGCGTCAGCATCAAGTCTCAACGAACGACCGTGTTCCTTCACCAGCTTGAACTTTGGAGTCCTGTGAATCAACTTCCACTCTTCGGCTTTGTGAAGCATTCGGCGCAACGTTCGCAGAGCACAGTTGGCGTTTGACGGTGAATCCGGGAAACGCAGAGTTTCCACTTCATCAGCGGTGATTCTGTCGAGTCTCATCCCAACTATCGGAGTCGTATTCAACAACCGCCACCCGGTTTGGTAATAGGTTCTTGTCATCTGTTCCAATGGGGCGTTTTTAACCCACTCCAGAAACCGGCTCCCAAACTTAATCAGTCCAGGAGCCTTCCTCGGAAGCGGGTCAGCGCCTTCAATGGCCTTAGACAGTTTCAGAGCGGCAATCGTTCCCGCCCTGGTGATGTTGGTCTCTTTAGTCGATCCACGATACCGTTGGCCGCGTACCGTGAAGTCGTACCAGTAGAATTTCGAGTTCTTCTTTCTAAGCAACTCCACGAGATTCCTCCATTGCAGCCCGCACGGAAGCAACTCGTGTGTTCTTCCTGATGAATTCAAGAAGAACAGCGACATCATAACTGACGCGCCCTTCTATTTCTATCCAATTCGGCCCGACACCTTCATAACGCCAGCGCTTGAGTGTGGCGGCTGAACGCCCAAGAATTTCAGCCGCCCGCCGCGTGTCAACCAGTTGCGGAACTGTCAGTGGTTTATCTGCTACTGTTGCTCGTGACATAACCCATTACCCTCTTTTGTCCGTTACCTCTCTGCCTGGACGTCCAAGCGGCGATAAACGAAGCTAAGAACACGGTGGATCAAGTAAAAGAGACCGCCCGCGCCGAAGACCAGATACGTGATGAATGTGAGCCAAACGCCGACATTGATACCCCGCTCTCCAATCTCGGCTATGCTTTTGCCGCTGTAGACCTCATTGCGGAGCCAGTCCCAAAGGTATGCGTTGTCCTGAAACGCGGGCGGCAACAGCACGAGTCTTTTGCCCTCTTGCTGCTCCTTGGGCGAAAGCACAAAGGGAACGGTCTCGCCTGCCGCTGTGCGGGTCGCTCCCGGCAGGACGGTCTCCGCGTTCGCAATCCAGTGTTCTTTGTTGGCGTCTTCGACCACGAGCACGCGATAGACGCCTCCGCTCCTGGGTGAGAATTCAGCGCGCAGGTAGGTGGGGAACCAATATTTCTGCACCTGCGACAAATGGCGATATTGGTGAATGACGGCGATGGGGAAAGGAAGCATCGTCGTGAAGGTCAACAGGGCGAGCAAGACAAGTGCTTGGACAAGCCCCAGTGCCTGTCTGTACCCCCACCGCAATGTGTTGATGAAGTATCTGAACCACTGGTCGAATATCGTGAATATCTTGAACATCATTTCTTTACTTCTCCTTGCCTGATTACAGGCCTTTTATTTTTGGGCAGACGGCACACGCTTGCGGCATGTGCGCTACTCCCCAATCCCTTGTCCCATGCCTTCGCTGCCTTCATGGCCGTGAGCCTCGCCAGCGGATTGAGTATGTCCTTCGCTTGCCGCTCTGAGGCTTTCGCCGTTTCCATGCTCGTGGCCAACAGACTGCGCCTCACTGCCAAGGTCATGACCGTGCTCCTGGCCGCGTTCCTGCGTGTGGCTGGTAGCGGCACTGTGCGAGACGTCACGGCTCAGATCGTGCGCCAGTTCGGATTTGTCATTGGTGTAGATTTGCGCGTCGTAGCGTCCGCGTGAGACGGAGACGTAGCCCATGCGGCTGTTGACAAGCTGCTCGCTTTGTTCGGTGTCCACGTGAATCAACACGCGGTCGGCGGTCTGTCCCTGAGCGCTGTGGCTGGTCACGGCATAGCCGTAGTCAAGATGCGGATGTTCTTCGATGCCGAAGTGAAGCGTGCGCCCCGAGTCGGTGCGGATCGAAAGCTGGCCGTTTTCCTCGATGCGTTCAATGGTTCCAAGTTCACGGTTGGCAACGTGGAGTTCTTTGGACGGCGCGGTGAACTGGATGCGGTCGCCTTTGGCGAACTCCCGCTCGGCTTCGCGGTAGACGGAAGCTCCCTGCAAGCGGCGCGGATCGTAAGTTACCTGCTGGCCGTGTTCGCGCCGGACCGTGAGAAGGTTTTCCCTGGCCTCGGGCTTGCTGACGGTGGCATATTCCCCGGCCGCGATTCCGACAACGCGGCTGCCACGGGCGTAGCGAACTATGTCACCCGCTTGATACTGTCCGGCCCAGGCGCGGTCGGCCCCAGTCAACTCCTGCCGGGCCTCCAGCACGCGAAAGCTGCGGTCCTCGCGCTGGACGTGACCCTGTTCCTGCATCTCGCGATGAATCACACGATTCAATTCACGGCGCGATTCGTTGTCAGGAGAAATCGCCAGCGTGCCTTCCCGGTGGCGAACATACTCACGGGCCATTTCCGCAAAGCGCTCCTGACGGTCTTCGATTTGCCGCACCCGGCCCTGACGGTCCAGGTTTGCGATTGCTTCTCCGACTTCGCCATGTGCGAGTTGTTCGACGGCTTCTTTGAGGCGCTGGTCCTTCTGCCGGACAATCTCATCCAAGTGCGCGGTGCGCATCCCGGCTTCCTGCAACTGTTGGTAAGGCCGTCCGGCTTCGACGGCTTGGTGCTGGCGTATGTCGCCAACCAGCAAGACACGATCCTCTGGGCTCAGACGATGCAGAAACTCATTCATCTGCCGTGTGCTGGCCAGGCTCGATTCGTCAAGAACGTACAAATGCTTTTCACCGTCCGGCGCTCGCTCGCCACGCGCAAGGTGGCGCTGTAAGGTCATTGCCTCAATGCCTGCTTCCTCAAGCTTGTATGCGGCACGTGAGGTGGGCGCAAAGCCTTCGACCTTGTATCCTTCACGCTCGGCGGCATCGCGGATTGCGGCAAGCGATGTTGTCTTGCCAGCTCCCGCGACACCCTCAAGCCCATAAACTTGGTCACGGTTGCCGAGGATTTCCTGCACGGCTTCGCGCTGGCCCTGATTCAAGTGTCCGTGCTGGGTTTCAAGCGAGCGCCGCGTCTCAAACGGCACGAGCGCCGGATGCCGGTCCCGGCCCGCGCGCATGAGGCGAACGTTGTCCCGCTCCAGGGTAATCATTTCATCGGTGGTGAAAGCCCGGCTGGGTGCGCCTGGCTGCCTTTCGACTTGGATCAGTTCGCCTTCGACTATTTCTCGAGCAAGCTCATGGCGGATTTCACCAAACGAAGCTTCGCCCATAGCTCGTTTCAGCGCATCTCGTAGCAGGCCACGCTCGTCGGTCACTGCTTCGCGTTCAAAGTTCTTTTCCAGCGCGTAGTGAATGGCTTGCCCGGCCGCTCGCTGTGTTTGTTCATGGCCTGGCGCATCCATCTCAAGGGCGCGTTTCCATCCTTGTCGCACTACGCGGTCAGCTTGGTTTCCATACTGCAGTGCCATTTCCAGGTGCCGCTGCTGCATCTCTTCGCGTGTAATGTCCAGCTTCGCATCACGAGTGCGGTGCGCCGCAATCTCGGCTGCTTCCGGGCTACTCAAACCCTGCTCTTCCAGGTGCTGCTTGATCTGTTGCCGTCGTGGACTCGACGCCCCAATATATTCGGCGGTGTAGCCTTTAATCTCGGGTGCGCCGTTGGCACTCGGTTCGATCTCATATCCCAACTGCTTCAATCGCAAAGCGAGCTCGGCGCGATAAATCGCGGTGCCGAAACCCTGCGAACGGTAAAGTTCTCGCGGCTGCAAGGCGCGGGCCTCGCCGTTCTCGCGCTCGGTTAAATTGAAGAAGACAACGTGCGTGTGAAGCTGTGGAGCAGCGTAGCCGTTCACTGGCCGGCTGCTGTCATGCTCAAACTTGGCAGCAATCCAGTTGCCCGTAGTTTCCGCTGGATGATTACCGCCGATGCGGGCCTGGACGAATCGCTCCAGCTCGTCCAGGGACACGGCAACAGCTTCCCGGTGGGCCTGGCGCACCCGCTCATCGCCGCCGACCAGGGCGGTGAGAGAAACCGTCTTCGGTGCGCTGAAGGTTGCGTCCCACCCGGCGCGGTGCTCCATGGCGCGAATGGTTTCGCCGTGTTGGTTTACATATTCGTGAGCAGCGCGTCGGCGGATCAACTGCTCGCCGGTGAGCGGATGCTGGCCCTCGCTGAGACAGGCAAAATGCTCCGCGGTGACTTCGGCTTTCAGGCCCCAGCGCTCGGCCAGCCTGCCATGCCAGCGGCCTTGCACTTCGGAGCCCTGCGTGTAGTAGTTGTCCTGGGCATTGGCAAACTCTTTTCGGTGATAGCTTTGCGCCTGTCCGGAACTGAGCGGTTTGGAGATGGTTAACATAGTCCCTCACTTGAAGAATGGATCCGGCGGGTGCGGTCCTTCCGCGCCCTGTCGCCGGTCATCGTCCGGTCGCGGCGCATGTTCGATCACTTCAGGAGCGGCAGCCTTGGATTGGCGCAGAATGAAATCTGGATAATTCTTGCGAAGGCCGATGTAGGGGAAGCTGATCTGGACAACCAGATTGTCGCACTTCAGATATCCGTGACCTTTCCGAAGCCCGGCAATTTCTTCCTTCATGGCCAGCGGAGTTACTTCCTGCTCGAGATGACAGGTGCGCGATTCACGATGCGGCGGCATCTGGCCGTCCGTCCGGCTCTCCACCAAACGTTCCAGTTCCACGTTGCCAATGGTGTCGCTGATCCACTGGGCCGCGTTGGGTTCACTGGTGCCAAGGAAGATTTTGGTAGCCGGCTGGGAGAACATGGCCTCGGCTTGATGGCCGTACAGTGCCTGAATCTGGCTGCGTCCCTGGAAGACCAGCACCACCGGATTGTTCGATCTTCTGTTCTCTGTCAGAGCAGTTCCCAGCTGGGGCAACTTGTGCAGTGTTGCCAACTCGTCCAGGACAAACCAGACTGGGCGCGGACCCGGCTTCCCCTGGTTCATCAGGCGCAGGACGAGCATGTCCAGCCACATGCTGATGAGTGGCCGCAAGTGTTCTCTGGCCTCCGGGATGCTGGTGATAAACAGCCATCCCTTCCGGTGCTTGGACCACTCGGCAGCGGTCCAGCGGGATCGCGCTTCAGCGCGGCTGGGCAGCAATTTGAGGCTGTCGGCCACCATGCCGAGAGAAGCCAGAAAGCCGCCCCGCTGGTTGCCGGCGTCCTTGTAGATCATTCCCGACATGTTTGATCCCTTGAGTCTGCGCTCCAACTCACCCTCGTCACTGAGCCAGAAGATCAGTTCCTCGGGTGTTGGTTTCAGGTTCAGCAGATGGGCAACGATCTTGCGCGCACCCTCGGCAAAAAAAGGGTTATCTCCAATCTTGTCGGGAAACAGCGAAGTGGCCAGCGTAAGGGCCTCGGCAGGGTGCGTCACCTCCTCGGCGGGTGACCAATACGACATTCTTTCGTCCAGCGGGTTCAAGATCACGTCGCCACGCTCGGGCATATAGAACTGGCCGGTGTAATCGAGTCCGGGATCGTAGACAACTGCGGCCTCGCCGCGGTCGGCAACCTGCATCAACACTTGCCGGGCAAGTACGGTCTTCCCTTTGCCCGAGTCGGCAGTTATCAGCAGGTGGTTGTCTTCGATCGACCGGGGAATGCGTACACGGTCCCACTCCCGCCTCCACAGCAGCCTTTCTGAGAGTCTGGGCTTCTCCAGAGTGGCGAAGGCGATGCCGTCAGACTTGTTCCTGCGGTTGAATTCGGCGGCGGTGACCAGCTCCGGGCCGCGAAGCCGTCGCCCAAACTTGCGGACATCAGCGCGCTTCTTGTCCAGGGGAATGGCTGCAATCAGCCCGAAGATGAGAAAGGCGGCGCCGGCCATGAGCGGCCACCAAGCCAGGTCGGTGAGCGTTTGGTCTTGATAGACGATTGTCCGCAGTTTGTCTTGGACGAATTCATTGTCAAAGAGCTGCGACTGCATAAGGGTCAAACGCTTGCCTTGTTGCCGGGCTTGTTCGGTCAGCGCAAACGGAATCCGGCGACCATCCGCACTGCGGGTTAATCCCGGCTCGACCTCATCCTCGGCGGGCAGTCGATAGTTTTTGTCCGGCCAGGCCACGGCCATCAGACGGTACTTGCTCTTGGTGACCCCAAATCTGGGCATGATGTTGGCTGACAGGTACGTGGGTAGCCAGTATTGCTGCAAGGGCGTGAAACGCTCGTAGGTTATCCACAACCCGACCAAGACCAGCGCCAGACTGCTGAAAAACACGCCGTATGTCCAAGCCGGGTTGTCGCTGGGCCAGCGGTAGCTTGTATTCCTTTTCCAAAGCTCGCTCACTGTCGTTTTCCTCCGTGCCCGCCCATGAAGGCGGTTTTCTAGAACTGTCGGGCGCAGATTCGCACGGTTCCAAAACTCGGTCAAATCTGGTCAAGAAAACGCGAATTTGCTGGGTTTTGAGCGGATTTTGGGTGGATCAGAAAATTAACAAGAAGACGGCAAGGGACGAAAACGTGTCAATTCAGACACGCCAGGAATCAAAAGAAGTTGCGCCGCGGACGCTCCAGTGCGGCTGGCCGATCTCTCTCGAAGCCGCCGAAGAGGCAGCAGCCTAAGAAGCCAAAATCGAGACGGAAAAGTTAAAATAAGGCTGGGCCTGAGATGATATTTACCCTCTTGTTTTTTGCTCTCTTCTTATTCTTCATCCCGTTTACTGGATTTCTTCTGTCCATTTTCTTGTTCTGCTTCAAGCGCCTGAGATTCTTGGCGGCATTTGCCTTCTTTATTCCATTCACTACAACTTATGGTGCCATTGCTGGGTCTTGGGGAACGGGCATGGGCCTAGGCGCATTAGAAATCCACAATTTTGTATGGGCTATCACCAAGGTTGTTGCCTCATGGTTTGGCTTGTTGGTCGGAGCCGTAATCGGGTGCATCATTGGTATTGGAGCGGGTTTCGTGACGAACCGGCTCCTTAGGCGTTGGCGCTTGGGTTTGTCAAAGGCATAATCCCCGGTGAGTTCAGTTGCGCCGTTTTGCGTTCTGTTCCAGGCACTGGATTGCCGCCGAAAGCTTCTCGGCATCGGCCCGAGTCACGATGGCTTGTACCTTCTCGGCGCTCAGAGATTCGCCCCGTCCAACGGGATAAAGAAGGTTCAACAGCAGCATCCTCACCCCCAACAATTCGCTCAATATCGCCATATCAGTCGAGGCTATCTGTTCGGAATTGATCTGAGTTGCTTGGCCGGAATTCAGTCTGGCCAAGAGCGCTTCTCGGCACCATTCGCTGGTGGTCAATCCCCGAGCTTTGGCCGCTGCTTCAAACTGCTGGTATTCCTCGTCGGTGACTTTTGCGGTCGCCGACTTCGTTCGTAGTGGGTTTGTCACGATTGCACTTCTCCTCAAGGCCCGGCGTGTGGGCGCTCCATGCAACCTTAATATTAGCGATTTCGAGTCGTCGCGGCCGGCAGAAGGCGGCGGCAGCGAGTGGACAAATCGCAAGGTTGCTGGCCAGCAACCTTGCAGCAACCCTCCAGGGGTGGCGTGTCACTTGCCACACCCGCTGCCGAAGGCAGCGTCGCGCGGTTGTGACCTCAGTTGGGGCGCGTATCGACAGTACGTTAGTCACAGTCAGAATCACCTGCCGTCTCGGTGGTCAGGATTGTGGCAAGCCAGTTCCTCAACATCAAGCCAGAACAGGCCACAACGTGAACAGAGAAACCTGGCAAGAGCGTGGAATGGACATTTACGTAGTTCTGGTCGCCACAGCAATGCAAGTTATACTCGTCATTGATATGGTCACGAAAGTTAAGTGCGTGACTCCAGAGTGCCACAACTACGAAGTGAAGAAGAGCGTGGCTAGTGCCGGTGTCATGCAGTTGGACTATCGGAAGTGTGTGGTCTGCCGCGGCAAGATGGTAGCTGCCGAGAGGATTAAACCGGTCCGCAAACCGCCAACGCGCTCCCCCAGTCGCCGGGGTGGTAGGCGGGGCAGCGGAAGGTGATTACGGGATCAGCCTTTGAACATCCGATTGTCGTTGGCTCTGAGAAACTCAATCAGTTTCTCCACTTTGTAGCCGACCAGTATTTGATGGCCGGAAACGTGATTAGTAACGAGTCCGATCAGAGCAATTCCTGGATTCCAAACAACGCCCCCCATATCGGTTGGAATCCACAGCCCAGAACCACTCAATCCATGTGGATCCACGGTTAGGGTTGTCGGGTAGCTGATCGAGACTCGGGATTCTTTGTCGTCAAACAGTTCGGATGGGGCCTGGCCTAATTCTCCGAACGCCAGATAAGGGGTGGCCATGTAGTTCGCGCCGACGGGCAATCTTGTTTCGCCGGGGTAACCCAAAACTCCGACTTGTTCAGCCGCAACCGGAGTGGCGTGGTTCTCGTCGAGGCGATAAAAGTGATTTTGCCCGGTTTCCTGTACCTGTCCTTCGAGAACAAAAGCAGCAAGATCGTCGTTGTCAGCGCAGATCATCTCCGGTTTTTCCAGCTCGAATCGTTTCCGCACCCCGACAGACTTCAGCCCACTGGTGATGTCAGAATCCGCGAGCTGAAGAGCTTCGTCGGGAAGAAGGAAATACACGCGCTCATAAGGCGTTCCCCGAATCGCGTGATCGGCAGTTAGGATCAGATAGGTGTTTTTCCAAAGCACTCCGATTCCCGTAGCAAGACCCTGCCCTTCGGCACCGAACCTCCCGTCTCCTATTATCCCGAACGTGAAACGGTACATTGCGTTGCCAAGAGCCTCTGTCGCAACGTCGTTTATTTTCAAAGCAACGTCCATAAGGAGGAGTGTACCAAAATAAAAGATGGAATCTCGTCACAACACAAGCCCCGCTTGCAGGTTGCACGAGGACTTTGAAAGTGAGTAGGATTCCTGCATGGGTATCAGTATCCTCTCTCAGCAGAGCGGCATTGGTCACGAGGTCTCTCAGGGCATAAAGGCGCTTGATCCCGAATTTCCGTGTGACTGGGCGCTATCTTTGGTCGAATCCCAATCGAATGATTGGTGGGAACTCAAGCTTATTGCGCCAGACGGAACGCGGCTACCTGTGCATAATATCGAGCCGAAAATGCAGAACGCTCAAGGAGTACAGGGAGCGCTGCGTGACCTGCGAGATTCTGCTAGCGCCGGCCGGTGGTAGCCAGTGAACAAGGGACAGCAGCACTGGGCTTTCCTTACATCGGAAACATGAGTTCGATCCATCGCGAGAGGCCGATGGTGAAGGGTTGACGGGGATGACTGGTTCTGTTCCAAAACCAACAATCGGGTCGATCATGTCGCTTCAAGTGCTGGGAAACGAGAAGTTCGTGATCGGAAAAATTTTGGAAGGCGGTATGGGCACTGTGTATCAGCTCGTGCCTGTACGCCCGGTGGGAGTGCCTCCGATTGCACTCAAGACTTTTCAAGAATCAGCAGACAGGCCGCAGTTCATCCGGGAAGCAGAGGTTTGGATTTCACTTGGAACACATCCCTACATAGCACATGCCATCGCCTATACGGAATGGTGCTCGCGACCTTCCGTCATCTCGGACTGGTATGAGAAATCACTTGCGGAAACCAAAATTACAAGTTGGACGACTACAAAGATCATCACGTTTGCTCTACAGCTGATAGACGGTCTCGCGCACGCGGTGAACTCCGGCCGAGTTATACATCAGGACATCAAGCCATCGAACGTGCTGGTCGCTGCCGACAATACCCCACGCCTTACCGACTTCGGAATGGCGAGGTTTGCGCCTGAGAGGCTCACCGGAGTTCGGAGTATGGACGACCTGGAACCGAACATGATGTGCCGTTCGGTTAACTTAGGACCAATTGGCGGCACACCGTTCTACATGGCCCCCGAGGTTTTATTTTTGGGAGCATCGCCATCTGTCAGCACTGACATCTTTTCTCTTGGTGTAACTCTCTACGAGACTCTCACACAACAGCACCCATTTTTGGGGGAGGAAACGGGACGACACTTCCACCCCATGTTTCGAACCATTCCGCTGCGACACTTTGCTGCTCAGCGGGGCTCAGAGATCCAGCCCTTGATTCACTTAATCGTTGCCGCCTTGGAGCTTGATCCAGAATCTCGACCGAAATCGTATGAGGGTCTGCTTTCCAAAGCTGGCCTTCGCGCCTTCGCGTCATCTTCCCGTCCTGGAAACATAGTGGCCGATGTCATTGCTCAAGCGGGATTCTTTCGCGCGCAGGGCCGTCACAAACAGGCCGCGATGCTGCTTCGAAACGCGCTTCAGGAACGACCTAGTAATCCCGTCCTTCTGAATTCATATGCAATCCTCTTGCTGGCTGAAGGACAGACGTATGAAGCTCGCGAGACCCTGAGGATGGCCGTTGAAGGCCTCCGGTTCACATCAGGCAGGCACGATCACGCGCTCTACATAGACCCCTTGGCCAACCTTGCAGGGCAGATGATTTCAGCAAATGAGTTCGCGCAAGCCAACGAACTGTTGAGTACCGCCTGGAATTGGTCAAGCGCGCAGTCGTCGGGAATCACCCTCTTCGATTATCAGGAATTCGGTTGGTGGTATTTGTACAACGGGAAGATCAAGGAGGCGATTCACCACCTTCTTGCTACCTACAAAGCGAAGGCTCCAGACGAAACCTCGTTGTGGTGGCTTACACTGGCGGCATGGCTCTCCGGGAGTTTTAGGGATTACGCCAAGGATCTTGGGAAGTTCTACCTCAACCTCCCTAACATGACCGCCCCAACCGCGGTGTACGCTTGTGTCGTAGCAGGCTCGACCGCTTCCGCAATGGCGAAAGAGCTCGCGAGCGTAGCGCATCGAAAACATGAAGCCGAACTGTCCCAAATCGCGAGAGACCTTGGGCTAAACCCGCCAACGTTTAGACTGCCCCTCTTGGTGGAAGTTTGTAAGACCGTCATGAGATCCCTGGATGGGAGGGTTACTGGAGGAAAGTACTATGGGGATATTGGATAGATTTTTTAACCCCATCTGGTACAAGGCTTCGAAACTGGACATCCAGCGGCAGCGCAGTTTCGCCATTGTGGTCGTCTACTATGACTTTTACCGACTTACTGTGGAGAAAGAACTCGTCGCTCCAGTGGAGGCACTCATCAGAGGAACCGACATCGCACCAATGGCCTTAAGAAGCGGGCTGGCCGCCAACCTGAGAGCGCATCTTGCAGAAGAGGCGCTCGTGGGTCTGTTTCGATGTTGCACGTGTCCTCAGATCGATCCAAACGGAAAGCTACCGTCAAATATCGTGCAAAGCCTTGCGGAAGTGTGGGGCACTTTTGCGCTGGCTGACATCAATCATCGTCTGAAACGGAATTCGCCCAGGGTTTTGGAAGAGACCCACTATTCGAAAGACGCGGACGAAGCGCGAACCCAGCTTTTGTTGAAATGGATGGAAGTCCTGGGCATCACGTCACCTTCATTCGTCACTCAGGTCAACAGGAGTGGATTCCTCACCGCTTGGCACGAACTCGTCCAATCATCTATCGGCGGCCTCCTGTTGAGCTTTTCAAAAACTCCGGATGAAGTAGTGCTCTCAAAGGCGCGCAGCCTTGCATCCGACATCCCTTGGCATCGCCGAACCTTAATTGAGTACTTCATCGACCGACTCGCGACAATGCCCCTAACCAGGCAAGATGAATCTGCCGATAAACCTCCGACAACACCTCAGCGCGAACAAGCAGTGCAGCCAAAGGTGCGTCAACCTGTAGAGCAGGCGGCCGGCTCCGCAGTCGAGTTTCTCGATGACGGTCGGGCAGTCATGCGGCTGTCAAGAGAGGCGGGTCCCGTCGAGTTCATGCAGCAAATGGTCCGGGTGTTTAGACGCTCCCTGAAGCCAGAAGACATGCTTATCGCCGCACGATGGGCGGCGAAGGTTACAGGCAAACCCGTGAAAGCCGGCAGATGGGAGGCAGAACACGAGGAGGCCTTTGTCCGTGGTTACGAACGCTTTTGCTGGGAGGGCAATCTTGTCTCCGGCGAGTTGCAGGAACAAGTTGCAAATATAAAGAAGTGGCTCCATGATGCTTACCCGGTCCTCCATGGCAGTCCACTCGACGTTGCTCTCGACGAAGAGATACGTGGGCTTTTCCGAAGAATGCTCGGAGGCACACCGTTTGACAAAACACAACTAGCGCGGACGGAAGCTGCCGCCGTAGCGAGGGCCACCGGCAGAGATGCCAGTTCCGCGCAAGTCCCGCCTGAAATGCTCGAACGTGGACGCTTCCACTGTGATAACAACTTCAAGAACATTGGGGAATGGGAAAGAAAAATGGTAGGTGAGTTTGGTTCACAAATAGTCCAGATTCTCCCAAGAATTTGGAATGCGCTCAAGGGCTGAAGTTTCTTCACAGGTCCAGTATGGTGAGCCGTACCGCTGGGCGGCAAGCAAAAAGGACGAAGATCGAAAGCGGCTCCTGGTTGGAGCCGCTTTCGCCTTTTTCATGTTGGGGCTTTAAGCACATAGCTCTTTGTCTTTGGTCTCCGATAGCATGACTGCTGCCTCTGATGTCTGGGGCGGCTCTTGTTCCGCTATGCAAGTTCCCAAAACCATGTCAGCCGCGTGCTGGGCCTGAGCTGCGGCTGAGACGATTAAGCGTGAGTCGCCCTTTAATTCGGCAATCCAGTTCTGAAGATATGCGGTCGTGTTTTCCTGAATCTCCGGTTTACTGATGCCGGCGTGTCCGCACAGAAACGCAGAGCCGATTTCTGCAATGAGTTCTTCGCGTGAGTACTGCTGAGAACCGAAGCGGTCAAATTCGATGATGCCGGGTCGCGCAAGCCTCGAAGCATGGCCGGTGCTGTGGATCATTTCATGAAACAACGTCGCATAATAATTCTCTGCTGAGAGAAAACGCGACATCAAGGGCATTGCAATCGCGTCCAGCTTGGGGAAATACTCGGCTTGGCTGACCTTTGGGTCGTCCAGGACCATACGCGGCTTTCCGCTCCATCCATCCACGACGGCTGAACAAGCGGCGATTGGTTCAATAACGGGGCGCGAATTGTCGGTGGGCGCTAACGTCGTTTGCTCCAGATTGAAAACGTTGTAGTAGCGAAGCAAGAACATGCGTTCCACCTTCTGGCCCTCGCCATCGGTGGAAGCCTTTTCTTTCTCGCCTACTTGCCAGAACACAATAGGCGTAGACTTCTCACCTTTTTTCACGTGTCCGCCTCGCTCCGTTGCTTGCTTGTACGTCAGCCAATACGCTGAGCCGTACCCCTGCGTGGCAAGCAAAAGAACGTTAATTCCTCGATATGGTTTCGTGCTGATGAAATTGCACGGCGGGCCAGCTACGCGCCACGGCCTGCGCCACGGAATGATGCCTTGCTCAAGGGACTTGATGATTCGCTCAGTTATGATCTGGTAGACATTCATGGTGCTGATTCCTCCTGAAGAAAGGTTTGAGATTTGTGCTTCTGGGCCTTTTAGGGGCCAAAAAAACACATTCGTTTCATACTGGCGAGGGGTGAGCGAAGGGAGGCGCTGTCAATCCCCGGAGCGCAGCGGAGCCGAACGGGCGCGGAAGCGAGCACGGAGCGGGTTTGGTTTATGCGCCGCGCGGAGCTGCACAAGCGGGATTGACAGAAGGAGCCGAGCGTAGCTCCATGCTTCGCCATGAAACGAATGTGCAACGGCAAGATCAGCACGAAGGCTGCACCGAGAGAGTTAAGGTTTTGAGCGAGTCGGATTTTGTACTGGCCGGCTCGCGGATACGGTTGCCAGGAAGAGGATGAGGAGTTTGGGCATGGGACCCACTTTAGAAGTCACCATGCAACGCGCTGCTTAAAATCGAAGGGAAGGGGAGGTGTGGGGCGAGCCATGCATCGCCTTCACTTCGCAGGCGGCGGTGGAAGGCAATGAATCCCTTGATCGGCTAGGCGTTGGACAGCTTTGCGACGCCTATTCCTTCGCATATGTTCCCGGATCATGCGCGACAGCAAATAAATAAGAGCTCGTCGTTGGGCAGGGGAAAACAACTGTGAAAAAATTGAAGCGTAGTTTGAATAATATGAGTGCCTTATCCACTCTTCGCTTACATACATCATCAAGCGCTCGATCGTCATTCCCGTGTGAAAGGAATCTTTGGAGTCGAAGTGCTCACTTTCGCTCTTCGCCAATTTTTCCATCTCAATAGCAACCCGATAAGAGAATGCAAGTTCATAGGGAACTTGCAGCCCCTTGGCCTTACGCTGCTGAATCTTCTGCTTTATTGCGTTCTGTTCCCTCGTAATCCGGTAGCAGTGATCGCAAAGTCCGGAACAACGGATTTCGTGAAAGGGGTTGGCACACCATGAGCACGGTGGCTGACTTGTACTTCTAGTGGCCAACCCATCGGCGAGCTGGTCCATCAGTTTCCAACGCAAATTGGGGCTGCGATCAGTCATTATTCAAAATCCGTTCTGCTTCAGGCGCAGTGTTCACTCCAGCATGGCCGCAGCCGGGAAGCATGGATTTCCATGCACTGGTTTTCGCTTGTTCTGAATGTCGCCGTCGCGGTATAAGAGCGAACAGGCCAGTTTAACGAAATCTCCCTTTGGGACAAAAAC
The DNA here is from genome assembly GCA_035567035.1 of Verrucomicrobiia bacterium. Taxonomy (GTDB): domain Bacteria; phylum Acidobacteriota; class Terriglobia; order Terriglobales; family Acidobacteriaceae; genus Angelobacter. Next base: position 107,899 of record DATMPO010000090.1, on the reverse strand, counting down.
ATGAAAACAGTTTTGGTGATTTTAGCCACCGCATTAACGGGCCTCTGCCAAGCCCAGCGAGGCCACGTTGCTCATGGATACATCAATACGGAGCCTGCAGGATGCCCCACTAGTGACGGAGCTGAGGCTTACGACGCTCATGGGAATCAAACAGGGGCAATTCCTGCGGGGGCCGATGTTTCAGTCAATCTGCAAAATTGGAAACCGGGACTTCATTGGATCAGCGGCCTTGATTTTGATGGAAGGAGTATCAGCGGCTATGTCCCGCAAGACTGTGTAACTATGGGGAAGCGGTCGGCGCTTGCGCCGTCCGACACTGCAAAAGCACCAAGTCGGTCTGCTAATCCCTGCCAAGAACTGGCCGCCAGTTTGGGTGTCAAGAGCTTAGCTGCATATAACGAGCTGGCGATCACTGAGCGGCCTGACATTCGTGGTGACGAAGACGAGAACCTCGTCAATACGTACAGCTGCATCCTCTCACCTCAAGCGACACGGGCGGATCGACAAGCAGCCCTGTTTATTCGTGGTGAACTGCTGGTCAACCGCGAGACAGCGAGGCTGAAAAGCAAAGACGCCGCCCTCCATTCTGCCGAAGAAGTCGCTCTCAGCTGGTGCGCAGATCAACTTGATAAATTCAAGGACAGCGCCGAGCGAGACAGGGGGCAGTTCTTTTCTCTATGGGGCGAATATGCCAAAACCATGGACACCTGCGGCGGGCTCATTGAGGCAGCAATATCAGCGTTTGGGACTGGCGGCGAAAGTTGGTCATCAAAAGCGTCATCAGCCACCCGCGTAAGGGCGTTCAAGTCTTTTATCGCTGCTAGAGATGAGATTTTTAAACTGAGCAGCGACGCTTCGGTTACTGAGTATCAGAATCAAATCAAGGCGTACAACGAGTTGGTTAGCAAGTACAACACGCTCCTCGATAAATACAGCTTCGTGCTAAGCCAGGCAAACGCGCTTGCTCGGCGTCCGGTCATTCTCTGGACCCCACCACCGCCGCCCAAGGAAATCCATTGCATCACTTCTGGGACTATCAACACCTACGGATCAATCACAATATCCGCGAGCACGAATTGCCAGGAGTACTGAACCGAACGTGCGGAAAAAACACGAGCTTCCTTGGCTCAGATTTCCCATTTGTTCCGTAATCAGGACGCTATACTGCTCACGGGCCGGTGGCGATTGGAATATCGCAGAGAGGACGCGGGATGACCACGACTTACATAAATTCTTCACACGGTTCTGCGTACCAATCTTGCGCGCCAAACTCCAAAATATATCCAACTGGATAAAGCTGATGCTGGTAATCGTAGATATCTGCTAGAGTGAGTTCGACCTTGGCGCGCAGCGGCGCGTCTTTCAAAGGTTTCCACCCCTCCGGCACTTTAAACCAGCCGAGAACGAGTTGATGGGGGTTCAAGTTCCAGCCAGAGCGTCCGTTATAGTGGCCCTTGGTCGGCGGGGGGCCGTAACGCCTCGTGCCCTTCGCTAATGTGATTTTCACGTGAGCTCTTATCGGATGACATCCTCCAACGTGCTGGATCTGAAATCCTACGATTGGCAGATCTCTGGGCGGGTGTTGCTGAGTCAGCCTAAAATCAATTAGCGGAACAAGCGAACTGGTTTGCTCGTTGTATACCTGATCTCTTCGCGCCTTTAACTCCTGAATGCCATACTTCTTGCCCCTTGCGTGGCTGTCAACGTAATGACCTATTGCGCAATGGCAATCGAAGCATACCGGTATGGCATTGTCCAACGTAGCAGGCCCATCCGTATCTATGTGTGCCACTTCAATGCCAACGCCGCAGCTCTTTCCGCAAAGGCAGCACAGCCTTCTGCACCAAAGCAACGCCTTGCGGGCATCTTGAGGTCGAAAGTCTTTCGGGCGAGAAGCCATTTTGATCTCCTTTCGATAACAACGCGATGCCCGGAATTTACGTGTAGCCTATAAACAAGGCGCAAAAGTCACGTTCGTTCGGAGTGTGGCAACCAAAATGAATACTTGGAGCATTCATAAAATCAGCTCGCCAACATCGCCTATCTAGTTGCATTTTCATCTCACATCGTCGCGTGAGCGTGTCTGCGACCGGGTTTGGAATCGTGCACAAACTCGGCAATACCTGACAGGATAACCGGCTCCCGGTCTGGAAATTCGACTACCAGGGACAGTTGTCCGCCCATTGCGCGGACGAAATCGCGCAAAGTTGAGATCAGAAGATCACTGCGCTTTTCAATCTTCGAGACACCTTCCTGTCCGATGCGCAGAGACCTGGCGACCTTCTGCTGCGTAAGCTTGCACGCTTGCCGCAACTGCTGAAGCGTCATCTCCTCAGCCACGAGATGAGCTGCACGGGTCTCGACCTTTTTCCGCTGTGCAGGGCTGAGCTTGTTAATGATGTCGTTGACGTTTCTGGACATAGCCTACTTCCTTTCCTTCTTTTTCGATTCCTGCTGTTTCGATTCCTTCTCTTTCAATTCCTTCTGCTTCAGTCGGTTTAGATGTGCGTCAAAACGTTTGTCGGCTTTAGTGATGAGCTGCTTATAAAAGGCTTTTCCGCTTACACCTGACTTATCACCCGCCACAAGCATGATCGCCCTGCGTCTCGTATCGAACGCAAAGGCAACTCGCCATTCGCCGTCAGCCGCACTAAAACGCAGCTCCTTCATGTTCGCGTGGCGAGAACCATTGAGCGTGTCAACGCGGGGCCGTCCCAACTGGGGCCCGAATTGTTGCAAAAGGCGGGAGAGAGCGAGAATTTCTGTCCGCACATCCTCGTGCAGCCCGTGAAATTCCGGCTCGAACTCATCGCCAATTTCAACGGTCCAAGGCACGCTAATAGTATGCCTTATATTGCATATGCCGTCAAGTGCATTTAGCAAGCCTTGGGATTTGGGATAATGACGGATTACGTGCGCCAGAGGGGCGAGGATCGGCGGAGAATAGTGTCTCATTCCGTATTCTTTAAGTCAGACACTTTTTTTGACGGCATATCTGCGTCAGCGCCTTTAGAGCCTGTTGATTGCCACGGGCAAGTCTTCTGTAAGATTGAGAGTAGGAGAACTACCGTTGGTCAAGCGTCCAATCCAAGCGGAAAGCATCGGTGACTTTCTTGAAGACATCGAAGCAGGTCAAGAGTTGACAGTGGATCACTCAGGATACAGTGACCTGCCGACCAGAGGTGGACAAGAGTTAGAGAGGCCCGCATGATTCACGATCTCTACAAAGCGGATTTAAGCCGGATCAGTCAGCAGGATTTATTTGAATCAGTAGCCGCTTTCACCCGCGTTGACCAACCCCTGTCGTCAAGGCCGCACGAGGGTTATTTGTTGGACTTCAAGGAGGACAGTAGTGTGCGAACCCTGCGCAATGTAGCCTCTTTCGCAAATACATTCGGTGGACTTCTTCTTCTGGGAGTAGAAAACGATCAGGGGTACCCAGGAAATCTGAAGGGCATAGAATTCGCCGCAGAATTGAAAACCCACATCGCAAGTTTCATCGCGTCGAACATTATGCCGTGCCCATTTTTTGAGATTGCCGATTGCAGACTGCCCAACGATCCTAAACGGAAGCTCTGCGTCGTAAGGGTACAAGAAGGGTCAGAAGTCCACCTGATTACCAAGAAAGGTGAAACACAATTCGTTTACGTCCGAGTCGAAGACCAGTCTTGTCCAGCAACTCCATCACAGTTGCGCACTCTTATTGAAAAAAGGCAACGGTCGCTGCAATCCGTGGCGCGACCCAATGAGATACTCGTTAACCTGAGAGATCAACTTTACATCAGGAGACCTGCAAAGTCGGGGATGCAACCTACGCCTGGAGCAGATCCCAATCTCGTCATTTTGCTATTTCCCAGCTCCCCGGTCACTCTCCATCTCGACACGATTGTGGAGCATCAATTTCTTAATTGCTTGAGATACGCATATCCAGAGCTATTTCGTCGCAACACTGGCGTTTTCGATGAGAAACGTGATCGCGATTGGTCTGAGATCACTTATGCTCAAGACGACATCGGTTTTGAACGCCGCTGGCGATTGACTGCCGCTGGCGATGTTGGCGTTGGATCACAAATTGTTCGCTCGGATCAGGCGAACGGAAACTCATGGAGTCTATGTGACATTGCAATAGACTTGGCCTTAATGGTAACGGCGACAAAGAGATTTTGGGAATCGAGCGGTTTTCTCGGTAGGGCTCACCTGTGGACCTGGCTCAATGTTCCTGAGCTATCCTTATTGAACACTGCTCAGGGGTTCGCATCTGCGTTTTATCCAGAATTCTCCCTCCCCAGGAACTGGGTTACTCTTGCAAAACAGGACAGACCAAGCGCGGTAGCGGAGCTTTCTGTCGATTACAGCTCCCTCGGCACTGACGTCCATAGAACGTGTGCCGTGATCTTGAATCAATTGCTGCGGAGCCTGGGCCACAAAGTTCATTTGGGAGAACTTACTGGACATTTGGAAACTCTTTTCGCGCAGGTAGAGAGCTTTTCCGCGAGAAATCGGAATTGATCAGCACAATAGAAGTTTCATGGGCAAAGTTCCTCACACTGGCAAAAACTCCGGAGTGCGATGGTCCACTCAGATTGCGGCCGGCCGTCAATTCGAAACAATCCTATGGCGGTGAATATAACCAGGCGGAGCCACGTCGTCCCAGCGTTCTACTTGCGTAATTTTGTACGTCGGGGTTCGAACAAGCTTTGGGTTCGTGATCTGAAAACGGGGAACATCCACGCTTCAACGCCCGCTAAGGCCGGAACGGTGCGCGATTATTATCGCGGAGCCGGGGCACGGCATGAAGATGATTTAGAGAGCAGGTTAGGCGGAATCGAGAGTGATGCCGCTCCTAGACTGCGACATCTGTTTGAACGTGCAGAGGTGATGCCGGAAGTGACACGTTTCATAGCGTGGTTGGCAGCTCGGACTGAATGGGTACGCCGTATATATCAACACGGTCTAGGAGAATTCATTCTGGCGAACTATGCCGCGCTAAAAGAGAAGGGTGGCGATGGTGGCCGAGAGCTCCCGTTTCTTTTTGTGCACACAGGCACAGGTGAGAAACGGGTCGTTGAGGTGGAGAGAGCACCCGAGTACCTGCGGGACAATAATTGGTCGCTCAGGATTCATCAGGATCAGTTTCTTGATTGCATCCGAATCCAGGCACACATATTTGCGACTGACTTGTTCCCAAAAATGAAGTGGATCAAATTGACCGCGCCAAGCGGACATCGCTTCATCACGGCGGATCGGCCTGTTTTTTGGGACGTGCTGGACGAGCGATTCAAAGACCAGCCGGGTGCTCTTCGACACCCTGATGTGAAGCTCATTGTTCCTCTCAGCACATCGTTTGCCCTGCTTGCGGGCCACGATTTGGATCGGATGTTTTCTTGCGGCATCAGTGTTGGAGAAGTGAACCACTTGGCGATGAAGAGAGCAGAGCGGTTCCTTTATGCTGCTGACGAAAGTGACCTTGCAAAACCATCAATGGTCATTCAGCAGTGAAGGTTCGTTGGGCGGAGCTTGGCTAGCTGGCGCTGGACCGCATCAATTACTGCGAGTGAGACGGTCAAAAAGTTCCTGCATTCCGGGGAGGCTTCGCAGTCGTTCAGCGTGCGAGATGACATCCTGTTTCTTGCCCTTTTCTGCGAGAGCGAGGAGCAATGTCTTCAATTGATCCTTGAAATCGAAGTCGGGTACACGTGCCTGAATCATCCTACCGAGCACGGCACTAACACCGTCCGGGCTTGCTTCGACGAGCCGCACGAGCTCGTCGACAAATTCGTACGCATGGTGACCGACATATACATACGGTGCAACGGCTTCCAGCAGCTCTCGTTCCCGACCATCTGCAGTCGTTAAAAAGCAACTCAAGAGGCTCAGTGATGAAAGCAGTCTTATCGGTGGCTCGGAGAGGCTTCGGCTCCAAGCGATGCACCGGTTCCAATACTGGATGACTCGCACTTTTTGCTCCTCCGACACTCCTTCGCCGCGCACCATCCACAAGACCCTGGTTACCGTCTCAATATCCTCAATATGCTCTGATTCAAAAATGTGCGAGACACGAGGAGATTCTAGGGACTCTTCGCCCCACAGATAGGCTGCAGCAATCCGCTCGAGCAGCTTTTCCCGTCGGCCGCGGCCTTTGAGGTCATACCCTAACGCACGATCAAGAACACCGGACTCGACGAGGAGCTTGTAAACCGGAAGAGTAAACGAAGCATAACCCAATCCGTCGACGGCGCATACGCTGTTAATCGGAAACTCCGACGGGAAAATTTGGAGGATTCGGGCTTTGGTCCACTTCGCATCCATATAACCAAGTTGAGCGATATATACACCGCTGAGCGTAGAGAATTCGTAGTTTGCGTTCTTGCACTTGGCGAGCTCTGCGTCGAAGAGCGGTCGAATACCATTCCACTGTTCTTCATGTGAATTGCTGGCGCGGTCACCCACCCGACACACGCGTAACGCTTGACTGAAGAGCGCTTCAATGGCTCTGCCTTTGGGCCAGTTGAGCGCTTGCGTCATGGGGTCCTCGGGTGCTTGCTCGATTCCACGCGATTGATCGAGAAGGATTGCCAGCAATGCTTGTGTTCGTGGCAGAAGCTCAATGGCGTGTGCGCAGTCGTCCTTATTTGTGCCCGCATGCAAGCAGTCTGCGACCGCAGATGCTACCCAATCGCGCCGTGAATCTTCGGCTGGTTCCTCTTGCCAGAACTCGGCGTTGCTGATGAGCTGCTCAAAAAACGCAATGATGTTCTGCCAGCCCTTATTCCAGTCTGTCTCTTTTGGTCGGTCGGGCGCTTCCCAGGCTTGCTTGAGGCCAGAAATCAGCGAGTACTGGAAGCGCCGTTTTGCCTGCAAGAAGTCGGGTAACACTTGGAGAAATGGTTCGGGGGCTGTGCGTACCGCTTCTTCGAGGGCAGCCGTCAATCCATCCATTGTTGGTCCCCTCCAAGGATCGCGTTCCTCAAATGTGTTGAGCTTTTCAACCGCAATACGTGCGGCAGCAAACGCCACAAGCTCCGCAACCGAGTACGAGGTCGCACCTGGACCAACCCGCACTTCAAAGTGTGAGTTGAAGTCGGGATGCTCAGAAACACGGCCTACAGTTGAGTCTGATTGCAATTGGGCAAACCATTCGTCGGCTGGCGCATAACCCTTTCCGGCGACTGCAGATAGCCATCTTTGCTGAACCCGTTTTAGCGCACGGACGGGATCGTCTGCCCAGGTGGGTACCGGAACTTGGCGAATCGCCTCGATAGTGTCAGCCTTTTCGGAATTCGTCAGATCGACAAAGTGTGCACTGAGAAGGTTATAAAGCTCATGCAGATGTGCAGAGTCGAAGAGCTTCGGGCTGAGAAATTTGGGATACAAATCCCGCAATTCCGGCCACTGCTGACTCAGCACATAAATACCCATTCGACGCAGTATTTCCATTTCATCCGCTAGTAGCTTTTCGACGAACGGTTTTGCGGCGACTGGGTCGTGCTCGCACCAACTCAGTAACACATCGCGCAAACCCTCAACGGAGCAGTTCTCCGCTTCCTTCCATCTGTGGTTTTGGAAATGATCCTCAATTGTGGGACGGATTAATTGGCTGCGCAGCCTTCGAGTATCAGTCCCAAATACCTCTCGAACTCGTTCTAGAAAGACTTCAGCAGCTTTTCCTCCGATCTTTTCACCGAATGCCCGAGCGTGGGCGCTGATCATCAGTTTGACCCAGTAATCATCTACCGCCATCGTTGCTTTGCGTTCGCCCTCACCGAGTTCTCTTGCAATTCGCCATTCAATAGCGGTGCAATACCGAAGGACGAGTACTGCCTTGTTCAAATCCTCCGCCGATGAGCTTGAGAGGAATCGCCTTAGGGCCCCATCACTTAGTGCACTTCCGACGAGCATCCGCTCGAATCTATCGCTGAGCCACACAGGAATGAATTCAAGATCGCCGATCGCAACTGCGGCTGTTGGCACTAGACCAAATATGCCGGCAAATTTATGAGCGGTGTGGTAGTTCTCGCGCGGACAGCCCTCTGGATCGCGCCAAGTGGCGACAGACCGGACGACTGTCATCACCTTGTTTGCCAGTTCCAAGTCGTTCCGTTCACCTGATAGTCTTGCCACGGCAGTTAGATACTCCAAGGTGGACCAGTACGGAATACGAACGTAGCCTTCCTCTTCGGCGGGGATAGGTGCCGGATTGTGGGTTGGGTCAAAAAGTCCTGCGCCTTTGAGAGCATCAAAGAATTGGTCGTAGTCGATCCGCTTCAACAGCAACTCAAACCCACGACGTGCTAGCTCTTCGCTCTCGGTCATGAGTTTGATGAACGATTCTTGCTTTGCTGTGAGACTAGCCATTTAGCAAATCTTCCATTTCCTGCGCTTTTTGCAGCACAAGGGGAGCAGACGCGGGAATGCGTCGGGCAAAGTCTTCGAGCACATCAAGGAGCTGTTCCCAATTCTTATCGTCACGACGAAATGGTATTAGTTGAATATCGCATTCGCTCAAATAATAGGATTTCAGACTCCGTAGAAGAGCTTCTTCGTGCGAGAAAAAACCTTGCAAGATGTAGTGTCGAGCTTCCCGCCCTGGCGTGCCCGCTGGGCGTCCCGCCTTCAGGATCACATATTCTAGGATTTCCAGCTCATCTAAGCCGTAGCCGATGAACAAAACTGTTTTGTTCTTGAAAAGAAAATCCAAGAAAGTGAGTACCCGATTCTCCTTCTGAGGGTCGTGAGAGAGTCGGTCGTTCGCATAGTGCCGTACATAATCGTGAGTGGCAAGAATCATCCCGGCGGGATCACGAAGGGAGCCGTGGAGGTGTATGACGGTGTTGGGTTGACTCAATAGCGCGGGCAATAACTCGTCAACTTTGTGGACAACTCGGATAGGGTTCACCGGCGGAGTATCTGCGGGCTGAGTTGATGGAGTAGCGCCGGGAGTCGGTTCTGGAATGCGTTCGTCGAGCCACTCATCGTAATTGGTCGTGACAAATGTTTTACCCAGCGCGAACAGACTGTTGTACAGACGACACCCGTTCTTGTGCTCCTGTCGTGCCTTCGGGTGCAAAAGAGCACGAAAGTCGATGGTGGTACCCTTTTGCGTTGCTAACGTGCGCGCTAGTGAAAGCTTTACTCGCGGGTTTAGGTGCTGGATTTGGTCAAGCTGAGAGTAAGTGAACTTGCCGTCTTCGATCAGCCACTTCAGAGCAGCATCGGCGAATTCCACCCATGAAGGACATCCGGCCAGGCGTGAAACGCCAGCACCGATGAATGGAATGAGAATGCCGCGCTGGGCAGCCTCTCGGAGACCGTCCGGCACTTGCGGAATCGGTAAAAGCTGATCTGCCATACGAAGTTACGCTCGCCAAGGACTTGTGGTAACAGCGTAACGGGCCACGCGGAAAAGGGTCAACATGGCACGGCCCAGGAACTCGTTCCTTGAAGGACTACCAACCATATAACGAGAGACCGTGCCAATCCCGTGCCTTGCGTTCTCTTGGACTTGCCTGAACTCATGTGTGCCGTAAATGTGCCGTACCGTTTGAGCCGGTATGCGCCAAAGTGGGCTTTTCTGATACCTTATTCAAGTGCTTCCGTGCGGGCTTGGTTGCGGCAAGCAGTTGATTTCATTGGCGGAGATGAGATTCTCGAAGCCTTATTTTCGTTGACTACGAATCAGAAGGCCGGGAGTTCGAATCTCTCAGGGCGCGCCATCTAATCAGTAACTTACAGTCCCACTTCCATCTTGCTAAACCCACTGTGGCTGGCCCGATTTGTCGGTAGCGAGAACGGCAGACGTCGACGGAGAGTGCTTGAGATGTTCCGCTTGCCTCAAACGCCTTCCGAAATGCCTCCGCCCGCACCCATGCCGCACTGTTTCCTAATCACATGATTTTGGAGCATTCTTGTTGCTCACTGGCACAATCCAGGTCGGCTGGAAGTTTTGGGCGGCCCAGATTTCTATTGTTCTGCTGTGTGCGCGGCCTGGCGTTGGTTGGCAATCGCTGCGAGCGCCAAGCGGGCGTAATAATCCTCGAAAAAGCCGGCATCTTCTGCGCGGGCGGTCACCATTTCATACTCGGGGCTGCGCAAGGAGAAGTACAGCACGCCCCATTCTGGCGGGAGTTTGGTGCGGCGTTTGGGGTCGGCAGAGCCCACCAAACGAGACAGATACAATTCCGTCCTGTAATCGCCCGTACCGTGTACGGCCCAGCTCTGCAATCGTACCAGGAATTCGTGATTGGGCTGCGCTGGACCCGACTTAGCATCTTCGACTGCCAGTTCGGCCAAAAAAGCCCGAACCGATATGCCATTTTCGCTGCAGAAGCGTTCAATGATTAATTTCTCTCTGCCAGTCACATCGGTTGAAACAAGGTGACGAGGACGGCGATGAAGAAGTGCTGTCTCTCTGCCTGACTCCCATTTGCGGCGGTGTCCAGCTTCTCTCCGCCTGCGTGCGCGGCAAAACCAGGTGCGACGCCAGTGCACCAACTCATCACCGACCCTCCTCCAAATGAATAAGAACGCCGCCAGGGCGCCGCCTGCTGCAAAGACGGCTAGGGCGACAAAGCCGCCTCCGGACATCGAGACAGGTTTTCTCAACCAGTCGCGCGCGAAGATCAAAGCTAGAATCACAACAGGCGCGAGGAGAAGCATTAGGGAACGTAGAGCGTAGGCTTGCCAAGCGCCAAAATCCCATCGCCGAGGATCCAGGAGCGTAAAGGAATCCAACATCTGAGATCGAGTTAGAGGAGCCTTCGTAGAGGCGTTCTGCATCATCCCGACCTTTTTCGAACGGGAATCGCGAAACAAACCAACCGCACGCTCCCTGTAACATCGTAGAGCCAGAGAGAATTATCCAACAGCGGCTGGAAGCATGGTACACAATATTCTGGTAATTAACACTAACCAATTCATAAATACTTTATAAAGCTCATGAGGTTAATGCGTAGCACCTTCCTATAAATGCACTGGCATGGCCGTCTCCTCCAGCAGCGTGTCTGACACGCCCGCAATAGAGCGGATTTCGCCCCCTCTCAGGTAGAATGGGTTGGCGCTAAGTATGTGAAAACAATGCGGCAGGGCCCCCGCGAGTCTGTCTAAATAGACATGATTACAATTTCAAAAGAAGACTATCTGAAGGCAATAGCCGAGGCCGAAGCCGGCGGAGAGACCGTCCGATCGGTCACTCTTGCCCATTGGCTTTCCGTCACTCGTCCCGCGGTGACGACGGCTTTGAGACGCTTGGCACGAGATGGATTCGTGCGGGTCGGCCAGGACGGCCGCGTTCAACTGACCAGTGACGGGCGTGCAATTGCGCAAAAGACCATCTTCCGCCACCATCTGATCGAACGCATGCTTACTGAGGTGTTTGGCATGCCCTGGTATGAGGTCCACGAGGAAGCCGAGCGTCTGGAGCACGCCGTGTCCGCTGCATTTGAGGAGAAGTTAGTCCAGAAACTTGGTCACAAGGATGTCTGTCCTCATGGCAATGGTCTGACTCTGCAGAGTGATCTGGAACGCCGCAAACACGGCCAGTGTCTGCTGAGTGATGCTCAAGAAGGCAAGAAGTACCAGGTAAAGAGCGTATACGAGCGCGACCGGAAGCTGCTGGAATTCTTTGACCGAGAAGGTATTTTGCCCGGAGTGGTGGTCGCTGTTCACTCACAAAATTACGACGGTACTCTCACTTTGACCATCGGAAAGGCCCTGGTCCGGCTCGGACTGCCAGCGGCAACGAATATCTGGGTTGCTAAGATTTAACTGCTACTCACCCGCCGCGCAACTCTGGAGGCCATATTTCGATCTTTCGCCGGTAACGACCATCAGAACAGACTACTTTGTGCGAGGCCAGTATGTCCGCGCCCGCCGCTTTGTGCCGGAGTCATGGGTTTTGATCTGGCGATAATGGTGGTGTATATTGCCAGTTAATTGTGCTTAAGCTTGCATCCTGCATCCGTCGTCAAACACGGCTACCTGGGGACCGTGGGCACTAAATCATGATTACAGTCTCAAAAGAAGACTATCTGAAGGCCATTGCCACCGCGGGCCTCGAGGGGGAAGACGTAATCCCCGCGGTACTGGCGCGGTGGCTTAGTGTCACAGGCCCGGCCGTGACGGCTGCGCTCAAGCGACTGATCAGGGACCGATTGGTTCGAGTGGACAGCGACGGCCGCGTCCGGTTGACGAAAGCAGGGCTCGAGATAGCGCAGCGCACTATTGTCCGCCACCATCTGATCGAACGCATGCTTACAGAATTATTTGGGATGCCCTGGTACGCAGTCCACGATGAAGCTGAACGCCTGGAGCATGTGGTATCGCCCGCGTTTGAGCGGAAGTTGATGGAAAAACTGGGCAAGAGTGCCGTCTGTCCTCACGGCAACATAGCCATGCAAAGCCTAGCAGATCGGCGAAAGAGCGGCTTGTGTCGGTTAAGCGAGGCTGTTGAGAGGGAGAAATATCTCATCTCCAGCGTATTCGAACGTGACCGGAAGCTGCTGGAATTGCTCGACCATGAAGGCATGCGCCCGGGTACACTCATAGAAGTCCAAGCCAAGAACTACGACGGTACGACCACTCTAGTAATTGGAAAGAGATCATTGAGACTCGGTGGTCCCGCCGCCATGAGGATCTGGGTCAAAAAGGCGTAGCGTTCTTGCCAGTTTGTTGCTTATGAGTATTTTCTCCAGCAAGCGGCCTCGCTCGCCGACCGAGACTGTCGGCATCGATGCGGGCGAACCTTTAATCACTCACGAAGATGTACAGCGCGGGCGGGACCGACAGCGGGTGCTGGCCGCCAGAGCGCAACGAGGCCCGTTTGCGGGATTTCGTTTGCTCTGGTTATTGCTCGGACCGGGGATTCTCGTCATGCTGGGTGAAAACGATGGACCGAGCATGCTCTCTTACGCTGCCACAGGGGCGCGCTACGGCATAGGCTTTTTCCTCCCCTTTATCGTCCTCACATTTGTGATGGCCACGGTGATCCAGGAAATGACCGTGCGCATAGGAGCGGCCACTCATTGCGGACATGCAGAGCTGATCTTTGCCCGTTTTGGGCCCTTCTGGGGACGGTTCTCGACGATCGACCTGGCTATTGGCAACTTCCTCACCCTCATCACCGAATTCGTTGCCATACGTGCGGGGTTGGGATTCTTCGGGATAAGGCCGTGGGTCGCGGTTTCTTGTGCCGTGATGATCCTGTATTTTGCTATTTTGACACACCGCTACTGGACTTGGGAGCGCATTACCCTGGCCATCGCGGCATTCAACCTAGTGTTTATTCCTCTTGCCTTGATCGGCGGACCCGACTGGAACTCCGTAGGACGATCTTTCATTTCCTGGAGACCGCTTCCCGGAGGCCTCACCAACGACACGTTGCTCATCATTGTGGCGAACATAGGAGCTACGGTTACTCCGTGGATGCTTTTCTTTCAGCAAAGCGCAACCGTAGACAAGGGATTGACCCGCGGTGATATCCGTTTCGGCCGGATCGACACTGCTCTTGGCGCTACGCTGGCTGCCGCGTCGGCTCTTGGAATGATCGTAGTTACGGCACCGCTGTTTGCCCTACACATGAGCACGCAAAACTTCGAGGCAGCCGAATTTGCTCAAGCTCTTCAGCCTTTGATCGGCCGATGTGGTGCGGTCTTGTTCTCCCTGGGCATAGTGGAAGCAGGCATAGTGGCCGCCATTACGATTTCGGCTTCGTCCGCCTACGCGTTCGGCGAGGTAGCCGGCAAGCCGCATAGCCTCAACCTTTCAATGCGGGAAGGCCGGTCCTTTTACTCGGTGTTGTTCCTGTCTGTCGCTGCGGCTGCAGCCGTGGTCCTGATCCCGGGCTTGCCACTCGTCCGCGTCGTGCTCATTGTAAATGTTGTCGCAACGCTGGCGATGCCGCCTGCGCTCGTCTTCTTATATATGCTTGCAAATGACAAGGAGATCATGGGCGACCTGGTCAGCCCCCGATGGGCAAACATACTCGCATCCGCCGTCGTCGTTTTGCTAACGACTGCCGGCTTACTCTTCGGAATCAGCGTATTGGCGCCAAGAGTCCTGACGGCGCTGGCGGAGCACACCGCGCATTGAGGAGGAACCATGATCAGAAAACCGGCGCTGAGTGAGGAACTCGACTCCTCCTCCGCCGCCAACCAATCCGTTTTGGACTCACTCGAGCCAGACCAGCTTGTCGCTACGAGGGCTCGGCCATTCCCCCGCCGGAAGCTCAAACGCTCTGAAATTGTGCTGTTCTGGGCTCTTCGGCTCTACCTGCTGTTCATGATCGCTGTAGTCATCTATCAACTCTGGATTAGCAACCGGTAGCGGTTCTGCGACCCACGCGGATGCCGTCACGCATTTCACCAGGTTGCCTCGCTCAACCGCTTGCTTTCCGGCTTGCAATTCCCGTTCAAATTCCGGATTCGCCGACTGAGCTGCGAGGAGCGCCACCGAGCACAGCGCAAGGACAACCGTTAGCCGGGGCCGCGAGAGCTTGATCATAGGACAAGACTGTTGACTACAGCGCCTTTCATCAGTGTGATTTCCTTGTTCCCGCAGGCGCGGTCTTGGCCGCGCCCCGCTGCGGCTTCTCGTTTAGCAGGCTGTCAAGCAAACTACGGAGGGAGTCCTCGTTTTCCAGTTTTGGATCCCCGGGCCTGCCGCCGCTCTGGGCGCGAATCATGCCGGCGCGATCTATCACCACCACTTGCGGAATGTTCAGCACATCGTTTCTACCCCGACCCAGGTACTTGTCTACGTTGTCCGCTGTGGTGTAGCCAACCGGATACGTGAGTTTGAACGAGTCCACCATGTACGTCACCAATGGGCCGTCGGCATCCGAGCCGGGAGCGGGAAAAGCAATGGCGATGGATTGGAGACCCCGCGGACCCAGGTCTTTCTGCAGTTTGTTCATGGTCTGGGCCACGCGCATGCAGTGCGGCGACTTGATAAAAAGGAACTCGATCACTACCACCTTGCCCTTGAAACTGGACAGCAGCGTAGTCTTGCCGGAAGGCTCGTAGATGGAGAATTGGGGCGAGGGGCGAGGGACCACGGACGGCGGCGAGGCCAGGCCACGGGCAGCCAGGGCCAGGAGAACGACGATAGACGCAAGTCTGCGCATAGATCACACCTGTTTCCACTTGTCCGCGATGCGTTGCATTTCCGCCGCGGCAGCAGCGGCTGCGTCTTCCGGGCTGCGCTCGCCTTTGAGAACGCTCTGCACCATCCGCGGGACAAGAGAACTGTTGAAAATCTCCATGTACGCCGGCGTTGCAAATCCGGGAACGCCCAGATTCGGCGTCCAATGCAGCGCATCTTTGAGGGCGGTGTATTTAGGGGGTGGATCGGCCTGCGGGTCCTTGGAGAGCCGCACAATGATGTCAGGGACGGTCTTCGGATAAATGGGAAAGTTGCAACCGAGGCTTTTCTCGTAGCCGGTCCGGGAACTGTCCACCAGATCGGCCACAAACTGTTTGGCTCCGTCCTGGTTCTGGGCGAAGTTCCAGACCACGGAGCAGTTGGTGGCATGCGGGAGCGCAGTCACGCCCATTCCGTTCGTGCCGATCAAGGGCGGCTGGAGCCAGATCTGGCTTGCCACTTTCGGGTCTTGCCTTTCAGCAGCGCGCAACAGACTGATGGCATTGCTGCTGCAGGAGGTCTTGCGTGCCAGCATGGCCCGCACGTTACCCGCTGGTCCCCAGGTGAGCTGGTCAGGTGTTCCCGAATCCTGGTACAGGACCTGGATGTACTTCAGGGCGCCGACGGCAAAAGCATTCTTGTTAAAAAGTACATCACCGTCTCCATTCAGGATCCAGGCGCGAAAAGCGTACAGGATGGTGTGCAACGTGACGTTGCCTTCCAGGGTGGGCGTAAACGCCAGCCCGCAGGGTATGCCGAGCTTGTCGCGCAGTTGGCGCCCACCGCTGCGCAGGCTGCCGTAGTGCACGGGACCAAGGGGCATGCCCACCGCACCCCAATAGTCCTCAAAGAAGTGCAACGGGGAGGGCGCCCAGAAATCGGCAAAAGCGAAGTATTTCTTGTTCTTGACATTGAATGTTGATCTGTACGCGAGTTGGGGGATCGAGCCGTACTTGGAAGCAACTATCTGATAGATCTCGCCATGGTCAATCACGTGCTGGTAATATTCGGCCGGCGGCGAGGGGAATATGAACACATCGTGTCCCTTGCCGGCCGTGATCTCAGCCGTCGCCCTGGCACTGATCTGTTCGACGGGGATTTCGTCGACCGTTATCCTGGTGTCGTGCCGCCGGCCCCAGTCCCTGGCCATGCTTTCGAACCAGGTATCGAACTCCGGCACAAAATGGGCCCATTTTGCGATCTTCAACGTCTTCTGGCTGGCGAGTGCGCGATCGGGGAAGAGGAAGAATGGCCCGAGAGCGGCTGTGCCCGCCGCCAATTTGAGAAAATGGCGCCGCGAAGTCGGTTTCACCGTGTTCCCGCTCATTCTGGGGTCCGCGTCCATGATGACAATATCACTTTAACCGGAGAAACCCCGCAGCTACATGGCAAGGCAAATCGTCTCCATTTTAGAAAAATACCCCTGGCTGGGCTTACAAGCCAGGGGTGAAGAGCGCGGGTTTTGCCTGCCTTTCCCGGGTTACTGTTCCGGAGCAGACTCGTTGCAGAATTTTCCTGTGTTCTGCAGGCAGCTGAAGGCATTGAGGACGACTGGATCCTGCGCGTTGCCGTTAGCCAGGCGTACCACGTCCAGGAACGCATCTTTGGCTATGCCGCCGTTCCGCGGATCGGCAATGGCCGGACAAATAAGCCAGACCGCTCCTCCGTCTGCCCCATTCACCGCCTCCTTGCCTTCCGCTCCGCAGTGGTTGGCCTCCAGTTCCTGGTTGAGTTCAAAGGCGGTCAAAATAATGGGAGTTCCATCCAGATTAAAGCCGTTCTTCGCGCCTATGGCCTTGAATATATCGTGACAAGGCTGCATGGTGGTATTGGGAGGTTGTGTGAACCAGAAGTAGGTAATGATCCACATGCCCAGCAGGTCGTCGCAGAAGTAACCGAATGGGCTGTCGCTGATGCCTGCGCCGCACACCGGGCTGCCGTCGGGATTTGTTCCGGTGTTGATGCAGTTGTTATCGCTGCCGTCCATGGCGTTGCGGTTGGTGGCAAACCGCCAGTCCTGCCGGAGGTTCGGAGTGAACACGGTATTCACACTGTCTAGATGGAAGCAGGGTGTAGCAGGCGCATCGGGGCTCTGCATGTCCGCGTTGCAGGGGTTCCCGGCGAAGCCTTGCGGCGTGAACTGCTTCACGGCGGCATAGGCTTCAAAGTTGCTGACGATCTGCTCCATGCTGATCCCGCGGGGATTGAGGCCCGTCTGGTTCCCACTCGGGTCTGTTCCCGGGGTGATCGAGATGGTGGTGCCGGCATTCGACTGATCGCCGTCCAGACCGCCGTTGGTAATCGCGCCAACCGTGCGCGAGTAGCTGGTTTCAAAATTAGTCTGGTTGGTCAGAAAGGCGAGGATGGAGATGAACTCCACAGTCTCCTGCGTTCCCGTGGTAAAGGGACTGTTGCCATCGTCCGCGTTGCCTCCCGTGGTCGCCAGGATGCGGAAATTCCTGCGCGTGGGATCGTTGCTGCTGCAGTGGGTGTCAGCCACATAGTTGACCTGGCTGCCGGTGGCCGGCGGGCCCGTCAGCCTGGTTTGTCCCCCGTTGTCTCCGAAGCGAAGGACCAATTGGGTCGGGTCGATGCCATTATCCCGGTAGAACTGGTCACTGAAATCGCAGGGTGGAGGATTAATCTGGGTGAAGGTCTTGACCCCTCCTGCCACCAAGGGAACCGTGGTCTGGGCGGACATGAGTCCCGCCATCACCAGAATGCAAAGGCCAACCAAAACGCTCTTCCAAAATGTCCTTTTCACAACTTTATCCTCCCTGGGGTACCGCGATTACGCGGTCCCCGGAAACAAAAACTGGTTTGACAACTAACTTCCAACTTCCTGCGCCGCAACAAATCCCTCAGGGCGCCTGCACCCGATTCACTTCGGGATGCATCATCCAGGAAATGGATTCGGCAACCCATTGTGTGTGCGCCATTCCCGGACATGCCGCCCACAACATCAGCGGCTCGTTCCCGTAGCGAATGTTGCCGATGTGCTGCGTCTTGTCCTTGTCGATGGCCGGATCGGGATAGCTGAATCCAATCCCTTTGCGGAGTTTTTCGATGTCTTCGAGCTTTCCGGTAAGAAAAGTCCAGCCATGCCTGGCTCCGTACATCGACCGGTAATGCTTGATCACATCCACCGTGTCTTCCTCCGGCTTCAGGGTGAAGGAGTACATAAAGATCTTCCGGCCCAAATCGTCTCCGAAAAACTTCTGCACTTGCGCCAGATTGGCCGTCACCCGGGGACAGATTTCGTCACAGTTGGCGAAAAAGAAGTTCATGGTGACGATCTTGTCCTTGACCAGATCATCGTAGAACCGCACTTGTTTGCCTTCGTGTGTGACCAGGGGGACGTTGGGCAGATGCAGGCGTTGCAGGCGCTGCCGGGCCAACGTGGTCTGGTCCACGGCGCCGCCGGCAAGGGCCGGCTGGGGCAGAAGTGCAGCTACAGGCGCGGCGGCAGCGCCCACCGCAGCCATGCTCAGGAGCTTGCGTCTGGATAAATCCGTCATACTAAGCCTCTCCTTTTATCGACGTCCGCTCCGCCTTTGTTGGGGCGGAGCGGACGCGGTTTTCGAGGTTACGGAACCTGCGTCAAGGAACCAGTATGTTGTCTTCCTGCCCTGCCGGTACAACGTGCCAGAGAGCCATCATGGCGTGGTCTTCATGCACCACGTTGTGACAGTGGATGGGATACTTGCCCAGCCAGTCACGGAAGCGGAAGAACAACTCCACCCGCTCGTTGGGATGGACTTGAGTTACGTCCTTGCGCCCAAGGTCCGCCGGCACGGTAGGCGCCGACCGGTTGCGGTTGAGGATCTGGTGCTCCTCCAGATGGATGTGGATGGGGTGCGTCCAATCACCGGTCAGGTTGGTCAACAGCCAGTGCTCCACGCTGTTCTGCCGCACCGCGAAACGGAAGGTATTGCAGTCCATGAACTGCCCATTGACCGACCACTGTCCGTTCAAGCGATCGAACTTGAAGGTGCGGACGATGCGAGCTGCGGCCGTGGTGTCAGGCAGTTGGTAGAACGTTGGGTTGGTCGCCGGATCCACGCTATTGTCGGTTACCGCCGAGGGGCTCACGCGGAACTGCAGCAGCAGGTTGCGAGGGTCGCTTCCCGCCGGCAGAATTGCGGGCTGGTTTGAGTTCAGGACCAGGCTGCATTCCGTGGTGGCGCTGTTCTGGGCAGCCACTTGACTATCAACCGCCGCCGGTCCCTGGCCGCTGAGCTGGTTCAGACGGTTCTCCAGATAGATGGTCTTGCCGGCAAAGCTCCGGAAGTCAATGATGACGTCCACGCGTTCCGCCGGGCCGATGCGAACGCTCTGGACCTGGATCGGGTGCGGTAAGAGGTTGCCGTCTGTGCCGATCAACCAGTACGGATTCGCCTGGCTCAGGTTGTTCAGGTCGGTGAGGAAGAACTCATAGAAGCGTGATGGCCCGGTGTCCAGCAGGCGGAAGCGGTAGCGCCGCGGCTCCACTTGCAGGAAGGGCTGAATCACGCCGTTGACCAGGAATTTGTCGCCCAGGATGCCGTCCAGGTTGAACAGATCGAACACCAAATCGCCGGTGAGCGGGTCATACACCTTGTCGTTGAAGGCCAAGGGGATATCGTGCGCCGGGAAGGACGGAAGACGGAATCCGGTCTCATCGTTGCCGGTATCGAACTGGTTGAAAAGGCAATAGAACCCGAACAGTCCTTTGTAGGTGTTCTGCGAGGTGAAATCCACGCGATGATCGTGGTACCACAGCGTGCTCAGCGCTTCATTAATGTCGCCGTTGGGCGCGTGGTCGGAATTGAACCCGGCCAGCACGTTGGGATAGTACTGATCGCAGAAGTGCCCGTTGGTATAGAAGTCGCAGGGATTGCCGTCACTTTCGGAAGGCGTGTGCCCGTTGTGCAGGTGCGTGGTCACCGAAGGGAAACCAAATCCGGTGTTGTTCAGTTGCGTGATCGGCGGCAGGGAGTTGATATTACGCGTGATCTGGGGTCTGCCGTAGAAGGCCTGATAGGTCGGGCCGGGGCTGCGTGTGCCGGTGCCGTCATCGAAGCCCCAGAGCGTCTGCTGAGGAAGGCCTTGGAAACCGCTGAACTGTCCGTGATCACTCGTCTGGGTGGCCGTGAACTGCCTCTGGTTGAAGTTGTAAAGCGTCGCCGGAACGACCGGGAAGCGACTGGAATCAATCTGCGGGGCCTGGAAGGGAGCCGCGCGGACTTCTCCAGCGCCCACGTTTGGGTTCTCAGTGGGCGTGGGAGTCAGTGAAGAAACCGTCTTCGCGAGCGGCATTATCGGAAGCGGATCGATAAATGGCTTGGTGGTTGGGCTGGCCGTTTGGTTGCCAGGTACGCAGTTCTGGTTCGTTCCCGGACTCGTATTTTGTCCTGAGCTGGGAGGGTTGTTCGTCTGTATCTGCTGCCCGTAGGCCCGGGCGCTCAAACCGCTCTTGGCCACCAGCATTCCACCCGCTGTGAGCAGCCCCATCTTCATGAGCTCGCGCCGGCTGGTGAGCCCGGCAGCAATCAGTTCGCGCCGGTTCTTTGCCGCGTTGAGCATCTCGCGGTAGCGCCTTCTGGAAACCTTTTCGCCGAATACATTGAAATACATGTCTTGCCTCCTGACATCCGTGTTTCAAAGCAACTTGCAGGTACCGGCCCGGGATGCTCTTCAATCCCCAGCATTAGACCGGACAGCTTACCGCGCCTGCGTTTCCTGTTACACAGCGAACAGTTAGCTGAAATGTCTTTTTGTTAGCATTTTTGGCCGTTGACGTACTGCGAGTCTTGCGACAGAGAGTCAGACCGCACGGCTTTTGGTGAGTTCCTCTAAACGCCTTGCGCCTTGCCGATAGTGGCGCGGCGCTTGCCGGAAGTGGCGTTCGAACGCGCGGGTGAAGCTTGAGGTATGTTCATAGCCTATGGCGCACGCGATCTCCTTGACGCTCATATTTGTCTCCGCAAGGAAATCGGCCGCGCGCTGCATCCTGTGTTCCGTGAGCAATCGTCCCAGACCCAGGCCAGTATGCCGTTTGAAAAGGTGTTGCAGGTGGGACTGACTCAAGTTGCACTCGAGAGCCAGGTCATTAATCTTACGGGACGGATTGGATTCGATCATGCTCAGAACCTTGCGCAGACGGCCCTCTTCAACCAGTAGAATACGCGCGCTGAGTTTAGCGCCGTTCCCCTTGGCCGCGGGACTGACAGCGCCGGCTCTCGCTGGTGCTCCATTCAACAATGTGGGTCTTGTACCGTTTTTTCTCGCCGAAGAACGCACCGCGCCCATAGAAACCCTCCACGATCAGCATTCACGTTCCCGTGGGTACGCGGGGACGAGATTTGTACATTCGTGTGAGCAGATCATCGCGGCGACAGACTCAACGTCCCCCTTCGCGATTTTGCACCGGCAATCTGCTGCCTTACAGGTTCCTTCTCTTATCCTGGCGAAGTGTGGTTGAACAATCGAACCGCGTGGTTCCGTTCTCAAGCGGTTAACAATTCGGTACCGGTTCGATCTAGGTGACCGGGACGCTGACGATTTCGTACCCTTGCACTCAAGAGTCTCTGTTAGTCCAGACTCCCATCGTCAGCGAATTGCAGGTAATTTCACAGCACCGGCGACACCTGGTCAATGGAAACGGGTTAGCGCGAGGCGCTATTTATTAGCAAATCGCGCTGCACCCTTCGTCATCCGATTTTCTGGAGAGGAAGTGTGAAGGGAGAAAAGCGTCGGCAGGAAAAATGGGCCGGGCTTTCCCTGGCCCAACCCATGTCATCTCAAATGACGCTTCAGAATTACGCATCGGCTTCGATACCTGAGCTTCAGCGCGTCTTCACAGTCACCGCGGATGGGCCTTGGCACCCATTTAGATCGGCAAGCCGACCTGACCGAAGCGTCAGAAGCTGCCGCAAAAGCGGACTGCCTAGCATCCGGTCGCATGTCCTTCCACGCTGCCGCAGTTTCTATCAGCTTAGCCGAAGGCATCGCTTACAATGCGCGTTTTAGAACATGCGCTACAGCCAATACATGAGTCAACCGTAGTTCCTTAGCTCGATCTGCTATTTCTTAGCCATACACGCTGGAATGGGGGATGCACAAGGGAAGATATCTGTTTAGGCACGGTGCTTTCTACGGTATTCTCCTGGCGCGCTGCCAAATTTCCTTTCAAACCCGCGATCAAAGCTGGATGAGTGGTGATAGCCAACTATGGAGGTGATTTCTTTGATCGACAGCTCCGTTTGCCGCAACAGTTCAGCGGCCTTCTCCAGACGAGCATTCCTGAGAAAAGTGCATAAATCGGTCCCCATCTGGACACTGAATAGGTGGCCTAGCCTTGACCCGCTGAGGTTTACCAGACGTGCAAGCTCCAGAACAGTTTTCGATGGGTCACGTTCAAGAGATTGCAGAATCGCCCGAATTCTATAGTCATCCGGCATACGCCGACTCCATGGCTCTATCTGCGAAATCGATTAGGAGCCTCTGTGGTCTTGTGTCTCGTAAGTCTGCAGGCCAAAGCGACAGTTTCTCCTCAGTGTCGAAGCAAGTCATTTTTGGTCCTGCCAAAGGGTCGATATGATTTACAGAATTGTCAACCCAAAAATTGTAAGGCGCTCGTAAAATATATTTCTTCTTTAGATTATATGGACAGCCAGTCAATAAAAATGAAGTATCAGAAAGCAATTAATTGAAAGTATCTTCTATTTTATGGCGGGTCTCTCGGGCATTTTGCCCACGAGCGACGCTTGAAGTTGTGCCAGAAAAGTGGCTGGCGAGGGAGTGTGGCGCCGCTCAGCTTTTACCAAAGTCGCTTGGGGAACAAATAGGTAAACCCCACAAACCCTTCCCATCGAGTGCTCGTGCGGGTGAGTCCCCTGTTGAAGCCGCCATCAAGAACAAGAAACCGGTTGAGAGTGTAGGATGGCGCCATTAGCAACCCGGCGGCATTTGACCTTGTAAGGGGCTGCGAGAAATGCCAAATCTCTCCGGCTATTGCCAAATGTCCGAAGACAGGATGTGAAACAGACAGTGTCTGTCCAAACTGAGCGCGATGAACCACTCCGCTGTCAGTGATCTGCTCAGTGACGATTCCGTTCGTATCGACATGAAACTTTCTTACATCGAAGCTCACCAAAAGCAAAGCGGATTGGCGGTTGGTGCCGATGTCTAACTCCGGCGCAGGGCTCGCATACAGTCGACGGAAGTAACTGACCGAAATCGTGGGCCGCAGGCCTTCTCCATGATGAATGATCGCCTGAAGTCCCGCGAAAACTTCACCCGGTTCTGCATCATTCTTCTTTCCGAGGTCAGATATCACATGGGGCTCGGTCTGCACGATAAGCTCGACACGGTGTGAGAAAGAGAACTTCAAGACTCCTTCGAAACCCGTGCGATTGGAGAATTCTCCCGATTTTTCAGCACCGAGAACACCTGCTTCAAGTTGGACATAACCGACAGGTGTCAAGGTCGCCGGTGTGGAAACTGTCGGTCTGCCAGGATTGGCTTCAACCGCAGGGGTTACGGGGTCGGCGTTGATCGGGCCAGGATCAGTTTGCCCCAAAGCAGGCAAACACAAGGACAACGCAAGGGTACCAGCAAGCATAATTTCTCTCGAAGGGTGAAATGGCAGGCAACAACCAAACATGCGGAATGTCTCCTTAGCGGTCGAAGACTGGGCATTGAGTTGGCATTGTATTATGAAGAAGACGTTCTCGAAGCAGAACTAAGCTACACGTCACTGCCGGCATGCCAACGGTGGCCCCGTGGAAGGTTGCGGCGGTTTTGATCCGCTGGAGAACAGAATCAATTTCAGCAGCCGAAAAAGGGCACAGCCTGACTGCGGCATTATTTATTCGGCGAAAAGCGAGTAGCGTATGGAGTGGCTTGTCTATTTTTGAACCATTTCGCGCGAGCAACTGGTGGGAACATAAGCTCTCGCCAATTCTCGCGACCGTGTATGCCACGGCCGCTCTTTCACACATCCCGTTTACCTCTCTGTGGCCCACGGTTGGGATTGCCCTTCTCGCCCTGATTCCGTGCGCAACTTATGTGAGCGTTCTCAATGATCTGACGGATGCGGAAGACGATCGGGCCAGCGGGAAGCTGAACCGGTTATCAGGCAAGCCCAGAGTCTTCCCGGCATCACTGATTGTGTGTTGTCTCGCTGCCGGTTTGGGCTTCCTGATTCTTTGGCGTAAGGATGCGCTGGTTTTCTATTCTTACCTCTTTGCCTGGCTGGCTTTTACGCTGTACTCAGCGCCTCCCTTCCGTCTTAAGGTTCGGGGCATCTGGGGCGTGCTGGCGGATGCATCCGGAGCCCATCTCTTCCCGACTCTATTTGCAATTGCGCTGGTGTATCACTGGCATGGAATCAACGTAGTCATCCGGTGGACGGTTGTGGCGGGTTTGTGGTCGTTGGCCGCCGGGGTTAGGAGCATACTGAGGCACCAGCTAAGCGATGCTGGCAGTGACGCGAAGATTGGCCTCCGCACATTCGTATGCCTGCATGACGTGAAGTATATCGAGAGGTTGGGATTATTCGCTTTCCTCGCGGAAACGGCAGCGTACGCCGCCATGGTATGGCTCACGCGCAGCCTGCTCGCTGGGCTGTTCTTGATTTTGTATGCACTCTTCGCGTTGACTCGTGAGCGTTTGCTCGGAATACGCCTCACCATCGTCACGCCGGGCGACAAAGTTCGCATGGCGCTGTCGGAGTATTACATTGTTTTATATCCGCTGGCCTATCTTCTGGCGGCTTCGTGGCGGCAACCCTTAGTCCTGTTTCTTTTGGCCTTCCACGTCCTTCTATTTCCTCGACACTGCGTTTTCCTGGCGCGCGACAGTCGGGCACTCCTGCAAGCGGCCACGGCTTCACCAGAGCAAAAACTGCCCGCTTGAATTCATGCATACGGGGCTGAAGTTTTTGTGATCACGGGAGTGCGTTTTGCAGGGCCGGAACGGGCAAGGCGGCCCTTTGAGGGTTGAGCGGATCCACCAGTTCAAGCAGCTTGCAGGCAAAGCGGGCGACAGGATCCGGGGGAACTATGGTCCTGACCGCGGCACCGGCTGCCTTTCCAATGGATTCCCAATCATCTCTCGCGGCCCACGCTCTCTCCATGGCGTCATCGAATTCATCCACTTTCGGAGCGCCCGCCAGGAAGCCGGTGCGTCCGTCTTCTATCACTTCGGAGTTTCCGCCTTCATTGGTGACGATCCCAAAGCGGCCGCTCATCATTGCCTCGATGAGCGACAGTGGCAGCCCCTCCGTCCGTGAAGCCAGCACCAAAGCGTGATGGCTTCGCCAGACAGACTCGATATCATTGACGAAGCCCGGGAAAGATATGTTCTTCAGGCCTAAGCGGGCTGCCAGCTCGCGGAGTCCTTCCCTGTTGCGTCCAGCGCCGAAAAACGAAACGGACAGCTTGCGATTTCTCCATTTCTCCCGTGCCAGCACCTGCAGAAGAATGTCCTGCCCCTTGTCGGCTATGCACAGCCGCGCGACGCAAGCCAGTCGCATTGTATCGTCTTGTCTGGATGGCCAGGGCGACGATGTTTCCGACGACACCAGAAACGGATTACGTACCGTAGCCGCATTCGTCAGTGTCTCCCCGATCTGGCGTTCGGTGAGCCGAAGATTGTGCTGCGAAACAAAAAAACACTTTTGGGCAGCTTGAAAGACAGAACGCATCACGGCCCGTTCCGGGTCCGATGGCCATATATGGTCTGTTGCTTTTTGCGAAACGATAACGTACGGCCGCCCGGAAGTACGGCACAGGTCGCTATACACCAGCCCATCAAAGTTCCCTCCCTGAGAGACCACGACCAAATCGGTTTTAAGTTTTGCGAGATGCCTTCGCAAAAAGGGTACGACAGCTCTCTGGGAAATTGTCCGTCTGGTCAACTGAACGAGTGATTTGGGCAGTTGGACCCTGGATGGCAGGCATGCCTGATGCAAGTCGCGTATACGGCAGCCCAGGGCAAGCAGACGCAGTATTCGCGGGTGGCATCTGTCAACGCACGTCTTAAAGACGGCAACAGAATGTCCACTCTCGGCCAAAGCGGCTGCCGTCCCGGCCCACAGTTCCTCGCTGCCGCCCCACGGCTCCGGACAGGTACTAAAAAAAGCAAAACGCGCCAATATGGCTCCTCGATGTTTACACCATACAGCGCGCTTTGGCATGCCCGCAATTGATAAGTCAAATTTCGGTAAATTGTTTTGGATTAGATTTCTTCAATGTGGAAAGACAAAACAAAGTTTCATTTTCGACGGCCGGAGCGACCTGCTCAGTTTGATCGCCCCTCCTTGCCGCCTCTGCTCTGTTATCAGCGTCCGATGCTGAAGGGAGCCATGGCCTGTCCCAGCCAGAGCTGGCATTGTCCGCCGGCCGCGCCTTGCGGTACCTGCAGCGTGACGCTGGCCTGCGTATCGCTGGTAAACCTGCTGTCGACTACCGTGGGTATTTCCGGTATCTCCTGGTTGCAGGTCAGAGTGAACGCTGGCTTGTTCCCAGTGGAGTCTCCGTTCTTCGCGGTGGGCAGATTGCGGCCGGTAATACTCAGCTTGACGTTGGCCCCGCCTGGCTTCACGCTCTGCGGACTCACACCGCTGATCTCCGTCGTCTGATCGTTTTGCTTGCCGATCTGCAGCGGTACCATGCTGCTAGTGCCCAGCCACAACTCGCACTGCTGGCCAGCTTTGTTGCCGGAAGCATCCACCTGGGCCGAAGCCTGGGTCGAACTGAGGACCTTGATGTCCTTGAGAGGTGTACCTTTCTTGTCGCTGCCGCACTTCAGATTGAAGTCGTTAGCCTGACGGCCGCCCCCGGGGCCGGTGGCATTGGTAGTCACGAAGCCGTTGCCGCTGATGGCCACGTAGACGCTGCTCCCCGCTGGTACGGTAGCGGGAGAGACACCGGTGATCTCCCGCGCGCCACCACTGATATGCAGTGCCAGGGTGCTCTCTCCCAGCCGCAGCTTGCACGCTCCGGAAGCATCGCGCGGCAGTTGCAGCGTGGCCTGGGCCTGACCGGGCGGCGTGATCTGGATGTTGGACAGGGAAGCGTAGCCGCAGTCCACCGTGAACTGGTCGTCGCTCTTGAAGTCTTTGCCTTGGATGGTCAGATACACCGTCGTTCCTGGGTCGACGCTGCTGGGGACCACCGAAGTCAGGACCGCCGCATTCTTCCCACCAGCGTGGCCGGTGATGGAGATGGGCGCCATGGCCTGGCCCAACCAGAGCTGGCATTGTCCGCCGGCCGCGCCTTGCGGGACCTTCAGGGTGACACTGGCTTGCGTCGCGCTGCTCAGGCGAGAGGTCACGATGGTGGGAACTTCCGATATGTCTTCTCCACAGGTCAAAGTGAACTTGGTATTGCTATTTGAGGTGGGCAGATTGCGGCCGGTAATGCTGATCTGGACATTGGCCCCGCCTGGGTTGACGCTCTGCGGACTCACACCGCTGATCTCCGTCGTCTGATCGTTTTGGCTGCCGATCTGCAGCGGTACCATGCTGCTGTTGGCCAGCCACAACTCGCACTGCTGGCCAGCTTTGTTGGGAGCATCCACCTGCGCCGAAGCCTGGGTCGAACTGAGGACCTTGATGTCCTTGAGAGGTGTACCTTTCTTGTCGTTGCCGCATTTCAGATTGAAGTCGTTAGTCTGGCCGCCGCCCCTGGCACCGATGCCGCTGGTGCCGGTAGCATTGCTGGTTTTGAAGCCGTTGCCGCTGATGGCCACGTAGACGCTGCTTCCCGCCGGTACGGTAGAGGGAGAGACACCAGTAATCTCCGCTGCGCCACCACTGATATGCAGCGCCAGGGTGCTCTCGCCCAGCCGCAGCTTACACGCTCCGGAAGCGTCACGCGGCAGTTGCAGAGTGGCCTGGGCCTGGGTGGGCGGAGTGACCTGGATGTTGGACAGGGAAGCGTAGCCGCAGTCCACCGTGAACTGGTCGTCGCTCTTGAAGTCTTTGCCTTGGATGCTCAGATGCACCGTCGTGCCTGGGGCCACGCTGCTGGGCACCACCGAAGTCAGAACCGCCGCATTCTTCCCGCCAGCGTGGCCGGTGATGGAGATGGGCGCCATGGCCTGCCCCAACCAGAGCTGGCATTGTCCGCCGGCCGCGCCTTGCGGGACCTTCAGGGTGACACTGGCTTGCGTCGCGCTGCTCAGGCGAGAGGTCACGATGGTGGGAACTTCCGATATGTCTTCTCCGCAGGTCAAAGTGAACTTGGTATTGCTATTTGAGGTGGGCAGATTGCGACCGGTAATGCTGATCTGTACGTTGGCCCCGCTTGGGTTCACGCTCTGCGGACTCACACCGCTGATCTCCGTCGTCTGGTCGCCTTGCTTGCCGATCTGCAACGGTACCATGCTGCTGTTGGCCAGCCACAACTCGCATTGCTGGCCAGCTTTGTTGGGAGCATCCACCTGCGCCGAAGCCTGGGTCGAACTGAGGACCTTGATGTCCTTGAGAGGTGTACCTTTCTTGTCGTTGCCGCATTTCAGATTGAAGTCGTTGGCTGGGCCGCCGCCCCTGGCACCGATGCCGCTGGTGCCGGTAGCATTGCTGGTTTTGAAGCCGTTGCCGCTGATGGCCACGTAGACGCTGCTTCCCGCCGGTACGGTCGAGGGAGAGACACCGGTGATCTCCGCTGCGCCACCACTGATATGCAGCGCCAGGGTGCTCTCGCCCAGCCGCAGCTGGCACGCTCCGGAAGCATCACGCGGCAGTTGCAGGGTGGCCTGGGCCTGGGTGGGTGGAGTGACCTGGACGTTGGACAGAGAAGCGTAGCCGCAGTCCACGGTGAACTGGTCGTCGCTCTTGAAGTCTTTGCCCTTGATGCTCAGATGCACCGTGGTGCCAGGGTCCACGCTGCTGGGGACCACTGAAGTCAGAACAGGCTTAGCGTTGCCGCCTCCGGTTCCTCCTTTCGTGGTACCTGAAGTCCCAGTGCTGATTCCGCCTGTGTTCGTGGACGGCGTCCCACCAGTTGCCGTACTTGGAGAAGCTGTTACGCCCGGTTTGTTCCCAGTGGCGGTCGGCTGAGTAACGCTTGTACCCGGTGCGACACCCCGATTCTGGTTGCTGACAGCCCCGGGCGTGACGGAAGGTTTCTGGTTCGGCTGATTTTGCGGCAGAGTATTGGTTTGCACCGGGGCGGGAATCTGCAGCATGGCCGTGGTCTGTCCCAGTTGTAGCGCGCACTGTGTGACCGCCGCATCTTTCGGCACATTAACGACAACAATCGCCTGGCCCGGGTTGTAAACTCTCGCGCCCACGATGGTCGGAGCGGGGAACGCACGTCCGCAGTTCAACGTAAAGCTCATGTTGTTGGTGAAATTCCGGCCAGTGACGCCGACGTTCGTCTGGGCGCCCCGCGCGAGAACGTTGGGACTGACGTTGCCGATCTGCGGCACTGCGGCAGGTTGGGCTCCAGGGTTGCCGACTTGCCCCGGCATGGCGGAAGGTCTCTGATTCGACGGATTTTGCGGCAGGGTATTTGTCTGCGCCGGGGCAGGAATCTGCAGCAGGGCTGTGGACTGTCCCAGTTGTAGCGCACACTGGGTGACCGCCGCGTCTTTCGGAACATTAATGACAACAATCGCCTGGCTCGGGTTGTAAACCTTTACGCCCACAATGGCGGGAGCGGGAAATCCGCGTCCACAGTTCAACATGAAGCTCATGGAGTTGGTGAAATTCCGGCCATTGACGCCAACATTGGTCTGGGCGCCCCGCGCGAGAACGTTGGGACTGACGTTGCCGATCTGCGGCACCGCGGGAGGCTGCGCGGCAGGGGCGCGGTTGGGAGGGGGTGTAGACCGCGGCGGATATTGCGCCTGAAGGTTGGCGGCGCCGAAAACAACAGCGCAGAAAACAATAGTGCGGAAAAGGACGACGCTTCGCGTCTGGATGGTTGCAAGAAATCTGGTCCTCATCATTATCATTCACCTCCCAAGCCTTGACCCGGCGGTCCTCTCTGGGTGGATTACGAAAGAGAGTCAGCCGGGCGGAACTGAGTGCCACTGGAAAACAGGGGCCTGTGAATCATCTGGTTTTCGCGACCGAGTCTAGTCTGCCGTTTCACTTCGTCCGGAAAGTTCCCAAGACGATCGCGTCTCCCAACGGGGTGTTTCCGGACGTCGCCGGGCCGGCAGAGTTGAAATACGATCTGGCCATGGATCGGTCCTTGCCGTCGTAGAACAAGCCTCCCAGCCCGCTGTGCGCGGGTTTTGCCCGCCCTTCCCAGCCGTCGCTGGAAATCGTGACGGTGTACTCGTAGTTTTCGTCCAGATAGGGATTGAACTTCAACTGCCCAATCTGCGGGGAGGTGGCTGGCGACCCTTTCACGAGTTCTTCCAGAGAACACGGCCGGTGGAGCGCGTAGTGGCAATCTGTCTCCATGGCGGAGATTGCGTCCATGAACAGGAACGCCATCTTCTCCTCCGGCTTCAACTTGATTTCCGCGCCCTGACTGTTTTTAAGTTGAACTTTGGCTTCCGCGGACGCCGCGGCGAGGGCCTTGATTTCTTTCATGTCTTTCGGGCTGTACGCCTGGGCCCGTGCGAAGACCGGCAGCAGCAACGTCACGAGCAATCGAATCGGAAATGTCTTCCTCATTCTTTTTCTCCTTTGACGTCTGGATTCGAGTTTCGGCCCCCCGGGTTGAGAATCCGCCTGGCTTAAACGCCTGAAGCACTGGTATTTAACCACAGTCGTACGTGGAATTTGCGTCCGACATAAAATAAAAAAATGGATGCGGCCGGCGCCGGACGGTGGAATCGTACACCTGGTCTTTGGGGCGGTTTAAGGCTTGATGGTCAACCTGATCCCATGATCCAGCGACGCCTCGGTGGCGACAAATGAAGCGCAACTGTCAGTGATCCAGTCCGGCCCGGCCGCTTTCAGCACCGGGTCTTGGGTCGTGGTACGGAGGGCAATCACCCGCGCTCCTGCCGCTTTACCTGCTTGAATGCCGGCTGGTGCGTCTTCCACAACTATGCACTGCCTTGGAGGGAAGCCGACCAGTCTGGCGCCTTTCAAGTACGGTTCGGGATGCGGTTTGCCGTTCACGATGTCGCTGCTGGTCACCATGAACCTGGGCACTGGCAGACCCGCAGCCCGCAGCCGTACCTCAGCCAGCGGCCTTGTGCACGACGTGACCAGCGCCCAGAGTTCCGCCGGCAACGTGGCCAGCAACTCCTTAGCGCCCGGCGCGGCGATTACACCTTCCAGGTCTTCTATCTCGCGTCTTTCCACTTCTCGATTCTCGGCTTCATGGTCCGCGTGGGGCAGCAATTCGCGGATGGTCATCATGCTGGGCCGGCCGTGGGCCCTGGCCACAGTCTCTTTCGGATCAAAGCCGCGTTCGGCGGCCCATTTGCTCCACACGCGCGCCACGGCAGGTGTCGAATCAACCAGTACTCCATCCAGGTCAAATAAGAGAGCGCGGCAGATTATCTTGATCACATTGGCATAATAAACGGGAAGCCACGCGACGGAGAAACGGGACAGCGGCGTTGACCACGGGGGTTAACCAGGAAGCCGAGCGCCCCTATAGCCGGCGGCAATACCTGACCGCAGCGGCTAGAATGAATAACCGAGGAGTCTGACGGCCCACTTATGTCGTTGATCAGCGAACATTTTTTGCTGCAAAGCAAGACTGCCCGGACGCTCTACCGGACCTATGCGGAGAAAGAGCCGGTGCTGGACTATCACAACCATCTTTCCGCCCGGGAGATCGCCGGCAACCGGCGCTTTCATGACCTTTATGAAATCTGGCTGGAAAGCGACCACTACAAATGGCGGGCGATGCGCACGAACGGCGTGCCGGAACGCTACTGCAGCGGCGATGCCGCCCCCTATGAAAAATTTCAGGCCTGGGCGCGCACCGTCCCTTACACGCTGCGCAACCCGCTGTATCACTGGACCCATCTTGAGCTGAACCGCTATTTCGGAATCGAAGACCTGCTGGATGAGAACTCGGCCCCTGAAATCTGGAAGCGGGCGAATGCCATGCTGGCGAGCGACGAGCTGAGCGTCCACGGCATACTCAAGCGCTTTGACGTGCGCGCGCTGTGCACGTCGGACGATCCGGCCGACAGCCTGGACCACCACCAGGCCATCGCGGCATCCGCACTGGAAACGCGAGTCTATCCGACGTTCCGTCCGGACCGGGCCATTCAGACGGCGGATCAAGACGAATTCAATCGTTGGACGGACCGGCTGGGCGCCAGCGCCAACATTGACATTTTGTGCTTCACGCATTTTCTCGATGCCTTGACGAAGCGGCACAACGATTTTCACGCGGTGGGCTGCCGTCTCTCCGATCACGGGCTCAGTCATTGCTATTCCAGTTCGTGCACCGAGGCCGAGGCGGGCGCTCTGTTCTCCAAGTTGCGGGCGCGGAAACCGCTGACCGGTGATGAGTCAGAGCATTTCGCCGGTTACATGATGCTGTTCTTCGGCCGCCTTGACGCCGCGAAGGGCTGGACCAAGCAACTGCATCTGGGCGCATTGCGTGACGTGAACTCGCCCGTGGCCGGAGCAAAGGTGCGAGACACCGGCTACGATACCATCGGCGACTGGCCGCAGGCCCAGCGCCTGGCCGCGTATCTCGGAAAGCTGGAAGAAGAAGACAGTCTCCCCAGGATCGTCATCTATAACAACAATCCCTCGGACAATTACGTGTTCGCCACGATGGTGGGGAATTTCCATGATCGCGGCTTCCCGGCAAAGGTGCAGTTCGGCAGCGCGTGGTGGTTTCTGGACCAGAAAGAGGGCATCGAATGGCAGCTCAACGCGCTCTCCAACACGGGCCTGCTGAGCCGCTTTGTCGGCATGGTCACCGACTCCCGGTCCTTCATGTCTTTTCCCCGCCATGAATACTTCCGCCGCGTGCTTTGTAACCTGATCGGCAATGAAGTCGAAACCGGACTGCTTCCCGACAACGAAGAGTTGATCGGTCCGATGATCAGGAACGTCTGCTACGGCAACGCGGCAGCGCACTTTGGACTTGAAGTGGGTCCCGGGAGCGCGGCCTCCAAGGCAGGCAGTGCGCCGGCAAAGACCAGGACCTGACTGCATCGCGAACTCGGGCTTGCAGCCGCGCAGAACCTGTAGGGAGGAGTCCGTGCAATCCATTCGATGGCCAATTGCTTTGATCGCGTTGCTGCTCGCGGCTCCCACGGATGGAACATGCGCGCAACAGGAAGCCGTCACCGGCGCGCGTCCGGAAGTCGCATTGACCTTTGACGATTTGCCGGCCCATGGAGACCTGCCTCCGGGCCTGGGCCGCGCGGGAATCGCCAGGAAGGTTGTTGCCGCGCTGCGGGCCGCACACGCGCCGGCGGTGTACGGGTTCGTCAACGCCAAAGAGCTGGACGAAGATCCCCATGGTCGTGTCTTGAAGATCTGGCGGGCCGCCGGTTTTCCGCTGGGCAATCACACGTATTCTCACCTGGACCTGAATGCGAATTCGGCGGAGGCTTTTGAGCAGGACATACTCCTCAACGAGCCAACGCTGCGCAAGTACATGAAGGACCATGACTGGCACTGGTTGCGCTATCCCTATTTGCGCGCCGGCGATACGCTGGAAAAACATCATGCGGTCGCGGCTTTTCTTAAGGCCCATGGATATCGCGTTGCCGAAGTCACTCTGGATTTCGACGACTACGCTTATAACGATCCTTACGCGCGATGCCTTGCCCGGCACAATCAAGCGGCCATCGACTGGCTGAAGGAAAGTTATCTAAGCCGGGCGGCTGAGTCTCTGGAGCTGGGACAGAAAATGTCTGACCTGGTCTACGGCCGCGAAATCAAGCACGTGATGCTGCTGCATATCGGCGGTTTTGAAACCGTGATGCTTCCCCAGCTTCTGGACCTTCTTGCGCAGCGCGGCTTCAAACTCATTACGCTCGAGGAAGCGGAAAGCGATCCGGCGTATGCCGCTGGTCCTGATCTCCCGTCCCTGCGCGGCGAGACCCTCTTGCAGCAGATGATGACGGTCCGCCACATCGCTCCTCTCCCTCACTCGGAAATTCCCTTCGACACGCTTGGGACATTGTGCCGCTGAGTTGTTTCACTTGGTGAAATCCATTCCC
This sequence comes from Verrucomicrobiia bacterium, assembly GCA_035567035.1. Taxonomy (GTDB): domain Bacteria; phylum Acidobacteriota; class Terriglobia; order Terriglobales; family Acidobacteriaceae; genus Angelobacter. Next base: position 73,660 of record DATMPO010000090.1, on the reverse strand, counting down.
GCTCTTGCTTTGGAAAAAGAGTCTGGATTGCCTGATGCAAATCAGTCTGTCTCTCCCTTGACGGCAAAATTGCAATATCCCGCCCTTCGCAAAAACCGCGAAGGACAGGGCACCCGCGCATGACCCAGAGGGGCGGCAAAAACCGGGGAAGGGCGGGGCACTCGGCTACCACCGCATTCTTTCAAAGAAAGTCGGTGATCGTGAAAACACGATGAAGTTTCCAGGCACGTCTTTTCGCGTCAGTGAACTACAGGTGTTCGGAGTCTGTAGCCCGGCTGACATGATTTCGTTCACACTAAAGCTGTTGAGGTTTGGCCCAGACTGACAGAGAACCAACTTATCCACGGACACCTGAATCCAGTGAATCTTAGTGGAAGGAACCGCCAAAGAGGCCAGTCCGTTCGCATCGGTGATGAGGTTGAAAATGTTCTGATGTTGTCTGACATCCTCAGGAGTCTCTCCTCCAAACACTAGTAAATGCCTATCTCTGACCGGTGTCCCGTTTTTCCCGTTTATGACCTGTATCATGATTCGGCTCTCTTGTGCATGCAACATTACCGAGACCAGAATCAATATGCCCGGAACCATCCATTTCCACAGATCTCCCAAGTTTTCCCCTTTCAATTAGCTTCCCTCCGGTCAGTTTTGCGCGCGCGAGCGAAATTAGCAGGGGCTTTCTGCGCTTGCCCTTGTCCCTCACGTCGATGAACCAGTGACTGAGTGCGCCCAACGGTGTATACCACGTAGCATAGGCTGAATCAATATGCGTGGTGAATGTGAAGCTTGTTGTAGGGACGACCGCGTTGCCGCTGGTCGCCGCTACCGGCATCATTAAAGCAATGCTGCTCCAAGACCGAACGGCTGGCAAGCAGGTTCGCTTGCCAGCCGTTGGTCATTGGGCACAACCATTTATTTGGGAGTACAGTCCACGGCGGGCGGGGCGGCCTGGCCCACAGTGGTATTCAACGAAGGCGATTGATCAAAGTCGAACATGTCTTCGAGCGTGCTGGCATGCGCGTCACGTTTGGTCAAATGCAGGGTCTGCTGGTCATCGCCGTCTCCGGAAGCCACGGTCAGGAAACGTTTTTCAATCAGGGCCAGCAGGGAAGTGTGGTCGCCCGCGGTGTGCGATACGTAGTGTTGTTTGGAAAACGGTGAAACCGCAATGAACGGCACACGGATTCCCATCTGGTCGAAGTTGGCGCAACTGAGCGGATAAGCCCCCGTCGGGTCCGCAGCCAGAGACGGACAGAGCGCTTCCGCGTCTTTCACTGTGGTGTCGGTATTGCTGGGATCCAGGAAGTTCTTTGAGCACTCGGCGCCTCCGCCGGGTTGCAGACTGGCGGGAACGTTCGAGAGATCAGCGCACTGTCCCGGAGAAATTCCGTCGGGATTCGACGCTTCATCCTGGCGGGCGCGCGGCGGCCGTACGTGATCGTAGGACCCGCCGTGTTCGTCATACGTCACGAACAGGATCGAGTCCGGCCACGCCGAACTGTTGCGCAGAGCATTGATGACCCGTGAAACATGGGCCTGGCCTCTCTGGATGTCGGTGGGAGGATGTTCGTCATTCTCGAACTTGCGCCCGAAGACACCGAAATTCGGATCAACGAAGATGACCTGCGGCAGTTCGCCCGCGCCCGGCGTCCCCGCGAGCTGCGCGAAAAGCAGAGTCAGCGGATGGTAGTGCGGGTCCGAGGTGCGGAAGCTGAAAGCCTGTGGGAAGTCCTGGAAGTAGTCGCCCCAGGTGATATGGCTCGCGTCAAGCAGGTCGAAGATGGTTCCGGTGATTGGTTTGTAGCCGGTGCCCGGAGGAAACGTGTCGCTGGTGGTGAGATGGCCGAATGACGTGCCGGCCATCAGGTACGAGCGGTTGGGAAACGTCGGGCCGAGCACGGAAGAAAAATAGCGGTCATTGATGGCGAACTTCTGCGCCAGCTCGTAGTAGAACGGTATTTCGTTCTGGTTGTAGAAGTTCATGGTCTGGTCTTCGGTGGAGTCTTCAGCGCCGCCTGCATCCACCTGCTCGGTAAGGTCGTTGACGCGCACAAAGCCATCGGCCCGGAAATCATCCAGCGTGGTGTTGGGATCCAAAAAGTTGGCTTCCCGGTGGGTGTTGAACCAGGAGTGGTCCAGGTCCGGTCCTACGCAGCGCCGGGGATCGTGGAAAGCCGGGACGGTATGGCTGTTTTCGTCAACATTGGAGTTGAAGCAGGTAAAGTCGCCGGTCTTGCTCACCACGCACGACAATCCATCCACGCACCGATGGTCGCCTCGGCGGCAACCGCGATTGCCGTCTCTGTCCCGGTCACCATCGCGGTCCGGGTTGTGATACGGACTGCCTGGCGCGTAAGCCAGCGCTCCAAAATAATTGTCGAATGAGTGGTTCTCCTGCATCAGGATGATGATGTGTTTTACTTTTTTAATGTTCCCCTCGGCGCGGGCGGGCGTCGCGACCAACAGGCAAAGTGATCCGAGAGCAAACAACATTGCGATGATTTTTCGTTGCACCATTTTTCGTTGCACCATTTTTTGTAGCACCATTTTTTGTAGCAGCATGGAATCTCCTTCTTTCTTCTTTCTATTACTGGGGATAGACAAACCAGCAATTACACACCCGCTCTGCAAAGGGACGGTGAACATCGTGTTAATTGTTTTTAAAGTTCAGCCGAGCAACCATCTGGTTGCCCGTCACTCGGGCCGGAATCGCGCTTCTCGTTTGTGAGCGTAATCGCCTGTTTACGCCAGGGGGTGAGCCGAAGGCAACTTGCTCCCCGCCTTGATGCGGGGCAAATAGACCTGAGCAAAACCGAAGCTGGAGATGCGGCCACCTGATCAACTTGGTGAATTGTCGGCAATCCGGAAGCAGCTTTTTGATTCCGGTTAGCCCGTCATTCGAGCGCTATCCGGTCAATTCTGTTTGAGCACACTTTTCTGTGCTTCATCCAGGGCTCGTTTTCGGTCCTCGATAAACGGATAATCGGGCTTTTCCCTGACAAGTTTCTTGAGCGCAGTTAATTCGGCGGCCGCCAAAGCCTGCTCCTTCGAGGTTGCTACGTCTGGAACTACGCCTGCTCCCTCCCAGTCCGTCCCCGTGACTGAATTCACGTATCGCGTGGTTGGAATTGTCAACGTGAAATGCTCGCCGACCCGATAATCGAAAGCCGGGTGGGCTGCACCAGCCGTGGGTTCACCAATGACGACGGCCCGGTGGACACTCTGCAGGTCATATGCAAACCCCTCGGCCGCGGAAATCGTGTCCTTGCTGACGAGGATATAAACATCGCCTGCATATCTAGCGCCGAGACTATGTGGCGAGACCCAATTTTCCGTTTTTGAGCTATCGGGTCTTGAGAGAAAATCGCCCAAATGCACCCGCTTGTCGAAAAGATAGCCGATAAGCAATTCACCGACGGCAGGGTCACCGCCGCGATTCGTTCTCAGGTCGATGATTAGCGCGCTGGTGCGCTGTAGGAAGGTCATAGCGGCATCTGCCGTGTCCTGTCCGCCGTCCTTGAGTGGGAAGAAGCCATCAAACCTCAGATAGCCCAGATTTCCGGGAAGCACGTCAGCATTCTTGAACCAGTAGTTGACTAAGCCGCCCTTATACCGAATTCGTGCCTCGCGTTCGGGATCAATCTTTTCCTGTTGATTGGCTTCTTGAATCGGAATTGGGTCACTGCTGTACGAAACCTCAAGATGCTGATCTCTGCTGACGACCCGCAAGTCTGATTGCAGCCCTTCCGCGAACTGCCGAGCGCTTGTGATTGCCGCGTAATCGCCGGCGGCAACGTGGCCCCGAACAGCCCTTTCCATTTCGGCAGCGGTCTCGGGAAATACATATTTGCTTTTGAGTTGTTGGAGTACCTCAGAAATTACCTGGGATTTCGTTTCTGCGCTGACCTTCATATCCGGCTGGTCCTGTGAGTTTCCAAAACAGGTCAAAGTTAGCAAGAGACTAGACGCGGTGAACCACGTCCTCGCCGCAGCAAAACGCGGATTGCGACTGAAAGGGCAGCGGTTTGTCATGTACATTCCCTCATTGGAGTATTATTCTTCGTGCTTATATGAAATTCCAGCCGAAAACGCGAAATAGGCCGCAGTTCAGTGATTTATGCGGCGAAAGGTCTTGGAACAAAAATGGCAGCAGCGAAAAATCTTGAGATCGACGAGATTGACCGCCGAATCATCGGTATCCTCATTTCTCAGGGACGCCTCAGCTTTCGCGACTTAGGCGCGAAGGTCCATTTGAGCCCAAATGCAACTGCCGAGCGGGTTCGTCGGCTGCAATCAGCGAATATCATCTGTGGCTTTCACGCGGAGATTGATCACACAAAGCTGGGCTTATCTCTGCAAGCCTATATTGACGTGCGACTGCGCCCAGGAACAAGCGCGCAAAGCTTCGAGGCGGTTGCGACAAAATTGCCCGGCATTGTTAATGCGGCAATTCTCACGGGTGCATTGGATTTTCGTTTGCGCATAGCGTGCCAGGGCCCGTCTGATCTCGTACAACTCATCGAGACCCTGCGATCCCGGGCTGGCGTACAAGAAACCAACACCACAGTGATCTTGAAGGAGCTTGCAGCAAATACGTATGTGAGGCCTATCTGATCCTCTTGTTTTGAGATGGGCTCTGGACGATTTGTCGGCAACTCTTCCACGATCCCTGCTCTGTCCGGATTGCCCGTAAAGCAAGAGTTGCGGCTGTCCGGTCTTGCTCCGGGTTGCGGGCTCGCCGCGGATGGTGCGATAACTGACTGCTTAAACCCGGAAAAGCGCGAATTCGCGCCTCGCCATAACCCATTGAAAACAAACCCAATTCTCCCATTGACTTTCGCTTGAACTTCGCGGTACCATGCGCGCCGCATTGGGAGCAATTAGCAGTTAGCAAATGGCAATTAGCAGAGAAACCCAACAGCCGGCCCCGCCCAGGCGGACCGTGGAACGATCTTTGAAAACCTAGGGCAGATCGCCGGGATCGCGCGTGATCGCCGTCATCGCCGTCATCGGAAATCCAGCACCCTTTACCACTGAGGACACAGAGCGGCACAGAGGTCGACCACACATAAGAAACCGGTCGCCCAGGCGGCCTGCGGAATGATCTTTGAGAATTTAAAGTGCTTAGCCGCTGGCTGCTAGCCATTAGCCGGACGGAGCAAAAAGCTCTCAGCACCCACGGCGCTCCTCGCGGCAAGCCGGGAAGGTGGGGGCAGGAAGGTTTTGTTTCCCCGATCACGGCGATGACGGCGATCACGGCGATGCCCCCTGTTCCTCCCCTGTTCTTCCCCTGTTCCTCCCCTGTTACTCCCCTGTTCCGAATCGACTCCGTCTGGGAAAAAGGTTCACGAAAGGCCCGTGGAATCGAGGTTTTGCATGTCTGGAGTATCCAAGCGCTCGCGTTCTCCCCTGTTTTTTTCCCTGTTAGCAGGGAATTAGAAAATCGCCGTGATCGCGCGTGATCGCCGTCATCGCCGTGATCGGAGGGGCCGAATCCTCTGAGTCCTGCAGATACTGGTTCTTGGCGAGCAGGCTTTGGGTTTCCGATCACGGCGATCACGTGCGATGACGGCGATCACGGCGATTCTGGTCAGAAGTGGTGTTCCGGCACTTTGGCGGCGCACGCCTCTGTGGGTGCAGGCCTCCATGCTGTGGTTTGCCAGTTGTCTTTTGCCGGGTCGCGTTTGATCCAGGGAGGCAGTTCCAGCTTCAGGTAGTCGGCCAGGGACGCGGCAAAAGGTTCATAAAGACGGCGGAGTTCTTCCAGCTTTGCGCCGGCTGCGGCGCCGTCATTGAGACGTAGTCCTATTTCCTGGAGGCGTTGCCGCATTTCCGCCAACTCTTCCGGGGACAGGCGCGTCGGAGGGACTTGTGATCCAGGTGTGGCACTGAAGACCTGGCTCAGGTCCACCATGGCATGGCGAGCGATGGCGAAGGTCATCCTTGCCTGATACTGGCACATGCCTTCCAGGCCCACCATGGCCAGCGCGCAGGAGTCCAGGATGGCGGTCAGCGATCCGAGCCAGGACTGGTTGTCATGCTGGGACCGGAAATAGGCCAGGACGGGATAGGAAAGATGGCTTTCCATGAGATCGGCGGCCCAGCGTTCCCAGTCGTGGAAGACCTGGGTGAGCGCGTCCAGACCGCCGGGCTCGGCGTGGCGGCGCAGCAGCTCAAACGCGGTGGGCGGAGTGCCGGCGCGGGCGTCGAGCAGGGAAATGGTGACTTCACGCCGCGAGAACGACTGGTACATCACCGGCAGGTAGCCGATAAGCAGGGCCAGGAAACCGAATCCGATGCCCGCTTCCAGAACGGTGATGGCCCGGGCCAGTGCCGTGGCCGGCGTGATGTCACCCAGGCCGAGCGTGAAAAACGTGGTCCCGCTCATATAAAGATCGTTGCCGAAGCGATTGGGAAGCAGCGTCCCCGAAAATTGGCTGTTGGTCCCGTAGTGGACCATCCCGAATCCGAGGACCAGCGCCGCGGCCCAGCAGGCCATCAGAAGGAGCAGGGAAAGGGGACCGTAGAAGCTGAACAGGGCGTCCTGTCTTTTCCGGCCCTTGCGCAGGCAGACCAGCGCGGACCACGCCAGCCAGCTAAACCGGTAGAAGTAGCGAGTCAGGCGGACCTGCCGCGTGACCCGGCGGGGAAGCACAATGGTTTCAAAAGCTTCCCACAGCACGACCAGGATCAACACTGCGCCCGCAATGGCGGAAAGGAGATTCAACACGCTGGCCTCCGTGCTTCCAGAATTACAGATTACAGATTAAAGACTAATGCAACGCGGAGCAAACGGGCGCGAATGTTCGGAGCGCCGGTGCGATGCTAAACTCAGAATCATGAAAGCGATCTTGCACACGCTGTCAGCTCATCCGTACCTGGCGCTCTTTGTTGCCGGACTGTCGGAGCGTATTGGCATTCCCTTGTTGCTGTCGCCGGTTCTGATTGCGGCCGGCGCGCTGGCGGCCACCGGCGACGTGCGCTTTGACGCCGCCGTGTGGGTCGCGCTGGTGGCCTGCGTGATCGGCGACGGCGTGTGGTTTGAAATGGGACGCCTGCGTGGAGATTCTATTCTTTCCACGCTGTGCCGGATTTCCCTGGAGCCGCAAGGCTGCGTGCGGCGTTCCAAAGGGCTTTTTGAAAAAGGCAGCATGCGCACGCTGCTGCTTTCAAAATGGCTTCCGGGAGTTTCGCACGTTGTGCCCGCCGTCGCCGGCCTGGTGCGGATCGAACGGGAGCGGTTCCTGTTTGCCAATACGCTGGGATCGTTTTTGTGGATTGTCGTTCTCATGGCGCTGGGCTACGTACCGGTCAAAGAAACGCACACCGCGGGCGCCGTGATCGCGATCACCCCCGCCGTCCTGGAGATGTTGGTGGTGTTTGCGGCCGGAAACGTCGGCTTCAAGTACCTGCGCAAGCGGCGTTTCCTGCAGCAGCTCGATAAAGCGAGGATCGAGCCGGAGGAGTTGCGGGATATGATCCAAAACGGCCAGGAAGTAGTGATCGTCGACCTGCGCCACGCGCTGGATTCGGTGACCGATCCCCGGGTCATTCCCGGCGCCATCCGTATGTTGCCGGAAGAGGTGACGGCGCATGCTGACCGTTTGCCGAAAGGAAGAGACATTGTCCTCTACTGTACGTGACCGAGCGAGGCAACCAGTGCCCGGGTGGCACAACAGTTACAGACGCTGGGAGTGTTGCGCGTGCGTCCGCTGGCCGGCGGATTTCACGGCTGGAAGAAGTTGAACTATCCACTGGCGGAAACCACGACCGTGCAATGGAGAAGCGTCGAGGGAATTGCGGAGTGAAGGTCCTTTCACAACCGTTCTTTGATAACTTAAGACCGAATTGACGCTGCTTCGGCGAGCGGCTTAGAATCAGTAAATCAGGGTTTTTGACTGGGCCCGCCGCACTACTGCCCCCTCGTTCAATGGTAGGACAGCTGACTCTGGATCAGCATATCGGGGTTCGAATCCCTGGGGGGCAGCCAAAATAAAAAACTGGATTCATGAATGCAAGAACAATGGACCGCTGTAGACCAATACATCGCCGACCTTTTCTTGCCCGACGATCCCGCGCTGGATGCGGCGCTGGCAGCGAGCACCGCGGCGGGACTGCCGGCAATCAGCGTTTCGCCGAACCAAGGTAAGCTTTTGCACCTGCTGGCCCGAATCCAGGGCGCGCGCAAGATCCTGGAGATCGGGACACTGGGCGGCTACAGCACGATCTGGCTCGCGCGGGCGCTGCCTGCCGATGGCGAGTTGATCACGCTGGAAGCGGACCCGAAACATGCCGAGATCGCGCTCGCTAATATTGCGCGCGCCGGCCTGAGCAATGTTGTGACGGTCCGGCTCGGGCGCGCAGTGGATACGCTGACGCAACTGGAGAAGGAAGGGCGCGGCCCGTTTGATGTGATCTTTATTGACGCGGACAAGGCGGGCTATCCAGCCTACCTGGAATGGGCATTGAAGCTTTCGCGGCGCGGCAGCCTGATCATCGCCGACAACGTGGTGCGCCAGGGCGAAGTGGCGAACGCCGCGAGTATAGATCCCGATGTTCAGGGCGTACGGCGGTTCAACGAATTGCTGGCGGCTGATCCGCGGGTGAGTTCCACGGTGTTCCAGACGGTCGGCACCAAAGGCTATGACGGTTTCGCCATCGGCGTGGTTACCGCCGGCCAGTAGCGGGGGACTATTTCGAAGCTCGCGTCAGCGTCAGGTTGAAATGATCGTGCAGGAACCTCGCGGCTTCATCGCGTTCCGGTGATGGCGTGTCCGGCGTGGCGTTGAGGTAGAGGATGTACTGCGCGGCCGCGGCTTCCGGATCGCTCTGCGCCCGCGCCCGGGCGTCCTGAAGGATCTTTGCCGGCAAGTGCGAGACCTTCTCGCGGACGGCCTTGATCAACGCATCCCGCGCCTGGACTTCCTGGTCTACCAGGAACTGCTGTTCGTCCGGCGGGGCGTTCTGCGCTTTGACACCTTCCGTGTCTTCGGGCTTGACGTTTTCGAGAAGAATGAACGTCTTGTGATTTTCCTGCTTGACCGGTGTTGCGGCTTCCACGATGTTTCCGGCCGGATCGGCAAGGCGGAATGCCAACTCGACGATCGCGGTCAGGTCCAGCGTCTTGCGCGTGTAGTTGTAAGACTCAATTACGTTTTCCGGACGCGTCTGGTCCGTGGAATCGAGTTGCTTGCGCAGGCCGTCCGCTTGTTTTTTTGCCGCTTCCACGGCGTCACTGGCGGCGGGAATTTCTTTCTTCTTGTTTTTTGCCTGCAGGTCGGCAAGCGCATGTTGGGCGCCGGTCAGCGCCTGCTGCGCCGTTTCATAGTCATGATTGATCTTGATCCACGCTTCGTTCTTGACTTCGCGCGTGCCCACGCGGTACTTGGAGGCCAGAGTTTCCAGGCCCTCGTTCTTCACGACGCGGTGCTGAAGGATCTCGCCGGTCAGCAGGAAACCGGGCTGCAGGGCAGGCGAGTTGTCGTTGGCCAGACGCACGGCCTTCACCGCAAGGCCGGAAGTCTCAAGTCCGGATGCGATGGCGTCGGCGAGCTGATCGGCGAATCCAGCGCTGGTGAGCCGGGAAGTCTGGTCGCGCAGCAGAATTCCGACGGAGAGCCGCCCGCGGAGCTGGTACGCAGGCGCGTACTTTGCGATTTGGTCTTTCACCGCGTCGGAATCCGGCCGGTAGCGTTGCGCTTCGGCCAGGTACAGCCAGCCGAGGCCAACGCCGGAGCCGAGTGGCTTTTCCAGGTAGCGCCGCGCAACGTCAATGTAGTAAACGCTGATTTTGTCTGAGAGGAGGTCAAGCCGCAGTTTCATCGCCGGGTCGCCGTTCAAGGCGCTGGCACGCGACAGCAGGTCGTATGCCTGGCGGACCGCATCCTCATCGGCTTTTCCGCGAATGGGAACGTGGACTTCCTGCAGCTTCTGCGCGCGTCTGGATGCGGCCAGAGTGTAATCCTTCGCCAGCGCGGCCATCTGCTCGCTGACTTGAGATCGCGGGCCGTCCGGCAGGCTCGCCAGCACTTCGTAAGCTTCAACGAACTGCTTGCCCTCCGCGTAGCTCCGGCTTTGTTCCAGGGCTTGCGAGGCCAGGACACGATTGTGCGTTGTGGCCAGTTCGGTTTCGGCGTTCTTGAGCGCGGCCGCGGCTTCCGTGCTGGAGGTGCGGATGTCTACCGCGGCGCGAAATTCCGTGACGGCATGTTCCCAGTCGCGTTTGTCGCTCAACTCTTGTCCATGCTTGAAATGGTCGTTGTATGCGGCAGTCTGGATGGCTTCAATCCGTGGCGCTTCTGTCGCGAAGGGAAGGTATGCGGACACGGCCTTGAGCGCGTCATCAAAACGCTGCGCCGCGACCAGGCCGTCCGCGGCCTGCAGCGCGATATCGAGCTTGCGCGTTTCTTGCCAGATTTCGTTTTGCAGCGTGACGGCCGCAGCGAACTTGGGATTGACTTCTATGATCTCGTCATTCAGGCGCTTCGCCGCACCCAGGTGGCCATAGCCTGGCGTGTGGTTTGCCAGTGCTTTGCGGAACGCCTCAAGCTGGGCGGTGTCGGCCTGCAAAAGTGTTTCGAGCTCACTGTGAACCTGTTGCAACAGCGCTTGCGCTGCCGGATAGGCCGGAACTGCCAAGACCGCTTGCTCTGCGCGTTGTTGCGCCACCTTCAAGTGCTGAACGTCGCGCGCATTCGCGGACTTGCGATAGTTGTTGAAGGCCGTTTCCGCCGCCGCCGTCAGCAGGGAAGCAATGGCATTCCGGGCATCCGGAGCGCGTGTAGACGAGCTGTAGCGAGAGAGAAAATCGCGCCAGGCAAGGACGGTATTGGCGCGCTGCGCCCGCAGGTACTCGGCAAGCTCGGTGTCCGGTGCGGCAACAAAGACCAGCTTGGTTCCAGGCTTCAGTTGAGGCAGCGCGCCCGCCTCCTGCGGATTGGACGAAGCCAAAATCGTTCCCTGGAGCACGGTTTGTTCCGCGGCTTCTGCTGGAGTGAAGCTGGCAATCTTGTCGAACTTCAGATTGCTGGGGACAACACAGACCGGCTTCGCGGTTCCGGAAGTGAGCATCAGGGTTCCGTCGGCATTGCGTTCCAGCGACGCAGCGGTTGCGAGCGTGGTCCGAGGCAGAGCGTCGTAGGCACGCTTGTCGATGGTTGCTGCGCCATCGCAAACGCGCAACTCGGTCTTGCCGTTCAGCAGCACGCTGGTGATCTGGACGTATGCCGGACCACTGGGACCGTCAAACAGCGCAATCGCGGTCAGCGCCGTCTCTTTTGCCTGCAGAGGAAGGCTGCCGGTCAGCAAAAGGAGGAAGCAGGCGCCCGCCTTGCAGGCGAACGAGGCGCAGAAACTCCTCCGCAAACGGGACGCAGCAAGCCGCGACTCAGTTGGTTCCGAAATCATCAAGAAGTAAGGGATCTCCAGTGATGAGCCCACGTTAGAATAGGCCCCATCTGAAGTCAAGCTTACGACCGTGTCTGGCACCGTAATCGGTGTCTACATGTTGTGCTACTTGCACGCCGGACCGGCCGGAATATTCTGCGCAACCGGTAGTGGCGCCAGACTGTATTTTTGCAAAAGAGTGTTCAATGTTGCTATGTCCTTGCTGCTTTCGCGCCACAAGGCCAGCCGTTTTGCGAGCTGGCCGCAGTATTCGTTCACGCTCTCCTGTAAGGGAGCGGCCGGACGCGCGTCACCGCTTTCAATCATCACGGCCAGGCGCGCGAGCTCGCGATTCAGCGGACCGAATCCCGGTTCAGTGCGTGACCCGTTTTGTACGAGCGCTGCTTTTTCGTCGAGCGATTTGATTGCATCGGCAGCGTCTTTGGCGTCGGGCTTACCGGCCAGGGAATTGCGGCGGTCGGCAAGCGCGGCCCGCAGCGTTGCCACCACGGTGTAACCGTCAGAAGTAGCGGCCATCTGCGCGGAGATGCTATTCGCTGCTTCCAATTGCCGGACCAGGTCGTCCGCCTGCACGTGAACGCGTGGATCGAGCACCACGGTGAGTTCCTGGCGATACGTCTTGCCGTCAACGGTCAGCACTGCGGAATATTTTCCGGGAACAACCAGCGGCCCGGGTGGCTGCACTCTGGGAGTCTCTCCGGGAATCGCATGATCGGCCAGCGTGTACTCGATGTAGTCCAGCAGATTGCCGTAATAGCTGTAAGGCATCGTTTTGGGAGGAGGATAGCGCAGGTCCCATGCAAAACGATTTAGTCCGGACGCTTTCGGCAGCACCGCCGGCGGAGCGAACCAATAGCTGGGGACGTTGGCCGGCGTATTGTCCGGCGGTGGCGCGACGCTGGAATACTCGCGTACCAGGTTGTTCTGCGCGTCATAAATGGCTAGTTTGAGATCACTGACTGCTGGAGACTTCAAATAGTAATCAAGGATCGCGCCATCAGGAGGGTTCTTACCTGCTGGCGTTTCAAGAGGCAACGGCGTGTCCTGGTTCATGTCCCAGCGGACGCGCACCGCCGCTTGAGGAACAAAGAAATGCACGTCTTGCTGCGCTGTTTCGTTTTCAATCTGGCGCAGCGGATTGACGTCGTCAAGAATCCACATCGCTCGGCCGTACGTGGAGGCGACAAGATCGTCTCCATGGACGGTCAAGTCAGTGATCGTTGCGGCAGGCAAGTTCAACTGCAAGCTCTGCCAGTGGTCGCCGTCATCGAAGGAGACATAGATGGCGTTGCCCGTACCGGCGTACAGAAGGCCTTTCCTGGCGGGATCTTCGCGTACGACGTTGGCGCTGGCGGTGTCCGGCAGGCCAATGGAGATCGGTTGCCAGGATTGTCCGAAGTCGCGCGTCCTATAGATCAGCGGATGCAGGTCTTGCGGCCGGGAAAGCACCGCGTATGCTTTGGCCGGATCGTGACTCGAAGCCTCAAGAGTCTTGACGCCGGTCCGCGGCGGCAACGCGGAAGGAGTGACGTTCTTCCAGGTTTTTCCGTCGCGGGTGACTTGGATCAAGCCGTTGTTGGTGCCGGCCCAAATCTCACCGGCCTTGACCGCCGAGACGGCCAGGGTTGCAATCACGCTTGGAGGTCCGCTTGGCGGCGCGGTTGCGCCCGCTGTTGGTTGCGGTTCTGTCTTCAGGGTAAGGTCCGGACTGATTTCCTGCCAGGTGAGTCCGCCATCGGTGGTTTTCATCACGTACTGCGCGCCAACATAGAGAACATGAGGGTCTTGCGGCGAAAACACCAGCGGCGCCAATCCGGCGGTCCGGTATTTGGGCGAACGGACGAAAAGGTGCACCACTTGCCCGGTGATTTTGTCGTAACGCAGGATGCTGCCGTACCATCCGCCGATATACACGTAGTTGGCATGCAGCGGATCGGGCGCGATGTAAGCAAACTCGAATCCGCCGGTGGGCGCCCAGTCGCGCTCGGTGATTTCGCCATAATCGCTGCGGCTGGCGACGGCCGCCGTGCCGCTGTCTTGTTGCGCGCCGTAAACGAAGTAGGGAAAATGATTGTCGGTAATGACGTGATAGAACTGTCCGGTCGGCTGGTTGTACCAGTTGCTCCAGGTCTTTCCGCCGTCCACGCTGACGACCGCACCCTGGTCCACGCCCATGATCATGTGTTGCGTGTTGAGCGGATTGGTCCACACGACGTGGTAGTCGTCGCCACTGGGCGCTCCGGCAAAAGCTTCAAAGGTGCGGCCACCGTCGGTCGAGCGATACATGGAAGTCTGCGCCACGTAGACGACGCGAGCGTTCCGCGGATCAACAAAGATCCGGGCGAAATAACTGTTGCCCACGATACGAGGATCGGTCGTGGCGCGGGTCCAGGTTGCGCCGCCGTCGTCGGAGCGAAAAACGCCCTGGTTGGCGATGGCCAATACGCCACTTCCATCAGTACCTGGGACCACGGCCACGCCCACACGTCCCATCGGGCCGTCCGGCAGTCCCTCTCCGCCAACGGGCGTCCAGGTGGAACCTTCGTCCAGCGATTTGTAGATGGCGGCGTCCTGTTCTCGTTGTGGCGATGGCGACCCAGGAGTGGGAGGACCGCTCGGTGCGCGCCAGAACGTGGCGTAAACGACTTTCGGCGTATCAGGACCCACGTTCATGTCCATGACTCGAGTGTCGTTGTTTTTGAAGAGAGTTTTCTGCCACGTTTTGCCGCCGTCGGTGGTCTTGAACACGCCGCGGTGGTCGGCGGAAGCGAAATCGCCGGCAGCCGCCACCAGCACAACGTCAGGATCGCGTGGGTCAACGTAGATGGAGGTAATGACATGCGTCTCGTTCAAGCCGATGTTAGCCCAAGTCGCGCCCGCGTCCGTGGACTTGTAGACTCCGTTGCCCTGTGTCTGCTCGCCGGTGGCAACGTAGACGATATTCGGATTCGAGGGCGCCACCGCAATGGCGCCGATGGAAGCGACTCGTGCTTGATCGAAAATCGGCTCCCAGACCTGGCCGCCGTCTGTTGTCTTCCATACGCCTCCACCCGGCGTGCCGAAGTAGTAGACGCTCGGCTGTTCAGGCACGCCCGCGACGCAGGTGACGCGTCCGGCGCGAAACGGGCCGATTAATCTCCAACGCAACCCGGAATACAGACCCGGGCTGATTTCCTGTGCGTTGACACATGAAGAAATTAGAAAGAATGCGGCGATGATGAGCAGAATAAGGGCGAAAGGCAGTTTTCCACAACGATGTATGCGCATAGGGATGGGTTCTCTGAAAAGGCAGAGTTTACATCATTTTCCAATAATCGAGTACTTGTCACACAAGCGCCGGATGAAAATGCAGCCTGATCTGTGTCAGGCTGCTGCGTGTGCTGTGAGGCTTGGAATGCCGAGGCTAGTCTATTTGGATGTTGCCCGACCCGGTGTGGACGTCGAGAAGCACACCGCCGTTGCCCACCTTGCCCTGGATGTGGCTCTTGGACATGGATCCTTGCATGGTGACCGGGTGATTTACGGTCAGTCTGCCGGAAGATGTCCGAGCATCAAGATTGAACGAAGCTTGTGCGGGAACTTTCAGATCAATGGCGCCAGAGCCCGTTCCGACACGCCAATCGGCGGTGGGCTCGCCTTCCGCTCGGATGTCGCCGCTGCCGGTTTCAACCTTGAGTCCGCCCTTGATTCCCCGCAGTTTCACGCTTCCCGATCCGGTCCCGACCCTGGCGCTTCCGGAAGCAACCTGTTCGATCTCGACGTTGCCGCTGCCGGTGTTGGCGATGACTTCGCCCGCAATGCCGTGGCCGCGAATACTGCCGCTGCCGGTTTCCGCGTCCACTGTGCCTTTCACCGAGTTGACTTTCAAATCACCGGAGCCGGAGCGGATACGAGTATCGGCGCCGATATTCTCAACCGTGATGCTTCCCGAACCCGTCTTCGCAGTCAGCGGAAGCTGCACTCCGCTGATGGACTGGTCGCCGGACCCGGTCGAGGAGTTGAGTTTGGTCTGGGCGGGAACGGTGACGTCGTAATCAATGGAGACGTTTTGCTGAAGCTCGCGTTCTTCAATCCGGCCAATGCGGATGGTGCTGCCAAACTGTTCCACCGGCGGGTCCTTTTCAATTCGTCGAATTTTTTCCGCCGCGCTGGGTCCGAACCAGACATCGCGCGCGCGGATTTTCGCCACAACGTGTACGTCGCTGTTTCCGCCGGTATGCACCGTGATGTTGCCGGAGCCTGAAGTCACTTCAACGGTCACCGGGCCTGAGACCTTCAGATTGCGATCAAAGCCGCCGGTTTCAGCCGCGTTGGCCTGTAACACGGCAACGCCTAACACAAATACAAGCGGGCCAAGGATTCTTGCTGTTCTCATTTTGTTTTCTCCTCGCTGTTATTTCGCGGGACTTACTGCAGAACGACCTGCTGGCCTTCCGTTAAGCCGGAAACAAGCTCCGTTTTAGACCCGTTGGAGATCCCCAGCTTGACCGCTACTTTCTTTTTTCCGTCTTTGGCCTTGGCGTCGGCCACTTCCACGGATGCGTTGCGGTCTTTGTCATAAATGATGGAGCCTTCGGGGATGATCAGCACGCCTTTGTGTTCGTCCAGGATGATTTCCGCGTTGGCGGTCATCATGGCCTTCAACTCGCCTTTGGAGTTGTCAATCGAAACCCGCACTTCAAAAGTAGTGACGTTGTCTTTCTCCACGCCCATGGGCGAAATCTTGGTGACTTTGCCGTTGAACGTACGGTCTTTGTAGGATTCCACCTTGATGCGCGCGGCCTGGCCCATATAAACCTTGCTGATATCGGTTTCGTCCACCTTGCCCTGGACGTAGACCTCGCGCGTGTCGCCCAGAGTCATCACCAGCGTGGCGGACGAACCCAGGACCAGAATCGAGCTGACCGCAGTCCCTACCTCGACGTCGCGCGAAAGGACGATGCCGTCAATCGGAGAAACGATGGTGGCGTAGCGTTGCTGCTGCTCCGCCTGCTCCAGTTGGGCTTTTACCTGCGATACCTGTGCCTGGGCCTGCTTCAGCTTGGCCCGCGCGGTGACTTCGTTGGCCTTGCCCAACTGCTGCTTGTTCAATGCCAGTTCGTAATTTTTCTCCGCGTCTTCCAGGGCCGATGCGGAAACCACGCCCTCTTTAGCCATCTGCTGGGCGCGCTCGTAAGCCCGTTTCAACAGCGGGACGTCGGGCCCTTCAGCGTCAACCTTGGCGTGCCCCAGATCGGCTTCCGCGGCCCGCGCTGCCGCTTCCGCCGCTTCCAACGAGGCCCTTTGCTGGTTCACCTGGGCGTTGATTTCTTCTTTGTCCAGTTCGGCAAGCACCTGCCCCTTGGTTACGTTCTGGCCGTAGTCCACCAGGAGCTTTTGCACGATCCCGCTGGCTTTGGACTTTACTTCAACTTTGGTAATGGGCTCAATCTTGCCGGTAGCCACCACGCTCTTGGCCAGGTCGCCTTTTTCCACCTTCGCCAGCTTTGAAGGATCAATCTTGTTGCTTCCGCGCGTGAAGGCCATGACTCCAAGGGACAGGACGATAACCACCACCACCGCCCCGCCGATGTAAAACCAGCGCTTTTTCTTGCTTTTGCCGTTCGCCACGCCGTTGCTCCTTATGCCGGGTTCCAGAGGTGAATACGTCGAAAAGAATGAAGAGGTTCCAGGAATATTAGATACCGCACCCCGACACTCCAGATTAGACCTTGATCTATGAAAAAAGGTAGCTAAAGTGAGAAAAAGCTCTCAGTTCAGGCGGTAAAGACGCCGCCAAGCCCGTGTAATAATTGGACACCATGGTTACGCTGGTCCTGCTCCGCATCATCCTGGTGGTGTTGCTGGTCGCGGCAAACGCCTTTTTTGTCGCGGCCGAGTTTGCCATGGTCAGCGTCCGGGACACACGCATCCATCAATTGATCGAACAGCGCCGCATTGGAGCGCGCGTTGTGCAAAGGCTCCAGCAACGGCTGGATGAATTCCTGCCGGCGGTCCAACTGGGCGTGACTCTGGCCAGTCTGGCGTTGGGCTGGGTCGGTGAAGGCACCCTGGCGGCGATTTTTCTACCCGGGATGCAAGGGGTTCCCTATGCCCGGGTCTATGCGCACGGCATTGCCGCTACCCTGGCGTTCATGATGATCACTTACATGCACGTGCTTCTGGGCGAACTGGTGCCCAAGTCGCTGGCGCTGCAAAGGGCCGAACGCGTGGCCTTGACGGTCGCCGGACCCATGGACCTCTTTATCACACTGTCCCGCCCGTTTCTGCGGCTTATGAGCAAGTCCGCCAATGTGGTGCTGCGGGGGTTTAGCTTGCGGCCCATGCGGGAAGGCGGCGTCCATTCGCCGGAGGAGTTAAAACTGATCGTCACCGCGAGCCGCCGCGTAGGCCTCCTCCCGGAAACGCAGGAGGAAATGGTCCACAACGCTCTGGAACTGGGGAACCTTACAGTCCGTGAAATCATGGTGCCGCGGCACAGCATTTTTTCGCTGTCCGCCGACTTGCCCCTGGAAGAGGCCATGGCCAAGGTTGTGGAAGAGCAGCACTCACGGGTTCCCGTCTATGATCCGCAGAAGGGCAAGGAGAACATCATAGGATTGCTGTACTCCAAGGACCTCTCGCGCGTCATGCACATGCGGCTGGTTGAGGAAGCTACGGTGGGGATGGCGCCCTCGGGCTTGAAGGTCCGACATCTCATGCGCGAGGTCCTGTTTGTGCCGGAGTCCAAGTCGGCTACTGATCTGCTGGCGGAGTTCCAAAGTCGCAAACGGCACCTGGCGATCGTGGTGGACGAATTCGGTTCCACCACTGGCCTGGTAACGGTAGAAGACGTTCTCGAGCAGCTTGTAGGCGAGTTGGAAGATGAATTTGACGTCGCGCAACGGCCAGTGATTCCGCTGGATTCTGGGGCGGTGGTGCTGGATGGCACAGCCAGCGTTCGCGACCTTGAAGTGCAGTATGACGTCGAGTTGCCCCGCGAGCAGGGATTTGAGACGCTGGCCGGCTTTGTGATGGCCCAATTGGGAAAAATCCCCATGGGTGGAGAGTCGTTTGAATTCGAAGGCCGTCGCTTTACCGTAATGCAAATGGAAGGCCGCCGCATTGCGCGCGTGAAGGTCGAAGATATCCCGCAACCCACGCCCGCGGGACGAGCGAGCTGATGCTGCGCTACATCGGTGCCCGCCTGCTCTATACCATACCGGTGCTCTGGCTGGTGGTGTCGGTCGTGTTTCTGCTGATTCACCTGGTTCCCGGTGATCCCATACAGCAGATGCTGGGTGAAGGCGCAGCCAGCAGCGACCTACAAGCCGCGCGCCACGCGTTCGGCCTGGACGTTCCTCTGGGACGGCAGTACCTGAATTATTGGAAGGGCGTGCTGCGCCTGGACCTGGGGCGTTCGGTGCGGTTCGGCCAGCCGGTCGGGAAGATCATCGCGGAACGATATCCGGAGACCTTGCAGTTGACCGTTGCCGCGATGATCGTGGCACTGCTCTTGTCTGTTCCGGCCGGCGTCCGGTCGGCACGCCGGCGCAACCGCTGGGACGACCGCGTGCTCAGCTTTGTGAGCCTGTTGGGTCTGTCTTTTCCTAACTTCGCGCTGGGACCAATTCTGATTTTGCTTTTCGCGATTTATCTGGCCTTGCTGCCGGTGTCGGGAGCGGAGAAGTGGACCCATCCGGCGCAGGCACTGGCACATCTGGTGCTGCCGGCGATCACGCTGGGCGGCTCGCTGGCGGCGATCCTCACCCGCATGGTGCGGACCTCAATGCTCGAAGAGCTAGGTCAGGATTACATCCGCACGGCGCGCGCCAAGGGTCTTTCCGAAAATGCGGTGGTGTACAAACACGCACTGCGCAATGCGCTGGTTCCGGTGTTGACGGTCGCGGGACTGCAATTCGGCGCTCTGCTGGCCGGCGCCATTGTGACCGAAACAATCTTCTCCTGGCCGGGCATTGGGCGCTTGACCATTCAGGCGATCAGCAGTCGCGATTACTACCTGGTCCAGGGCTGCATCTTGACCATAGGCCTGACGTATGTGGCTGTGAATTTCCTGACAGACCTGCTGTATTCGCTGGCCAACCCCAGGATACGGCAGTAAAGGATACGGCAGTAACTCGCGCAAGCATGACAACAGACTCTGCAAGGATTTACCGATTTTACGTTCTCATACCTATGGTCCTGAGGAAAACCAGTCTTCCTTTGTTCCTGTTTTCTCTCTGCGCCGCGCTGGCGGCTCAGGAAACAACTCCTGAGCAGCAGCCAAGTCGCGATCAACCTCAAACCCTCCGGGCGGAATCAAATGTGGTGCTCGTGCCCGCGCTGGTCAAAGATGGCAAAGGCGGGATCGTCTACGGGCTGCAAGCCAACGATTTCGTCATTGAGGATGATGGCGTCGAGCAGACAGTACACATGGACGAAGCCGCCGCAGCCGAGCCGGTGTCGCTGGTGATCGCCATTCAAAATGGCCGCACGGCGTCTGCGGAATTCGACCGGATCCGCACACTGAGCACCATGTTGGACCTGGTGCTGGGCCAGAACCAGTCCGAGGCGGCCATCGTCGTGTTTGACAGCCAGGTCAGCCTGCTGCGCGATTTCACCTCCAACGCGGCGCTGATTCACAATGACCTAAAGGCGCTGCGCTCCGGAGACGGAGGCGCGGCAATCTACGACGCGGTGAGTTTTTCCGCGGGACTCCTCAACCAGGTACCAAAAGACCGCCAGCGTGTGCTCCTGCTCATCAGCGAAACCCGCGACCACGGCAGCATCGCAGCCGTGGACGATGTGGTCACTCTGATCAGCAACAGCAGCGTGGCTGTCTATGCGCTGGCGTTCTCGCCGACCACCTCCAACGTACTGGACGACTTGCGCGGCAAGCTCGAGCGTAAGGGCGAGTCCGTTGATCTGGGCGAAGCCGCGACCAAGCTGACGGTGATGGCTATACAAGCCATGCGCAAAAATGCTCCCAGGGAGATTGTCCGGCTCACGGGAGGCGAGTACGAACTGTTCAAATCGCACCACGGCTTCGAATTTCACATGGTGGATTTTGCCAACCACATCCATAACCGCTACTTGTTGAGCTTTGTGCCCAGGGACCCGCATGTGGGACTGCATGAGATTCGCGTGCGGCTGAAAGACATCACGGATGCGTCGGTCCTGGCGAGAAGCAACTATTGGGCCAAGTAGCTGCGAGTGCATCAGAGCACAAGAGTCCTGGCGCTCAGTTTTCCGTCTGCAATCTCCAGGAAACCAATACTGACGGGCAGATTGAAGCGTTTTGGTCCTGCGCTGCCCGGATTGAAGTACAGCACTCCGTTCTTTGTCTCCTGCCGGGATTGGTGCGTGTGGCCGTTGATCACTGCCGCGAACCCCGAGGCCTTGGGGTCGAGGTCCAGGGCGTTCAGGTCATGGATCATGTAGATATGCAGGCCCGCGACCTGCGCGACTTCAGTGTCGGGAAACTTCTGCGTCCATGGTTCGCGATCAACATTGCCGCGAATGGCGGTGACCGGCGCGATTGTTTTGAGAGCTGGAATGATTTCGGGTGAACCAATGTCCCCGGCATGAAGAATATGCTCCGCGCCGCGCAACGCTGCAATCGCCTCCGGGCGGAGCAGGCCATGAGTATCGGAGATCACGCCGACCAGCATTCACAGTCCCGCTTCCATTCGGGAACGCGGGTCCATGTAGTCGCGAAGGGCGTCGCCGATGAAATTGAACGACAGCACGGCCAGCATCACCGCCGCTGCGGGGAAGAGCACAAGATGTGGAGCGTCAAAGAGGTGTGCGCGGCCATCATTGAGCATGGATCCCCAGCTTGCCGTAGGCGGCGGGACGCCCAGTCCCAAAAAGCTCATGGTGGCTTCCGCCAGGACCGCCCCGGCCATGCCGATCGCCGCCTGCACGATCACCGGCTGGATGATGTTGGGAAGAATGTGACGCGTTACAATGCGCCAATCGCTGGCGCCTAAAGCGCGCGCAGCTTCCACAAATTCTTTTTCTTTTACCGCCAGCACCTGGCCGCGCACCAGGCGTGCGTACCCGACCCATCCGCCAATGCAGAGCGCCAGAATCAGATTGAAAATGCCCGGGCCCAGAAACGCAACGAACGCAATCGCCAGAAGAATGCCGGGAAAAGACAGGAAGGCATTCATTACTACAATGTTGAAAAACTTGTCGGCGTAGCCGCCGTAGTATCCCGCGATGGAACCGAACACCAGTCCCAGCAGCAGGGAACCGCCCACTACGCAGCATCCCACGAGCATAGAGATGCGCGCGCCATAGATCACGCGCGAGAGAATGTCGCGGCCAAGTTCGTCGGTCCCCAGCCAGTGCGCCGTGCCGGGAAGCTGCAGGCGGGAAGGCAAATCAATTGCAGCAGGCTCTTGCGGGGCAATCCAGGGCGCAAATAACGCCAGCACCACAAAAATGGCGACCAGCACCATGCCTGATCTCGCCAGAATATTACGCCGTCCGAAAGTGGTGGCTGCGGTGAGGGTGGAAGCAGTGGCCATTGGCTTTTCCGAAGTCCCGCGCGAAGCGAGTGACTCCTATAATAACGAAGAACCCTGGCGACAGTGCTTACGGCGCAACCGTCTGACCTACGGTCTTTTTCAGTGCGCGTAAGAACAGTTCATTCTCTTCGGGCGTGCCTATCGTAACGCGCACTCCATTGGGAATACCCCAGGCAACCAGCGGACGGACAATAACTCCGTCGGCTTGCACGCGCCTAGCCAGCACGGAGGAATGTTCGTCCGTTTCGAAATAGATAAAATTAGCGCTCGTTGGGACGGCGTGAATCCCCAATTCGGCGAGGTGTTGCAGCAACCAGGCCGCGCCCGCAAGATTGTTCTGTACGGTCTTGCGAATGTGAGCGTCATCCTGCATGGCCGCCAGCGCTCCGGCCTCAGCCACTGCTGAAACGGAGAATGCGTTGCGTACCCGGGTGAAATAAGGCAGCAGCTCTGCCTGCCCGCAGCCGTAACCTACGCGAAGCCCAGCCAGGCCATGGGCCTTGGAAAATGTTCGCAGCACAATCAGGTTGGGCCGTGCGGCGTGCACACACTCCATGGATCGCGAATAGGCAATGCCGCGTTGCGCGGCAAAGGATTCGGCAAAATCGCAGTAGGCTTCGTCCAGGACTACGAGTACGTGGTCCGGAATGCGGTCCAGAAAAGCATCAAAAGCGTCCGCATCGAACATGGTGCCGGTGGGGTTGTTGGGATTGGCCAGTATGACCAGTCTGGTCTCGTCGTTGATCGCCGCGGCAATGGCGTCGAGATCGTAAGTGTGGTCGCGCATCGGCGGAGTGATCAGGCGAGCACCCGTGGCTTGCGTGACAATCGTGTAGCTGATGAAAGACCGGTCGCTGGTGATGCAGTTCAGACCCGGCGCCAGCAGCGTGCGGGCCAGAATGTCCAGGATCCCAAGCGAGCCAGCGGCCAGGAACACCTGCTCTGGAGCAAGATGATGGCGCGTGGCCAGTTCCAAACGCAGTTCAGTGGCATCGTTGTCCGGATAGAGATTCACGCTGGCGGCTGCGGCGCGAATGGCTTCTATCGCTCGCGGTGAAGGACCGAACGGATTCTCATTGGAGGCCAGTTTCACCATGGCGATTCCAGATTCCCTGTGCGCTTGACGGATGGCCTTCCCGGGCACGTACCCAACCAGCGCGCGGATGTGTTCAGGAATCAGATCAAGAACGGTTTTTTTCATTGGCGGATAGAGTTACAGGCTGTTGTATCACGAACGAAAGCCGGTTAGAAATTGATTAAGTGCGAGCCCTGGGGCTGATATGGATTGAAATTAAGGCTGGTTGGCGTTCCGGTCACGCTTGCCTCCGGTCTTCTTGAGTGCCGCGCTCTTTGGACGCCTCGGTTTTGCCTGCGGGTGAATCTGGTGCGGGCCGGCGTGGCGCAAAGAAACGACCTCTTTCGGAGCGAGTTCGCGAAATGCGCCCGGCTCAACATCCAAGGTCAGCAGGCCATAGCGGATGCGTTTGATTTTTTCCACATGGAATCCGATCTCTTCAAACATACGCCGGATTTGGCGGTTCTTGCCTTCGGTCAACGTTATTTCGTACCAGGGATTGGCCGCTTCCTTCACGATCCGGATTTGTGCCGGTGCAGTGCGAACGGGCCGTATGCGTGCACGGCCTAGTTCCGGCCGCAGGCCAATCTTGATCCCGTGACGCAGCTTGTCAATCTCTGCCTCCGGAGGCCGGCCACTGATTTTTACCAGATAGGTTTTCGGAACATGGGAAGATGCTTTGGTGAGTTTGTTGGCCAGTTCGCCGTCATTGGTCATGACCAGCAGGCCTTCGCTCGCGTAATCCAGCCTGCCGACAGGATAGATGCGCCCGCCCACGCCCTTGACCAGGTCCATGACGGTGGGGCGGCCTTCTGGATCGGAAACCGTGGTGACGTAACCCTTGGGCTTGTTGAGCAGAAGATAGATATGGCGTTCCGGACCGCGAAGAAGTTTGCCGTCTACCTTGATATGGTCGCGCTGCAGATCGGCTTTGGTGCCCAGTGTTGTTACCACTTGTCCGTTGACCGTGACGCGCCCTTGCGTGATCAGTTCCTCCGCTTTGCGGCGCGAGGCCACACCCGCGGCAGCCATGACTTTCTGCAGACGCTCCAAAGGCACGGCTCAGCCTCCTGTGCTTTCGGACGCGATTTGCTCCGTGGCTTGATCGTCGGTTTTGTTGTGATGGGGATCGGAAGAGACCGTGGGTTCGGTAACGTTCTGCGGGGCTTCCGCTTTGTCTTCCGCTAGCTGCTCGGCTCCGCCGTCGTCGGGGACGCCGGTTGCGTCCGGCAGGGCAGCATCGCGCGCGGCGAACAATTCTTCCTGCATGTCACCGGCGGCGATCTTTTCAAATTCTTCGATACTGGGAAGATCGGCCACGTCTTTCAGGCCGAAGCGCAGCAAGAAGTCTTTGCTGGTCTTGTACAGCATGGGTCGGCCAACCACGGCTTTGCGGCCTGCCGTAGTAATCAGCTTCCGGTCAAGCAGCGTGCCAATGACAGCGCTGCAGTCCACTCCGCGGATTTCGCCAATCTCCGGCACAGTCACCGGCTGTTTGTAAGCGATGACCGCCAGCGTTTCCAGTGCCTGTAATGAGAGGCGGACCGGAGGCTTCAGACTCTTGGAGAACGCGCGCACCACGTCATGGTGCTCCGGTTTGGTGGACATACGGTATCCGCCCGCGACCTGCCGGATTTCAATGCCGTGTTCTTCTTTGTTGAATTCGGAAATCAATTCTTCCAGCACCGGCCGCAGCAGGGAACGCAGCTCAGCCTTTTCCGCTTTATCCTTTATCTGAGCGCGCCTGGCAGAGGGCGTCTCCGTTCCCGTTTCAACGGCGCCAAGATGGTCCTCAGCGTGTTCCGGATTGGGCGCCAGCTTCCTCGCCAGTAAGTCTTCCTTCAGCAGCATGGACATCTGGTCCAGGCTGATCGGGTATTCCGCTGCGTAAATGAGGGCTTCGAGTTTGGCTTTCAGGGACATGAGTGTCAGCAATTGGCAAATAGCAATTGGCAATTAGCAAAATCAACATATTCTTCGCAAGTTGATTTGGGTTGGCTAATTGCCATTTGCCATTTGCTAATTGCTCATCTCCAATCGTCTCTCACGGTATCTCGCTCAGCCATTATGGTATCGAACATTGCGTGCTTCTTGATCAGGATGTCGCCAAAAACGTTTTCTTGCCGCAACAGGATGGCCTGCAGCCGCACCAGCTCCAGCAGCGCGAGAAATGACGAGATGAGCGCGTTGCGGGAATGAATGTGCAGCAGGAGCCGTTTCAGCCGGATGGGCTGGTCTTCCATCAGCAGCCGGCGGCGAAAAAACTCGATCATCTGTCCCACCGTGACTGTATCTTCGTCCACTTGCAGGACCGGCCGTGTCTTGGCGCGCTCCAGGATTTGCTGGAACGTGCGCACCAGATCAATCACATCGGCAACCAGCTCCGGTTCCGTGCCTTCGGCGTCCTTGAATTCCTTGAGGGAGGGATTGCTGACGACGGCATCTTCGATCTGCTGCTTTTGCTGCAGCATCTGCGCAGCGTTCTTGAATTTTTCGTGTTCCAGCAATCGCTGTACCAGTTCTTCGCGCGGGTCGTCCTGCTCGCCTGCGGGCGCGTCGGGATCGCGCGGCAACAGCATCTTGCTTTTGATGTGGATCAGCAGCGAAGCCATATAAATAAACTCCGCGGCAATGTTCACGTCGAGATGCTTCAGCGTTTCAACATAGGCTAGATATTGCGCTGTGATCCTGGCGATGGGAATGTCATAGATGTCGATATCCTGCTTGCGGACCAGGTCGAGCAGGAGATCCAGCGGACCGTCGTACACCTGGCCAACGCTCACGGCGAAAGGGAACTCGCTGGTCTGAACCGCCTGTGGGTTTGGTGACATTAAGCTAGATTCTACTCCGCGCCCTGGCTGGAGACAGGCGGAGAATGCTCCGGCAGGAGATGCATTGCCTGGCGAACCTGCTGCATGGTGGCTTCCGCGGTTTTTTCCGCACGCGCGGCGCCCGACTCCAGGATGCTCCAGGTCAGCTTAAGGTTCTGCTCCAGCTTGGCGCGCCGTTGCTGCATGGGCGCCAGGACCTTTACGATGGAATCGGCCGCCCAGCCTTTGCATTCAATGCATCCAATGCCGGCGCTGGTGCAACCGGCGTAAACGCTCTTGATGGTCTGCTCGTCGCTGAAAATCTTGTGCAGCGAGCCTACCGGACATTTGTCAGGGTTGCCCGGGTCCGTGCGCCGGACCCGCGCCGGGTCCGTGACCATGGTCTTGAGTTTGTGCCGGACCACCGGCTCGGGATCGCTTAACAGGATCGCGTTGTCGTACGACTTGGACATCTTTCTGCCATCCGTACCCGGCAATTTGGGCGATGGAGTAAAAAGCGTCTTTGGTTCGGGAAAAATAGGCTTATCGTTGAGCTTGTAGAAGTTGTTGAAACGACGCGCCACTTCACGCGTCAGCTCGACATGGGCTTCCTGGTCCTCGCCTACAGGTACCAAGTCCGGCCGGTAAATTAAAATGTCCGCCGCCTGAAGCAGCGGATATCCCAGGAAACCGTACATATGCAAATCTTTGTTCGGCATGTTGTGCTGCTGGTCCTTGTAACTGGGTACGCGCTCCAACCATCCCAGCGGCGTGATCATGGAGAATAGCAAATGCAGCTCAGCGTGCTGCTTCACGTGCGATTGCACAAAGATAGTGCATTTGTCCGGGTCCAGCCCGCCGGCCAGATAGTCGAGAATGACTTGCAGCGTGTTGTCGGAAAGCCGGCTCGTGTCGTCGTAATCGGTAGTGAGCGCATGCCAGTCGGCCACGAAGAAAAAGCATTCGTGCGAATCCTGCAGCTTCACCCAGTTCTGCAGCGCGCCAACGTAATTGCCGAGATGTAATCTACCTGTCGGGCGCATTCCGCTGAGGACCCGCGGACGAGGATTTCCAGGATTATTTGGCATGATTTACAAAAAAAGATGACCGATCCGGACCTTAGAAAGATGGTATCACGCGCCCTTTCTGTCTCCTGTCGGCTGCGGCGCAATTGTCTTTACTTTTACTGGCTTAGCGGGAATACCTACGGAAATGGTGAAAGGGGGCACGTCTTTTGTGGCCACGCCCATTGAGCCGACCAGGCCATGCTCGTGCACCCTCACGCCGCTCATCACGGTGGCGTGGTACGTGACGCGCGCCCGGGGGCCGATCTCCGTTCGCGTGTTGGTCACGATCATGCCGTCATTAAGGTCATGCTCGTGGGAGTAGATGTTTGCGTAATCCGAGATCGAGGAGCCTTCATGGATGATGATTTCTCCGCGGTCATCGAGCAGGACATATTTGTGGATCACGCAGTTGTCCTCCACTGTGAGGTTGTAGCCGTAAGAAACTTCCACCCCATGAAAGATCTTCACGTTTTTCCCGATGTGTTTAAAAATGTGTTTGCCCAGCATGTAGCGCACACGGTAGCCCAGCCAGTGATTCAGACCGGCGGGGGAACGGTCGAACATCATCCAAAACCAGATCAATGGCTTGCGCTCGGCATACTTTTGGGCGTCCACGTCTCCGTAGTACTCCGGTTCCAGCGTGGTATTTCGTGGATCGAAGCTGTGGACCAGCGTCTGCTCCGCCAGAGGGGCGCCGGGGGCGGGATCGGCGTAGGGCCGTCCGAGATAGAGTTCGTGGAGAGCATTGCGCACGACAGTGCTGCGATGCTCTACGTCGTGGTTCAAAAATTGCTGGTCCAGCTTCTGGACCCATTCCAGAAACGCTTTTTCAGCCCCAGGCAACGGCTGCAAATTCCGATAGTCGTAACGCGGCATTCATGCCTCTATCTTTTTAAAGTTAATTTGAGCTTTCAATGATACACGGTGCGCGGAACTATAAGCGATACTTCGCGCGCCACAAGTTAGAGATGATACTGAAGCTAGCGTGGCTTCAAAAAGGGCGCGGCAAAAGGGGCGCTTACTTTTGCACTGCCGTCAGCTTGTGATATCCCACGACGGCAGCATCAATCCGGTCAGTAAGCTTGAATTCGGAATCCAGGCCGACGTTCGGATATTTGGGCGTGAGGTACTTGCTCGCGAAGAACTCAAGAGCTATTCGCGGAATCTCCGTTCCGTCAATGCTGATAGTGCGCACATGGACTCTGCCAACGCCGCCGCTGGCCGCCGCGTCGGCTTCAGCCCGTACGTCGTGCATGCCGCTGAAGATGGAGAGCAAAGGATTGGAGGAACGCTGGCCTGCGCGAATCTCATCGAAATCAACGGTGAGGAAGGCAGTGACTACGCCCGACTTTCCCTGAAAGGTGACCTTCTTGACTCCTACGGGAAGCTTCACGTACCCGGCGGCAAAATAGTCGTTGATCTCTTCCTCGGTCAGGACGGTAGGCGTCTGATCGGGCCGGGACCGCTCGGAATTCTCATGGATTCGATCCAGCTTGTGCTGCATGCTTGCGGCCAGCCGATGCTCGGACGTGTGAGCAGAAATTTGCTGCTGTCCGATGAACCCGGACATGGGGGCGAGTAAGAAAGCCGTTGCGGCGAGTAGATGTTTCATCTTCAATGCGCGGACGCAGCCTCCACCGCTGGCACGTGGGCCGCAATATGCGGTTTCTCCAGAGTTCCCGTAATGTCCCACTCGACGACGCTGCTACCGGCCGTGAGATTCGTCTGTCTGTCAGCCAGGGAAACTGTCCCGCTTATGTCATAGATGCGGCTTTCCGCTTTTAATTTGCTCGGCAGCACTTTTAATACCCCGTGGTCCAGTTCCAGCGTACCTTGCAAGGCGTGAAATTTCACGGGTCTGGCCGGCTCGAAAAGGAGTGCGCGGGATGTGCCGTTAGCAACGTTGAACTGAACCTTCCCGCCGGCGCTGGACAGCATCTCCGCGCCGTTGTTTCCGGCGTACTGCAATGAGTATGTGACTGCGGCTTTTCCCGTGATCCAGGAAGCCAGCAAAGCAGCTTGAGGCCCGGGGCCGAGGTGTTCGATGGCAACGCCGTTGAATGTGCCGGTACAAGTGTATTTTGCCGGTGTAACGTGCCAGTCGGCCCGCCAGTCGGCTGACGCTGTTCCGCCCGCAATGCTGGCCGTCACGTTGTTGATCAGCAGCGCCTTGTCGCCGAGCTGGACATGGGCAGCTACGTTCTGTGCAGTGAATTCGCCTACCTTCAGCGAATCAATAGACACTGTGCCGCTGGCGCGGAAATCCGGTAAGGGCTTGGAAGAACCGGGGAAAAAAGGGAGGGACCAGCGGCTGGTCTGTCCCATGAGGGCTGCCGCATCGGCGACGCGCAGCGAGTCCGCGTGCAGATCAAATTCAAAGGGACAGGAGATTTCTCCCGCGCAGATCCAGGCATGACTGGTTGATCCAGTAAACACGATGGGAGAATTGCCAAATTGCCCAGCGAGATGGTCCAGAACCAATGCAGCATCGGTAAATTGGACATCGGCAGCGGCCAACCGCAGAGGAGCGTTCAGACCGGGGACCATGCCGGTAACATTTTCGAGATGAGCGCTGCCGCCCAACCTGGGAGGCTTGAAGCTGGTCCAATCTCCATGGACTGTCAGATCAAGAGTCACGTCGCCGGTAGCATTTGAAATTCGCGAAGGAAATCCGAATGACCGCCCCAGTTCCAAGATCCTGTCTAACGGCGCAGGGCCCATGATCTGGAGACGATAGCCGTTGCGGTCCATTTCGCCCTGGCCCTGCAAGGCGGTCGACTTCCCCAATTGAATGGAGAATGGAGCAATTGTCAGCAGGGTCGGCTCCGCTTTAATGCTTGGTTTCCTGGATATGGTTGTCTTGGTGGAGATGGGTTGGGTTTGTTCTGCTGGCGCAAAGCGGAGACGAACGGCGCTGATCACAAACGGTTTGGCGCCGGAAGACTGCAGAACGAAGGAAGTAGCAGCGGCGTTTCCATGCCACTCGGCAGGCTGGCCTTCTTTGAAATGGCAGGCAAAATTCGCCGTCAGCTCTCCGGTCACCGAAAGATCGTCCGGCAGCGTCTGTTGGGTATTGCGCGCCAGGATGGCCAGTAACGCCAGCGGAACATGCTGGATGCTAAGGGAACCGTCATACTCGCGCGGATGTTCCGGCAGAATGCGGCCCATGAAACGAACTGTGCCACGGTCTACGAGCGCGTCACAGTCCCAGGAGAGTATCGCTTTCGCATATTGGGCCTGGCAATGAGGGGTGAACCGGGGCAGGTCGTCCCGTTTGATGTCATAGCGGCGCAGATGCTGGAGATCGGCAGCGGCGCTCAACCGGAGATCGGAGAGCGAGCCAGAGAGTTGCACGCTGAGGTCGAGGCCACCGCGCCAGCCCTGGTCGTATCCCGCCAGCAGGCTTGAAATCTGTCCTAATTGCGCTCTTTGCCACTCGAATTGAATCTTGACAGGCAAATCGTGCAGGTCTTGCGACCGTTTCAAGTCGCCTTCCAACTTGATGGCGCCGGTGTCGTTCAAGTCCATATCGGTGCGCGTCGGACGTCCTTCCAACCGGAAGTGCCATTGGTCTTCCGAGGCCAGCCAAAACGCGAAATCCGTATTGACAAGGGCGTAGGGCTTTTTTGCCGGACCAATTTTCAGATTGATTCGTGCGGCACTGGCTTCGATATAAGGGAACCGGGGCCTTTGTTCCGCCGTTTTTTTGGAAGTGGGCGCGCTTGGCACCTGTCCGGCGCGCAGCAGCAGGGACTCCAGGTTCCAATGCCCGTTGGCGTACACCAGATTCAGGCTGGGCGGTGAAGCGTCGTTATTTTCCAGTTTCAGATCGGCGATTTCCAGGCGGCCCTGCCACAGAGAAGTCAGGCGGAGATTGGCCTTGACTTCCCCGCAAGACAGCAGCGGCTCCGCGCTGAAGGCCGGGTCGTCCATTACCCGGAAAGCGTAGAGATTGAACCCGGGACGGGGAAACAGGTGAAAGCTGATTTGTCCGATCTTCACCTCACGGCCCAGCGCAGCGCTCAAAGCCGGGGCCAACCGGTCGCGAAAGCGGGTTCCGTTGATGTTGGGAGGCAGAAAGACTGCCGCCGCCAGCATGAGGACCAGCGCGAGGAAAGTCTTCTTGCGCGACAGCAAGACCCTCGCCATCATCATTGCACCAGATGAAACATACGCGACCACCGGGTTTCACTTGCAAAGTGAGTCACAATATACAGCACGAACCCTGTGCGTTCCTGCAGCAAGGTGCGCTGGTACTGGTCTTCCGGCGTGACAAACGACCAATAAATGACCAGGGGGCGCCCTACAACGTTGGCGCGCGGAACGAAGCCCCAATAACGGCTGTCCAGACTGTTGTCGCGATTGTCCCCCATGCCGAAGTAGCTGTCCGGCGGGACCACAAGGTCCTCACCTTGAATGTGTTTCCGAAGCTCGCTCCGCCAATCGGACGACACATTGCCCTCGAATTCCGCTTCGACCGCGGGAAAATTATCACGGTAAGGAGAGTGGTCGCCGGGACGGTGGATGACGTACGGTTCCTGCATGCGTTCGCCGTTGCGGTAGACGAGTCCATCGCGCAAATGAAGTCGATCCCCGGGGATACCGATAATGCGTTTCACCAGGTACAGGCCGGGCGTAGAAGGCTTGAGAAACACAATAATGTCTCCGCGGTGAATCTCGCGATATGGCATGAGCGGCCCGATATAACGGGCCTTGCTGGTGGGTGTGAGGCGGTCCACAAATAGGTGGTCGCCGACAAGGAGTGTGTTTTTCATCGAGCCGGAAGGGATTTCAAATGCCTGCACGATAAAAGTGACAATGAAGAGGCCAGCAACCAGCACGCTGGCGATGCTGGCGGCGAATTCCGAGGGAGTCTCCTTCGTTTCGTCGGTCTTCTGTTGTTCCGGTTGTGAGGGCAAAGGGCTTTTCCCGAACACGAGTTTCACGAATACTTAGTGAACAAGATGGAATGTGCGCCGCCATCTGGTTTTGTCGAAGAAATGCCGTATAGCGTAACCAATGTCGTGTGCGCGCTGGCTCGCGGTTGGTTTGGTCTCGCTCGTTGGCGGAATGTCGAGGGACCAGAATACGAACAACGGACGGCCTACCACGCTGGCGCGCGGGATGAAACCCCAAAAACGGCTGTCCAGACTGTTATCACGGTTGTCTCCCATACCAAAGTAGCTGTCCGGCGGAATTACGAGGTCACCGCCCTGAACGTATTGTTGGACCTCCAGCGGCCAGCGCCAATCCGGGGCGTTGGGATCGACGCCATAGGGTAGCGGCTGTGATGGAAACTCGTCACGATACCCAAGATAATCACCGGAAACATGCTTTATATACGGCTCGTTCAAACGCTCGCCATTGCGGTACAGAGCGCCTTTTTCGAGGTGAATGCGGTCTCCAGGAACGCCAACAATGCGCTTTACCAGGTGCAGTCCGGGCTGGTTTGGCTTGAGGAACACAATGATGTCTCCTCGGTGGATCTCGCGGTAGGGCATCAGTGGCCCCACATAGCTTGCTTTCGCCGTGGGAGTAAGTCGGTCCACCCAGACATAGTCACCGACCAGCAGCGTATCTTCCATGGAGCTTGAGGGAATGTTAAACAACTGCATGATAAAGGTGATGATGAACAGGCCGGCAACAAAGGTCGCGGCAAAGCTGGCTATGGACTCAGAGGCCGTCTCTTTAGGCGCCTTTTTCTTGTTCTCTTTATCGTTTTCTTTTTTCGCCACCAGGTTCCCCTGAACGAATTTGTTTAGCGTACTAGGATAAACATGCGCTTCCATCGCGCTGACTGCACGAGATGCGAGAACAGGTTTCCCGAATGGAAGAGTTTATCATCTGGGCCGTCGGGCGAGGGGCCTGCTGATTCGGGCACCGACAAATAAACCAGCAGCGGACGGCCCACAACGTTTGCACGGGGCACGAATCCCCAGTAGCGGCTGTCCCAACTGCGGTCCCGGTTGTCACCCAGGACAAAATACTCTCCTTCCGGCACGACCAGGTCGCCGTGAACGACGTAGCGCAACAAGTTCGTGCGCCAGCGCACGTCCATGGCAGCGGCCCAGAGCTGAGACGGGAAGTTGTCACGGTAAAAATCGCGGTCACCGACACTGTGTATGGCGTAGTCTTCCTTCAGGGCTTCTCCGTTCACGTATGTGATGCCGTCTTTCATGCGGATGTGGTCACCGGGGACGCCGACCACCCTCTTCACCAGATACTGTGACGCATCGAGAGGGAAGTGGAAGACCACAATCTCACCGCGCCGGATGTCGCGATAGGGAAACAGCCAGCGCGCTGGGCCGCCATCGCCAACCTCAAACTTGTCCGCCAGAACGTAGTCGCCGACCAGCAGCGTGTTTTCCATGGATTCTGACGGAACCACCGATGCTTGCACAACGAACGTAATGGCAAAAAGCACAATGACGATGATGGCGGTCACAGACTTCGCTTTGGACCGCAACTCCGGCACCGTGCGTTCCTTCTCCTGTTGTGGCGCGGATGGCCTCATGGAGTGTCCGGGTGCGCTCGCAAGTGTTCCAACGCCTGTTTGGCCGCCAGTTGTTCCGCCTTCTTTTTTGTGGCCCCTTCGGCGCGGGCGACGTACTCCGGCCGGTTCTGCCCTTGCGGATAGACGCGGGCTTCCACAGTGAACGTCTTGCGATGGTCTGGGCCTTCTTCCTTGATGGTGCTATACACGGGCTGCGACCGGCCGCTGGATTGCAGCAGTTCTTGCAACGCTGACTTATAGTCCGTCAGCATGAAGTCCCCGTTGCTCTCCTGTCCCAGGCGCTCCAGCTCCGGTTCAAGGATTTGAGTGACGATGAATTCCGTGGTTTTCTCGAGACCCGCGTCCAGATACAGGGCGGCGATGACGGCTTCGGCGGCGTCGGACAGCAAGGTTGATTTCGCCCGCCCGCCGCTGCGCTCTTCTCCGCGTCCCAGCCGCAGATATTGCCCCAGGTCCATTCTTGCGCCTACACCAACCAGGTGTCCGGCGCTAACCAGATGGGCCTTGAGTTTGGAGAGCTGGCCTTCGTGAAAACCGGGAAAACGCTCAAACAGGAGGTGGCTGGTGACGAGACCGAGCACGGCGTCTCCCAGGAATTCAAACTGCTCATTGTCCAGCCGCTCCGCGCCGCCAGCGTCTAGGCCTGCGGCCCTGGATTCTTCGTTGGCGTGGGAGCTGTGAGTGAGCGCGCGTTCCAGCAGCTCAGGCCGCCGGAATTTGTGTCCCAACACGGTTTCCAGAGATTTCAGGTCTTCATTCATCATTCGTCATTGCATCGCTGAATCGGGCTCCCAGAGCGCGCCCGGTTATCTTGGCGGTTCTCTCCGGGCTAGTTTTTGCAGGCGTTCATGCTCGCTTTCCGCGAGTTGCTGCAGATCGGGAGAAAAGCTTGCCAGTTGTAACGCTTGTTCTACCGAAGCCAGGGCCTGGGCGTACTTCTTTTGATGGTCCTGGGCGAGGGCCAGATGGTAATAAACAGAAGGATCGCCTGTAGCATTCAAGCCGGCTGCGGCCTTCAACTCTTTCTCCGCCCCGGAATCGTTGCCGGTCTTCAATTCCATGATCCCCAAAGCCGAGTGCACCATGACTTTCAGCAGTGCTTTGTACGCGGATATTTCCTCCGGCGTAACACCCGGCGCGAACACCAGGTCTGAATCCAGCGTCTTTAACGCGCGCGTGCCGTCCTGCTTGATCTGCGCGGCTTTCTGCGCGCGATCCGGGTCGGTTTCGTTAAGACCGTCCGCCAGCACCGTGGCCGTGAGCGCCAGGGCCACGGAGTTGTCAGGATCGAGCGCCAACACCCTCTCTCCCATGGCCAGCATTTTGGCGGGGTTGTTTTCGCTCTGGTAGGCATGCATCGCTTTAGAATAAAGATAGAGCCGCAGTTCACTCTCCGGATACTTCACGGCAAAATCAGAGGCAGCGGCTTCCAGGGAGGTTCCACCTGTGGCGGCGCGGCCTGTGTTGTAAGCGGCATACTCCTGCTGGGACTTCGCCTGGGGCGGACGTTTGGGCCCACGCTGAGCGAGTCCGAGCATCGGGAGGAAAAGCGCCATCAGCATCCATGCTGCTACTCTGGGTCGCATGATCACTTGTGTCCACCGGCTCCTTGTTACTGAGGAGATTTCTGCGTGGTTCCTGAATTCGCGCCCGTGAGTTTCATCAACCGTGCCCTTTCGCCCTGGGCGAGCTTAGCCAGGTCGGGATTCGAACCAACATGCTGCAGTGCCTGGGTGACGGAAACCAGTGCAGCCGCATATTTCTCCTGATGGTCCTGCGACAAAGCCAGGTGATACCAAATGTATGGATCGGGGGATTCGGGCTGCATCAAATCCGCTGCGGTCTGCAGGTCTTTCTCTGCGGCCGCGTCATCGTGAGTCTTCAGCTCCATGATCCCCAGCGCGGACCGGGCCATGCACCGCAGAGTGTTCTTGTAGGCAGCTATCTCCTCCGGCTTAAACCCTTCCCGCGCCACGAATGACGAGTCCACGGTCTCCAGCGCGTGATTGGAGTTTTTCTTGATCTCGGCGATCTGCTGTTCGCGATCCGTGCCTGCGTCGCTCAACTTGTCAGCGATGACGGTGGCTGTAAGCACCAGGGCAAGCGAGTTATCAGGATCCAGCGACAGCACCTTTTCTCCCATGGCCACGATGTTGCCTGGATTATTCTCAGTTTGATATTCGTGCATGGCTTTGGCGTACAGGTAGCCGCGCAGTTCGCTTGTCGGATACTTGGCGGCGAAATCGTCAGCCGCCTTTTCCATGGCTGCTCCGCCGGCTACCGCGTAAGCTTTGTTGTAATCTTTAAACTCTGGCTGCGTCTTGGCCTGCACAGTACGTCGGGCTTGCGCCGGGGCACTCGCTGGTTGCGCTTGTTGTGCCGCGAACGCTATGGCGGCCAAAGCCGGAGCGGCAAGTACCACAATGGACGTGAAACGCAACTTTTTCATCAAGGCTCTTTGCAATTTTAGCGCGGTACCTTTCCTCCAGGCTGATACGGCGCGGCCAATCCTTTTTCCGCCGCCGTTCTGGTGTCCGGCGTCGGATCGCCGGCAGCAAGTGCGGCGCGATAGTGAGTGATCGCTTCTTCCCGATTTTCCTGAAGGTCCAGGATCCTGCCGAGGTAAATATGGCTCCAGGCCAGAATCCGTGGATCATGCGCAGATTCCACCGACCGTTCGAAGTACGCGCGCGCGGACCGCATATCTCCGGACAGCGTTGCGGCGCGAGCCAGAATGAAAAGCGCCCGTCCCTGGTCTTCGGTAGTCTTGGGATTGTTGAGCACCTGCATGGCCAGCTTCTGCGCGCCGTCGGGATCTCCGCTGGCCAACCGTTCCTCGGCAGTATCCAACGATCTTTCCTCACGATGGCCTTTTTGCCCATGCACTACCACTTCAGTAGCGGCCTGGTCTGAAAACACCACGTCGCGAGCCCGCTTGCTCTCCGTCTCAAGACTGATGTCGTGGAGGAAGTCGCCATATGCGTCTTTCAACCCGACTGGGTCCTTCTCAAAGTGCTCCAGGACGCCGTAAAAATAGTGGGTCAGGATGAAGCCCTCTTGCATGGAGTGCTGAACGTACTGGCTCCTGGCCTCTTCATTGGACTTGCCGCCTGGCAAAGTGCGCGCCTCAATGGCTCGGATTAGGGATTCATTCACCAGCAGCGCGAAATCATATCTGTAGGAATCGTCCAGCGGAGCGTTTTTGATGAGCTCGGCCAGGGGCTCCAGCCGTTTCAGGCTCCTGGAATGCGTCTGGGCGAGAGAGTCCGTAACATAATGCAGGTACGTATGGCGGACTTCCTGGAGCTGCAAACCTTCTTCTGAAGGCGAAACCACCAGAAAGTAGTCGTCACCATAATTGCGGGAATTGACCTGGCCCGGGGCCAGCAGCGGTTCCACATAGATCACAAAACGTTTTCCCGGGTTGCTGCTGAAGGGCAGTTTCAGATAGAGGTCGGTGCCGGTGATGGCGTTCGCGACAAAGTCGTGGAAGCGGGACACCAGGCCTTCGTATTCGGCTTGATGCTTTTGCCAGATCTGGTGCAGCCCGGCAGCGAGATAGAATTTTTGCAACAGCGAAGCTGCACCGAGCACGTGGGCCGCGTCGGGTGGAAGATCAGCTTCCGGCAGCGACGGCGTAAACCCCGGAGGCGGGCCCAGGTCCAACGCCAGAGAGATGTACTGCGGCACATCGCGCGCAGCGTCGGCCGTCTGGTGCTCCACCTGGAACTGGCACAATACTCGCTGTGCTTTAGTGGCTTCGGTGGACTTTTGGATCGCCTGCTGAACTTCGAGACGGACAGCCTGCCTTAAGGGGAGAGAGTCTTCCAGCCCCGCATTGTATCCGCAACTGTTCAGCGCCGCGGCCATACTGAAGATGGTCTCATTGACTTCAAGCTGGGCCTTTGTGGTCTGGGCGAAACAATTGTTGGCAATGCCAAACAGAAGCAGGCTGAGAAGAAAGCATCGTCGTTTGGCCTTCAGAAATCCTCCACAATTTGCAGGGAAATTCAAGTTTAGGCCAAGAAAACGTGAGGGTCAATGCGCCGCACAACCCCGGACCTTGCTTTAGTTTTTATCCCCTCACGTTCACGTGAGAGAACGAGATTACCGCTCTGCCCGGAACACGGTGGCCAAAAGCCTGTGCAGGGATGAACTTGGTGAACAGAAGGGCGCGGTTCAATTGCTGGCGGATTTCTTCGTCGTCACGTCCGGAGAGGATGTGGTAATCCTGGACCTGGCCGTTCGAATCAATTTCCGTTTCGATCACCAGCGGAAATTCCAGGTTAAGCATGGCGCCGGGATTGGACGACGGATCCAATCTGGCCGGAGTATAGAAGCTGGTGGGGACATCGTCGGTCCCCGATTGGGCCTGTGCCGGGATAAAAACGCCAATCAGGCCGCCAAAGAAAAGCAGGGCGGCCGTCAGGCCGACGGTCGCGGGAAACATGATTGCGCCAAAGACATTTTCCAGCCGCACACTATAGGACTGCAACAGGTTCCGCCAGGTCCGCGAGCTTTCGTGGGAAATTGCCAGACGGATCTTCAGCGCCAGGTCCGCCGGAGGTTGCGTGCGGCCCAGCGAGGAAACCAGCGACCGCATGGTCTCCATCAACTTGTATTCCGATTCGCATTCCGAGCACCGTCCCAGGTGGCCGGAAACCTCATGCATCTCCGCTCCCGTAGCGGCGCCGTCCATATACGACGAAAACAGCCGACGAGCTTCTGTGCATTTCATAACTTCTGTGCCTCCACTGCCGACTTCTGCATGGTTCCTTCAGCTCTCTGGCCCAGTTCATGAATCAGGGGCTCCAACCTCTTTTTCAGGGCCTCACGGCCGCGGATGAGCCGGGACTTAACGGTGCCGAGAGAAATCTGCAATACTTCCGCGACTTCTTCGTAGGACAAACCTTCAATATCGCGCAACACTACAGCCGTGCGGTACGGTTCCTGAACTTGCTGCAATTCCCGCTCTACACGCGTGCGCACTTCTTCGTGGGCGCAAGTCTCCAAAGGCGATTCGCCCTGGTCCACGAGAATGTCACACAGGCCAAATGAGTTGCCGTCTGCATCCTGATGCGATTCCATGGACGTCTCCCGGCCCTTGTGGCGAAACCACCAGCGTCTGTGATTGGAAGCCTCATGGATCGCGATCCGGTAGAGCCAGGTCTTTAAGCTGGATTCGCCATTAAAACGCTTCATGCCGCGGAAGACCTTCAGGAAGACTTCCTGCGTGGTATCAGCCGCATCCGCTGGGTCGCTCACAATCCGATACACGAGGCTGTAGACCGGCTGGTGATAGTGCGTGACCAGCCAGCGGTAAGCCTCCTCCGAGCCGGACTTGAGCTCCGCGATAATTGAGGCTTCTTCAGCCCGGACCGCGATTGCGCTGGCTACATTGCCCAATGTTGCTGCTCCCGCCATTTTTCTCATGGCGTCACCTCAACAGTATCAAGATTCGGGCGATAGCTACAACCATTCCCACGATTACTCCGGTACCCTTGGCAGAATCGCTCAAAATGAGACACCGAGGTCACCTGTTGATATAGACCCCGCAACCGGGTGGAAGGTTCCAGCAATCGGTGCCCGGCTGGTGTGCGGGGCGCTTACTTTTAGGCTCCCTTAGGCTACAGCCTCCGGTCAGATGGCGAGCTAAGTCATTGTGAGTAAGAGTGTTGTTGACGGATCTGGCTGGAAGCAGTAATTTGCGGGGGCACCACCCTGCTGTGGTTCCTCTACCCGACCCCCAGCGCGACGCTGCGGGGACGGCTTGCTGGCTTCAGGGTTTACGCCGTTTGTGCAGCGGGAGCCGCTAGAACTCTCTCGACTTCAGCGTGAATCTGTGTCGCCGTTTCTACAGCGACTTTAATTCGTCCGCGCTGGGCTACCACGTCGGGCGAGTGAACTTGATTAGCCAGGAGAATTGACGCGGAGAGAGTAATGAGCAATTCGAGATCTACCGCCATTTTAGAGGCCTCCACGTAACGAGTATACTGCACTAACTTCGAGAGACCAGGAGGACTGCATGGCCATTTCGAGACGAGATTTGATCAAAGCAGGTATGGGAAGCGCTTGCGTGATGGCTGCCGCCGGAGTGGCAGAGATGCAGGAGAACAAGCCGCCGGAGGCGGCGAAAGCCGCGTCCGCCGACCGCCTGCTGCCCATCCCGGCCGACAAGATGACCGTGGAGCAGAAGAAAGCGGCGGAAGACTTCCTGGCCGCGCGCAACACCCCGATCTTTGGACCTTTCATTCCTCTGCTGCGCAGTCCGGAAGTTATGCTGCGCGCCCGCGCCATGGGCGACTATTTGCGCTACAAGAGCGTGCTGCCGCCCAAACTCAACGAGTTCGCCATCCTGATCGCCGCCCGGCAGTGGACGCAGCAGTACGAGTGGGACGTCCATCATCCCATAGCCATCAAGGCCGGGCTCGGCGCGGAAATCACCCATGCGTTGTCTGAAGGGCGCCGGCCCGGGAACATGCCTGAAGACGAAGAGATCATCTACGAGTTCTGCATCGAGCTACACCGGAACCAGAGCGTGTGCGATGCCACCTATGCGCGCGCCGTGTCGCGATTTGGCGAGCAGGGCGTGATCGACCTGATCGGAGTAACGGGTTATTACACTTTCTTGGCCATGGTGCTCAATGTCGCGCGTACACCGGCAGCGAAGAACACGATGCCGTTGAACTTTTTCCCGCGATAATGGGATGTGAGGAAGGCATACAAGACAGGTTCAATTCGCCTGCACCGCTTACTCTATTCGGCGTGTCTCAAAAGGCACCAGGTACACGCCGGCGTAAAGTTCTGTAAGCGGCAACGTTTCAAAACTTAATACAACTGCCGGCCCGTTTTGCGATCTAATATATGTAGTAAGACGTTGCGAAATGCTGCGGCGTCTGAAGTACTCAGGTCCGCCGGGAATCAGGTTCCTGCTCCGGATTTGAGAGGAGGTCCATTATGCGTTATTTAAAGTACTTGGTACTCCTGGCGATGCTCGCGTTGCCCGTGGCTTATGCCTACGGGCAGGTTGCGATCGGCGTTCAGGTCGGCGGCCCTTATCCTTATGGTCCGCCCCCGGTTTGCTCGTACGGATACTACGACTACTATCCGTATGCATGCGCTCCTTACGGATATTGGGGACCGGATTATTTCGCGGATGGATACTTCATCGGCGTCGGTCCGTGGGATCGCTGGTATTATGTGCACCCCGAGTTCTTCGGCGGCGGCTGGCGCAGATTTGATCATGACCGCAGAGGGTTTGACCGTGACCGTGGCTTTCGCAGCTTTGGCGGCGACCGCGGGCGCGGATTTGAACACGACCGTGGACTCTCCGGCCGTGGCAACTTCAATGGTGGCCGGTCTCCACGCTACGACGGCGGCCCGGCCTACCGCGGCGGTAGCAGCTTCCACGGCGGAGGCAGCGTCCACGCTGGCGGCGGATTCCAGGGCGGCGGAATGCGCGGCGGAGGTGGCGGGTTTCACGGCGGAGGCGGAGGTGGTGGCTTCCACGGCGGAGGCGGAGGCAGTGGCTTCCACGGCGGTAGTGGCGGCCATGGCGGCGGAGGCGGTTCGCACGGAGGCGGCGGCCACTCAGGCCGCAGGTAAACCACCCTCGGGTTGATCAGGCACAGAACGGCTGGCGGCAAATGCTGCCAGCCGTTTTTCTGTGGCTAGCCAGGCGTGCTGCGCCAGTGGCGACTTTTCGCATTTCCTTCACACCTGTAAACCGCAGGCGCCCCAGTTAACGAGCAGGAACGTGTCGTGTTTTGCCGTAACCCGGATTTCGCCCTTAGCGGATAGTATTGACTAAGGAACACGTGAAATCCCTGGCCGAATTCGCGCAACGTTATATGGACCTTGGCTCCGAGACGGCATTCGTCTACCGGCGGGACGGCAACACGCTTAAGTGCAGCTACGGCAAGGTGGCGGAGCTGGCATTTCGTTTTGCGCGCGAATTGGAAGCTCGGAACATCGGCAAGGGCGAACGTGTGATGATCTGGGGAGACAACTGCCCCGAGTGGGTGGCAGTCTTTCTTGGATGCATGCTGCGCGGGGCCGTGGCCGTCCCTATGGACAAAATTGCCGCGCCCGATTTTGCCCGGCGCGTCACCAGCGACGTGGAAGCGAAGCTGGTTGTCTGCTCGGCCGCGCTGGCGGTACATGCTGGCGGGCGTTCGCATCTTGCGTTGGAAAGTATGTACGACGCGCTCGCTCAGCGGCCCGGGGCGCCTTATACGGCGGAAGCGTTGCGGCGCG
The DNA here is from genome assembly GCA_035567035.1 of Verrucomicrobiia bacterium. Classification (GTDB taxonomy): domain Bacteria; phylum Acidobacteriota; class Terriglobia; order Terriglobales; family Acidobacteriaceae; genus Angelobacter. The sequence continues at coordinate 32,021 of DATMPO010000090.1, read as the reverse complement.
ATGACACCGCCCAGATAGTCTTTACTTCCGGTACCACCGCTGAACCACGTGGTGTAGTACTGACCCACGGCAACCTGCTCGCCAGCGTGGACCCGATTGAACGCGAGATTCCCAAGTACCGAAAGTACGAGCGCGTCTTTCATCCGATTCGTTTTGCCAACATGCTGCCCTTGAGCCACGTCTTTGGACAGTTCCTGGGAATGTTTATTCCTCCACTGATTGGCGGCACGGTCATCTTTCAGGACACCCTTAAACCAAACGAGGTTATCGCGGGCTTTAAGCGCCAGCGCATTTCCGTTCTGGTCGCGGTGCCGCGCGTGATCGAGTCGGTGAGGCGGAAGATCGAACACGACTTCCCTGGTCTGGAACAAGAATTTCCGCTGGCTGAAGGGCAACATTTTCTCATGCGTTGGTGGCGCTTCCGGAGAGTCCATCGCCACCTGGGATGGAAATTCTGGGCGCTGATCTCCGGTGGCGCTGCGCTGGACCAGGACACGGAAGAATTCTGGCGGCGGCTGGGCTACGTTGTCATCCAGGGTTATGGACTCACGGAAACCAGTTCGCTCATCAGCCTGAACCATCCATTCAAAGTAGGACGCCGTTCGATTGGTAAAGTGCTTCCCGGACGCGAAATGAAACTCGATCCTGAAAGCGGGGAGATCCTGGTGCGCGGCGCAAATGTGGCCCGGCAATACTGGCAAGGCAAGGAAATGAAGCCGGTGACCAGTGCAGAAGGTTGGTTCAGCACCGGTGACCTGGGCGCGGTGGATGAAGCCGGAAACCTGTACTTCAAAGGACGCAGCAAGAACGTGATTGTTACGCCCGCGGGGCTGAAAATCTATCCGGAAGACCTGGAGCAGGCGCTGCGCAAGCAGCCGGAGGTCCGAGACTGCGTGGTCTTTCCCCTGGCCCGTGGCGGGAATTCCGAGGCCTGTGCCGTCCTGCTGATGGACAACGGAGCGTCTGCAAAAGCAAGCGTCGCCAGCGCGAACCAGTTGCTGGCTGAGTTTCAACGTATCCGCTCGTGGCTTGTCTGGCCGGACGAAGATTTTCCCCGAACATCTACTCAGAAACCAAAAATGAATTTGATTCGCGAGACCGCGGAGGCACAAATCTCTTTGAATGGACGCTCGAACGATGCCGGGCAAAGCGTTGCGAAAGATAGCCCGGCTGGTATTGCTGCCGATTCAACGAGCGCCGATTTGGCGGAAACAGCGCCGCAGTCTGGTACAGTTGCCAGTGACTCCAAGTATCCGTACTCACGCTGGGCGCAGAGGTGGCCGGTGCGGTGGATTCGGTCCTTCATTTTCCACGCTGTCACCTGGCCATATCTCATGATCATGGCACGGCCCAAGGTCATAGGCCGGGAAAAACTGAAAGGCGTCAGCGGGCCGGTGATCATTGCCTGCAACCACATCAGCAAGATTGATATTGGATTCATTATGGCAGCGCTGCCAATGCGCTTGCGGAACCGGGTTGCGCCCGCCATGTCCGGCGAGATGTTGCGCGCCATGCGGCATCCGCCGAAGCAGCTGCCCTTCTTTGGCCGGTGGCTGGATCAGCTGAACTATGTCCTGATTACCGCGCTGTTCAACGTTTTCTCTCTGCCGCAGCGGGCCAGATACCGCGAGAGCTTCCAGTTCGCTGCGGAGCTCGCGGCACGCGGGTATAGCGTGCTCATCTTTCCGGAAGGCAAGCGCACCGAAACCGGAGAGATCAACGAATTCCGCAGCGGTGTTGGCCGGCTGGCCACCCGTCTGAACCTGCCGGTTGTTCCCATGCGGATCGACGGCCTGTTTCCGCTCAAGGCGCAGAAAAAGCACTATGCCCGGCCGGGCAGCGTCCAGGTGTACATGGGGGAGCCGGTGAGTTTCGCGCGCGAAGAAGATCCACAGAAAATTGCACAACGATTGCAGCAAATCGTATCGGAGCTATGAGAATTTGAAATGCCCGAACCGCGGAAACGTACTTGCCACCAAGACATCTGCTAATGATTTAACAACTCCTTAACGCAAACGTAATCTGCTTTTCATAATTGCGAAATAGCATGCCGTGTTCGACTCCGTTCGACTTTTCCCCTGGAGGAAAGACATGGTTCTACGTAAGCATCTGCACGTATTTCTCTTGCTGACATTGGTTTGCGGTATGTTTTGCGTCGGCGCAGCAATAGCACAGGAGCGCAAAGGCACAATCACCGGCGCCGTCACCGATAGGGACAAAGCCGTATTGCCCGGAGCGCGCATTGAGGTGCAGCCGACCGGGCAGCAGCTGGCGTCTGATGCCAAAGGTAAGTTCACGGTCGCCGATCTCGCGCCCGGGAAGTACACCATCTCGATCAGCTATGTCGGATTCACCGCTTTTTCTGCTGACGTGACCGTCAACGGCGGGCAAGTGGCTAACGTGGACGCGGTGCTACAGGTGGCCGCTCAGACCCAGGTTGTTGAAGTCCGCGGACGCGAATTTGGCGAGGTTGAAGCGCTGAACCGTGAGCGCACCGCCGACAACATCCTGCAAGTCCTGCCCAGTGATGTCATCACCAGCTTGCCGAACACCAACATCGCTGACGCCGTAGGCCGGCTGCCCAGCGTGTCGCTGGAACGTGATGAGGGCGAAGGCAAATACGTGCAGATTCGCGGCACCGAACCGCGCCTGAGCAATGTCACCGTGGATGGCGTGCACCTTCCTTCGCCGGAAAACGTCCGCAACGTGAAGCTGGACGCGATTCCCGCCGACCTGGTTGATTCCGTGGAACTCAGCAAGACTCTGTCGGCGAACCAGGAAGGCGACGCTATCGGCGGCTCGGTCAACCTCGTGACCAAGAGCGCCTCGGACAAGCCGTACATCAGCGCTTTAGGGATCGGCGGCTTCACGCCGGTTGCCGGTGGACGCGGGCTCGATCAGTTCGATCTCACGGCAGGTCAACGCTTCGGAGCGAATAAGCGATTGGGCATCATGGCCGGCGGCAGCTATGACTGGAACGGACGCGGTATTGACGACGTGGAACCCAGCCCGGGAGTGAACACGCTTAACGACGGAACAACATTTAATGGAGCCAACGCCTATGACCAGCGTGAATACTGGTATGACCGGACCCGCTTCGGCTTTGGCGGCACGCTCGACTACAAGCTGGGAGACTTTTCCACCGCTTACATCCGCGGATTGTTTTCCCAGTTCAAGGATGACGGACAGGACTGGATTTATTCACCGTCGGTAGGCTCTTTCGCTACATCGACCATGACCAATCCTGACGGGAGCTCAAGCTTCAGCCACGTGACCCGAAAACCGGCGCAGCGGCTTTTCAGTACCACTGCCGGCGCTCACCACACGTTTGGCAAGACGCTGCTCACGTACGAGGTTGCGTTCGGCGAGGCCCGCTTCACTGGCTTTTTCCCGAGTGCCAACTTCCAACCTATCGGGAGCAGCGCCCTCAACGGCGGTGTGCAATATGCGCTGAATGCCAAAGACCCCTTCACGCCAGTGTTGACCGCTTTGAATGCCAACATCTTCGATCCGACTCAGTACGCGCTGGCCCAACTCACCCGCGGGGACGACCACACCTTCGAGCGCGACGTGACTGGGTCTATTGATCTGTCCCGGAACTACAATGTCGGGTCCCATTTCAGCACTTTTCAAATTGGGTTCAAGCTGCGGGACGCCCACAAATCCGAACTCAACAACCAGGAGACTTTCACTACAAGCAGCGAGGCTGGACTGATGAGCTCTTTCCTGGGTTCGTTCACCAATCCGAACTATTATTTCGGCGTATATCCCAAGTACGGACCGACCACCGATTACGCCAAAATAATTGCGTTCTTCAACGCCAATCCCGGTCTCTTCGGACCACCCAACACCTTGTCCGACGATGCGCGAGTCTTCCCCAGCGATTTCAATACGGATGAGCGAGTGATTGCCGGCTACGCGATGAATACCATCAATTTCAGCCGTTTTCGCTTGCAGGCCGGCGTACGCTTTGAAGCCACCCAGGCTTCGTTCCTCGCCAACCAGATTCAGACCCAAAACAGGCAGTTCGTACCAGGATCGCTCACGACCGTACCAGGGAGCCAGGACTACATTGATGCCCTGCCCAGCGTGCAATTGCAAACCCGCTTTGGACAAGACACCATCCTGAGAGTGGGCTATGGCATGGGCATCGCGCGGCCCAATTTCTCCGACCTCCCTCCGCACCTGAGCTTTGATCCAACGGTTCACGCTCCGAGGGCTGGAGTGTTTGCGGGTAATCCCAACTTAAAGCCGACACACGGCCAGAACTTCGACATCCTGATCGAGCGCTACCTGAAGCCCTTCGGCGTCATTGAGGCCGGGTTCTTTTACAAATACTTGACGGACCCGATCTATAACGCCAATTCGCCGCTTACCACGGGCGTCTTCGCCGGACAGGTCCAATCGCAGCCCATCAACGGGCCACATGCCCATGTCGCCGGGTTTGAAATGGCGTGGCAGCAACGCCTTTCTTTCCTGCCTGGGTTGTTGAACGGCTCGGGAGTGAGAGCAAACTACAGCTGGACAGGCTCGCAGGCCACTTTCCCGGTCGGAGCATTCAACAACCGGACAGACCAACCGGCTCTACAGCGCCAGGCCCCCAACAACTGGAACTTCGACTACACCTATGACAAGAAGGGTGTCTCTGGGCGGATTGGCTTGACGCACAATGATGCCAACATCTTCGCTTACAACTTCGTTCCCCCGTCACCCGGACAGCCTGACACGACGGGTGGGATCAAGGGGCCCAATGGCGACGTCTATCTGTATCCGCACACTCAGGTGGACGCACAGGTAAGCTACTGGATCCCGCGCGGACATGGATTTCAACTCATCGGCTACGTGCTCAACCTGACCAACGAAACGTTCGGGTTCTATCAAGGCAGCGAACAGTTCCCGATCCAGCGCGAGTATTACAACCGCACCTTCTCAGTAGGCTTGAGTTGGACATTGGGCAGGGAACACTAACCAGCCGAGTCTCTGGCGGCCACCGCTTGCGACTTTGCTCTGACTGAAGGATACTTTTCTGATGATCGACTCTTCGGCCCGCCTTTACCGGCGGGCCTTGGTTTCACTCTTGCTTCTTTCCGCATTGGCCATCAGCCAGCAACCTGGCGCTTCGGCGCCGGAAACCAAGGTCGGCGCTCAGACTGTAATTGCCGTCGGAGACATGGTGGATTGTCCCAACGTCTCCGGCGGGGAAGGCACAGCCAAATTGGCCGATGCGATTCCCGGAACTATCCTGGCCCTCGGTGACCTCTCGTATCCCGATGGCAGCGACAAAAACTTCAATGACTGTTACAGCAAAACCTGGGGACGCCACAAAGCGCGGACTCGTCCGGCGCCGGGGAATCATGAGTACCACACACCAGGTGCGTCCGGTTACTTGAAGTACTTCGGGAGCGCGGCAGGACAGCCGGGACATGCCTACTACAGCTTTGATCTGGGCAACTGGCACCTGATTTCCCTGGACAGCGAATGTGCAGCGATCGGAGGCTGCCAGAAGGGTTCTTCGGAAGAACTCTGGCTGCGCGATGACCTGCGGCACAATTCCGGCAAATGCATCCTGGCCTATTGGCATGTTCCCCTTTTCAGTTCCGGAGACGAGCATGGCAACGCCCCGGAAATGAAGCCTTTCTGGGACGATCTTTACGTGGCGGGCGCCGACATTGTGCTCAACGGACACGATCACGATTACGAGCGCTTTGCGCCGCAGAATCCCGAAGGAAGCGCCGATGCGAAAAACGGGATACGCGAGTTTGTGGTCGGGACCGGAGGCAAGAGCCAGCGCGGCTTCCGGAGGCCTTCGTCCACGAGCGAGGTCCGGAGCGACAAGACATATGGTGTTTTAAAGCTGACCCTGCGGGCCAGCTCGTACCAGTGGGAGTTTGTTCCGGTTGCGGGCGGTCATTTCAGCGATTCGGGAAGCGGGACCTGCCACGCGACGCCAGCAAAGTAGACAGCACTCGTCCCCGCTTGGCGCGTGAGCCGCGTCGCATCCCACTTGGCGTTTGCCGATGCTACTATGATGCCAGTGAAATCCACTGGTTCCAACGTAGTACGCATAGAAGCGGAAGCCCTGCGCGAACTTGCCGATCGCATTGATGGTCCTATGGCCCAGGTTTTCGCCCGCGCCGTGGATTGCCTGCACTCGTGTGGGGGGCGTGTCGTCGTCACGGGCATGGGCAAGAGTGGCATCATCGCGCGCAAGATCGCGGCCACGCTCAACTCCACAGGAACACCGGCGCTCTATCTCCATCCCGCCGACGCCGTCCATGGGGACCTGGGAATGCTGGTAAAAGGTGACACGGTGGTAGCCCTTTCTTCGAGCGGCGAAACCGCGGAGATCCTGCGGCTTCTCGCTACCATCCGGCGGATTGGCATAAAACTGATCTCCATTACCGGGGACAGGCTTTATCCCGGCGGTGTCAACGGCAAACGCTCCACCCTGGCCAAGTCCGCGGACATCGCTCTCGACTGTTCCATTGCGGAGGAAGCCTGCACGCTTGGTCTCGCCCCTACGGCTTCCACGACCGCCATGCTCGCTCTGGGAGACGCACTGGCTGTGGCCCTGGCGGAAAAGCGCGGCTTTAAAGAGGAGGATTTTGCCCGGCTGCATCCCGGCGGGAAACTGGGGAAGCAACTGGCGCGGGTTTCTGAGCTCATGCATAGCGGAGACGCTGTGCCCATTGTCGCTCCGCACACGAAAATGGCGGACGTGATTTACGAAATGTCACGTAAGGGATTGGGGATTACCACGGTCGTGAACGGCGGCCGGCTGGCGGGAATTATCAGCGACGGCGACTTGCGCAGGCTCCTGGAGCATCACAAAGACGTCTTGAACCTGACCGCGGGCGAGTGCATGACTAAGGGTCCGAAGACGATCCGCGGCGACGAATTTGCCGCAACCGCACTGAACATCATGGAGCAGAAGAAAATCACCTCACTCGTGGTGACAGACTCTGCAGACCGGGTGGAAGGGATTGTTCATCTGCACGATTTATGGGGAACGGAGATGGTGTGAAAAGAGCAATTAGCAATTGGCAAATGGCAATTACCCGAAGGTCTCCGGCTGACAGCTCGTGCTAATTGCCAATTGCTATTTGCTACTTGCTTCGACTTTATGTCTACTGACCGCGCCAAGAAAATCAAACTCATCCTCTTCGATGTTGACGGAGTGCTCACCGACGGCACCATCTGGCTTTTTCCTGCTCCGGCTTCCGGGCCGCGCAGTACCGACGCGCATGCTCAGCGGCATCAAGACTCCGCTGGCTACGCCATCGTCAGCCAGAGCATGATTGAGGCCAAGGGCTTCCATGCTCACGACGGCACGGCCGTATCTCTGGCCCGTCTGGGTGGACTGAAAACAGGAGTCGTCACCAAACGCATATCGGAGACGGTCGCCCTGCGCGCGCGCGACCTGCGGCTCGACTACGTCTTCCAGGGCGCAGCCAACAAGTCCGACGTGCTCGATAAGATTCTTGCCGATGGCGGAATCAGCGAAGAGGAAGTCGCCTACGTCGGTGATGACGTGATTGACCTGCCCATCATGGTCCGCTGCGGGCTGGCTATCGCCGTGGCCGATGCGCGTCCCCAGGTAACGCAGATCGCCCACTATCAGACACCATCCAACGGCGGCAAAGGCGCCGCGCGTGATGCCGTGGAATATATTCTGAAGGCCCAAGGCACTCTGGAACAGGCGATTGAAGCCTACATTTACAATCGTCCGACCATCAAGAGTCAGTGACGTGCGATACTTTTAGCCAACACTGCCCACAACATGAGCTGAAATGCACGGTTTTTACGGCTGCTTCCTGGAATCGGCGGAAAAATTCCCTGATGCGACTGCGGCTGAGCTGCAACGCGCGTCCGGCGCGGTGGAAAGCCACAGCTATGCCGAGCTGCGCAAGATGGCGGAGTCGGTAGGGCGCTGGCTCAGCGAACATGGGGTCGCGAACGGAGCACGCTGCGCCATCATTGCGTCCAACGGACCGTTATGGGTCACGTCTTATTTGGGAATCATGGCTACTGGCGCAACTTCCGTGCCGCTGGATACAACTTTCAATTCCCACCAGATCAGCAAGCTGCTTCGAGATTCCGGGTGCGCTTTCATTTTCACGGATTCGGAGCGGCTGCCCGCCGTGGAGAAAGCGGTTGAGGGCCTTCAGGTCGAAATTGTTCTGCTGGATCCAGACGGCATCGGCGCTAAGTATCCAGCGCTCGCAGCAATGATTGCCGTTGGCCCCGGCGCGTTCAAGCCTGCGAACGTTGCCGACGACGACGTGACGGTAATGCTCTATACATCAGGCACAACGGCCGATCCTAAAGGCGTAATGCTCACGCATAGGAATCTGCTGGCTGAAGCGGATGCGGTCTTCAGCACAATTTCCGTCAGCCCAACCGACGCCGTTCTCGCCATCCTGCCGCTCTTTCACTCTCTGGCCCAGATGGCCAACCTGCTGCTCCCTTTTGCGGCAGGAGCGCGGATCGTCTATCTGGAATCCATGAACACATCTGAACTGCTCCGCGCCCTGGGCGAACGCGGGATAACGCTTTTCTGCTGCGTGCCGCAGTTTTTCTATCTCATCCACGAACGCGTCATGCAGCAGGTCAAAAGCAGGTCGTGGGCGGCGCGCATGGTTTTCCGGATCTTAATGGGATTATCGGCAGCCGGTCGCAAACTGGGACTGAACCTGGGCAAAATCTTTTTTCGCAAGGTGCACAACCTGCTGGGACCAAAAATGCGGTTTCTGATCACCGGCGGCTCGGCATTTGACATCAACATCGGACGCGACCTTCGCACTCTTGGGTTCAACGTCCTTCAAGCTTACGGTCTGACCGAAACCAGCGGCGGCGCAACCTGCACGCCTCCGCGAGCGAACGTTCTAGGGTCCGTCGGCCAGCCGCTCAAGGGCGTGGAGGTGAAAATTGTTGGTGAAGAAACCGTTGACGGAGCAAATCATCCGGCAGGAGAGATCGTCCTTCGTGGCGGCATCGTTATGAAGGGCTACTACAATCGTCCCGATGCAACCGCCGAAACGATTCGTGACGGCTGGTTGCACACCGGCGATTTAGGCTACCTGGACGAGCGCGGCAATCTTTTTATTACCGGCAGAAAGAAAGAAATGATCGTGCTGAGCTCCGGGAAGAACATTTATCCGGAGGAACTTGAGGCGCACTACATGCGCTCGCCGTTCATCAAAGAAATCTGCGTCATGGGCCTGAAGAACCGGCCGGGTGAGCCTTTCTCCGAGCGACTGCACGCGGTCATTGTCCCGGATTTTGACATGCTGCGCGAGCGCAAGATCGTGAATGCGCGCGAGGTCATCCGCTTTGACGTCGAAGGCCTCTCCATGGAACTGCCCGGCGCCAAGCGCATCTTGAGTTTTGACATTTGGCGTGATCCCCTGCCGCGGACAACCACGCGCAAGCTGAAGCGTTTCGAAATCCAGCGCCGCGCAACCGCCGGCGAAGAGCAAGAAAGCAGTTCGTTGGCAACAGCAGAACCGACCGCCAGCGAGGCCTTATGGCTCGCCAACCCAGAAGTGCAGAAAGCAATTGCCCTCATACGCCAGGCGAGTAAGCTGCAAAAACCGGTCTTACCAGCTTCCAATCTGGAGTTGGACCTGGGTTTTGACTCCATGGAACGGGTTGAGCTCTTAGTGGCGCTGGAAAACGAACTGGGAGCCAGGGCGGACGAAAAACTGATTTCCGAAGTTTATACTGTGCGCGAACTGGTGGACACTTTGCTGCAGGCCCGCGGCAACGCTCCCGTGTCTACACAGGCCGGATGGGATGCAGTGTTGGCGGGTGAACCGGACGACCCAAAGATGATTTCGGCCTTGCGGAGCCATTGGTTCCTGACGTTCTTCTGGTTCGTCGTGGGCAAATGCGTTTTCCTCTTCGTGAGGGTATTCTTTCGCCTGCAGGTGACGGGGAAAGAAAATTTGCCGAAGCAAGGCCCATTGATTCTGTCACCGAACCATCAAAGCTTTCTCGACGGACCCATTGTTCCCAGCATGATACCCTGGCGGCTGTTCAAGGACCTGTTCTACGTAGGCACGAGCGAAATATTTGGCAAAGGGATATTCGGCCGCCTGGGCCGGACGTTCAACCTGGTCCCCGTGGACCCTGACTCCAATCTCGTGAACGCCATGCGCGCGGGGGCCTACGGCTTGAAGCGAGGCAAGAACCTGGTGCTGTTTCCCGAAGGCGAGCGCTCCATTGATGGCACGCCCAAGAAATTCAAGAAAGGCGCCGCCATTCTTTCCACCCACCTGAAAGTCCCGATCTATCCCGTGGCGCTGGAGGGTTTCTACGAAGCGTGGCCGCGACACCGGAAGTTTCCGCGTTTCGCAAGGCTCCGCGTGCACTTTGGCGAGCCGATCGCCCCACCGGCTTCCATCAGCAATCCGGAAGAGAGTTACAGAGAGCTTACCGACAAACTCCGCTCCCGCGTGGTTGAGATGTGGGAAGGACTGCGCCGATTCGGGATTTCAGAAAAGCGTTTGCTATAATTAATTGTTTCTACGCCAGTTTGGGCCCTCTTTGGCGCTCGCGCCAGAAGGGTGCAATCCAGGCCAGTGCGGAAGTGGTGGAACTGGCAGACACACCATCTTGAGGGGGTGGCGCCGTGAGGCGTGGGGGTTCAAATCCCCCCTTCCGCACCATACGTTTTTCGAAAGGATTCTTCTCTTACCATGTGGCTTATTTGGCTGGTTACTACGGTTCACGTGATCGTATGCGCGATCCTCATCATCGTTGTTCTGTTGCAGCACGGTAAGAGCGCTGATATTGCCGCGACCTTCGGCGGAGTCGGCAGCCAGACAGCGTTTGGCCCGCGGGGCACGGCAACGTTGCTTTCCAAGCTCACCACCTGGTGCGCCGTCGTCTTCATGATTACGTCCATCACGCTAACGATTCTGTCCAGCCGCGCCGGTACCAGCGCCGGTAATTCCGTTCTGAAGAGCGAAAAACCGGCCCAGAGCGCGCCGACGGAGCAGAAGAAGTAGCAACCGCGAACGAGACACTGAAAGACGTGTTTTCTGAGTATTGGTGACAAAGCCACAACGGGCCGGCACCGTGATCAATAGCACCCCAGACCAGCTTAAGAACATACTCGCGCAACCAATCGCTCGCGAAGAGATGGCCGGGTTGATTGCGGAAACGATCCTCAATGCGGGTGACTGGCGGTGGGTCGGCATCTACGACGTTGATACGGACCTCGGCCTGGTTACAAACGTGGCCTGGCGTGGACCAGCGGGTCCGGTTTTTCTTACTTTTCCTATTTCCAAGGGATTGACTTCGAGGGCCATCACTACAAAGAAGACCGTGTCTGTCGGTGACGTCAGCAAGGACGCCGACTATCTTGAAGCCCTGAGCGCCACACAATCGGAAATTATTATTCCCATTTTGCATCCGGCGAATCGCCGGGTCATTGGCACCATTGATGTCGAGAGCGAACGCAGGAACGCTTTTGCTTCCGACGCACAGGCGCTGCTTGAAAGTTACGCTAAAATACTGAAGAGTTTTTGGACTGCGGGCAGTCAGCCCTGATATTTTTATTTCCGCCCTGTAAACGGGTATTTCCCATGATCCACAAAATCCTTCCGGTCGGCCCACTGCAGTGCAACTGCTCCATCCTTGGGGATGAGCAATCGCGCGAAGCCATGGTCATTGATCCCGGCGATGAGATCGAAGAGATTCTTGCGGTCCTGCGGGAGCAGAAGCTTACCGTAAAGCAGATTGTCATCACGCACGCTCACATTGACCACGTGGGCGGAGCCATGAAGCTCAAAGCCGCCACGGGAGCGCCGATTCTCCTGAACCAAAACGACCAGGCGCTGCTGAAGATGCTGGACATGCAAGCCGCCTGGGTGCGCATGAGACCGCCGGGTCCAGTCCATGTGGATGATTCGGTCGAAGAAGGCCGCGTGCTGCAGATCGGCGGCGTCAACTCCACGGTGATCCACACTCCCGGACACACGGAAGGCAGTATTTGCGTTTACTTTCCTAAAGAAAAGAAGCTCATCGCCGGAGACACGCTCTTTGCCGGAAGCATCGGCCGCACGGACCTTCCCGGCGGGTCGTTCGACAAGATCATGCACTCTTTGCATCAACGCATATTGGCGCTGCCGGACGAAACGGAAGTCACTCCCGGACACGGTGCAATGACTACCATAGGCGAAGAACGCGAGAACAATCCCTTTCTTCAATCCGCTAAATAACTGATCTCCGCCCGGCGGATGCGGAAGCAGGCAAAAACGAGTATCCCTGCGCAAAGGCAGAGGAGTCCCAGAACCGCCACCCAGGGAGCAACCGGCTCAGCGATCACCGTAAAAAGCGCAAGCGTGTCCGGAGGAACGGAGACCGGGCACAGCTGTTTCAGATAGAACATCACGCTGAACCTTTGCAGAAAAGATGGCAGTACGGGGTGAAAGGTCTCCCATATCAGCACGGCCGCGCCGGGGATGATGGGGTTCTTGATCATCAGGCTGAACGCAAGAAACACCGAGCCATATCCGAGACAGGCCAATGCGGTAACTCCAAGATAGGCCGCCAAATGGCCCAGTCCAGGGCCGGCAAACACGAACGCGCTGCCGGCTTTGCCAAAGCGCGCATAGGTGAGCGCGAACGAAAGAAGCACGGACAGTCCAAAGATGAAGGACGTGGTGATAACGCCGGACAGGAATTTGCCGACGATCAGCACTTCACGCCGCAAAGGCGTCAGGAAGTAGTAGTGCAGGCTTTTCTCTACGATCTCCCCGCGATACAGCCAGGTGAACAAGATCATGCAACCGAAGAAGATGAGCGCGCGCAAATATAAGAACTGAAAGATCCCGGCAAGAACATTGGTATCTTCAACCATGCTGCCGCTCTCTACCGTGTCTATCAAACCATGCAGGCCGATGACTACGGCTGGCGCCAGGGCCAGGATGTAGATCCAGATATTACGCTTCTTCAGCAGCGTCTTTTTCAACTCGATGCGCAGGATGGCCGGTATTTGGGCGGCCCACAAGCGCCATGGCGCATCGCTTAGAAACTTTGGCGTCATACTGTGCCTCCGCCCGTTCCGATCAGGTATTGATACAGCGAATTAACATCGTCATCCGCGGGCGCCACAGCGTCGAGCGTCAGCGCGCCTTCTACAACGATCTGGTTCAGCAGCACATAGAAGCTGTCCGCGTCCCGCGTTCTTACCAGCAGCCCGGCGCCGTCCGCGTTGAGTTTGGCCTCCACGACGTGGTCCTGCGAGAACAACCGCGAGGCCAGCAAGCTGGGTTGGGAGCAGCGGACCAGAATCTGCATGGGATGCTCTTTCACTTCACCGCGGACGCCGTGAATCTCGCCTTCCGCTACCACGTAGCCATAGCTCATCAACACGACCTGGTCGGAGATTTTGTCTACTTCATGAAGAACGTGGCTGGAGACAATCACGTGCATCCCTTGTCTCCCCAGAGCTTCAAACAATGCGATGGACTCAGCGCGGGCCATGGGGTCAAGGCCGTTCAGCGGCTCATCAAGTACCAGGACGGTTGGATGATGGGCCAGGGACTGCGCCAGACGAATGCGTTGGCGCATACCCTTGCTGTATCCGGCGACGCGGCGCTTGGCCGGTTCCGTCATGCCCACACGCTCAATCGCTTCCCAGGTCAGGCGGTCAGCTTCTTTCGCTGGAAGCCCGCGCAGCCGTAGCAGGGAACAAACAAACTCGTAGCCGGTCACGCCCTTGGGAAAAGAATCAAACTGCGCGCAATAACCAACGTGACGAAAGAATTCTTCCGGCTGGTCTGGCGTAAGGCCAAGCACACTAACGCGTCCTTGCGTTGGCCGGACCAGACCGGTCATCAGGTTCATCAGCGTGGTCTTGCCCGATCCGTTGGGGCCAATCAGGCTGGTAACACCGGGCGGCAGGGAGAGATTTACGCGGTTGACTCCCAGCACGTCACCGTAAAACTTGGAGACGTTTTCGAAAACGATCTGGTTACTGGCAGTGCTCATCCGCGCTCGACCTCCCGCGCCTTTAACCGGCGATGCAGCAGCCAAAGAGAGATTGCGCAAACAGCGAAAACGGAAAGCCAGGGAGACCATGAAGGGAGTTCACCAAATCTGGTGAAATGCCTCTGGGAAAGCGGAATACGAAACAGCTGCGCCCAGATCATGAGAATCACCGCATTAAAATTCAGCAAGGAGCCCCATGGTGTCCGCAGGATCGCACTAAAGGCTTCCCCAAAGCCGGGAAGCACGAAGAAGAACGCCAGCATAAGTGCACTGGCGGCAATGCGCCACTTTACCCACACGGCCAGGGCCATGGAGAGCAGGGAGATTAATGCAATCCACATTAATCCGGCAAGAACAATGGAACCGGCCATCCACCAGTTTTCCCCGAGCCAGCCGTGGCCCTCAAGTTCCGCCTGCAGGAAAAACAGGACGAGCATGGGGATCCAGGTAACGAACGAAAGCAGCACCGCCAGCACCGTAACTTTACCCACCAGATATTCCACGCGGGACAGCGGCCGGCTTAAATAGAGTTGCACTGCGTTGTTTGCAAAGTCTTTGCTGATCATTCCTGGCGCCGCCCAGGCCGTTAGAATCAGCCCCATCCAGGCTTCGCTGACAAGAAAACCAAAAAACCACCGGCCGTTGATCAGCGGGATACTGCTGAGGTGTTGCCCGAACGCCAGCTGGGCCGTTGAACTGTGCACAAAGTAAATGAAGCCCAGTCCGACCAGAAACGGAGTAAAACACAGGACCGTATAAGCCGTGAAAATGCGGGAACTGAACAGCGTGGAAAAGCCGTACCGCGCCAGGACGGTGAACCGCGACCAGGAAGGCGTCAGTTGGCCGGCATAGGCCTTGTACGTGCGTTTATAAACGGCCATTGGCGCCCTCCCGTGGCATCGGTGGTGGCGGCGTGCCGGCCATGGCTTTCAAGAAGATGTCCTCCAGCGAATCTCGCCTGTAATTCATACGCCGAATCTGCGCGGTATGTTCCGCGGCCAGCTGGTAAATCTGACGCAACTCAATTTTCTCCGGCAGCACAATCTTTAACCGTCCACCGCCGAAGCTGGCGCATTCGCAGCCTAGCGTTCTTATCGCATCCAGGAAACCGTTTTCGTGGGTGACTTCCAGCTCCAGGAATTTCAAGTTGGCCCTGCGCTCCTCTTCCAGGTTGCAGATTGCGGCAATGTGTCCTTCTTTCAAAATCAGCACCTGGTCGCAACACTCTTCAATGTCGTGCAGCAGGTGGGAAGAGATCAGTACGTGGACTTCGCTGGTATCGCGAATCTCGCGGACCAGTTCGAGCATGCGGGTCCGCGCCTGCGGGTCGAGGCCATTCGTGGGCTCGTCCAGCAGGAGGAGCCGCGGACCATGTGCGACGGCCTGCGCCAGTTTCGCCAGTTGTTTCATGCCCAGCGAGTATGTGCCTACTTTGCGGTACCGGGCTTCACCCAGTCCGACGTAAAAGAACGCTTCATGTGCGCGCTCCATCGCTTCACGCGCTGGCAGTCCGGAAATCTCCGCCATATAGCGGACGAAGCGAACGCCGGTCATATCGGCGATAAAAGCGTCCGTTTCCGGCATGTAACCAATCTGGCCGAGTAACTGCCGCCTGTGCTCCTGAACATCCTGGCCAAAGATCCGGACGCGGCCCGCCGCCGGGCGGTAAAACCCCAGCAGCGTATTAATCAGCGTGGACTTGCCCGAACCGTTGGGACCAAGCAAGCCAATGCAATGACCGGAGAGCTGTCCGTTCAGCCGGTCAAGGATGGTGCGTGGCCCCAACTTGAGCGTAAGGTCTTCTAACTCAATGACTGCCGGCATTTACTCCCTCTGGTTTCATTTTTGCCGCTACATCCTCACGCCTGGATGGTGGTGCGCCATCTTCAGCAACGTGGACAGCGCCAGCGTATTCAGGTCCAGACCAAAGAAGCGGCTGTTGCTCGCCACCTCAATGGCGTTCTGGTCCCCATAAGCGCAGACTACGCTGGGTTTGGTTTCCGCCGCAAGCTGCGCCAAGGACTGCTGCTGCGACGGCGAAAGTTGCTGCAGTATTGGTCCGACCACCGGCGCCAGGTTCTGGTATACCAGGGCCGAAACGTTCGCGTGGTTGTCCTGCGGCAGCAGAGCGTGAAATTCCGGCGAATTCGCCAATGAATTGCCGCTCTGGTGGACACGGATGGCGCTCATCACCATCGCGCGGTCCGGCGCCAGGACCAGGTAACCGTCAATGAAGGTGTATATCAGTTCAAAAGGCGTCTGGGACCCGGTTAGGGAGATCGTGTAATACACCAGCCCGCCTGACGACTGTTGCTCCAGTCGTAATCTCTCGGGCGACGTTGCGGCATCTGGGCGCGTATTGAAGGCATTGACCAACTGCTGCAGCGTCGTCTGCAGACGGGCAGGATCGTAGACTTCAACAATGACCCTCCAGGAGGGAGTCGGAAGCAGGGGACCATCGAGAGCCAGCGTTACTTCCCCGCCCAGTGCTTCGGCTAGATCGTGCCGCAGGTTGATATTCAGCTGCGACTCGACTTCAGAGAGTTTTGTTTCCGCATCGGGATTGGCGGACGTGGCCATGCCGAGCATGTCATCCAGCATGTCCGCTGGCTTCTTGGCGACGAATGCCATGACTGCTGAAGCATCCTTCGAGATGAAGTCGAGCCCGCCAATCGGCGCCGGTGCCGCCAGCCACGATGCAACACCATGACGCGGGCCATTGAATCCCAGGTCGGCGTGGTTATACGTCTGTCCGTTTACCTCTTTACGCTCTGCCACCAGAAACCTGAGATCGGCAAAGCCGGATTGCTGGAACGCGACATTCTTATGGACACCCGCCTGGTTGTGGTCCTGCTGCAGTTGCTCCAGGTTTGCGCCGAACAGCAACCCAGCGCCGTCATGATAAGCAGCTGCCATGCGCTGTCCAAACGGAGTCGCGGCAAAACCGGCGCCTGCGGGAAGGGAAGCGTCGAAGCTGCGAAGCGTCGCGATATCGCCAGACACCACCACCAAATCAGCGCGAACAAGAATGAAAACTTCTCGCCCATTCGCGCTGGGCACCACGCCAGCCAGGTCATGCTCTTCCAGAACGCGCAGATTCGGGCCATCGGCCTTTTGGTGCTGCATGATTTCATTCTGGATGAACTCCTTCAGTCCCGGCATGCGGACTTCAGCCACGATCAACGGCCCAGCTCCGCGCCGGCCGTTTTCCGCGACGGCAAAGACAATCTCATCGCCCAGATAGCGTCCCAGCTGATGCACGTCTTCCAGAATCTGCTCAAAGTTGGGTGCGCCTTTCTCCGCTTGCACCTTGGTCCACCACTCGTTGAGCACGGGACTCTCCTGAAGCTCCTGCTGGAAGAGCAAATCGGCCTGATGGACAGCGTCGCCAAGGTTGGGAACGCCTGCGTAGAGCACCGTATTCTGGGGCAACAGCGGCAACAGGCGGCTTTGATATCTCAGTCCGGGAAGTTGGACTTGCTGGAGTTTGTTCAAGAAATGGTTGAACTCTGCCAGGAGCGCCAGGTGCTTGTCCAGGTCCTGGCTCCAGGCGATTTCCTGCTGTATTGGCACGCTGGAGACGCTGACATCGGTGGCGAGCTGGTCGCCCGGATGCAGGACGGAAGTTGCCCCGCCCTGGGCTACTCGTACTTCACCTTCAATCACCGAAACACGCGAGCCCTTGATTCCGCTATTGACGGAGAACACCGTGCCGGTAACCGACACGCGGCAGTCTTTCGCTGCCACGTAGAGATGTCCGGTGCGGCGCTTGGCCGCCTGGACGATGATGTTGCCGCGGTCAAGATGAATGGTGGTATCGCGATAGCGGGCGGAAACGGAGAACTCCGCGCGCTCATTCATTTCCACCAGGGAGCCATCGCGAAGGCGCACCTTCGCGCGCGTACCGGCGGCGCTGCGGACACGCTCGCCTTCCTGCAACTCGTCGCCTACCGCGAGCATGCGTTCGCCGCTGTCGCTCACTCGAAACAGTCTTCCATCCACCGACGCCACCTGTGCGCGGCTCCCGGAAGGCCTGGCTATCCAATCATTCACGAAATACGCGGACACGCCGAGGGCGACCAAAAGGATGGCAGCCGCGGCCCAGCCGAAGTGCACAAAGCCGCCTCTAGGCAGTTCCTGCTTCCAGGGGAGCAGCGTAGTCTGCGAGACATAACCCGTTTCAGCTTGCTTGCGGCATGAAACACATTCGCGCAGATGGTCTTCCACCAGGAGCGCTCGCGCAGGTGCGAGTTCGCCGGAGCGGTAGGGACGCAAAAGGCTTCTGACATCTTCACATCCACGGATGGAGGCAAGATCTCCGGCCGCGCCGCCCAGTTCCTGGCCCAGACGCTGCCAGACCCTTTCGCCCGCCGCCGTGACGGTTTCATTGTTGGCTTGCTCTGCGCGCAGTCCTTGAATGGCTTGATCCAGAATATCTTTGGGTTTTTTGTCCTGATGGTTCATCGTCTGCCCCTCGTCATCGTTAGTGCCTTGATGTCCTTCTTAAGTTGAGAGCGCGTACGATGCAGCACCACGGCCACCACCGCCGGTGATGTGTTCATGACCGCGGCAATTTCCCGGTTGCTGTACTCCTCAATGAAGCGAAGCACGAACATTTCCGCCCATTTAGGATTCAGGAGGCCAAGCCGTTGCCGCAACCATTGCCGCATATCGTCCGAACCGGGACCTATGTCTTTCGACATGGCGGATACCGTTTCGGCCGCTCCGGCTTCGTCGTCGATAGAAACCGTCTGGGCCTCTTTCCTGGTTCGCAGCAAGTCCAGGGCCGCGTTGACGGCGGCCCGGTGCAAGTAGGCGCGGGCGTTTTTGACCTCGGACAACCGTTCCTGGCGGGTCAGTCTTAAAAATACGGTCTGCAAAACATCTTCCGCGTCGCTGGCATTGCCAGTTACGCGATATGCAGCCCGGAACACCAGGTCCTTATGATCGCGGAATGCCTGTTCCAACCCCAGCCCAATCTGGCCGTCTTTCCCCGCTTCGCTCTCGGCAATCGTGGGCATGTCCACCTGCGCTATTTGCATGGTAGCCTGCATGTGTACGGCGCTCCTCTGATGAAATGACGTGCAGCAGGGGCTTTTATTAACAGCGCACAAAAATAATGCCATCGCGCGCCAGGCCGTCTAAACTAGCTACGAATCCATTATGACCGAAGTTCCGCCAATACTTTGGGTTCGGGGAAAAAACTGAAGAACATGCAACTGCCGCCTATCTTTAACGCCACCGGTTACTTCGTGGACCGTCACGTCCCGGAAGGCCGTGGCGCCAAGGTAGCATTTGAATGCGGCGATGACCAGGTAACCTACCAGCAGCTCTCTGGGCGCGTAAACCGCGCGGGCAATGCTCTAAAACATCTTGGTGTCCGGCCGGAAGAGCGCGTAGCTATCCTCCTGCTGGATACGCCCGATTTCGCCTACTGCTTTTTCGGCGCGATCAAAATTGGCGCTGTTCCCGTGCCGCTAAATACTCTGCTGAAGCCCGCAGAATATCTGTACATGCTCAACGATTCACGGGCACGAGTGGCCATTGTGAGCGAATCTTTGTTGCCATGCATACAGGCGATCCCCAAAGAGGACTTGCGCCACTTGCAGACGATCATCGTTCCCCGACACGCGCCGGACGGCACTGTTTCGCTCCAAAACATTATGGAGGAAAGCTCCATCGAGCTGGCCGCCGCGGCCACCAGCAAAGATGACGCTGCTTTCTGGCTTTATTCCTCCGGCAGCACCGGCTTTCCCAAAGGTTGCGTGCATCTGCAACATGACATGGCGGTGTGCGCGGAACAGTACGCCAAAGCCGTGCTGGGCATTCGCGAAGATGACCGCTTTTTCAGCGTTGCCAAACTGTTCTTTGCCTACGGACTGGGGAACGGCCTTTACTTCGCTCTTTCCGTTGGAGCCACGAGCATCCTCTGGCCGGGATCGCCCTCGCCGTCGAATGTGTATTCGGTCATTGAACACCACAAACCCACGCTCTTCTTTTCCGTTCCGACGAATTACGCGTCGCTTCTTTCTTACCAGCGAGAAGGCGGACCGGACTTTGATCTCTCCAGCGTGCGCCATGCAGTTTCCGCCGGCGAAGCCTTGCCCGCTCTGTTGTTTCATCGCTTCAAGGAGAGGTTTGGCGTGGAGATTCTCGATGCCATCGGCTCCACGGAAGCCCTGCACATGTTCATTGCTAACCGTCCGGGGGCGGCCCGTCCGGGTTCCAGCGGACAAATACTTCCTGGCTACGAGGCCCGCCTGATTGACGAAAATGACCAGCCTGTGCCTGACGGCCAGATCGGCAATCTCTGGATCAAAGGCGATTCAGTCTGCGCTTATTACTGGGACCAGCCCGACAAAACCAAAGACACCATTCAGGGACAATGGCTCCGCACCGGAGACAAATACTATCGCGACCCCGACGGCTACTACTGGTACGTGGGCCGTTCCGACGACATGATGAAAGTCAAAGGCCTGTGGGTAAGCCCAATTGAAATTGAAAGCACGCTGCTGGAGCATCCCGCGGTGCAGGAAGCGGCGGTGATCGGTCGGAATGACAGCAATCAACTGCTGAAGCCGGCGGCTTATGTGGTATTGAAAAAAGGGGAAACCCCCAAGCCAGCCATGGCGGAAGAAATCAAACGGCATGTGGCTTCGAAGCTCGCGCCGCACAAGTGTCCGCAGTGGATTGAGTTCGTTTCGGAGCTGCCTAAGACAGCCACCGGAAAAATCCAACGATATAAGCTCAGGCAGGGCAAAGCCGGCACCTAGACACCAGCCAGGATGTGCCTGATCCCTTCCGCAAATTCCTTCTCCGGCGCAATCAAGCTCACTACCAGGTACCCATCGCCGGGAAAATCGTAGAAATGCCCAGGGTGAACGTACACACCATGCTTTTCGAGCAGTCCGATGGCCAGATTTTCATCGGAGCAGGTGACCGGAACGCGGAGCACGGCATACCATCCGCCTTCCACTTCCAGACGACTACATTGCTTCTGTTGTGATAGTTGATGATCCAGCACAGACAGGTTCGTGCGCGTCCGCGTCAGGACCTGCTGTTGAAATTCATACCGCTGTGCGAGCAGCATATGAGCGGCGTGCTGAATGGGAGCGTTCATGGAAAGATACGTATCCGCAATGACTTCTAATCTCGCCAGCGCTTCGTCCTTCTGTCCGCTGGGGCCGCTGGTGATCAGCCAGGCGAGTTTCATCTGGGGCAGACCGCAAATCTTGGAGAGGCCGCTCATGGTGAAGGTTAGAGCCTCCGCATTTACAGCAAAACTCGTCGCCGTGCTCGGCGTCAGCGAGAAATCAAGGAATACCTCGTCCGCGATGACGGCAAGCTGCCGGGTGGCGCAGATCTCGTTAAGCCGGGCCACTTCGGACGATTTTGTGAAATGTCCCGTCGGATTATTCGGGTGGACAACAATCATGGCCCGCGTGCGCGACGTGATCGCCTGCTCCAGGCTGTGAAAATCTATTTGCCAGCCGTGATCGTATACGAGAGGGTAACGCACGAGTTTTACGTCCTGAAGATCAGCGAGAAATTCAAACAGCGGATAACTCGGAGTGGGGACCAGCACTTCATCGCCGGGATTGCAGAGCAGACGGAAAACGAATGAGTACGCTTCACTTGTGCTGACAGTGAGAATGATGTCCCTGGTCGCTACAATACTCCCGCGGCCCGCATAATAAGCCGCGACCGCTCTACGCGCAGGTTCCAGTCCATGCGGTTCGGGTTGGTATCCGAGGGAAGCGGGACTGCACAGCGCACGCATGATGGCGTAGGTGTCATATTGAAAGCCGGACTCGGTTGGGTTCGAGACAGTCAGGTCCAGCAGCTTACGTCCGCTGGCGCGATGACGGGCCAAAGCTTCTGTCAGGCGGTTCGTGGTGCGGTTCCAGTTGGTGCGGGTGGAAAACATATTTTCTCTTATCCCGAACGAAGTGAGGGATCCCTATCACCATAACAGTCTTTCGTGGGAATAGGGATCCCTCGCTTCGCTCGGGATTTCAGAAAAAGCCCGCGGTGGCTAAGGAGCTACACTTTCTGCACTGCCTGCGCCAGATTGGTCAGCGAAGTCTTCGCATCGCCGTACAGCATTCCGGTAACGGGTTTGAAGAACAGAGGGTTCTCGAGTCCGGAAAATCCTTTGCCCTTGCCGCGTTTCAGCACGATGACGGACTTGGCGCGGTCCACTTCAATGATCGGCATGCCGGCAATGGGGCTGTTGGGATTGTCACGCGCATCGGGATTCACCACGTCATTCGCGCCGATCACTACGGCAACATCGGTCTGCGGCATTTCCGGATTGATCTGCTCCATTTCATAGAGGGACGAGTACGGTACGTTGGCTTCGGCCAGCAGGACGTTCATGTGTCCGGGCATGCGTCCCGCAACAGGATGGATAGCGTACTTCACCGAGACGCCGCGCTCTTCCAGCAAATTGCCCAGCTCGCGCGCCGCGTGTTGCGCCTGAGCGGTGGCCATGCCGTAGCCGGGGACAAAGACCACCTGGTTGGCATAGGCCAGTTGCACGGCAACGTCATCCAGGGTGACTTCGCGCATGGTGCCGCCGGCTCCTCCAGTGTCAGTACCCGTAACAGCGCCAAACCCGCCGAACAATACATTTGTGATGGAACGATTCATCGCTCGGCACATCAGGATGGAGAGGATGAAGCCGGAGAATCCATCCAAGGTCCCGGCAATGATGAGCACGTTGTTATGCAGTACGAAACCGGTGGCCGCCGATGACAGGCCGGCGTAAGAATTCAACAGCGACATGACCACCGGCATGTCCGCGGCCCCGATTGGAATCACCAGCATCACACCGAATGCAACGGCGCAGCCGGCCATCGTATAAAAGTAAACCGAGGCAGCCGGATGGACCATCCACAGCACATAGCTGGTCACCATGGTCAGGAACAGGACCAGGTTCAGGACCTGTTGGCCTTTGAACATAATGGGCGTACCGCGCATCAGTTCCTGCAGCTTTGCTGCTGCGATCAACGATCCGGTAACAGTCAGCGAGCCCAGCATCACTTCCAGGCCTAACGCACCGCTTTCTACGCTGGGATGCGTTGGCTGATGAATGATGTATTCCGCAACTCCCACTAACGCAGCGGCCAGCGCGCCAAACGCGTGTGACAGAGCGGTCCGTTGCGGCATGGCGGTCATCGGCACCCGGGCCAGCGGCACGCCAACGGCGGACCCCAGGACCAATCCGATCACGATCCAGAGATAGTTGCCCTGCAGGACCTCCGGTTTGAATAGTGTGCCGATGATCGCGGCGCCCATTCCGCAGGCAGCCTGGATCATGCCGCGGCGCGCCGTGTCAGGATGGCTGAGGCCCTTGAGCCCGAGGATGAACAAAACGGACGCGATGAGGTAAATCGCTTCGATCAGGTAGGTGAGGTTCACTGTTTCTCCCCCGTCTTGTTCTCCAACGCCTTGACCGGTTCTTTCTTGTGGAACATCTTCAGCATGCGGTCGGTAATCAGAAAGCCGCCGGTCACATTGATCATGGCGGAAGTCACGGCGGCGCATCCCAGCAGGGAAGCAAGCATCGCGTGTTCTCCCTGGTGCCTGGAGCCGGCAATCACCAGGGAGCCGATCAGCGAGATGCCGGAAATTGCATTGGTCGCCGACATCAGCGGCGTGTGCAACAGCGGAGGCACCCGCGAAATCAACTGGTAGCCGAGGAATGCGGCCAGGGCAAATACATACAGCGAGGTGATTAACAGCAGTGTCTCCGGATTCTCCGCGGTGACGCCGTTCCGCGGGGCCTCGCCCGCCTGTGCCAGAAAGAACACAGACACAATGATTGCCATAGGATCAATATGGTTCATTCATTCTCCTTGGTTGTACTCAGGCCACCGCATGGCCCAGAGCTGCCGCCACTTTGGGATGGACGCTCTCTCCCTGGTAAGC
This sequence comes from Verrucomicrobiia bacterium, assembly GCA_035567035.1. Taxonomy (GTDB): domain Bacteria; phylum Acidobacteriota; class Terriglobia; order Terriglobales; family Acidobacteriaceae; genus Angelobacter. The sequence continues at coordinate 8,087 of DATMPO010000090.1, read as the reverse complement.
CACGCAAGCACCTTTCAGGATTTCGTCGTTCATGTCAATCTTCAGAGCACCTTTGTCCACAATCAAGGCGAGAAAGTTGCTCAGGTTGCGCGAGTAAAGCTGGCTGGAGTGGGTGGCCACCGACGCCGGCAGATTCAGCGGTCCCATAACGGTGACGCCTTTGTAATCGACCGTTTCTCCGGCTTTGGTGACCGCGCAATTTCCGCCGGTACTCGCCGCAAGATCAACAATGATCGAGCCGGGATGCATGGCCGCGACGGCCGCTTCCGGGAGCATGAGAGGCGCGCGTCTGCCGGGGATCTGCGCGGTAGTAATGATCACGTCGGATTGAGCGGCCCGTTTCGCTATCATGTCGCGTCCGCGTTGCAGGGCTTCTTCGCTGAGTTCCTTGGCATATCCGCCGGCATCCTGAGTTTCGATGCCGCCAAGGTCCACTTCCAGAAACTTAGCGCCCAGTGACTTCACATCCTGCCCAGCCGCGGCGCGGACATCGTAGCCTTCCACGACGGCGCCCAGGCGCCGTGCCGTGGCAATGGCTTGCAATCCGGCAACACCAGCGCCCAGCACCAACACCTTGGCGGGCGGAACCGTGCCTGCGGCGGTCATCAACAGAGGAAACATTCGCGGCAGCCGCTCCGCTGCCAGAATCACCGCTTTGTAACCTGACACAGTCGCCATGGATGAAAGCGCGTCCATGGACTGGGCGCGCGTCGTGCGTGGAACCAGTTCAACCGCAAAGGCCGTAAGCTTCCGGGCAACAACCGGCTCGAGCGCGGCCGGTTCGTCGAGCGGTTTTAGAAAACCGATGATCACAGTCCCTGATTTGAGACGCTGGAAGTCTTCCGGCTCGGGGCGGTTCACACAAGCCAGAATGTCCGCTCCTTGCAGCAGCGCAGCATGCTCCATGAGCCTGGCGCCAGCAGCCACGTAGTCTTTGTCCAGGAAGCCGGCCTTTGTCCCTGCTCCAGCTTCGATCGCCACCTCCGCGCCGTTCGCCACCAGCTTCTTGACCGAGTCGGGCACCAAAGCGACACGCGCTTCTCCCATTTGCTTTTCCAGCGGGACCGCAATCCTCATAATATTTTCTCTAGCCCCTTTCCATGTAAGATCGGGTATCGTACACCGAAACTGCCCGCAAGGCATTATTCCTCAAGACTGCCGATTCGCGGAAATCGCCATTGTCCAAGTAAGTGGTCCATTGATCTGTGATGAGGAAACAGTGTGAAGCAGCGATCAAAGCCAGCAGGAATCTTTGGGGCCAATAGGGCATGTTGGCTGGGCGACAAGCGGCCAATTCATCAGATGAGTAAGTCCGCGATGAGGATGCGAACTATTGACGATGGCGCGGCGCTCAGCAGCCAGTCTTCAACTCGCGCCAAGGCGTTAGTGCGGCAGATAGCCGTGTTCCAACGGCAATCGTCCGTCTACCTTCAGCACCTTGATCTTGCCGGTAATGGAGCGGACATCCACCAGGCCGATCGCGCCCTTTGTGGATTGCACTTGTTTGAGCACGGCGGCGTCAGAAGCGACAATAACGATCGAGTTTTTGTGGTCTGCCAGGAGAGCGCGTAGTTGGGCGTCGGTCATCTTGTTCAACCGCAGCAGGGTATCCATTTCCCCTTTGGTGATTTCCCCGTTGGCGCCCTGCAGCACAATTACCACGTCCAAGCCGTCAGGCCAGCGTTTGCTTTCGCCCTTGAACATTTTTGCCAGATCGGCGGAACTGACGGATTGCACGGTGTTTTCCTGATTGACCACAACCGCCAGGTGGTGGGCGTAGCAAGGCGCCAGAGCGCTAACGACAAACACAAAGAGCCCAAGACCGCGATACTTTTTCATACCAACCTTCCTTCATCGAGCCAAGTTCTGCCGTCTTTCATTCTGCTCTAACTGACTCATCTATATCTTCCCGGTTGACCGTCGGACAAAACCATTCTCAGAAGCAATGAAAGTGGCCTCACGCGCACCCTGACTGCTCCATAGGATAGCCCAATAATTGGAGCCGCAGCGGATTACTGAGGTAACTACCTTTGTCCGTCCGCAATCGCTTCTACGGAAGCCTGAGCTTGTTCCGCACACCCATCCGCACAACGGGCCGTCTGTGGTGCCGAGAGGGGGACTCGAACCCCCACGGGCCTTTTAAGCCCTGCGGATTTTAAGTCCGCTGCGTCTGCCAGTTCCGCCATCCCGGCCCGTTCATCATTTTATATGGCGGCCACTCCAAGTCTGTAGCTGCAATTGCTTTTTGCCTGCGAATCGGATAATTTTCAGCGTTCCTCCACTCCGACACCGACGAGAGGTCCGATGTCTGCCTGCTCCCGATGCGGCGCAACTGTTGCCGAGTCAATCCGTACCTGTCCGCAATGCGGCGCGACCTTGACTGGACCGGTTGCAGCGGTTCCGGTGACCGACTCCAACGCCGTACTCAGCCTCGTGCTGGGCGTTCTTTCGGTGACCGTGGTATGGATCCTAGCCGCCATTCCGGCCATTATTCTTGGACACGTTTCTCGCTCCAGTATTCGACGGAGCCAAGGCCACCTTAAGGGACGCTACTTGGCAACGGCCGGCTTGGTCATGGGATACATCAGCCTGGCAACGTTGCCGTTACTTCTAGCGTCCGTTGCGGTCCCCGCTTTTTTCAAAGGCAGAAGCGACGCCACCGAACACTCAGCCTTGACAACTCTGCGCAGAATTACCTCTGCGGCAGCGGAATATAAACTGACTTATAACGTGTATCCTCCGTCAATTCAGGCGCTTGGCCCTGCTGCTTCCGGGACGGCTTCTGCCGACGCGGCGGGCCTGCTGCCCGCGGATGCCATTTCCCATATCGCCGCCGGGAAGGATGGTTATCACTTTACTTATCAACATGTTACAAACCAGGACGGCTTTGTTATCCATGCTGATCCGGCCTCCTCCAGATCGTCTTTGCGTTATTTCTATGCCGACCAGACTGGTATTGTTCGCTCGGAAGTTGGCCGGCCCGCGGATTCCGGCAGTCCGATCGACTCCTGGCGTGCGCGCTGACCGGGTATCGCTTCGGACCACAGAAATACATATTTAGCAATGCTTTGCTGCTGTGCTTTAAACGCTCTATGCGCAAAACTTAGCTTGCCATGAGGATAATTTAATAATATAAAGTCCATAATTCCATAGAACTCTTCTTTTTCGTATTGCTACGAACCCCAAAAGTATCTTATAATCAGTAGTTTTTTGAGGGGTTTTGTGTGCTCCAGTTTTCGAGGCGTTTTTTAGGGCCTGATCGCGAATCCGATTTCGAATCTCAGGTATCTAATAGCCGAACAGCTTAGTTTCAAGCATTTCTACTAACACGAGGACGATTTAATCATGGCAAAAAGACGCGGCAATCCTAATTGGGGCAAGCCTGAGCCGATCGGCCCGGTGATCCCCGTGGTCACTTCCTTTGAACAGGCAGTCAAGGAGTTCAAGCTCACGCCAGACCAGTACATTCGTTCCACGCGCCTGCGTGAGTGGGCCCGGCGCAACAAGAATTCCAAGTACATTCCAGAGCCATTGCTGGAAGCGTGGGGATTTGAGATTGAATCCACGCTCTAACGACCTTTGATATCTGACCGACGCGGCCGCCGTTCCTGGCGGCCTCTTCGCTTTTTGGACTAACTCTGGATGCGGACAATCTGATGGTCGGGACAATTCAGCTGCAGGGCGTCCCGCAGTTTTCCTAAAACGCCGGTCCCATATTTCAGGAGAAAATACGCGGCGCCGACTTCCCGTTCCTGCAGTTCTTTGTTGGGAAAGAGCAGAGCGGAAAGTTCATCGGCGTGGTGCTGCGTTTCGGCATTCTTGCGGGCTTCGGCGCGGACCGCTTTGTCGCGCAAACTCTGCAGCTGATGGCGCATCTTGGCCCCTGAATTCTGTGCGGCATCGGCGAGCGTAGGATCAAGTTTTTCGAGCGGCCCCGCAATCAGCGTCAACGCCTGTTCCACATGTTCCGTCGCCAGACCAAAACTTCTGAGAATGCTTTCCGGCAGCGCCTTGCCGGCCAGCAGCTCGCTGAGTTTGTCCCCGGCATGGAAAACGTCCTGAAGGCTGAGGTGGTAGCGGTCCAGCAATTTGGCCTGGCGCGGCTCGACCAGCGTTGCGGACATGCGCGGAATGACCGGTGTAACTTTGCCCAGTAATTTCTCATAAACCACGGCCACCTGCGCAAAGTAAGCGACCTCCGAAGGTCCGCCCAGGTAAGCCAGTGTGGGCAACAAATAATCCTGCAGGGCCGGCCGCAGCAGGACGTTCGCGCTGAAACGCTCCGGACATCGTTCCGCCTCCGCCGCCAACTCCGCATCGCTCAGATTGCGCTCGCCGATCCAGAATCCATCCAGTGCGTGCCGCACCGGCGTCCGCACACCGTCTTGCAGATAGAAACACAACGTGTGCGACGGAGTGACCTTGACCTGCGCGTGATAGCCCGCGTTTTCCAGCTCCTGAGAGCGCCGCTGCAGAGCGTCATTGATTTCTTTCCACTGGACCACTGCCTGGAGATAGACCGGCCGGGCAATGCGGTGCAGTTCAGGATCGGAAGGATCGAGCAACACAATGCCTGAACCGGCAAAGAGCTGGGCATAGAACCTGCCAAAGGCGCTGCCAAAGGTCGCTCCCGGCCGGTAACTGGCCTTCAGGAGCGCGAGCACCTCGGAGTCTCCGAATAGAGATTCAACCTGCTGGAGGGCCGCGGCAATCTCATCGCTGAAAACAATGGTGCCTACCGGCGCGCCTTCAATATGCGGAAAACTCACGCTGAACTTCTGCGCGTGGTCGCTGCCGGGCAAATTGATCGTGCTGACCTCCGCCAGGTCGTGGTCTTCGGTTGCCAGCCAGAAAACCGGAACCGCGTTTGCCTGTTCCGCGTGCATCACCGCGGTGAGCACTTTTAGGATCGAGAATACCGGACCGCCAAACAGCGTCACCTGCTGTCCGGTAACCATGACCGGAGCGCCCTTGCGCAAACGCTGAATGTTGTCGAGTGTTTTCTGGCCGGCGCCAAAAGCCAGGTTCTGGCGCTCCAATACGGACGCAACAACTTCCCGCCGGTCCTGGGGATAGGATATGCGTTTCAGCTCGCCGGCCCAGTCGACCGTCAGAGGATCGTGGGCATAGAACCGGCTGACTTTGGCAAAGTGATATAGAAAATCCGCGAACAGCGGCGTAATGTGCGGAACGGCGGTAAATGGAATACAGTCTTCTTCCACCGCTTTACTTTCAGCCATGGGCATACCTGGAATTGGACTCACGCAACCGCTCCCGGATTCAAATATTCAACCGCCAAAAAGACAACGCATCAGGACCATTTTTTCTTCGCAAGCTGCGGTTGCACTATGCGACCATTGAACCCGGCTCCCCGATCTGCAACAATCACTGTTTCAATCCGCACGACAGAGGAGCTTCCGTGGCCGATACCAGCGAATCCCCAATTGCCGCCAAGCCCGTCCAGCGCATTCTAGCAGCCGCGCAGTTTGCAGCGGAAAAGCACGCCGGCCAGAAACGCAAAGGCGCCGCGCAGGAACCCTACGTGAACCACGTAATTGAAGTCGCGCGCCTGGTGGCTGACAGCAGCAGCACGCTGGACACCGAACTCATCATGGCCTGCTTCCTTCACGATGTCGTTGAAGACACTGAAGTGACACCGCAGGAAGTGGCCTTGCGATTTGGAAGCGACGTCGCCAGTCTGGTGGCCGAAGTCACCGACGACAAGTCGCTGCCCCGCGAAGCGCGCAAAGCCCTTCAGATCACCAGCGCGCCGAAAAAATCTCTCCGCGCACAAGCTCTCAAGCTGGCCGATAAGATCTCCAATCTCCGGTCCATCCTGGCCAGCCCACCCGCCGATTGGACCCTGGAACGCCGGCGGCAATACTTCGACTGGGCGCGCCAGGTGATTGACGGCTTGTCTTCGCCCAATCCGCTCCTGAAGGCCGAGTTCGACAGGGTGTACGCCAGTTTTGACCAGCACTCTCACAAAACGTAAGCGGCCCCCCAAACAACGGTGTTGAGGTTTACCCCTGCTAACAGGGAAAAAAACAGGGGAGAAAACGAGCGCTTGGATACTCCAAACATGCAAAACCTCGATTCCACGGGCCTTTCGTGAACCTTTTTCCCGGACGAAGTCAATTCGTAACAGGGAGGAACAGGGGAGGAACAGGGGAGGAACAGGGGGGAATCGCCGTCATCGCACGTGATCGCCGCGATCGGAAAACCATACCACTGATTAAGGTTCTGTGGTTTTCCGATGACGGCGATGACCGGGGTCCCCGACACGCGCGGTTTTCGCGTGTTGGGGTGGGATGACGGCGATGAACCGATCACGGCGATCTCCTCCCCCCGGTTTGACCCTATTCCACCCCATTCGACCCCATTTCTCTGGCTTGTCTTTGGGGTGACTGAGTTCTAAGGAGAAGGCCTGCCTCCTCACTTTAAGTTGTCAAAGACCTGTACCCAAGTCCGCCTGAGCGGACCCGTTTTCGACGATTTTCTGCACGCAAATGGCGCGACAGGAGCCAATTTCTGCACTCTGGACGCATGCTGCAGCAACTCGACACTGCAACGATCAGCCAAAAACTATGCAAAAATTACACTTTGCGACCCACTGCTTGCCGCAGAGTCAGATCTCCACGGCAAGGCTGAGGGCCGCAAGTCGCCTCCGCAAACGGCCTTTTCGGCTTTGGTTTTCGGTAATCTCCTGCTGATTTTGTGCCTGCCAGATGTCATTTTTCTGCAGTGGTTCCTTTCCAGTAACTACCCAGTTCTGTCCTTAAAGGACGCGCATGATAACGCGAAACTGCGGCGAATGTCAACTGGAAAAATGTCCATGGTTTCAATGAGTTAGCGTATTGCTTCATAAATGGTCTTTGGGCCAGGGAAAGCTCTGCCGCCGCTCCCGCAACGCGGCAAAAGCGAAAAAGATCTGACCTGGAACGTGAAGAGTGTGCTAAACGTCATATTAAATTCATGTGAAAATCCGGTTAAATACTTGTTAACGACTTCCGATACAGAACAGTGGGACTTGAACATGAGATTGTTCGTCACAGGCGCGATTCAGTGCTTCTCGGGCCGAAGTGGACGGCAGGCAGGCAAGCCGTGCCTTTTTCTCGCTGTGCTCATGGCCGGTTCTGTCCTGATGGGTACCGCACAAATAAATGCGCAACGCCAGGCAGCGGTATCCACGAATGAGTTGCGTGCGCCGCATGAAGCCCAGGCGGAGGCCCACCACGCGCGCGAAGCACTGGAGCACAGGCGCTACACCGATGCGAGAAAACATATTGCGCGTGCGCTGGAGATTTATCCCGATTACGCGCTGGCCCTGCAGCTCCGCGGGGTCCTGGACCTGCGCGAGCGGCATCTCGAGCAGGCCTGCGCGGACTTCCAGCAGGCCATTGACTCCGATCCGAATTTCGGAGCGGCTTATATGTCCCTGGGGGCAGCTTACAATCGCCTCGGCCATTTCCGGGAGGCGGTCATTCCGCTCAGCCGCGCGGACGCGATCCTGCCCACCACGTGGGTAGTGCAATACGAAATGGCCCTGGCGTATCTGGGCACAGGAAAATATGAAGACGCCCTCAATGCAATTTCCCGGGCTGCGCGAAACAATCCGGCGGACCCGGACAATCGGTCCTCGGTCTTTTATACAAAAGCCCGAGTGCTCCTGGAACTGAAAGATTATCCGGCAGCCCGGGCCGCTTTCGAGCAATCCATCCAACAAGACCCCGCAGGGCGCTTCGCGCAACTCTCACAGGAAATACTCGAACGCCTGAGTGCTCGAGCCAGCGCAAAATAAAATTGCCAGAACTCCGCAGTTCGTCCCAAGCAACGAAGAGATACGGTGGACCTTCCGCGGTCTAAGCGCCATCGGCGCGACCAGAGGTTAGCCTACGGTGGAGCCGCGTCTAGCGGCGTAACCGTAGGTGTGAAATAGATAAAGATTCCGGAGCGCCGTAGGCGCGACACAGAGACGTTTACCCGAAGACATAGTTTGGGTCAAAGGGTATCCTGTGTTTTTTCAGCAGCGCCAATAATTCCTCGGGCGTCAGTCTTTTGGTTCCGAAAACGACGAGAACCCATGG
>DATMPO010000089.1:0-7884 GCA_035567035.1 Verrucomicrobiia bacterium | reverse complement strand
GGACTCAGGGGACGAACCTTCGATGTACTGAAATTCCGCTCGATGCAGTTGGATGCGGAGGAGAGTGGGGGCGCCCAATGGGCGGCCAAGGATGATCCGCGCATAACACGGGTCGGCAGGTTTATCAGGAAGTTCCGGCTGGATGAGTTACCGCAATTTTTCAACGTCATTCAAGGCAACATGAGCTTTGTGGGACCGCGTCCTGAGCGTCCAGTGTTCGTCGAGCAACTCCGTAAAAAGATCCCTTATTATGACGAACGCCATTCCGTGCGGCCGGGAATCACCGGCTGGGCGCAGGTGCAGTATGGATATGGCGCCAGTGTGGAAGATGCCGCGCGCAAGCTGGAGTACGATCTCTTCTATTTGAAAAATATGTCGGTCTTGTTCGATTGCGCCATTGTGCTTCAGACCGTGCGCACGGTAGTTGCCGGCACAACCGCGCGGTGAGGGAAGAGCCGGCGGCGCGGCGCCGGTTTTGAGGGAGTCTAATGACCGGAGGATCGCGATGAGCGTAGTCCCAAAGTTCTGGCGCGCCGCTTTGCCTGGCGCGCTGGTGATGATAGGTCTCTGCGGATGTCTTCGTTCCCCGCAAGCAAGAGAAGCCAGGTTCCTGGCGTCAGGCAAACAGCATTACGCCCAAAAAGACTACCCGAGAGCCATCCTGGACTTCAAGAGCGCACTCCGCTTCGCCCCGCAGGATGCGGAGGGTTATTATCAGCTGGGGCTGGCTTATGAGGCGGCCGTCGATTTGCCCTCGGCGTATTTCTCCTTCGAGAAAGCCACGGAACTGAATCCGAAGCACGCCGAGGCACAGTTAAAGCTAGCCTCGCTCATGGTGCTGAGCGGTAAAAAAGAGCTGGCTGAAGATGCCGAAAAAAGGGTCAAGAGCACCCTTGGGTCCTCCCCCACCGCAGAGGCGCTGAACACGTTGGCCTTCACGGAACTGAGCTTGGGAAAGGAGCAAGACGCCGTCCTACATCTACAGCAAGCCTTGAGCAAATTTCCGGCCGATTTGGATTCTTCGGTATTGCTCATGCGGATCAAGCTGGGCGACGGAGATATCACGGGAGCCGAACAACTCCTGAAGAATTGCGTTGCAAAAGCGCCTCAATCCGCTGAAGCTGCCCTGGCGCTCGGCCGGTTGTATCTTGTTACCAAGAAATTTGATTTAGCGGAACACCAGTTGCGCCGGGCTTTCGAGCTGAATCCACAGTTCGGCGCCGCGTTGAAAGACCTCGGAATGCTTCAACTGCAGCAAGGCCGGAATCAGCAGGCAGAGCAAACTTTCAAACAGCTTGCGGCCTTGCCGGACAAAGCCTACAAACCACTGCACGCACTGCTCCTCATCCAGTTGGGCCATCCTGACGCCGCGCTTCGCGAATTCGAGGTGCTGGCGGCCGCCGACCCTTCAGACCGCGAGGCCCGATCACGCCTGGTCAGCGCCTATATCGCCGCCGGAAGGCGCTCAGACGCTGAGAAAATGTTGAGCAAGGTCCTGAAGAAAAACCCCAAAGACGCCGACGCTCTGGTGCAGCGCGCCGCCTTGTTTCTCGGGGACGGCAACTACGCGGAAGCGCAGAATGATCTAAACCAGGCGCTTCATTTTCGCCCGGATATGGCTCAGGCTCATTTGGCTCTGGCAGCCCTGCATGAGGCGCGTGGCGCTGCGTTGAGCCAACGGCAGGAACTCTCGGAAGTGCTCCGGCTGAGCCCCGCCATGCTTGAGGCTCGGCTCGCCCTGGCCCGTCTGCTGATTGCCTCCAGATCACCTGAGGCGGCGCTAGCTATCCTGGATAACGATCCATATGAGGTCCAGAAGGGGTCGATTCCATTTATCGTCCAGCGAAATTGGGTTCTGCTGCGATTGGACCGCACGGACGAGTTGCGCAAGGCTGTTGATGGCGCGTTGCACGTAGCTCGGGTTCCTGACTTGCTGGTACAGGACGCGGTCCTGAAATTCAGGGCAAGGAACTACACTGGCGCTCAATCTTCGCTCGATGAAGCGCTGAACCAGGATCCCGAAAATCTGGCCGCCCTGGACGCGCTGGTGCGGCTGTATACGGCCCAACGGAAGATGCCGGAAGCGATCAAGAAAATACAGGCATATGTGGCGAAGCGACCCCAGTCCGCCGTCTTGCTGGCTATATTGGGCAATTTGCTGGCTGCTGACGGAAAGCCGGCAGAGGCCCGGAGCGCGTACATGCAGGCAAAAGCGGTCGACCCAACTTCTACAAACACCACCCTGGCGCTCGCCAGCCTGGACATGTCCGAGGGAAAGTTCGGTGCAGCACGCGAGGGATTGGCAAACCTTCAAACTACGGATCCCAACAATCCACAAGTCTGGATGCGTCGAGGCGGGCTGGAAGCGAACCAGAAAAATTATCCTGCCGCCATCGACTGCTTCCGCAGGGTTCTGGAGTTGGAGCCGAAAAACCCGATCGTTCTGAACAATCTGGCGTATCTTTTGGCCATGCATGCCGATCAGGCTAGCGAGGCTCTGAAGTACGCGCAGGAGGCCAAAGAGTTAGCGCCGGATTCGCCCACTATTGACGATACCCTGGGGTGGGTACTCTACAACAAAGGTATCTACCAATCGGCTTTAGGGTATCTCGAAAACGCGGCGAAAAAGAAAAATGATCCTGCAATTCGCTATCACCTCGCCATGGCCTACGCTAGGGTTGGCGACAAGCGCGGGCCCCAGATGCTCAGGGAAGCTCTGAAGACGGCCCCCAATCTGCCCGAGGCTGAGATGGCCCAACGGCTGATGGCCGAGATATCGGCCAGCAAGTGAGATGAAATCATCTCACCGTCCCTTGGGGATCACTGGCCGATTGGCAATCGATTCTGCACTGGGGGGCACCAGACCAAGCACGCGGAGGTAATCTGCTTTCGGGCGACAGACGAAAATGTAACCCTGCAGGTGGAACGCCTCTGCACCCTCATCCGCCGTGGAACATTCCACTGTGTTGACGAACTGGAGCGGGTGAGCTGGAACAATTAGCCCAAGCCGTAAGGCGGCACTTACGACCGACAGATCCGGCGGGCATGGAAGGCACGCAAGATATCTATCAGCAGGATCTTCGGTAGTGGTTCAGTTTGAAACTGAACCACTACCGGATCTTCAGCCTAAGAGCTCACGCAATTCTGAAGTTACCTAGACAATCCCGAATCAGTGTTTCCGTCAGCCGTTCCTTGTGAATTCGCGTCCTGTCGCTTCGACGGCCACGCATTCTTCAGAACTCCAGGCGCAGCATGAACTCGATTTTGCGGGTGCCGCCAGTCCCTGTTGGACCGGAGTTCAAAACCGAGGTGATGAGGCCAAAAGCGCCGGAAGAGAAGTTCGAAACCGGGTTAGCGTAATTCGGGTGATTGAGCAGGTTGAACGCTTCCGCGCGGAAGTTCAGCGTAAACCGCTCGGTGAGGACGGTGCGCTTCGATAGAGCGAGCTCGCCTTCCCACTCGTGCGGACCCACCGCGATGTAACGCCCTAGATCTCCCCACGTGAAGGGAGCCGGCACCGCGAAGGCCGCCGGGTTGAGCCATTCACTGATCGTCTGGCCGCCAGGCGGGGTCAGCGAAACGCCGGGAACTAAGTCGGGCCGCTGATTGCTGGCGTTGCCATCCAGCATCACGCTGGAACTCCGGCTTACAGTCACATTGATGGGGAGTCCGGAACGGGCGCTTCCAACCGCGCTTAACTCCCAACCCCCAACCAGCTTGCCGGCCGCGCCGGTGACAGGCAGGAAGCGCTTCCCCGGGCCGAACGGGAGTTGGTAAACCAGGCTGGTGGTAAAGCTGTGGCGAAAGTCGTAAGGTGAGTTGCTCCGATCGCAGGCGCGGCAGTTGGAGTTTTCGAACTGCACTTGTTCGCCAGCGCCGGAGGAAGCATCCGTGATCGCGTGCGACCACATGTAGTTGGCTTGCCACAGAAAACCACCGGTGAAAGCGCGCTTCACCTGAGCCTGCAGCGAGTGGATATTGTTGTTCGCTGTATTTCCCTTGATTCCGTACTTACCAAAATTTGCTAGCGGGCGCTTGCCTGTGGCCGGATCGATCAAGTTGGTAGACCACTGGTCGAACAAATGGTGTCCTTCACCTCCCAAGTAGCCAATTTGCCCCACAAAGCTGTGCCCCAATTCGCTCTGCACCGTAAGATTCCATGTCTCGTAGTATCCATCCCGGCGGTGACGATCCAGCGCTTTAGGAGCGAGGCCCTGGTTTTGCAGAGCGGCCAGGAACGGAGTGATCGGGTACGAAAGGTTGGGCACGTCGGCGGAAGAAAGAGCGAACCGCCCCGCAGTGCTTTCCGCCGGATCACTATAGTCGTCATTTTGGTTGGGACTGTAGAAGATGCCATAACCGGAGCGGATCACGGTCTTACCGTGGAAGCGCGCTGGCGACCAAGCCAGCCCGAGGCGCGGACCGAAGTTGGTGTAGTCTGGGAAATAGTATGGCGTACCGGGCGGGCACTGCCCCCCGCAGCCTGGGATATCGAAAATCGCGGCGCGGTTCAGTACTTCGTGTGTCACCGAGTAGAACTCATACCGCAGACCCAGGTTCAAGGTCAGGTTGGGTGTCACCTTGAATTCATCCTGCGCGAAGCCCGCGTAGAGCGTGTGCCGCATGCCATGAATTCCCTCCGCGGCGTTATCATCAATTGAATCCACGCGGTTATGGATGAAATCGTCAATGCTGGCGAAGGCAACCGTTGTCGTATCAATGGCGTTGCCGGAATTGTTCAGGCGGACGCGCCGTATCTCACCCCCAAATTTCAACGTATGCCGGCCACTGGTATGGGTCAAACTATCGATCCACGAAAAAGTGGTCCCGATCTCCTCATCGAGAGCGCTGTTGGGCAAATCATCGTAAGCGGAGCCGCCGATGCTGATGTCGACCGGGAAGATGCCGTGGGTCGGATCCGTGTACGCTGAGCGATTCACGCCGAATTTGAACTCATTCAGCGTCCGTGGCGAGAAAATGTGCGTCACGTCCACAACCGCGTTAGTGGGCCGGATGGGAGTCGAAGTGTATGAGCCCAGCGCGCCATTGAGTACAGTGGATATGGAATCGTCCACGCTGTACCGGGCATACAACGTGGTCTTGTCGCTGAAGCGCTGATCGAACCGGACCAGGCCGCTGTCCTCACGGACCGGATTGTTGTCCGTGCGGATAATTTCATCCGTCTGCGAGTCGACCGGACTCTGGCCCACCGGGTAGGCGTCGATAATCGGCTTCAATTGCGGGGAAGTAGCCAAGACCTGAGACCGGACTGCGGCGCTCGGCACAAAGCTGGTGTTCGTCGTGCTCAAGCGCTGGCGTAGCCCTTCGTAGCTGACAAAGAAAAAGCTCTTGTCTTTGACGATTGCTCCCCCAACGCTGCCGCCAAACTGGTTAAGCCGGAAGGGCGGCACATTAGATGGATCAAACGGCGAGCGGGTATCCAGCGCGCTGTTGCGGAGGAACTCGAAAACGTCGCCATGGAACTGGTTGGTGCCGGATTTTGTGACCACGTTGATCTGGGCGCCGCCCATGTCGCCGTATTCGGCAGTGTAGTCGGCGGTGTTGACGCGGAACTCGGCGATGGAGTCAAGATTGACCTGCAACCGGACGTTGGCCTTCTGCGGCTGCTCCTGAATGCCGCTGGCGTCGATGCCATCCATCGTGAAGTTGTCATCGTCGCGGGAGTGCCCGATGAAATGGATACTGCGCTCGTGGCCGCCCCCCACATCCACCGCGCCGGGCGCCAAAGCCATCAGCCCCGCCCATTCGCGGCCATCTAGAGGTATTTCGTTGACCTGTTGCGACCCGATCACGCCACCGAACTCCGCAGTGCTACGGTCTATGGGAGGCGCTATTGCCTCCACACGGACGACATTCGTCAACTCGCCCACTTGGAGTTGCGCGTCCAGCGTGCGGTTCTCGCCGACTTCCAGCCTCAAGCTTTGGAACTCTAAAGTCTTCATTCCTCGGGCCGTAATCCGAACCGTGTAATCGCCGATTGGTAATGCCGTAAACGAATACGTACCGGCGCCGCCTGTCACCACTTCCCGGTGGAAGCCAGTCGCAGTGCCGGTCACCGCAACGGCCGCGCCGGGCACGACTGCTCCGGAACTATCCGTAATGGTGCCGTTCAGTGTGGCGCGATCCACTTGCGCCAATGCCGCGATGGTGAGCAGAACGAAACAGATCGTTACTTTGTTGATGGGGATTGACATGAGCCCTCCGTGCCAGCGACCGTGAAGCGTGGCAATTGAACAGCAATACGGGAACCTTAGGCGCGACAAAAGAATCTACCCAAAATAGCTCGGCAAACGGCGATCAAACCTGCTGTCCAACGGCGGACCACGCCGGTGCGCATACCCCTCTGTCCGCAACATGGCATCGAGCCCTCCGGCCACCGTAACCTACGCCCGGAGTCGCGCTAAACGCCCAGCATGCGCCGGTAGTCCTCCATTGTTTGCGTCCATAATTCCGTACGAACCCCTGAGTAAAGCGCATGCCCAGCACGTTTTATATCACGGAGAGTCTATCACTGCCGTTAAGGAACCGTTAAGGAACCGTTAAGGTTTGTGGCCGAAGAAAAAATTGCTGCTGCGCCTGTTATCGCCCTTATAACTGGCATCGCGCAAGGACACGTCTTAGACCGCGCGGGGGCCCAGCGTGGTTTCCGCAATGAAGACAGCCCGCATCGCTCGTGCGGCGGGACTTGGCTTGGACTCGGCGCAGGAGATCAGGCTCAAGCTGCGCACCAAAGGAAGACCGTGTATTCTCACAGCGACCAGGCACCCTATCTGTAGTTCTGGCCGAACGGCGCGCTCCGAAAGAATCGATATACCAATATTGGAAGCCACCAGGGCCTTGATCGCCTCATTGCTATTCAATTCCGGACCATAATGCAGTGTTCGTCCGATCTCCTGGAGGCGCGCCTCGATAAACCGGCGAGTGCCTGACGTTGGTTCCCGACTGATGAATGGTTGTTCAACCAGTTCATCGACGCTGATCTCCGCCTTACCGGCAAAGGGGTGCTTGCAGCCGACGACCACAACCAACTGATCGGTGCCCAGATCATCCACAAGGAAGCCGGTCGCAACCGGCCGCGATACCATTACACCCAGGTCTGAGCGTCCTTCGATTACGGCCAGCTCGACGTCGGGCGAACCGAATATTTTCAGGCTCACGGAAACGTGCGGATGATCCGAAAGGAATTTTTCTAAACACCGGGGAATGAGGTAACTGGCTGGCGTGGAGGTAGCTGCTATCGAAAGAGGGCCAGCAACCACACCGCGCACTTCGACGAGAGCGCGTTCCGCATCCGCCAGCTCACTCAAGATGCGTACCGCATGAGTGCGAAGCAGACGGCCAGCTTCCGTCACATACGCTCTCCTCCCTACACGCCGAAACAATTCGATGCCCAACTTCGTTTCCAACCCGGCAATCTGGGCAGATACGTATGGCTGGCTAACGCGCAACTCCTCGGCCGCACGCGAAAAGCTCTGGTGCCGAACTACTGATTCGAAGATGCGCACGTTCGTGAACGTCAGAAACGGGCTTTCTCCTACGATCGTCGACACCCTGTCCTTCCGATCCGCCACGGTCTTATCATCTGGCATGATGGCGTTTGCCGGCAAGCTGGCCGACGCGCAAGTTGCCAAAAACATCAAAACTGGCCCACTGTTTACGGTTGTATCCCCGGTGCCATGCGCCGGGAAGAAAGCCACCCAGCAATAGCGAACTCCGCTTATATCGCGTATAACCATTGCACTGAAAATCTGGACAGAACAGCGCGCATATCCTTTATCTGGGCAGCGGACCAGCCCTATTATTGGTCCCATGTCGGAAGAAGCTGGTGAACCGCCGCCACTTTCAACTCAACCGGGCGCGCAC
>DATMPO010000088.1:0-2971 GCA_035567035.1 Verrucomicrobiia bacterium | reverse complement strand
GCCGCCGAAAAAATACTGCAGATCTGCAAGTCGCACTTGGCGCCTCAAGGTATTGCCTTCATCAGCTACAACGCCTATCCGGGCGGCCATGTCCTGGACACGATCCGCGAGATGATGCAGTTTCACGCGAGAAATGTGAGCAGCCCCCGCGAATGCCTGCGGCTGGCGCACGAACTGCTCGAGTTTCTGGCGCAAGCGCACCCCGATGAAGATGCCCACGGCTTGCTGCTGCGGCAGGAAGTGAAGTTGGCGCTCGAACGCAGGCCGGAACACTTCTATCACGACGAGCTGAACGAGCATAACCATCGCTTTTACTTTCATGAATTCCTGGAGCGGGCGCGCCAGCATGGCTTGCAGTTTGTATCCGAGGCACGTCTTCTGAACATGCAGACGGATACACTCGGGCCGGAGGTTGCCGAGAAAGTCCGCGCCTTCAGCGGCGGTGACGATCTGGCCCGTGAGCAGTACATGGACTTCTTGAAACTGCGCAACTTCCGGCAAAGTTTGTTGTGCCACGCTGAAGTCAAGATAGACCGCACACTCCGCTCCGAGCGCGTCACTCAGATGTTTGCCGCTGCCGACGCCCGTCCGGCTTCGCCTGAACCGGACCTCCGCTCGACATCGGCGCTGCAATTTAATTATCCAAATGGCGGGTCCATGTCCACGAATCACCCGCTGGCCAAGGCCGCCATGACGCATCTGGGCAGTGTGTGGCCACAGGCCTTGCCGTTTTCTGATCTCCTCCGGACGGCTCGATCACTTTCGCAGCGCGATACCTCAGACGGCGAGGCGACTCGGGAAGAAGATTCGAACTGGTTGTCGGACATGGTCATCCGGCTTTACGCTGCTAATTTCCTGGAACTCTATCTTCAAGCCCCGGCTTTCGTCATGAAGCTCTCAGAGCGGCCGGTTGCCAGCGCTCTCGCCCGTGCGCAAGTGCAGCATGCGTCGACCGTAACCAATCTGCGCCATGCCTCCATCGAAATCGAAGATGAGGCGGCGCGGCACCTGTTGTTGTTGCTGGATGGAACTCGCAACCAGGAGCAATTGCTGATGGAACTTCGTCAGCGTCCGGATTCCGGTGAAATCACCGCGGAAGGTCTGGCGGCAAATCTCAACCGGCTGGGCAAGTTGGCCTTACTCGTCGCGTGAACCCCGCTCAGCCTTCCTGCCCCACCATCTGGATCAACGCTTGTATGTAACCGAACGCGAAGGCGAATGCCTGATGTCCGCCGGGATCGCCGGTGATTTTGGGAACGTGGTCAGGCATGATCATCCCGTCGTAACCCACTTCCTTGTAGACGCGCATGGCGGCAATCATGTTGACGTCGCCATCGTCCGGAAAGGTCTCTTGAAAGTTTAGAAAACGGCCTCTGATGTTCCGAAAATGGACGTTGAAGATTTTGCGCCGCGTACCGAAATAACGAATCACATCAAGAATTTCGCGCCCGGGCTGCTGCAACATTTCTGAAACGGTTCCCTGGCAAAAATTCAGCCCATGATACGGGCTCGCCTGAATCTCAATGAAGCGCTTCAAGCCATCCACATTTCCCAGCACGGTATGGACTCCTCGGAAACCTTTATCGCGCGGCATCCCCGGGTCGTGCGGATGGCAGGCCATTTTGACTTTGTACTCTCCGGCAACCGGGATCACCCGGTCCAAAAAATAAGTGATTCGTTCCCAATACGCATCTTCACTGACGGGCCCAGCTTCAGTCAGAGGAGGGTCCTGGCGCGCCTGGTCGTAAACGAAGGTACTGTACTGACAACCTCCGCGGCCGCGCGTGGGCTCCGTGCGCACGACTCCCAAAATGCTTAGATTGTACTTAAGAGCCGGAACACCGGCGCGCGCGGCATTGCGAATCATCTGGCAAATAGTATCGATTTCCCGATCGCGGCCGGGGCTCTTGCCCAGCAGTATCCCCGGATTTTCAAAACGGGTAATGTAGTTCGAGCTCATGGGCAGCGGAACCATGTCAAGTGCGATACCATGCGCCTCCACGCGTTCGCGCAGTTTTGTAAGTCCGTCCACCGACCATGGCTCGTCGAGCTTGGTCGAAGGAAGCATGCTGCAGATGTGGTCGACGCCGAAAGCCGCCAGGACGGGCAGCACATCATCCGAAGAATCATGTTGCGTGCCGGCCTTCATCAGCGCCTTGACGGCCGCAGGCGCAGGATTGGCCTGTAACACCGCAGGGCTCAGCAAAGCCGGGCTCGAAGCGATCGCGTGAAGAAAGTTTCTTCTCTCCATAAACTCGCGTCGAGGATAACACACTGCCCGATACAGGATTTGTGGGGATACTGCCTACAGCTTGACGTGGTCTTGCGCCGTCTGGCGCTCCACATAGAGCCGGTAGTGCAGGTAGATCAAGTACATGATCGGTAGAACCATCAGCGAGTCTCTCCAACCCACATATTGACTGGAATAATTCATCAGACCCGCAACGCCGGAGCCCATCAGGTAATAAGGAAACGACCAGAAGGAGCACTGGTGCCAGATGCGCAGAAACGGCCTGGTTTCCACCAGCGACAACACCGTGGCTACCAACACCGTGTTTGTGAGGAAGAAGAAGCAGGCGGCAAGCGCCAGCAGCACTACCATTCGTCCGTTGACCTGTTGGATCTGCGGCAGGTGATACATGAAGTGCGCGCTAGTGATGGCCATCGTCAAGGCCGAGATGTTGAAGAGGACCTGCGCGATGCCGGGCCGCGTTCGGGTCTTCCACGCGCACTGCGTTCCCGCGGCGATCGCCCCTAGCGCCAGTGTCTCGGAAAAAGTCAATTGTGAGATCCCAATGAGAATGAACAGGAAGTTCACCGACAGGGTACCGCTGATACCCGGGAGCCGCATTTTGAGCGTCGAAGCGACCACCGCGAGTAAGAGGTAAATGGTGAAGCGCACCGGATCGGCGGACTCCCAGTGCGAGACTCCCAGCGATAACATCATTAAACCGGGAATGATGGCCAGTGC
>DATMPO010000087.1:0-2757 GCA_035567035.1 Verrucomicrobiia bacterium | reverse complement strand
AGACCTGAACTCCGTCGCGCAACAGATCAAACAAATGGAGGGGGAGAAGAAGGAGAACCTGAAACAGTCCGCGTACCTGATGAAGCAGGCGGATGCCGCGCAGTCAAACGAGGAAGCCAATCATCTGAACGACCAGGCAGTGGCGCTCCGGGTCTCGAACAGCAAACTGGATTTGCGGATCGTCCAACTCGATCGAACCACGAAAAGCCTGCTGCAGGACATGAAGAAAGTCGGACCAAACCTGAAAGACGTCCGCTTGAAGCTCAACAAGAATTGGATTCCCGTCTGGCTGAAGAAACCGACCGATTTTCGTCCCACGACGCGGATGCCGAATTTCCGGCTCAACGATGAGCAGATCCAGGCGATCTCAGCGTACCTGTGGCAGTCTGGGTTGCCCGACGCACCGGTGAAGCACAATCCCGGAAATGCGGGCCGCGGCAAGGAACTGTTCGAAATGCGCGGATGCCTGGGCTGCCACTCCGTCGGTGAAGGCGATCAGATGCAGGGTGGGACATTTGCCGCGAACCTGACGCGCGTTGGCGAGAAAGCAAACTACGATTACCTGGTGCGTTGGGTCCACAACGCGCGTCAGCGCACGCGACCATATTGTCCGTTAGAGAAGAAGGATATCGGTCCTGAAGACTATGCGAAGAAGGGTTTGCCCTTTGTGTTCGACCTGCAACACAGCAAGTGTCCGAACGACGGCCACGAACTGCAAGTCCAGAACATGACGGTCATGCCCAGCCTGCGGCTGACCGAGCAGGACGCGTCGGACGTTGCCTCCTATCTCGTCACGCTGAAGAAGAAGGAGCCCAGTTCCTATCCCGATTCTGCTTTCATGGACGATCCCAAGCTGAAGGATGAAGGGAAGAAGTGGATTCGCCATTTCGGCTGCGCTGGATGCCATGAAATTTCCGGCTTTGAGGATGAGGGAAGAATCGGGACGGAACTGACCTTCGAAGGCAGCAAGCCCATCGAACGCCTGGACTTCGCTCTGTTGACGGAGATGGCGGAACGCGGAGACGGCGAACCCATCAAGGATCCGGACGATCGTGCGCGTCTGCCGGAGGGACCCGCGAAAGGACCGTGGTACTCAAATTTGGGCTTCTTCGAGCACAAGCTTGCAGAGCCGAATGTGTGGGACCAAGGGAAGATCAAGTCGGAGACTGAAAAACTCCGCATGCCAAACGTGCACTTGACCCCAGAACAAATTCGCGCTCTGACCACCTTTCTGATTGGCAGTCAGGAGAGCGCACTTCCGGCGTCTTATCAGTATCGGCCTCTCGACTACCGCCGTGATATCCAGGAAGGCTGGTGGGTGGTCAAGAAGTACAACTGCATGGGCTGCCATCAATTCATTCCCGGGCAACAAACGGCTCTGATGGGGATGAAGCGCTATCAGGAGGCGCAGGAGCAACTTCCGCCCAAGCTGCTAACTGAAGGCGCACGCGTCAACCCGCAGTGGCTGCTGCGTTTCCTCTCCAATCCGTCGTTAAGCGAGACCGATACCGACCGCAACGGTGTGCGATCGTATCTTCAGGTGCGGATGCCCACTTTCAGCTTCTCGGAGAACGAACTGGGCAAGCTGGTGCGTTTCTTTGGAGCCCTATCGCGACAGCCGTTTCCGTATATTCCGGAGCCGGCAACGACTTTGCAGGCTAAGGAAACGGACATGGCGCGCGGCTTGTTCTCCAGCACTGCGGCGCCTTGCCTGAAGTGTCACGCGACCGGCGATGCCGCGCATGATAAGAATGCCACGGCGCCCAATTTTCTTCTGGCGCACGATCGCCTGAAGCCCGACTGGGTTGAACGCTGGATCATTGATCCGCAAGCCATCAGTCCGGGCACCGCGATGCCTTCCGGTTTGTTCAAGCGCGAGAACGACCATTGGGTGTTCGCCGGTCCGACGCCCTCCTCATTCCAGGGGTACGATAAGGATCACACCAAGCTGCTCGTGGATTATATTTTCCAACTCACTCCAGAAGAGCAGCGCCGTGTAGCCGGAGCCATGGGACGCAGCCAATCCAGCAATAACGGAACTCCCCGGCCAAAGCCATCCGGCGGAAGCGCTCCGGGTGGCGCGCGGTAAAATATGGCAAAGGTCTCATCCCAATTCCAGGAAAGGTATAGGGAAATCATGAATCGAAAACAATCGTTAGTTACGCTTGCACTCTGTGCCATTGTTGCCCTCGTTCTGCTGGCTGCGTGCAGCAAGAAACCGAGCGAAGAATCTGCTGCTCCTGGCACCGCGGCCACATCCGCGCCGGCTGCGGCACCGATCGATCCGGCGACCGCCGCCAGTGTCAGCGGCACGGTGAGTCTTGCCGGCACCGCTCCCAAGGCGGCAAAAATTGACATGAGCCAGGATCCGGCTTGCAAGGGCCCGAACGCCGCCGAGACCGTAGTAGCAGACAGCGGTAAGTTGTCCAACGTCTTCGTCTACGTGAAGGAAGGTTTCGGAAACCGGACGTTTGACGTTCCCAAGGACTCCGTGACCATCGATCAAAGCGGCTGCAAATATCATCCTCATGTTTTGGGAGTGATGGCTGGACAGACGCTTAAGATCGTCAACAGCGATCCCACCACTCACAATATCCATCCCACGCCGGCCGACAATCGTGAGTGGAATGAGTCGCAACCTCCGCAGTCTCCGGCGCTCGAGAAGACATTCGCCCGCGAGGAAATCATGCTTCCGGTGAAGTGCAACCAGCATCCGTGGATGAAGATGTATGTCAACGTGGTGAAGACTCCGTTCTA
>DATMPO010000086.1:0-3232 GCA_035567035.1 Verrucomicrobiia bacterium | reverse complement strand
GCGTCTGCCGGAGGGACCCGCGAAAGGACCGTGGTATTCAAATTTGGGCTTCTTCGAGCACAAGCTTGCAGAGCCGAATGTGTGGGACCAGGGGAAGATCAAGTCGGAGACTGAAAAACTCCGCATGCCAAACGTGCACCTGACCCCAGAACAAATTCGCGCCTTGACCACCTTCCTGATTGGCAGCCAGGAGAGCGCACTTCCGGCGGCTTATCAGTATCGGCCTCTCGACTATCGCCGTGATATCCAGGAAGGCTGGTGGGTGGTAAAGAAGTACAACTGCATGGGCTGTCACCAATTCATTCCGGGCCAGCAAACGGCTCTGATGGGGATGAAGCGCTATCAGGAAGCGCAGGAACAACTTCCTCCGAAGCTGCTAACCGAAGGCGCACGCGTCAACCCGCAGTGGCTGCTGCGTTTCCTCTCCAATCCGTCGTTAAGCGAAACCGATACCGATCGCAACGGCGTGCGATCGTATCTTCAGGTGCGGATGCCCACTTTCAGCTTCTCGGAGAACGAACTGGGCAAGCTGGTACGTTTCTTTGGCGCCCTCTCGCGACAGCCATTTCCATATATTCCGGAGCCGGCGACGACTTTGCAGGCGAAGGAAACGGATATGGCACGCGGCTTGTTCTCCAGTACCGCGGCGCCTTGCCTGAAGTGTCATGCGACGGGAGATGCTGCGCATGATAAAAATGCCACGGCGCCTAATTTCCTTCTGGCGCATGATCGTCTGAAGCCTGACTGGGTTGAACGCTGGATCATTGATCCACAAGCCATCAGTCCGGGCACGGCGATGCCCTCCGGTTTGTTCAAGCGCGAGAACGACCGCTGGGTGTTCGCCGGTCCGACGCCGTCCTCATTCCAGGGGTACGATAAGGATCACACCAAGCTGCTCGTGGATTATATTTTCCAGCTCACTCCGGAAGAGCAGCGCCGTGTGGCAGGAGCCATGGGACGCAGCCAATCCAGCAATAACGGAACTCCCCGGCCAAAGCCATCCGGCGGAAGCGCTCCGGGCGGCGCGCGGTAAAATATGGCAAAGGTCTCATCCCAATTCCAGGAAAGGTACAGGGAAATCATGAATCGAAAACAATCGTTGCTTACCCTTGGCCTATGTGTGGGCCTCCTTCTGCTGACTGCATGCAGTAAGAAACCGAGCGAAGAATCTGCCGCTCCGAGCACTGCGGCTGCACCGGCCGCGACACCGATCGATCCTGCGACCGCTGCCAGTGTCAGCGGCACGGTGAGTCTTGCCGGTACTGCTCCCAAACCGGCAAAAATTGACATGAGCCAGGATCCGGCCTGCAAGGGCCCGAACACCGCCGAGACTGTGGTGGCGGATGGCAGCAAGTTGGCCAACGTCTTCGTGTACGTGAAGGAAGGTTTCGGAAACCGGACGTTTGACGTTCCCAAGGACTCCGTGACCATCGATCAAAGTGGCTGCAAGTATCATCCTCATGTTTTGGGAGTGATGGCTGGACAGACGCTTAAAATCGTCAACAGCGATCCCACTACTCACAATATCCATCCCACGCCGGCCGACAACCGTGAGTGGAATGAGTCGCAACCTCCGCAGTCTCCGGCGCTGGAGAAGACTTTCGCTCGCGAGGAAATCATGCTTCCGGTAAAGTGCAACCAGCATCCGTGGATGAAGATGTATGTCAACGTGGTGAAGACTCCGTTCTACGCGGTCACCGGACCGGACGGCAAGTTCGAAATCAAGGGTCTGCCTCCGGGCGACTACACGTTAGCCTTCGTGCAGGAAAAGATGGGTACGCAGGAACAGAAGGTCACGCTGGCGGCCAAAGATAGCAAGACAGTGGATGCAACGTTCAAGACGCAATAAGCTGAGTGGGCCGACCGAGCCCGTCGGCCCAACGCTTCTTCACGTAGGACTGGAAACCATCTGAGCAGTAATAAGGAGGGCTGTTGCTTCCGATGATGCTAGTGATTTCCATTGTCATGGGCATAGTCCCTCTGTTGGGTGTTGCCTGGACAATCGCCACGGGTACGGTCACAACGGTGGATGGCTTGTTCATGAGTTTGATCCTATTGACTCTCTCCGCCGTCTTTTTCCTGAATGCTTTCTGGGAACTGCGCGATCGTGGAGCTCTCGCTTTTCTCGACAAGAAGAAAGCGGCTCCTGCAGCAACGCCCGCAGCTACGCCCAAAGTAACGACCAACGTAACAACTAAAGACACGACCAAAGAAATGCCGAAAGCAGCTGCGCCCACAGCTCCCGCGAACGTCGCTCCGCCGAACGCTGCTCCGGCGAACGTCGCTCCGGCGATCAAAGAACCCAAGCCCGAAGAGAGTGAGAGCTAGGGGCTGGAAATCAAGCATGGCCGTACAACCCATCCCGCTCGTCCCTGCGGACAAGTCCACTAACGTCGGAGATAACCTGGCACCAAAGCCGTCGCGTCCCCGGATGTCCACGCGCAACCGGATTCTATTCTTCGTGACGGCGTGGCTCGTGGTGCTCATGCCGTTCATCTTCTGGTGGAGCACATGGTTTGGCCGCGCGCTCACTACCAAGCAGATGGGCGAATACCTCAACGACAACAGTCATCCGCGGCACATCCAGCATGCCATTGTGCAACTCGGGCAGCGCATGAGCCGGCACGACGCGAGCGCGGCACGCTGGTATCCCGATCTGGTGCGGCTCGCTTCAAATCCGCGCGAAGAGGTTCGCAGCACCGATGCCTGGGTGATGGGACAGGATACGGCAGGCCCCGGTTTCCACGAGGCGCTTTTGAAAATGTTGGAAGACTCCTCGATGATCGTCCGCGGCAACGCTGCCTTGTCCCTGGTCAGGTTCGGCGACAGCTCGGGGAGACCGCAGATTGTTTCTTTATTGCAACCGGTCACGATCACCGCTCCCACCGTCGGCCGGGTCATGGATACCGCGGGGGTCGGTACGGCGATCCACCAGGGTGGCCTCATCGCGAAGCTGCAGGATAGTAACGGTGACGGCCAGCAGACCCGCGAACTGCGTTCGCCGATTACCGGCCGCGTGCGCACACTTTCCACGGCGACTGGCGCCAGTGTGGTTCCAGGAACTGCGATTGCGACTGTCGAACCCGGGGAAGAGCAAGTCTGGGAAGCCCTCCGCGCCTTATATCTGATTGGCCAACTGGAGGACCTGCCCGCGATCCGTCCCTACCAAAGAGAGTTACCCGAAGTTCCGGAGCGGCTGCGTCAGCAAGCGATGGAGACCGAACGGGCAATC
>DATMPO010000085.1:0-6939 GCA_035567035.1 Verrucomicrobiia bacterium | reverse complement strand
TGTCCACCCGGACCATCACCTCCATTTGCGGCTGTCCCCAGAACCCAGGACGGTTCGGCGGCGCGAGCCGGATACTGGGCGTGAATTCGCTGGCCTTGAATTTGCCATTCTCGCAATAAATCGAAATCCTGGACCGGGCATAGCGGTCTTCTTTCGAAGAGTTATCGGAACCAAGTTCAAAGGTGGTCCTTTTGGCCGCGGTCATCCGGTCTTCTGAGTCAAAGACCTTCCAGTTTCCGCCGGCGCTGGCGCCGTCGCCCCGGTTGTCGTCATCGCTTTGGGCGAACACCGGCCTGGCCCCCGCGCAAAGCGCAAGGCACGTAAGGACGGCCCACACCGCGAGTCGCTGGTTTTTGGAAAAGAATGGCAATGCTCTCATGGCTCTCCCCTTGTGCTGGCTAATAAGTATTATCTGGTTTGAACCCGAAAGCTGGAGCGGAGTTGCCCAGGGGGAAGGCTGTGGCCGCCGCTTTCGGTGCGCAGAATCGCTGTTCGCGGTTTCAGGGGGCGAGCACCGCCGTTATCGGTTCACGAGGACGGAAT
This sequence comes from Verrucomicrobiia bacterium, assembly GCA_035567035.1. GTDB lineage: Bacteria > Acidobacteriota > Terriglobia > Terriglobales > Acidobacteriaceae > Angelobacter. The sequence continues at coordinate 6,396 of DATMPO010000085.1, read as the reverse complement.
CAAGAAAACGGAAGCAGATGGTGCGGATGTGGGCGTTGGAATAGCTGGCAGGGTACTTGCTGAATCGCCCCAGGATTTGATCGCGCATCAAGCCCTCCAGTGCGCCCATGAGCCCGGAGCGGATGGTTTCTGGATGAATTCCAGGGGACAGTTCGCCCTCATCGCCCAGTTGTTTCAGAACGCCGTCGACGATTGCCACAAACTCCAGGAATCCAGGTACCAGCACCACAAACTCGCCGTTGTCCCGAATCCGGCGGCCTTCCAGCAGGAACAGCACCAGCAAGTCCTGGTCTCTCCCGAGGAAATTCAGGACCATGTCAATCAGCACCTTGAACCGCTCGCGCGGGTTCGGAATACTGTCCATGGCCAGCCGGATCGCCGGATTGATCTGCCGCCAGGCGTCCTCAAAAATCGCCTCCAGCAGCCCCTGTTTGCTCTGATAGTGCTTCAGCAGTTGCGACTCGCTGGTTCCTGCCTGGCGGCAAATGGCCGCGGTCGCCGTGGACTCGTATCCCTGCCTGGCAAAAAGAGCTTTTGCCGATTCACGGATTCGGTCCCGGCTGGAGAGTGGAGATACAGAGCTGCTTACCATGGGAATCCGGTAAAACCCCCTCCTTGCTGACCCCTGGATCTTGGAAGATGGAGTCATATTACCACGGATAATGGCCATAACATCAGTATATTAGGATGCAACATTAGCAGTATCAGTAGCATCAAATCTGTCCTTAGTAGTGCCACAACTCGATAGTTTTACCAACTCCAAGAAAAGCCAAGGAGGCAATATGACCGGGGGCTCCCTTACAAAGAATTCCGCAACCGTCCGTCCTGGCTGGAAAACAGTGGTTTTATTGACGTTCTGCATCGTTGCCACTGCGGTCCCCAGCATGGCAGGCACTTTCAGTGGAACGCTGACAACTGCCGCCACTTCGTTAACCTGGAATAGCACGCAAACCGGGGTGGTAGGCCAAACTCAAACCGGGACGGGCGTGGCCAATCCACCCTGCACCGCGACGATCTGCGATCTCTACAATCTGACGGTCAACGTTCCGGCTACCTTCTATGCCGCTAATCCGAACTCCGAAGTACACGTCGCCGCAACCTGGGGCTCGAATCTGAATGAGTACGATGTCTATGTTTACGACGCCGCGGGCGCCCTGGTGGGAATGGCCACGCAGAGCGGTACGACCTCCAACGACGCAGATCTGGGCCAGCTTCCTTCCGGCGCTTACCAGGTACAGATTGTGCCCACGGTCGCGGTCAATACTCCTTATACCGGGAGCATAACTCTGGCTGCCGATCCGATACTGGTCCCGGGACGCGCGCGCTACAGGCTCGGCAACGCCACCTTTAGCTCGCAAGCCATGACGCGTCCGCATAGCCTCTATAACACCACGCCGGGAGGCCCGATATTCTTCGAGCAGGACGCCGAACCCCGCATCGTGCATGACCCTGTCGGGAACCTCTATCTGACGGCGATCCAGGGCGTTCCCGCCGGAAGCGACACCTGGAAATCCATGGACGGGGGCAGTACCTGGTCCTATATAGGTGAACCGGATGGAGCGCAGGCCGCGGCTTCGGGTTTGGGCTTTGTGGGCGTCGGGGCCGGAGGCGGCGACGAGGACATTATCGCGCTGCCGAACGGGAACGTCGTCATGACATCGCTGTGGCTCGGGGGCAATACCACCTGCGTTTCCAGCACTGGCGGCGACCTCTGGGCGTGTAATCCCGAAGGCTCCACTTTGCCGGCCGACGACCGCCAGTGGCTCGCCAACTTCGATTCCCACATCGTGTACATCACCAGCAAACAGCTGGGCGCCGCGCTCAGCGGCACGGATTCCATCTACGTTGCCAAGTCCATTGATGGTGGAGTGACTTTCCCGCTCGTCAGCCAGGTCACCACGCCGGAGCTGGGAGTACAGCCGGGCGACCAGGGCAATATTCTGGTGGACCCGAACAATGGCAATGTCTATACCGTGTTCTTCAGTCCGGGTGCAGACCAGTTATTCCTGGCAAAGTCGGTGGACGGCGGCCAGAGCTGGATGCTAAAGCTCGTTTTCCAGGCGCCGGCTGGAGTCTCGATCGCACATGTTTTTCCGTCCCTGGCCCTGGACCATGCCGGCAACATCTATATTGCATTCAGTGACGGCGTGACCAGCTTCCTGACCCATTCGACCAACAGTGGCGAGGCCTGGAGCACGCCGGTGCGCGTGAATGCCGGAGCCAACGCCAAGACTACAGTGGAGCCGTGGGTGGTTGCGGGTGATGCGGGGAAGGTCAACGTCTTCTTCTACGGCACGTCCGATCCCAGCTTCAATTCCAGTACGGCGCAATGGAGCATTTATATGGCCCAGAGTCAGAACGCTCTGGCCACGGTGCCAACTTTCTCCATTACCGCGGCCACGGGCGTCATGCACATTGGCGCGATCTGCGATAACGGCCTGGGATGCGCCAGCGGCACGCGTAATCTGCTCGAGTACTTCTATCCGGATGTCTATCCGGACGGCAACGTCTTTGTTCCCTACCCGGATGACCTCCACGTTGACCATACCACCACCATCACCAACGTGTTCGTTCTTAAGCAAACCGGCGGATCAAAGATCATCGGGCAGTAGCAACCGGGCCAATAGGAGCAGGGCAACTCCTTCCCCGATGAAGAGACGGCGGCACGAGCCGCCGTCTTTGAAGAATACTCTTTGAGGTTTGGGTTTTTAGCCGCAGGGCCTTTTCGCTGCGGCGACGCAACGTCGGAATTACTTCACTTGGAACCGCGAAAACGACTCCAGTAATTCAGATTGCACTCTCTGCTGCAGGGCGCGGAAGGCAGGTAGTTCGTACAGGCGCAAGCTCAAGTCGCGAGCGGATTGTTTGACCTTGCCGTCGGGCACGTAATGCAGGACCGCGTCCCGCAGTTTGCCGGTCGTCTCATCGTCGAAGCTCTGGGCGATAATGACCAGATTGCCTGGCCATATCTCCACTGTCACTGGTCCCTCCTCTGTGCCGGCGTGCAATGTCCACACCACGCCGCACGGCGCGGAGCCAACCGCGCAACTCTGATGGTCGGAAAACTGCTCGTCTTTCATGGTGTAACGTTTGGAAAGAGATTTCTTATAAACTTCCGCGAACCGCTCCGCTGATTCCCAGGTCTTCCATTGTGAAACATAGAGCAGGGCAAGATCGGCGGTGGTGGCGGGTCCGTCCTTGACGGAAGAGGTGCTTTTTACAACCACAAAGGAACCGCCTTGCCAGCCGGAGGTGACCGTGAACATGTCATTTTCCGTGCCGTACTGCTGGGACAATATGCGGACATCCAGTTGGCCCAGGGTCCCGGAATCATAAGCCTGGTATTTGCCGGCAAGCAGGTCGCTCAAGTCAGGCAGCGCGACGAACGGCCTTTTCTGCCGGGAAAGGTAGGCTTCCGGCTCCAGAATTTCATGTGTGTCCCACGGCGGACGCGTCAGTGCTCCGGCAAAAGCGAGTTCTGGCCCGCCCTTCTTCAACAGGGCCAACTCGAAAGCCAGTCCTTCCCGGTAGGGAAACATGAGCGTGTCTTTCATCACCAGAGGAGCATCATGAATCACGACGGAAGTGTCATAGCTGGCGGCGACGGTGCCTTCGATGAAATCAACGGCGTCAGGCGTATTCGCCAGTGTGCGACCGTGGGGCTTGAGCAGGTAGTCATAAAACACGATCATGGCCTGCCCCTCAAGCACCGCCGAACGCGCGCTGTTTTCTTCCGAATCGGAAACAGCCACGCTCATTTTTGCGGGCGCCTGCGCGGTCCGGTCCTTCTGCCATTTGAGTAGATTGTAATTCTGGTCCTGCAGAGCGTGTGTCAGCTCATGGGCCATGATGGGGCTCTGGTGCTCCAGGTCCACCCAGTTCATCAGGTTCATCGTCTTGGCCCTGGGATCATAGAAAGCAAGTGTGTCTTTGGTGTGCAAGTCCATCAGAGACTTCTTGAAGGCAAATTCACGCGGCAGGTAACCAAACTTCTTCAGCACCAATTCAGATTGCGCCAGCCGCTGGGCGGCCTCGTGTTGCGACAGCGCGTCCGACAAAAAGCGCGTGAGGTCCTCTTGCGCCAGAAGCCGGTATCCCACGGCTGCATGCCGTGGCAAGCCGGAATCCCCGCTGGCGAAGGTCAGGATCTCCTCGATGGCCCCAAAGAGTTCCTTGGAATCCTTTTCCGTGATCTTGACTTCCAACCGCTTCCGGGCCTGCTGCTCCCGTGCAATCTCGGCTAAGCTCTTGGTAGTCTGCGTGGACTGCGCGTTCTTGCTGTCATCCGCCGGTCCGAACTTCTGCTCCCGCTGCTTGCGCGCAACGTCGCCAAGCGCGGCCGGGTTCTGCGGCGGGGCCTGCTGCGCCAGAGCGCAAGGCGTAAACACCATGCCGAAAACGATGGCTGGAACAAGCAGTTGCCGCATATCCAGCCAATGATATGCCCACTGGGAAGTGGATTTGCCCTGGGGGTGCACCCGAAGGTAACTGACCTTTGGAATGCGGCGGTATCAACAACTCCGCGGATATCAACGGTCAACGGTGCTTGCCCTGCTGGTCCAGCTTATTGAGGTTCAACTTGTTGAGCTTCAGCTTGTTGAAGTCCACCATGAATACACGCAATCCGAAGTTCTTCGTGATCTTGGTATAACCAGCCTCGAGCTGCTCCGGGTAGCGGTCGAGGTAGAAATCGAACGGGTCCCTGGCGTCGTTGTCGATCAGGACCATGTCGGTGTCATCCATGGTCAGTTTGCCGAAGCGCAGGCGGTTGCCGCGGTACGCCATGTAGTTTTTTGCCGGCGCCGGTGCCCAGTGATACGCTTCCAGACCGCCAAACACCTGGACAATGTTGTCATTTTCCAGGTGTATCTTGGTGACTTTCCCGACAATATGCGGAGGCGGCAGGACCTGTTCCGTGTCCAGGATGAGATCGTCCTTTTCCACCTGCACGCCGCGCACCTTGCCGGTCTTGATGAGATCGGCCACCTCCACGCCAAACAAGTCCATCAAGCCCTGCACCGGCAGATGCAGGGCGCGCATTTTTCCCAGATGGAGGCGTATCTTACCGTCGCTGGTAGGCGTGAGCTCTCCCTCTGCTTCAAAGCCGATGTCGTCGTGACGATGGAGTTTCCCTTTTACCTGCACCAGGCCTTTATCGATGCGCAGGGAAATGTCCTTCACCGGAGCATTGCTGGCGGCAAAGACATAAGAATTCAAGACTTCCGCCAGCGCCTTTGGCGTGATGGCAATCTCCGCTGAGGCGATATGCAGAGTGAAAGAATTCCTTTCGTCGAAGACCGGCAGTGCTCCCGCCGGCTCCAGTTCTCCGCCCAGGCTTCGTATGTGTACGGCGACCGTGTCAGTAAAGTGGTACATGACGTTGTGCATCTGCACCTTCACGGGCAGGCCTTCCGTCTGTTTACGGGCAGGTTCCTGGCCTGGGACAGCGGCCACAAGACCAAACATCCAGACCATGAACCCCAGTTGCGTTGGTGAGAGTAGAAGGCGTTTCATGGGGCTTTCCGTTCCCCATTATTCTCTACGAGGTGGGCGGACTCTTCAAACTATATCTCTACCTTCTGCTGTGACGAATCTAGCGGTGTCTCCACCCCCACGAGACACCATCCCGAACGCCGCGGGGTTGGCGGCGGAGGGACCTGCTCCGCTGCCGCTGCGCGTGAGCCAGGCAGAATCGCGCGTACGTCACACAAGTCCGGGAGTGCTACACTGTCGAGTTTGTGAAGAGCTACTGGTGTTACATCATGTCGAACAAATTGCGACGGCTCTACGTCGGCTTCACGGATAACATCGTGAGCCGCACTGTGGAGCACAAGGAAAAGCTCTTCCCGAACAGCTTTAGCGCACAGTACGTTTTTGACATGCTCGTGTATTACGAAAAGCACGCCAGCGTCATACGGGCCAGGATGCGAGAAAGGGAAATCAAGGGCTGGCGCCGCGAAAAGAAGCTGAAGCTAATTTTGTCCCAGAACCCCGACTGGGCCGACTTGAGCCTGGAGTGGCAAGAGAATCCAGGATGGAACCTTGTCCCGGAAGCTCAATACAGACTGAAGCGCAAGCTACCGCGAGGGTAATCCTCATACTCTGCTGGCTCGCGCGAGGCCGCAGCGGGGCAGGTCCCTCACCCTGCTCGCTTCCGCTCCGCAGGGATTCGGGATGGGGTCATGTGGGGTTTTGACCCATCACGAGTTTGAACTCAGGTTGTGAAACGAGAGTTGGAGCCGTGCATGAAGAGGCTGCTCAAGCCGCCTGATTTTGCGGCAGTGGATACAGTTTGTCTCACTGCAATCTCCATACCGCGATACGTCCACCCTCACGAGACACCATCCCGAACGCCGCGGGGTTGGCGGCGGAGGGACCTGCTCCGCTGCCGCTGCG
>DATMPO010000084.1:0-11928 GCA_035567035.1 Verrucomicrobiia bacterium | reverse complement strand
ACCAGTGTTAGCACTTGCACCGTTCTTTCCCGCCGACGCTGATGCACTCCCTGAAGCCGATGCTCCTGCCCCGGCCCCAGTCTGCGCGTTCACGCCAAATGCGAGCCCCACAGTCAAAACAGCGATCCAATAGTTTTTCATTGTCCGTGCACTCCTTGGTTTTTGTCTTTTCTTGAGGAAATTTAAAAAGCGCGGTAGCGCGAAATAAACACTAGCGTGATTTTCTCGATGTGAGATGCCAGGTCTCGCAAAAAAGTTTGCCTGAAATCGTAAATGGTTTATATTCAATTACTTACAGACGGAGAGACATATTTACACGGTTTAACATCTAAGCAACAATGTCTGTTATGTTCAGTAGTCCGGCCGTGGATCAAATGGGTCGTAAAGAGGGGGAGGTCTTTTGAGCACACAGGACAAAGTCCTTATCGTGGAGGACGAGGAAAATGAGCGATCAGGATTGGCCGAGCTGGTTTCTGCCTGGGGCTATCGAACGGAGACGGCCAAAGATGGGCTGGAAGGGCTGGATAAAGTAGCAACCTGGGCGCCAGCCATCGTTATCACTGATCTCAAAATGCCTAAAATGGACGGTATGGAGCTCCTGCATCGTGTCGTCGAGCAACCCCAACAGATTGCAGTAGTTCTGCTGACCGCCCAGGGAAGCATTGATCTGGCAGTGGACGCCATGAAATTAGGCGCTTACGACTTCATCGAGAAACCTGTTGACCCATCACGGTTGAAACAGATCCTGCAAAACGCCTGCCGGCAACGCGGCACCGCGCTGGAACTGGAAGCAACACGCCGCAAGCTGCGCGATACCGGGGTCTTTGGGAGTCTGGTTGGCTCTTCGAAAATCATGCAGGAGATCTTTCATCTGGTAGAGATGGTGGCGCCCAGTACAGCCTCCGTGCTGATCACCGGCGAGAGCGGAACAGGCAAGGAACTGGTAGCGCGCACGATCCATGAAATGAGTCCGCGAAAAGCCAAGCCTTTTGTCGCCATCAACTGTTCGGCGATCCCTGAAACCTTGATGGAGAGCGAAATCTTCGGGCATGAAAAAGGCGCCTTTACCGGCGCGCTGGAGCGCCGCGCGGGCTGCTTTGAGCTTGCCGAAGAAGGCACGTTGCTGCTGGACGAGATCGGCGAAATGCCCATCGCCACGCAGGCCAAATTGTTGCGCGTACTGGAGGACCACAAGCTCCGCCGCCTGGGAAGCAAGACGGAAACGCCGGTTGACGTGCGGGTGCTCGCCGCCACCAACAAAGTTCCGGAAGAAGCCGTCAGTAAAGGCGAACTTCGAGGCGACCTTTACTACCGGCTCAACGTTTTCAATATCCATCTTCCGTCCTTGCGCGAACATAAAGAAGATATTCCGCAACTGATTGAAGCGCTTCTGGCGGACATGAACCGGAAGCATGACCGCAAAGTAAGCGCAGTAAGTGAATCGGTGTCGCAAATGTTGCATGCCTACAACTGGCCGGGCAACGTACGGGAACTGAGGAACACGCTGGAGCGCGCGGTGATTGTCTGCGAGGGTTCCCTGGTGGAGCCGCGCCACTTACCGCCGAATTTCGGCGTTTCCGGGCCGCGGGCTGGCGGCGCGACCGTGGATGGCGATGGAATCCGTCTCCATGTGGGCACTACCGTGGAAGAGGCGGAAAAAGCCTTGATCCTGAAAACCCTGGCCACCGCCAACAACAACAAGACGCGGGCCGCGGAAATTCTGGGAATCAGTCTCAAGACCTTGCACAACAAGCTGAAGGAGTATGGCAGCGTTTCCAATATGCCCGGCGAAGCCGCGAGCTAGAGAACACCCATGCCTGCTTTGAACCTGAAAGCGAAGCTGGTCTTTGCCATCACGTCGATGGTGGTGGCGATTGTGGCCGCTCTGGCCGGACTGTACATCTCTGAGGTGGTCCGCCAGCGCATACAACAGGCCAACAACGACGGTGACTTTATCGCGCATGAAGTATTTTCCATGGCACGCGACACGCTGGAAGCCGACCCGCGCAGCGCCCGGATTGACTTCAACGATCCACAAAAAGCCGAACGCGCGGTCGTGAACATTTTGCAGAGCAACGCGGGCATGAATTCGTTGCTGAAATCCGTACTCGGATATTCGCCCACGATCTACGACGCTGCCGTCACCAACGCCGAGGGGCGCGCCTTGCTGCACACCAATGCTTCCAATTCCGGGAAACTGCTTGACCGGCGTCAAGACTTTGCTTCCGTGGCCCGCGGCGGCACATGGAAACAGCTTCAAGTCATCTACGGACCTTCCCACGTCTACGACGTTCGCGTAACTCTGGTCCGCAACGGGACCCCTTTTGGCGAGGTAAGGGTCGGGGTTTCTACTGTCTTCCTGAAGAGCAACCTGCAGCCATGGCTCAACCGCGCCTTCTTATTTTCCGGCGCCGCCATTGTTGTCTGCCTGGTCCTGGCTGCCGGACTGTCTAACTTTGCGCTGCGTCCGCTCGCGGCCATCAGCCAACGCCTGGACCTGATCACAGCCGGCCAGGTGGAACTTCTGGACGCGCCCTTCCAGCGTTCGGACGAGTACGGCGCGGTTTCCAGCAAGATTGACAAGCTGGGCCGGCAGATGCGGGACGTCACGGAAGTGTTTTCCACCCTGAAAGAAAACCTGGACCAGATGATGGCCAATCTCCAGGACGGAGTCATGTTGTTTACCAGCGATTTTCGCGCTGTCCTGGTCAGTGCATCCGCGGAGCGGTTTATCGGCAAGGCGCGGAATGAAATGCTGGGTAGCCATCCTCCGGATATTTTTTCAGCAGATTCACGCCTGGGACAGGCGGTCCTGCTGGCGTTTGAAACGCACCAGCCTGTGGGTCAGCAGGAGATTGCAACCGAGAACGGCCTGCACCTGGAAATATCTCTGGACTTCATCGAGGAACGCGGCCAGCGCATCGGCGCCCTGCTTACCCTCCGCGACGTAGAGTCCGTCCATCGGATCGAAGATGAGATTGAGCTGTCGCGCAGACTCTCCGCCATCGGCAGGCTGACTTCTGGCGTGGCCCATGAAGTCAAGAATCCCATTAATGCCATCGTGGTCCACCTGGAAGTGCTGCGCCAGAAACTACACCAGGCTGATCCGGCTACGCGCCGGCACATGGACGTGATTGGCACCGAGATCAAACGCCTGGACCGGGTGGTCCAGACCTTGCTGGACTTCACGCGTCCGGTCGAATTGCGTCTGGTCGAGACCGACCTGCGCAGACTGGTGGATGAGGTGGTCGCCCTGGCCTCTCCGGAGGCAGCACAGCACCAGGTCCGGATTCAACGCGAAACCGGCGGCGGACCGCTGCCGGTGCGCGTGGACATTGATCTGACCAAGCAAGCCATTTTGAATATCGTGATCAACGGCGTCCAGGCCATGCCGGATGGCGGGAACCTGCATATCGCTCTTCGCCGGGAAGGCGACGACGCCGTGATCGCGGTGCGTGATGAGGGTCCGGGAATTGCGGCCGATGTTCGTGACAAAATCTTCAATTTGTATTTCACTACTAAGAAGGGTGGTACGGGAATCGGGCTGGCTGCGGCTTACCGGATACTGCAGATGCAGCATGGCTCGGTGGAATTTGAGTCTGCGGAAGGGAGTGGCGCCTTCTTTTATCTCCGTCTACCTCTGGCGGAAAGCCCGCAACCCGCGGAGCAATCCCGATTTGCGGGGGCGTCAGAAGACCGGTGAAAACCGCATGAATCCAACCCGACTCAAACCCATCCTCTTGCTGATGTGCTGCGCCGTCCTGTTGCTTTCAGCCTGCAAAAAAAAGAAGCCTGCGGTCCCATCGCAGTCAAATGCGCCTACGATCACCACGGCCCAGCAACAGCCGCCAACCGACAAATCAACCCAGAACCAGTCGCCGGCGCAAGACCAGGACCAGCCAAAGCCGCCGCAGACAAGCACCGCCCCGCCAAAACCCGCCAAACCCGCTGCCGCGGTCCACAAACCGGCGCCTCGCCCCAGCAGCGACAAATCCAGCGACAAGCCCGTTGAAATGGCTGCGAACACGCCGCCCAAGATTGTTATTCAGGAAGGGAGAGCGGATGCGCCGGCCACCGGACCTGCCCAGACTGCTCCCATCACATCGCACACGGAAGCGGCCCACAATCAAGCCACCACGGAGCAACTTCAGGAGAGCACGGAAGCCAACCTGCGCAGCATCAAACGCACGCTCTCCGCTGAGGAGCAAAAGCAAGTGGCGCAAATTCGTGATTTCATGGCCCAGAGCCGGCAGGCCAGCACCGAAGGAGACTTGGTTCGGGCACGGAACCTTGCGATGAAAGCGCACTTGTTGTCGGATGATCTGGTGAAGCCGCGTTAGCTACTTTCTTCCTTCTTTCCTTTGCGCAATCACCAGCCCGCGGGGCGTCGGCAACAGGACCACCGAGATCAATCCTTCCTGTTCCAGCCGCAACGCGGCTTCGCGCACGGTCTTCAAATGCGAACTGGCATCATGCATCAGGATCAGACCGTTCGGGTTGATCTGCGGAAGAAAGTGCCGGACTTCCGGCTCACGCAACTCAGGCAGAGAGTCGCAGAAAAGAACGTCAATCGTTCCCGTGACCTTAACGTCCAGGCTGGATTGGCAGCGGTAGTCAATCCACTTTTTCAGCCCGGAGGCCTCAATCTTCTCCCTGGCCTTGGCGAAAACTTCGGGGTCCGGTTCGCAGGTGATGATCCTGCCGGAACCATTCTGCTTGAGTCCTTCGGCCATGTAGAGCGTGCTCACGGCAAGAAAAGTCCCTGTTTCCACCACCAGGTTGGGCTTCACCGTGGTCATAAGGCACTTGAGAAAATCCAGCACTTCAACTTCGGCAGTCATGGTGTCAAACATACTCCAGCGCTCGGGATTCGGGCATTCGGGCGTGGGACGGTGATACTCCGGTTTGGGGCCGTTGCCGTGTTGCATCACGTGGTCCAACACCTTGTGGACGGGATCTACTTTTCGAAATCGGCGCCTGACGATGACCAGCAAGAAAACTCCCGCGACCGCCGACAGCAGGCCGAAGAATTGGGCATTACTCATGCCCCAGATCACGCGCGGGTTGATGCGAATAAACTCCACCAGAAAACGGGACACGCCGCTGAGGACCAGAAACTCGCCGGTAATCGCGCCCGGAGCCAGGGGATGCTGAATTGACCGGCGGCCTCTTCGCCACAGATACCAGAAAATCGCCACTCCGACGATGAACTCATATATCGGCGTCGGGTGTACATGGCAACTCGCCGGCCAGCCCCACTGTCTGCAAGTATCGGTCGTCGGCACCAGACCGTTTGGGAAAGCCATTCCCCAGGGCAATGACGTCGGCTGGCCATAGTCTCCGTCCCCGGAGATCAGGCAGCCAATCCTGCCGACAGCATAGCCCAGGGCCGCCGCCGGACTGGCCAGGTCCAGCATGGTGAGCATGTTGATGCGATACTTGCGTCCCAGCAGGAGAAGCGCGGCAATGCCCGCGACAAAGCCACCGAACCAGGCAAAGCCCTCGCGGAACCAAACAAAGAAATTCACCAGGTAAGTGGCGGCGCCCCGCAGCACGGCAACATCAGCAAGAAAAGACGGGAGATCAACGGCACGCTGCAGAGCTTGCACTGTGAGCCGATCGGCCGGTGTGTCAACAACATGCCAGAGCTTGGCCCCGACAATCCCGGCTATGGCCATGTAGGCAATGATGGTGTCCGGACTGGCGCGCAGCTTTCGGCGCTTGAGTTCAGCCTGCAGGACAACAAATGCGACAACAAACGCCGCCATCATCAGCAAGCCGAATGTTGGCAAGGGCAATGGCCCAATGTGGAGATAGGGTAGCAGGCTGTTTCCTCGATCATGAAACGAACGTCCAGTATAACCGGAACAAATGACAGGGCTAGGGTGCGGGAGGTTTGGAAGCTGCTGCCGGCAGCGCCGCGGCCGCTCGCAAAGCAAGACGAGCGGGGACAATGAGTACGCGTGGCAGCGATCCGTCTTTGCGGCGATAGTGCCTGAGATCAGCCATGCTCTTGACGGCGATTTTCTCCCCCATGACTTCCTGCCCGGGAACATCTTCCAGGTCAAAAAGGTCCGCTGGGCGGAAGCTTTGTTGCGCGGCGACCAGCAGCTCATGCTCGCCGCGAATGTCGGCTTGCAACGCGGGATCAAGCACGAAGCACCAGTAAACGTCCCACTCGCGCGGCTTGTCCTCCGTGAGCATGTTCACGATCAGGTTGTGGTCATACTCCAGGTACGCCGCAGAGCGATACTGCCGCCCGGGAACCACTACGTAGAGATTGAGCCGCTTGTCCAACGGCTTCTCTTCGCGTAAAGGCCGGCCCAGCGTCCACGGCCCGAAGGTGGCGAGCGGCCCAGCGCCGGCGGAGTCGGGAGCAAACAATACATCCGTCCCGTCATGGTAGGCGGGCAAGGGCTGCAGCGGCTCCGGCGACGGCCCGCTGGAGGCAAGAGCCGCCGACAGCACGGCCGCTGTAGCCAGCATGCGCATGTTCGAAGTGAGCACTTGGGGAATTATGCCACCAATCGCCGTGCATCAGGCTAATTTCTCAAAGGCAAATCTCAGATGGTAAAGTTGATAAAGATGCGCACCATTCTGCAACATCGCGGACTCCGCCTGATTTTTGCCGCCAACATGATCTCTATGATCGGCAGCGGAATGAATTCCGCCGCTGTCACCTGGTACGTGCTGCAAGCTACGCATTCGGAAGCGGCTTTGGGAACGCTGCTCATGTTGCAGACGATCCCCGCCCTGCTGATGCTGCCGTTTACCGGAGTGGTCATTGATCGCCAGGACCGGCGCCGCCTGGTGATGATACTGGACGCCAGCCGCAGCATTGTTATCTTGATCGTCGCCGTGCTTGCGTATCGCGGAATGGCGAAGCTCTGGGAAGTCTACCTGATGAGCATTCTGGTAGCTGCGGGCTTCTGGATGTTCTGGCCGACGATCACCGCGCTCATTCAGGAGTTAACGCCGGAATCGGAATTCATGCACTCCAACAGCTTTCTCATTGCCGGAGTGCAGAGTGGCTGGCTGGTCGCCGGCTCCATCGTCGGCTTCGTGTACAACTCGATCGGGCTGGGCGGGATCCTGTTCCTGGACTTCGCGAGTTACCTGCTTTCGTTTACCTGCTATCTATTTGTCCGCAAGGGCCGGCACACCGTGGCGGTGCCTTCACAGAAGGTCCATGAGAGCGAGTTCGCCCGGTTCGTCCACGACCTGCGTGAAGGCATCGCGTACATCCATCAGCGCCCGCAACTCTTGTTGCTGGGAAGCTGTTGGGCACTATTCATTGGAGCGATGCTGACCCAGGGAGTGATCACTGCGCCTCTCAGCGACCGCATTCTGAAGACCGGGGCGGTTGGATATGGATGGCTGAACAGTGGCTGGGCGATCGGCGCCTGCCTGAGTGCCGTCTATACGCCTGCGCTGGCCCGTAGTACCGGCCACCGCCGCGCCATCGGGATCTCCATGGCTGTACTGGGGCTGTCATTGATTTCGTTGCCTCTGGTCGGAGCTCATTTGCATGGAAGAATCCACGTCGGCGCCTTCTCGATGGTCATTGCTCTGTTGGTGTCAGTACTGATTTACTGCATCATGGGGTGCTGCCGCGCGCTTGGTGGCGTGGTCATCACCAGTACCATGATGGAACTGGTACCCAAGCACTTCATGGGACGCGTACAGAACACCTTCTATTTCGCAGGCACGCTGCTCCAGCTTGTTCTTTCTTTTTCCGTGGGACTCGTAGCCCACTGTTGGAGCCTGGCAGCGGCCTTCGCCATGGTCGGAGGCATGTACCTGATGGCGTGTGTAGCCGGGATCTGGCCCGGCAAATCACGCGCCGATGTTCCTGAATCTCCAGGCGCGGTTACGGCCGAGACGCTCTAACGGCGGGCAAGCGGGTCCGCGAAGGCTGGTACCATTGGCCATGGGCTCTGTCTTTCTGTTCCTGGCATCCGGCGATTCGCTCTATGTCGGCGCAGCCTTGCTCTTGCTGGCGATTGCAGCTTCGCGGCATTCGGCTCCGCCCTGGCTGCTCCTGTTGCTAAGAATCATCAGCTGGTTCGCCCTGGCCATGATGGTAATGGCTGCTCCCCCATTTGCGTGGCTTGTTGATGGCATATTTCTTGCAGCGTTTGGGGCGTGGGTTCTTACGTCCGGTCAGACCGTTCCACTGAAGCAGGCAAAATTGCATTTCGCAGCGACAGTGGTCTTGATCGCTCTGCTGACGGTGCTGCCCGCAATGGAATTCTCGCACCGCTCGATGCCCATCGTTGCTGGCGAACGACAGGACCATATCACGGTCATAGGAGATTCGATCTCCTATGGCATCGGCTCGAAGGTAACTTGGCCATCCGTGATGCAAGAGACCATTGGCGTGTCTGTAAACAATCTGGCGCTGCCGGGAGCAACCACAGCCGACGGAATAGCGATGGCGCGGAAAGTCGGGCCGGAAGACCGCATTGTGTTGGTTGAAATCGGGGGCAATGATCTCCTCGGCGGAACCCCCTCGAATGTCTTTGGCGACAATCTAGACGCAATTCTGTCGCAAGTCTGCAAACCGGGCCGTACGGTAGTGATGTTTGAGTTGCCTCTCTTGCCGCACAAGATTGTATTCGGACACATTCAACGCCGCCTCTCAAAGAAGTACGGCGTCTATCTGATTCCCAAACACTTTTTCACGGACGTATTAGGCGGTCCAAATGCAACCATAGACGGATTGCATCTCTCCGATGTCGGGGCCAACCGTATGGCGGACCTAGTGGCGCGGGCTCTCTCGCCGGTGCTCAGAACGAAGCCCTCTGGGGAGCACACTGCTCGCTGGCAGTAGGAATCTTTTTCGCTTGGTGGTATCTTGTCAGGTTTCGACAAGTGAGGATGAAATTCTATGCTTACCATGCAAGGCAAGAACGCGGTCGTCTTTGGAGTTGCCAACAGGCGCAGCATCGCCTGGGCGATCGCCCAGAGTCTGAGCCAGGCTGGGGCCAAACTGGCGCTTACCTACCAGAACGAACGCATGAAGCAGGAAGCGCATGATCTGATCACTTCCCTGCCCGGCGCCGAGGCTTTCCAGTGCGACGTGTCCAACGATTCCGAGATAGTCCAGCTTTTCAGTCAGCTCAAAGAGCGCTACGGCCGTTTGGACGCCCTGGCGCACTGCGTGGCGTATGCGCCAGGGGAAGACATGAAGGGAGATTTCCTCAATACCACGCGCGAGGGCTTTCGCATTGCCCACGATGTAAGCGTCTATTCGCTCATCGCTGTGACCCGTGCCGCGGCGCCGCTGATGACCGAAGGCGGCAGCGTGGTCACGCTCAGCTATTTTGGCGCCGAGAAAGTCGTGCCCGGGTACAATGTGATGGGCGTCGCCAAGGCCTCACTGGAAGCTACGGTCCGCTACCTGGCCAACAGCGTGGGCCCGGCAAAAATCCGGGTCAACGCCATCTCCGCCGGGCCGATCAAAACGCTGGCGGCGCGCGGCGTCGGCGACTTCACCCAGATGCTCAAGAACCATGCCGAACATGCCCCGCTGAAACGCAACGTGGACGTAAAAGAAGTTGGCGACACGGCCCTCTTTCTGTGCTCCGACCTGGGCAGCGGGATCACCGGCGAAACGCTCTACGTGGACTGTGGCTACAACATCATGGGCTTTTGATGTCCAAGGCCAGGATATTTTCCATCTATGTGGTTCTCGACCTGGCGATTGTCGTCGGCGTGCTACTGTGTGCTGGTCATCGCTGGCCAGTAGGAAGATATCTAATTCCCGCGGCCGTGCTGTTTGTTTTGAACGGAATCTGGCTGATTGTGATGACGGTACGGCATACGCCGCCGCGGGCTTGATCCTTCTTAAATTCCGAGTTGTTTCCAGAGCCCCGAGTTGTTTCCGAAGTCCCGAGCGCAGCGAGGGATCCTTTAGCCACGAAAAAAGTAGCCGCGAATTTGCGAGAAAGACACAAATCAGCCGGGAAGAACCAGATGGCCTTCGTGTCATTCGCCTGAATTCGCGGCCCCAATCTCTTTCGTGGATGATAAGTGATCCCTCACTGCGTTCGGGATTTCAAAAACACGACTCGCCGACTATCCCCACCCGCGTGCTCAATCGCAATCTCCGCGTCCCGCTCGCGGGCAAAGCGTTCGAACTTTTCTCCCCACTCGATCAAAAGGATCGTGTTGGTGTCCATCAAATCGTCGAGAGCCAGGGTATCTAGTTCGCGCTGTGTATCCACGCGGTAGAGATCAATGTGATAGAGCGTCACGCGCGGCCCGCGATATTCATGAATCAAAGTAAACGTCGGGCTGGTCACGTCATCCGCCAGCGCTGCCTGAAAGCCTTCCGCAATGCCTTTCACCAAAGTCGTCTTCCCTGCTCCCAGATCGCCCCGCAGCAGGACGATTGTTCCGGGCTTCAAGTCTGCGGAAATCCGCTGGCCCAGTTCGGTGGTCTCATCGGCGGAATGGGTCTCGAAGCTCTTCATCGTTATCGCTGCAGGTAGGCGAACTTGCTGTGGGCTTCTTCTTCGCAGATGGCGAAAGCTTCGCCCAGGCAGTTGATGATGTCGGTGGCGATCATGGAATTCTCGCCGTGCAGGGATGCCGCGATGTCGCCGGCCAAGCCGTGCAGATAGACACCCTTGCCGACGTGGACCGCCGCAATCAAGGTAGCCGCCTCCAGCACTTTCGATGAGATTTTAGAAGCTGCGCGGAGTTCGTCTTCCCGGCTCTCGGGTATTTCCAACTGTTCTTGCGCCTGTTTGAACTCTGCGGCTTCTGCCTTGGTCGCTTTCCATCGGATCGTTCGCTCTTGTTTAGGGGGCAGTACAGCCGCGATGATCCCGGCCAACACATCTCCAGAACCACCCTTGGCCATTCCTGGATTGCCCGTCGGGTTGATCCATACGTGGCCCTGCGGACTGGCAATCACTGTCCTGTGTCCCTTCAAGACGATACAAGCGCCGGTCTCGGCTGCGATTCGTCGCGCGATTCCGATCCTGTCGGCTTGAACATCCGTAGTTGGCAGGCCGGCAAGCCGCGCCATTTCACCTGGGTGAGGAGTAAGAACACGGATGAGTAACGGGTTCTCTGCATCGGGGTGAAGTTCCTCGCGGTAGCCTTCAAAAGCGTTGATGCCATCGGCATCCAGAATCAAAGAGACAGGGCACACGCTGACCGCATCGCGAACAAACTCGGCCGTTTCAGCATTGCGGGACAGCCCTGGCCCGATCACAACTATGTTCTTTCCTTTCCAAAGGTTCTCGCGGTCGGCCAGCGCCAGAAGAGAAATTGTGCCTTCGGTCGTTTCGGCCAGCGGCTCAGTCATGAGTTCCGGCGCAAAAGCGGCAATCGTAGGTTGTATTGATTTCGGACAAGCCACCGTGACCAGGCCGGCACCGGCCCGCAGTGCCGCCATTCCGACCATTGCTGCGGCGCCTGCCTTGCCGGACGAGCCGCCGATCACCAGGACGTGGCCGAAGTCGCCTTTGTTTGAATCCGGCCGGCGTGGACGCGAAATCGCCTGTACGTCGGCGGAGGTTATCACGTCGTACCCCAACGTGCGGTGCGCGCGGACCACCTTTGCTGGCGAGCCGATCTCGGCCACAGCCATGGGCCCGGTGGTAAGCTCTCCGAAAACATGCGCGGGCTTGGGAGTAGTGAAGGTTACAACGGCATCGGCATGGATCGCTACCGCATTCGTGCTGTCCGCATCCACGCCCGAAGGAGTATCTACGGCTAGTACCCATCCTGGCAGTCCATTGATGACCTCAATCGCCGTTTGGGCAGTACCCCTCAGCGGCGGCTTGAACCCGGTGCCCAGGATGGCATCGACGACTAGTTCGGCCTGCAGCGCTTTCTTAACCGCAAGCTTGTCTAAGTCCGCGTCCCTGCCCACCCACAGCGGTTTGATCTTCAGCTTCTTGAACACCTTCG
>DATMPO010000083.1:0-8154 GCA_035567035.1 Verrucomicrobiia bacterium | reverse complement strand
CCCTTCGGAAAACTTTGTTCTGCGTCTCCCTGCTTCATGTATCATTGCGGGTCGCAAGAATCAGCGCTGTTTTATGCGGAGGGTCCCCATGATTCACACCGGTCGCCATTTCCTACAGATTCCCGGTCCCACCAACGTGCCGGACCGGGTCCTGCGCGCCATGGACCGCCCGGTGATCGACCATCGTGGCCCGGAATTCGCCAGGTTGGGAAGCGAAGTTCTGGAAGCGTTGCGTCCGGTGTTCCAGACAAAAAGTGCAGTAGTGATCTATCCGGCTTCCGGTTCGGGAGCGTGGGAGGCGTCGATCGTGAACACGCTTTCCGCGGGTGACCGCGTGTTGATGTTTGAGACCGGACATTTCTCCAACCTGTGGCGCGATGTGGCGCAACGCATGGGCCTGCAGGTGGACTACGTACCCGGCGACTGGCGCCGGGGCGTTGCCGCGGTGGACGTGGAAGCGCGCCTCACCGAAGACAAGTCTCATGCCATCAAGGCGGTCATGGTGGTGCACAATGAAACCTCCACGGGTGCGACCACGCGGATTGCGGAGGTGCGCCGCGCCATGGACCGGGCGCATCATCCGGCGCTGTTGATGGTGGACACCATCTCCTCCCTGGCTTCCATGGACTATCGTCACGACGAATGGGGCGTGGACGTGACGGTGGCCGGTTCGCAAAAAGGGCTGATGCTTCCGCCTGGACTGAGTTTTAACGCGATTTCCGAGAAGGCCCTGACTGCGAATAAAAGTGCGAAACTGCCGCGCTACTACTGGGACTGGCAGGAAATGCTCAAGCCCAACCGCTCCGGTTTCTTTCCCTATACGCCGGCCACCAATCTGCTGTGGGGCCTGCGCGAGGCCCTGCTGATGTTGCAGGAAGAAGGGCTGGAGAACGTGTTCCGCCGGCATCACCGGCATGCCGAAGCTACGCGCGCCGCGGTGCGTGCCTGGGGACTGGAAGTGCTGTGCCAGGAGCCGAAGGAATATTCCAGTTCGCTCACCGCGGTGCTCATGCCGCAAGGCCACAACGCGGACCGGTTGCGCGAGACGATTCTGGCGGCGTTTGATATGTCGCTGGGCGCGGGACTCTCCAGGCTGGCAGGGACAGTATTTCGCATCGGGCACCTGGGCCACTTCAACGATCTCATGCTCGCCGGGACCCTGAGCGGCGTAGAGATGGGATTGCGTCTCGCCGGCGTTCCTCACAAGCCGGGAGGAGCAGCGGCAGCGCTCGCGAGTCTGGTTCAAAGCCATCAGGCCGGGCAGAAGTCTGTTGTTCCGGAAGAAGCATTGCGTTGAGTTCAGAAAGCGGAACCTGTACTTAAATCTGCAAGCCCACGAGGACTTACATTATGGCCGCGTCGTCCACCAGTCCCAGCGCGGGAAGCCCCGGTCTGCTGGCAAGACTTCTTTCCGCTCCCAACATTGTTCTCCTGCTGGTCTGCATCATGTACGGGCTGACCTACATTGACCGCATCAACGTCGCGACCGCGGGACCGGTGATGCAGCGGGAACTTCATCTCAGTCCCATCCAGCTGGGCTGGGTGGTGTCTGCATTTGGCTGGGCCTACCTGGCCTTGCAGGTTTCCGGAGGGTGGTTCAGTGACCGCTTTGGCGCCCGGCTTACGTTGACGATTTGCGGAGTGATCTGGGCCGGCGCCACGATCATGATGGGACTGGTGGGCAGCTTGTGGGCGTTGATTATTGCCCGCGTTCTCCTGGGGCTCGGCGAAGGCGCGACCTTTCCCACGGCGACACGCGCGCTGTCCGACTGGGCGCCACCGGGAAGGCGTGCCTGGGTCCAGGGCATCACGCATGCTTTTGCGCGGTTCGGCAACGCCATCACGCCGCCGCTGGTGGCCTGGCTGATCCGCGTCAGTTCCTGGCGGCGATCGTTTGTCATCATTGGCGCCGTCAGCATGGCGTGGGCGGGAATATGGTGGCTGTACTTCCGCGACGATCCGCGCAAACATAGCGGCACCACTTCCCAGCAGCGAGAAGACCTGGCCACCTATGCCGCAAGGACCGCAAAAAAGAAAGAGCCTGTCCCCTGGGGTCCGTTGTTCCGGCGCATGGCGCCGGTGACCACGGTCTATTTCTGTTACGGCTGGACGCTGTGGCTCTACCTGACGTGGCTCCCGTCGTTTTTCCTGCATAACTACAAGCTTGATCTGAAACATTCCGCCATTTCCTCGAGCGAGGTGTATATTTTTGGCGCGATCGGCAACACGGTGGGCGGAATTGCCAGCGATTACATCCTGCGCCGCACCGGCGACCGCAACAAGGCGCGCCGTAATATCGTGGTGATTTGCTTCCTGCTGTCGCTGGCCTTCATGCTGCCTGTGATGCGCTTCCACGACGTGAACATTGCGGCCGCTTGCCTGGCGGTGGCTTTCTTCTTTACCGAATTCACCATTGGCGCGTTCTGGGCCATGCCCATGGACATCGCTCCGCGCTTCTCCGGCACCGCCAGCGGAATCATGAACATTGGATCGGCCCTGGCCGCCGCCGTCTCGCCCCTGGTGGCTTTCTACGTGATCCAGAAAACCAACAATTGGGACCTGCCGTTCCTCGGCAGTATCGGATTGCTGCTGTTCGGCGCGATCATCGCTTACTGGATGAAGCCCAATGAAATGCTCGCCGGCGCTGAGGTGGTGACGGAGACTTAGAATGAAGTCGTTCTTGTCCACGTCAATAGGAATCCGGAGTAGGTTGGGCCATGAGAATAGGTTCAATCCTACAGATCCTGTGCAGGGTCCGCATAAGGTTGGCGGCGACAACCTATATAGAGACGGGCAACTCCAGCGGGGAAGAAGCCTTGGCGATGCGCAAGTAAGCGTCCCAGCATTCTCCTGTCATATACGGCTTCAGGCGTGCGGGCCCGGTTTGTCTTAGGTCGACCATAATCAAGCCGTCCAGGACGTTGGAGAATTTGCGGTCCACATTGAACGCCAGGATCGATCCGCCCATCCGCAAATACTGGCGGAGCAGGATAGGAACGCCTTTCCGGTCCTCTTCCATGTCCGCAATGGATGTGCCCAGTTCTTCGAGGTCCAGCAAATGCTGGACCGCGGAAAGCTCCCAATCGCGGAGCATACGCGGACGGAATGAGCGCTTGGGCCGGACAAGCTTCGCCAGTGGGTCCGAGGCCCGGGAACGGAAATAGCCTACCAGTAGTTCCCGCGATGCACGATTGTAACTGCTGCTGACGCTCACAGCTCCAAACAGGACCGGCACCCTGGCCTGAAGCACCGCATAGCGGGCCAGGCCCTTCCATAACATGAGTAATGGAGCATACTGCTTTTGATATTCAGACCGTACGAAGGACCTGCCCAGTTCTGCCGCCGGGCCAATGGCTTGAAAGAATTTCGGGGCGAAGGTAAACAGAGTGGAAGTGTATAGCCCCTGCACGCCTTTGTCGCGCAAAACCTCCTGCGTATTGGCCACGCGATATGCGCCTGCAATTTCCTGCTTTGCCTTGTCCCAAAGGACCAAATGGGTGTAGTAAGCATCAAAGCGGTCGAGATCGCGCCCCCGTCCGGTCCCTTCGCCAACCTCGCGGAAGGCCATCTCGCGCAAACGGCCGATCTCCTTGAGTGAGTCTGGAATTTGGTCCGCGCCGGCGCTGTACACGGCAAATTCCCGGTTTTCATCCAGCGCTTTGCCCGCGGAATGCAAAGCACTCATCTCCGCGACAATCGCGGGTTTCTCTACTTCAGGCGCGACAGGTTCGGGGACCTTCTTCAGCAGTATGGGGGCCCCCAGATTCATGACGGTTTGCGTCGCCGCTTCACCCCGGCTTGCCAGCAGATAGGTGCGCCAGCGCAGGAATCTGGTAGCTTCTGTGTCCAAAGAGATGTTCTCAATTTTGCGGGCAGGGATAGGGCTTCCCACACGCACTTCAAACTGTTTGCCTGCTTTGTTGAGAAGCTCCCAAGGCAAACGCGTGGTCCTCAATAATGGATGAATCATACCCAGAAGATGGAAAGGCACGCTGTTCCGCCCCATGCAAAGGAAAGGGACGGTAGTGGCCCCGGTGATCCTTATGAGTCGCGCCGTAGTTTCGTTCCACTCTGGATCGGCAACCTGGGCATAGCGAAACTGCCAATGCGAGACCTCGCCGGCGGGAAAGACCAGAAGCAGACCGCCGGTCTTCAAATGGGAAATAGCCTGCCGCAGTCCTCTGCTGTTTGTCGTTTTTGTTTCGCCGCGCCCGAATGGGTCTACAAAAATGCAGTGGGACGCCAGTTCTGGGATAGCATGGAGAAAGTAGTTTGCCAGAATCTTCACGTCGGGACGCACCTTAAGCAACAACGTGATCAGGATGGCGCCATCCAGAATGCCGAACGGATGATTGCAAATTGCAACGACCGGGCCAGTGGCCGGAATCCGGGCTACATCAGCGGGACCTACCGCAAACTCTACCCGCATGCTGGCCATCAAAGTTTCCAGGATCGGACGGTCTTCCGTCAGTCGTACCTTGGAGTACAACTCATTCAACTGGCTGGTAAATAGCGACTGGAAGAAGGAGGGCAGGAGGGCCTTAGACGACTGTGCTTGCTCCGGCACGCTGCTGCTGGCATGTATGGAATCGCTTCCAGGCGGCATGCTCAATTCATACTAGACGAACCGTTAAGGATTAATGAAAATGAGATTAGAAAACAGTGAAAAAGCATGGGGGTCTTCCGGTTGCCGCGGAAGGAACTCCATGCTCTTTTGATCCCAGCAAGGGAAGGGCAGTAGAGGACGAAGGAATGGACCAGCCGGACCAGAAGTACCGGGTCTTGTTTGAACAAAGTTCGCAGCCGACCTGGGTCTGTGATGAACAAACCCTGATTTTTCTCGACCTGAACAATGCCGCTGTGCGGGACTATGGCTACAGCCGCGAAGAGTTCCTGCGGATGTCGCTTCTCGATGTACAGCTGGCCAACGGTCTTTCCGAACTTCAGGATGAGATGAACGGGGCAGATGGCGCCAAGACCGTTACGATCCATCGCAAAAAAGACGGCACTGTTTTCACCGCTGAAGTCGCAGCCAAACCGGTCCTCTATGGCCGGACAAAGGCCTTTCTCGTAACGGTGAACAGCCTGGCGGAGCGGGGCCGGGCGCAGCGCAGCGTGGTGGTGCCCAATGAGGTATTGAACTCGTTTGCCGCTTTTGTGCTGGTTGCCGACACCGATGGCCGGATCACTTATGTGACGCCAAGCTTTTCCGCCCTGGGATATGAACCGAGCGAACTGCTGGGCGATGGCTGGTGGAACGTCAGTCGCCCGGATAAGAAAGAACGCGAAAGTGTCCGGCTGCGCATTGCCAGACTTGCCCGCCGTGAAGAGCCTCCGTCACGGACGCCCTATGAAGCCACGGTACGGTGCAAAGACGGCTCCAGCAGGGTCCTTCTTTGGCAAGACAGCGCTGAGATTCCAGGAACGGTGATCGGGGTCGGGCAGGACATCACGGAACGCAAGGCCACGGAGGAAGCGCTGGCGCGAAGTGAGGCCCGTCTGCGCACACTGGTGGAATCCAATGTCGTCGGAGTGAACTTCTCCATCCTTGGCGGTCCCATTCTGGACGCCAATGACGCCTTCTTAAGTTTGCTGGGATACTCGAGAGACGATCTGAACTCCGGGACGTTGCGTTGGGACTCCATCACCCCGCCTGAATCGAAAGGCGCGGACGAGCATGCCATTGCCGAGCTCAGAACACGGGGAGTCTGCAGCCCATTTGAAAAGGAATATCTCCGCAAGGATGGCGTTCGCGTGCCGGTGCTGCTGGGCGCGGCAATGCTGCCCGGTTCGGAGGAGCAATGCGTCTGTATCGTGGTGGACCTGACCGAACGCAACCGGCTGGAGCAAGACGGGCGTGCGCTCCATCAGGAACTGGTGCAATCACAGAAAATGGAGGCCATAGGCCAGCTCGCCGGCGGGATCGCGCACGACTTCAATAATATTCTGAATGTCATCGGCGGCTACACCGAACTCATGCTGGAAAAGGTGGCCGAGGAAGATCCCTTGCAGCGGGGCCTGCAAAGAGTGTTGGAGGCGGCGAGACGGGCGGCGGACCTTACGGCTCAACTGCTGGCGTTCAGCCGCAAGCAGTTGCTTACCAGGACTGTCCTGAACCTGAATGCCGTGATTGGCGAAATCCTGGATATGCTGAGGAGGCTCATCCGGGAGGATATACAACTCATTTTTTCCCCCGCCGCCAATTTGCACCTGGTCAACGCCGATAAGACGCGTGTGGAGCAGGTGATCATTAATTTGACGCTGAACGCCCGCGATGCCATGCCCCAGGGCGGGCAGATCAAAATAGAAACAAGAAATGCCGAGGTTTCGCCGTCCAACAGAATTAGCGGCCTGCCGCCTGGCGAATACGCCTGCTTCACGGTCACCGACAATGGGTTTGGCATGAACGAGAAGATACTGAGCAGGATCTTCGAGCCCTTTTTCACCACCAAAGAGGTTGGCCGGGGAACCGGCCTTGGGCTCTCCACCGTGTATGGCATCATGAAGCAGAGCGGCGGTGAAATATTGGCGGAAAGCCAGCCAGGTGCGGGCAGCGTCTTCTCCGTGTATCTGCCGAAGACCACCGCCAATCTTGCGGCGGAGGCTGAACCGGAAGTCAGCCCGCCTGAGGTATGGGGCGGGGAAACGATCCTGCTTGTGGAAGACGAGGACGCGCTGCGTGAAGCCGAGCAAGACTATCTGGAGAGCCTTGGATACACGGTTCTGACGGCCATGGGCGGCGAAGAGGCCCTCGAGGTCTCAGCGAGACACCCAGGCGATATCGCACTGTTAGTCACCGACATGGTGATGCCCGGGATGAGCGGACGCGTGGTCAGCGAGCGTCTCCGGCAGTCTCGTCCGGAGATCAAGACTATATTCGTTTCCGGGTACGCTGAGGAATTGGACCCCGCCGGCTCAAACGCCCAGCGTATCCCCTTTCTGCAAAAGCCCTTCTTGCTGCGCATGCTGAGCAAAAAAGTGCAGGAAGTGCTGGCGACCAGCGAGCCGTCCGCGAGGGAAGCCACCGGCTGAATGTTTCTCGGACAACCTCACAACTATTTTTTTTTCCTCTCTGCCGCGGCAATACTCAGCCTGGTCATCTGGGGCTATCTGCTGGTAGCGCGGGGAGCGTTCTGGCAAACCAGGCGCAACACTGGGATGGCGCAGAGACAGAGCGAATTTCCAGGCTTGGTCGCGGTGATTGTGCCGGCGAGAGATGAAGCCGAAGTCGTGGGTGAATGCGTTCGCTCACTGCTTGGCCAGACCGGCGTTCCAGCCATCCGCGTGTTTCTGGTGGACGATGCCAGCACGGACCGTACGGCGCAAGTCGCGCGCGCAGCGGCCGAAGAGGCGGGCAGGCCTGAATGTTTAATGATTCTTGACGGGAAACCCCTGGCCCCGGGGTGGTCAGGGAAACTATGGGCCGTGCAGCAGGGAGTGGAGAAGGCTGTCGCCGCGAAGCCGCAATTCTTCCTCCTGACCGATGCGGACATTGTTCACTCCCCGGACAGTATAGCCACACTTATCGCCATCGCCGAAAGCGGCCCGTACGATCTCGCTTCCTTCATGGTGCAACTGCATTGTGTCACTTTTGCGGAAAAGCTTCTGGTTCCGGCATTTGTTTTCTTCTTCTTCATGCTTTACCCGCCTCGCTGGATCGCCGATCCTCGGCGCAGAACTGCGGGCGCCGCCGGCGGATGCATTCTGGTCCGTCCGGAGTGGCTGGAACAGGCGGGCGGGGTTCGCGCAATCCGCAACGAAGTCATTGACGACTGCGCGCTCGCTGCGCGCGTGAAATCAGCCGGCGGACGACTGTGGCTCGGCTTGACCGCATCTGCCAGGAGCATCCGCCCCTACAGGACTCTGGGAGGGATGGGACGCATGATCTCCCGCACGGCTTTCAACCAGTTGAGCCATTCGGTTTGGATGCTGCTGGTTTCCTTGCTTGGATTAACGCTCGTGTATCTCGCGCCTCCGCTTCTTCTGCTGAGCCATGACCGCATCACCAGGCTATTCGCGTTGGCGGCCGTGCTCGCCATGACGGCGGCTTATTTGCCCATGGTCCGCTTCTATCGCCTGGGCCCGCTCTGGGCTTTGACCTTGCCCGTGGCCGCCATCTTCTATATGGGGGCCACCGTTCACTCGGCGTGGAAG
>DATMPO010000082.1:0-63985 GCA_035567035.1 Verrucomicrobiia bacterium | reverse complement strand
GGCACGTTGGTGGGACCGGGAATCTGTAGGAAATGGCGACCGGTGTGAATCATGGGGACCCTCCGCATAAAACAGCGCTGATTCTTGCGACCCGCAATGATACATGAAGCAGGGAGACGCAGAACAAAGTTTTCCGAAGGGTTGCAAGTGATTTCACTAAACGAGCGTCAAATCCGGACGGGCCGCTGGCGGCGCGATTTGGACTCTAGTGCGGGGTCCAGTTTGGATGTCCGCTGAACAATCCGCTCGCGAATCCGATCTGATAAACCAGCAGCAGGCCAAACGCCAGGCTGAGCAGCCCGGAAGCGAGTCCCAGACGCACGCTGAAGTTCGCGTGGCGGCGTCCGAAGAACCTGAAAGCAGACGCAATGCTCATGGTGATGAGCATCATGCCGGCGACTGTCCCCAGGCCAAAGACCAGGAGGTACGCGATGGCCGAGCGCGGATCGCGGATGGTGGTCAGGACCAGCAGCGCAACCGCCGCCGATCCCGCGAGCCCGTGCACAATGCCCACGAGCAGCGGCCGGAACTGGCGATAGACACCGGTCCTGCCGAAGAGCCGATCCATCCGCGCCAGGGGCGTCTGATCAGGCGCATGGGAATGCGACTCCGGCGCATGTCCATGCGGATGCGTGTGAATGTAATCGCCATGGCTGTGGGGGTGCGCGTGCACCGTAGCGGCCGCATGCTCAACTCTGGCAATGGACCGCGCCGAGCGCATGAACGCGACTACGTTCATCAGGCCCAGTATGATCAACATCAACGCAACAGAAAATTCCATGCTGAGGCCGATCCGCGCCGGGATGACTACATCAAACAGAATGATGGCCGTCCCTACGGCAACAATCGTCAGCGTATGGCCAACCCCCCAAAAGATTCCGGTCAGGGCGGCGCGGCTGATCTTGTTCTGCCGGCTGACAATGGTCGTTACCGCGATGACATGGTCGGGATCAGTGGCGTGCCGCATCCCGAGGAAGAAACCAATCGCGATGATGGAGAGAAAGGTGATCATGTCCACGATGAGTCAGCGAGACGGACAACGCAGGCGCATATTCTAACGCATTTACCGAATGAAATTCGCGGCCCGTCCGTAACCGCCACATCTTCAGGGGATGAAGTTGGCGGTGGGCCCACAGAGACTCGACTTTACCCTGCTGATGAACAGCCGTAGAATCGTGCTGGCTCCGCAACGCGACAAGGCGTAGAACATCACAACAAGACGAGGGACTCGAACTTGATCAACCGACTGGCAGTCATCCTTCTTCTATCGAGCGCTATTAGCGCGACGCCAACCGCGGACCAGGTGACGCGGCCGCGCATTCTCGGCATTTCCCACATGGCGCTGTACGTGAGCGATTTGCAGAAGGCTCGCGCGTTCTACAAAGATTTCCTTGGATACGAAGAACCCTATACCCTGAAGCGTGAGGACGGCTCCGACCGCATAGCGTTTATCAAAATCAATGAAGACCAGTATGTGGAGTTGTTTGCGGAACCGCCGAAACAGGACGGTCAGCTGAATCACATCTCGTTCTTCACCGATTCAGCCGAAGCCATGCGCGCCTATCTCGCGTCCCGGGGCGCGAAGGTGCCGGAAAAAGTCGGCAAGGGCAAGATCGGAAACTCCAACTTTAATATCACCGATCCGGACGGCCACACGGTGGAAATCGTCCAATACGAGCCCGATAGCTGGACCAGGCGCGAAAAGGGAAAGTACGTTCCCGAGACGCGAATTTCCATGCACATGAGGCACGTGGGCGTGGTGGTTGGCCCTCTCGATCCGGCCGTGACGTTTTATCGCGACACCCTGGGTTTTCAGGAGACCTGGCGGGGCAGCAGCTCGGGCAAGGTCTTGAGCTGGGTCAATATGCGGGTCCCGGACGGAGATGACTACATCGAATTCATGCTGGGCTCGGCGCCGCCTGATGCCGCGCAGATGGGTGGCAAGAACCACATTTGCCTGGTGGTGCCCGATATCGCAAAAGCCGTCGCTACTCTGGAGGCCCGCCCGGCAAGAAAGAACTATACGCGGCCGATTGAGATCAAGACCGGCGTAAATGGAAAGCGCCAGGCAAACCTTTTTGATCCGGATGGTACTCGCGTCGAGTTGATGGAACCGAATACCGCCGATGGAAAGCCCGTGCCTTCGTCTACGGCCCCCGCGCCTAGATGAAGATGAAGACGAAGATGAGAGCTTAACCGGAACCGGCAATGATCAGCAGAAAACATCTCGAAGAAAGGTCAGGGCTCGCGCTGTGAAGTCACCATTCCAAGTCGCTGTAATCAACGATGAGATCACCCAGGACTTCGGCCATGCTTGCGAGACGGTCGCGCACGAGTTCGGCATGGAGTGGATCGAACTTCGCGGCATGTGGAACAAGAACATCCTCAAGCTTGATGCGAAGGAGATAGCGGAGGCCCGGCGTATTCTTGAACGAAACAAGCTGCGCGTGACCGACATCGCCAGCCCGCTGTTCAAGGTGGATTGGCCCGGGGCGGCGAAGTCGCAATTCAGTCCCAAGCGTGACCAGTTCTTTGCCGATTACACCTTCGACCAGC
The DNA here is from genome assembly GCA_035567035.1 of Verrucomicrobiia bacterium. Lineage (GTDB taxonomy): Bacteria > Acidobacteriota > Terriglobia > Terriglobales > Acidobacteriaceae > Angelobacter. Next base: position 61,429 of record DATMPO010000082.1, on the reverse strand, counting down.
AGGACGAGGTCCTGGAGCGGAGCATTGAATTGGCAAAGGCTTTTCGCACCGGGCGCGTACGCTGCTTTGACTTCTGGCGGCTTGATGACCCGGCGCCGTATCGTGCGGCCATGAACCAGAAACTTCTGGATGCTGCCACGAAAGCGGGCAGGTACGGAGTTATTCTGGTCCTGGAGAATGAGTTCGCCTGCAACACGGCCACCGGGGCGGAGGCGGCGAAGACTCTCGCCGGAATCCAGTCCCCTCATCTGATGCTCAACTGGGACGCCGGCAATGCCGCGACCCGCGGTGAGACGCCCTATCCCGATGGCTATTCCCAGCTTCCCAAGAATAGGATCGGCCATTGCCACTGTAAAGACGCGGTGCGGAGACAAAATCCAGATAAATATGAATGGGCGGCGGTGGGACGCGGCCTGATTGACTGGGTCGGCCAGTTTCGGGCTTTGAAAGCTGATGGATATAAAAACGCTGTCAGCCTGGAGACCCACTGGCGGGGCGCTGGTACAGCCGAGGAATCCACACGACAGAGTTGGGCGGGAATGAAAGAAGCAATGCAGAAGGCTGGTACGCTCAGCTGATGAAGATTGGATTGATCGGCGGAGGGAATATCAGCATCACGCACGCGCGGGCCGCCTCTGCAATTCCCGGTCTGGAGATCGCGGCCGTTTATGGCACAAACCAGCATAAAGTGCAGCAGCTGTGCCGGGAGTATCGCGCCGCGCCTTACGACGATCTTGCTGCTTTCCTGGCCCATCGTCCCATGGAGATGGTCATTATTGGCAGCCCTTCGGGACTGCATGCGCAACAGGGAATACTGGCGGCCCAGCAGGGCCTTCACGTGCTGGTTGAGAAACCGATCGATGTATGTTCGGAGAAATCTGCGGCCTTGATCGCCGCCTGTGAGGCAGCCAAAGTAAAACTAGCGGTGATTTTTCAGGACCGCTTCAAGCCGCAGACTCGCCGGCTGAAGCAGCTTATCCAGGATGGAGTTCTTGGTCGCGTTCTGCTGGCCGACGCGCGGGTGAAGTGGTATCGCCCGCCGGAGTACTACTGCCGGTCACGCTGGCGCGGCTCCTGGGCGCTCGACGGCGGCGCCCTGATGAACCAGGGAGTTCATACAGTGGATCTCCTGTTGTGGCTTCTCGGGGACGTGGCCCGGGTGCAGGCCCGGACTGCAACGTTGCTTCATTCCATTGAGGCCGAAGACACTGCTCTCGCCCTGCTGGAATTTGAGAACGGGAGCCTGGGTACATTGCAGGCAACCACGGCGGCATATCCGGGGTATTTGCGAAGGCTCGAGATCACGGGGACCGAAGGCACAGTAATTCTGGAAAATGATCTCATCATCGCCGCCGATCTGCGCAGGCAGGAGACAAGTCTTACCCACTCCCCAACGGCTGACCAGAACCAAAGCGCCTCGTCTCCAGTAGTGGATGATGTTCGGGGACATCAGAGTGCGATCGATGACTTTGTGCGCGCCGTGGAGCAAAACAAAAGGCCAGCCTGCGACGGACATGAAGCCCAGCGCAGCCTGGCCCTGATCGAACGGATTTATCAGGCTTCCGCACAATTCCGGGGTTGCGGCCGCGTTTAGCCGGTTTTTCCGGAATTGACTCGCGCGGCTATTGCTTTTTCGTGTTTCTCCTCTTTCTCGCCGGCGTCCGTGCTGCGTTTCTGGTCCCGCCACGGGTGTCAAGCAGCGTCAGGGAATCCGCGGCGTTGAACGGGAACTGGCGGACTGACTCCTGAGGTCCCCGGCCAACGTTGCTCAGCGTGATGTCCACACGGCGGTTGCTGGCCAGGATGATGACGTTCATGTTGTTGAGCACCCTTTGCCGGTCGGCAACGCTCAGTTCGGGGTTCTGTTGCACTGCATTTCTGACCTCGACGTCGGTGAGGTTCCGTTGTTTGCCGAACGCCTTGGTCTCGATGTTAGCGGCCGGAACACCCAGTGCGACCAGCGCGCGCTTCGTGCGGTCAACGCGCCGTTCGGAAAGCGCCTGATTGTATTCCACGGAACCGCGGGGGTCGGTATGGCCCTCCAGAGTCAGGTGAGCATCCGGCTTGGTTTGGAGAAGTGTCCGGAAATCGCCCGCCAGCGTATTCAGAGTGGTCTCCTGGCTGGCAACCAGGCCGCCGTCGGGATTTTCGACATTAGGCTTGGCCGTCGCAAAATAAATGCTGTGGATGGCAAGCCTTCTCTCGATTGCCCGTACGTCCGGCGGCGGAGGCGGCGGTGGAGCCTGTACGTTCACCGTGGTTGTGGAAGAAGCCGTAAGCGCCGGATTGCGGTCATCGCTCACGTTGCAGGTCACGGTAATGGTCCCAGGTTGCGCCCCGCCGCTGTCCAGGGTAGCGGAGGAAGTGTTGCCGGAAATGTTCCCCGCGCTGCTGCTGTAGCTATAGGTCAGCCCGCGGCCATCGGGGCTGCTGGCGTTCGAACTGATGGTTGAAGTCCCGCCCATCCGCACGCTTCCCGGGTCCGGCGAGCATGAAATCACGGGCGGATGCGTCTGTTTCACGGCGAATCTGGCGCTGCAGGATGCATTACCGTTTTTGCTGCCATCGCTCAGGTTCGCGGTGACTACGTAGGAGTCGGGCGGCAGGCCAGTGGTGTCAATCTGTGTGGAAGCATTGGTCCCCGTAACTTTCACCCGGGCGCCACTCCAGCTGTATTTGACCGTACGCTTGGGGTTGAAATTAGATCCGCTGGCAGTCGCGGTCACCAGCTCGCCGGGAAAGACTTCTCCAGGCTGTAGCGAGCAACTCGCGGTGGGCAGCACCGCGGGCGCTTCGCCGCCGAACATAAAATTGAGGCCGGACTGTAGCCTTACGCCGCTGAGATCGGTGCTCGGAGTCGTGGCCGCAGGACCATACCTGTAACTGGACCATACATAGTCAGCCCTGAACAGCCGTAGAGCGACATGCCTTGACAGGTTGACATCAAGACCGCCGCCTCCCATGAGCCCTAACTTGTTGACATGGTGAAATGCTTCAGGCATAAGACGATGGTCGCCCACCAACACCTCAAGAAATGGGGAAAAATGACGGCTGCGGAACGTAACCTTGGGGCCCAGGGAAACGTTGAATAAACCTGCATCGTCAAGTTTGGTGGCTAGCACCTTCTCACCACTGCCCCAATGGTCGCTGGCATCGAGTGTGAGGCCGAGCCAGCGATTGAAGTTGTACGTGGCGCTGACGCCAACGCCGCGCGGATTTGATTCCATGCGGCTGGTCAACGTACTCAATCCCAGTGGACGAACACCGTGCACGTCCGCGCCGGGATACCAGAAAGAATATCCGCCGTAAAGCTCCACCTTGGGAGCAGGGTGGTCCTGAGCCGCGGCCAGTGTGCCAAACGCACATAGGATGACAAGCGTTGCCGACAGCGTTGCTAAAGCATGACCAAGATGGCCCTTTGAATGAGATGACATGCGAATATTCCTCCGAACTTTAATAACGTGAAATCCTGTTTTTCCAGCCGAATGCCTCATGGACATGAAGGCACGACAACCGCATTGTTGTCCAATGTGACTGCCCCGTTCCGCGCCAGCGCTCTGCCATTCAGCACCGCACCTTGGCCAAGCGTGATGGATGTCAGAGCCATGATGGTTCCTTGGAATACTGTGGCGGTTCCAGGTGTGTTGACTCCCAGGGTGGCTGAACTGCCGACCTGCCAGAACACGTTGTGAGCGCTGGCGCCATTGATCAAGATGATGTGGCTGTTACCGGCTGCCGTGGTCAGTGTGGTCCCTATCTGGAAAATCCAGGCAGCATTCGGATCGCCTCCGCCGTCGAGGGTGAGATTCCCGGTGATGCCCAGCGAGGTCCCTTGCTTATAAACGCCAGGGGTGAGGGTCAGCCCTCCTATATCTGCGACCAGGGCGGCCCCTCCTGCTTTGCCCGCGGCGGTGTTATACGCCGCGGTCAAGTCGCCCTGGGCGGTCGCGGCAGTCGCATCGGCCGCGTGGAACGCGCCCGTCTTTGTTCCCGGAGGAAATCCAGTGATCGCGCTTCCTGGCGACACGTCAACATCCGCAAGCTGCCCGCTGGTCCCACTAATGCTAGTGGGCGTATTCGTGTTGGTGACCGTGGAGCCGGCCAGAATTCCGACACCGCAGTCAGATGCCAACGGTATGGGTGGCGGGCCTCCGAGAATGCCGCCGGCCCCATTCTTGTCGGGATCGCCACATCCGGCGGTGAAAATAAATAGCAGAAGTGCCGTGAGCCAAATCTTGATCTTGTGGGTGCTGTGCGTCCGCATAGATGCCTCTTCTCTTCGGCTCAACTGCCGCCGTATCCAGTTTCCGGACAGCTAACGTTACCAACTCATAGCCACGCTGTATGTTCAAAATTGGACACCGGCGGCAAGGCCGTGTTCAAAAGTGGGCAGAATTCGTTTCTGTCACATATTAGGATTTGCCCTATTCGTGCCCAGGGAACGGGACCGATGGGGGAGTTGGCCATGCGATAGATTCTGTCTCGATTTGCAGCGAGACCCAAGAGCCACCGTGGACAACTCCCCGGTCTTGTGAGGGGAACTGTGAGGGCTACTACGACTGGCCGTCAATGCGGCGACCGAGGTGTGAGACTCGTCCGCAGGCGTTAAAGAGAAATGCATCACCAAAGGAGATTTAGATATGAAGAAAGTTGCGTTGATTACTTGCATATTGAGCCTGGGTTGCCTGGTCTGGGCGCAGTCGCCATCACTGGGATCGGCGGCGAGTTTCGCCGCTTTGGGTTCCTCAACGGTCACTTGTACCGGTGCGTCCACCATAACCGGAGACGTCGGCGTTAGCCCCGGCTCGGCGGTCACGGGTTTTCCAGCGCCATGCACGATCATCGGAGGCGCGATACACGCGGCTGATGCGGTCGCGCTTCAGGCCCATCACGATGCCGCGCTGGCGTATGCCGCGCTGGTAGCCGATACCTGCACGACCAACCTGACTGGTCAGGACCTGGGGGGACTTACTTTGGGATCAGGCGTATATTGCTTCGATTCCTCCGCTGAGCTGACCGGAACACTCAGTCTCACGGGCGGGGGCCCCTGGATTTTCCAGATAGCAAGCACGCTGACAACCGCGAGCAACTCTTCTGTTCTCGTAAATGGCAGTGCTGCTAGTCAAGGTTGCTCGCCCGGAGTTTTTTGGGCGATCGGCAGTTCCGCCACTTTGGGGACGGGAACGCAGTTCCAGGGAATCCTTCTCTCGCTTATCAGCGACACGCTGACAACGAGCGCAAACGTCTCCGGCGGCGTCTTCGCGCTAACCGGCGCTGTAACGATGGATACAAACAATATCAACGCGTGCAGTTCCGGCGGCACCACGCCCGCGGCTGGCACCATCAAAGTAACCGGCGGCGGACAAATCCAGGTGCCTGACCTCAGCTCCCCCGGCGTCGCGAGCTTTGGCTTCAACGCTGGAACTGGCCAGAACGGCAGCGGCGGACACTTCAACTATGTCAACCACGTAAACGGCCTGCACGTCGATGGGCCGGTCACCGACATCGAGGTGATCGCATTCAACCCAGACGGCTCACCGAAGACCGTCCTGTTCTCCGGCACCTGCGGCGACGGTTGCGCCTTCAGCGTGACAGTGGAAGACCACGGCGAACCGGGCACGAACGATCAGTTTGGCGTCACGGTAACCGGAACAATAAACGAGGTCAGATCGCAGCGCGTCATTAGCCGCGGGAACATCCAGTTCCATCCCTAGACTTAGCGGCGTGATGAAGGAAATTGCTCGGAGGCGCGATCTGCGTCGCGCCTCCGGGTAGCAACTTAAAGGAGTTTTGTCATGAAAAGAACCTTGCTGGCTATTTGCATGTTGGGTATGGGGACTCTGGACTGGGCGCAGTCGACGCCTTCACTGGGTGCCGCGCAGAGCTTCGCGGTCCTGGGTGGCACGAATGTCACTTGTACTGCTCCCGGCGCGATCACCGGAGATATAGGCGTCTCCCCCGGCAGCGCCGTTCCGTTCACAAATACTACCGGGTGTGTGATCGCGGGGACAGTTCACTTGAACGACCTAGCTGCCATGAACGCTCGCGCTGCCTTCCTCAATACGTACGCGACGCTGGAGAGCGACCAGCTCACGCCGTGTACCCAGACCATCTCGACTGCCGCCTTCACCGGCAATGTGCCGGCGCTGGGGCCGCTCCCGCCAGGTGTCTACTGTTTCACCGCGGCGGCGACGTTCACGGACACAACATTGACGCTCGACGGGTCCACGAATCCGAACGGGATCTGGGTTTTCAAAGTCGAGGGGGCCCTCACGGGCAGTGGATTCCACATGGTCATGGCCAACGGCGCGCAAGCGTGTAACGTGTTTTGGGTGGTCGACGCCGCGGTGACATTGTCGACTTCGACGCTGCCGCCGCTGTTCCAGGGAAATCTTCTGGCAGGCGACCCAACTGGTGGGAGTATCACCATTACCGGTGGGGCCTTGGTTGGGCGTGTCTTTGCGAACATCGCCGTAACGATGACTGGCGCCAACGTCAACGGTGTCTGCGCGCTCGTGGACCAGGCAAAAGCTGGCTGCAAGCGGGACGACGATGATCGTGACAAAGACCATCGGGACAAGGACAAAGACAAAGACCACGACAAAGACAAGGACCGTGACAAAGACAAGGACCGCGACAAAGACAAGGACCGCGACCACTAAGGCCGCAACTAGCTAAAAAGTGTTCGGAGGCGCGGCTCTGCGTCGCGCCTCCGGATACCAACTTACAACTTAAAGGAGCTCGGTTATGAAAAGATTCTTGCTAATTATCTGCATGATGAGCATGGGGATTCTAGCCTGGGCGCAGTCGGCGCCGTCACTGGGTTCCGCACAGACCTTCGCGGTTCTGGGAGCTTCAACGGTGACCAACGCGGGGCCGACGGTCATCACGGGAGATTTAGGTGTGGGCCCGGGAACCGCTGTCACCGGCTTGCCTCCGGGGACGGTGACCGGAGGAAGCCTCCACGCGGGCGATCCCACCGCAACCGCGGCCCAAGCCGCCGCGCACACCGCATACAGTGATCTGGTTGCGCAACCCTGTGGGACCAACCTGACCGGCAAAACGCTGGGCACCAGTCCTGGCGCGGTCACTCTCTCTCCCGGCGTTTATTGCTTCAATTCTTCGGCACAGTTGACCGGAATCCTCACGCTCAACGGGAAAGGTGTCTACATTTTCAAAATAGTCAGCACGCTTACCACGGCGAGTAATTCCTCTGTTGTTCTGGCCGGCGGAGCGACAGCAGGAAATGTGTTCTGGCAAGTTGGCAGTTCCGCCACTCTTGGAACAAATACCTCTTTTAAAGGAAGCGTTTTCGCGCTTATCAGCGACACCGTCACCACCGGCACCACTATTACCGGTCGGGTCGTTGCGTTGACTGGCGCCGTGACGCTGAGTGGGAATCGAATTACCGCCGCGGCAAAATAAAACAGCGCGCTAACGACACGGGCGTGTACGTTTCCCAGATCGGGAAGCACGCGTTGTCCCAACAAGCGAGTCGCGCGCCTTGAGCAGACGTAAGCCTATTCCGAAAACGCTGTCGCCGTGGATTTTGCCGGCTGCGTGCGCCAAACGTAAAAGTATTTGTCGTCCGTGGAAGTGGCCACGGAGATCCTTTTTTGTTTGGTAGCACGGTTCAATGCCGACCGGACATTCTCCATTTTCTCCCCATTCAGTCCGGTCAGAGGCACCAGGATCGCTGTCTCCATATCCAACCGGTCAAGGTCAGCCAGTATCTTGGCAACGATCACGTTGTGCTTCCCTTTTCTGCCGCGGGGAATTGAGGCGATCAACTTATTGGCGAAATTAAGCGGCTGCTGGCGCCGGGCATTGTTCCCGTTGCTTCCGTTGTTTCCCATTTTTTTCCCATTGCCGGGCATGTGCGCCTCCTTAATACGTAGGCTGCGTATCGCTAACGTAATGAACCGTTAACAATGCGTAGTATAAGCCTGAATGATTCGTAATTACAAGTAGGGCGTTAACAACGCAGAATCTCCGCCCCGCAATTTCTTCTCCCGTGCAGCAGTAAAACGGCGCGCAATCCGCTTCGGTTGCGAGGCCGGCAAAACTCCCGCAGGAAAGGACTTTCGCGCGGGCCAAACGCTTTCCCCGTAGCTTTTGCCGTCTGATACGCTTAGGATGAAAGAGAAGTCTGGGGCGCTTGCAGGGGTTTATGCAATGGCGGGCCAGGGAGCAACTAGCGGCTGCGACCGCGCCACACTCGAAATCTGGCCAGGGAGGCTTCCATAGCACAGCAGAGCAGCAAAATACGTTCCGGGGGACTGGCGAAAGCAGCAGATATGGGTATTCCAAGGACCCCGGTGAAAAAAATAAGACTCTTTGATCCCGGCGCCTTTCTGAAGCAGGCGGGCCTGGGCAGGACCATTGTTGAGCTCAAAAAGGGCCAGACGGTCTTTGCGCAAGGCGACAGGGCGGAATCCGTCTTTTATATTCAGCGCGGTAAGATCAGGCTCAGTGTGATCTCCTCGAGTGGCAGCGAAGCGATCATTGCTTCACTGAGCGAAGGGGCCTTTGTAGGCGAGGAGTGCATTGCCAACGCCCAGCCGCTGCGCGTAGCGACCGCAACGGCGACCACCGACTCCACCCTACTCAAAATCGAAAAGACCCAGATGGTGCGCGCGCTTCATGAGCAACATGCGCTCTCCGACATTTTTGTTGCCTACCTGCTGTCGCGCAACGCCCGCATCCAGGAAGATCTGGTGGACCAGCTTTTTAACTCCACCGAGAAGCGACTTGCCCGGGCCCTTTTGCTGCTCTCCCAGTTCGGCAAGGAAGGCAAACCGGACACGGTGATTCCCAAAGTAAGCCAGGAGATACTGGCGGAGATGGTGGGCACAACCCGCTCGCGCGTCAATTTCTTCATGAATCGCTTTCGCAAGCTGGGATTTATTGAGTACAACGGCACGCTTCTGGTGCACCAGTCACTCCTGACCGTTGTTCTTCACGACTAACTGCAAGGCGCACCGCCGCAGGTTTCTTGAAAAGCCAAGGCTTGACAGCCTAAGCCTTCCGCGCCAACCGCGCTAAGCTTTTGCGGCGGTCTGTATCGGCCCGCGGATGACTGCCACCGGCTCCGCGCCGGACCGTGTGGCCGCAATCGAAAGAGAAGAATCGATGATGTACCGGACGGTGTTGGGGCAGAACACGCACGCTGTCTCCTGGATTTTCTGCAGGTCTTCAGTGCACACGCCGATAGGAAACGAGCGCAGGCACTCCGTGCAGGTCAGCACGACGTAGGGTATGCCCTGGGAATCTTTTCCGTTCCGCGGTGTCCACACCGGGGCCGATTCTTTCTGATGGGCCGCCTCCCGTGCCGCCGAGGTTTGAATCAGGGTGGCCACAACCTTTAAAAGTTCCTGCGGATCGTTCCGGCCCTTGGCATAGAAGACATCCGCAATCACTCCGCCCGGCGCCACATCGTCTGAGGGATAGGCCCCGCTCATGGCGATCACCGATATCTGGGGGAACCGCCGGCGGACCACCGAAAGGAATTCGAAACCCGACATCTGCGGCATATTCAGGTCGGAAATGATTACCGTCGGGAGCGCGCTGCGCAGTTGCAAGAGAGCGTCAAAGCCGTGTACCGCACTTCTGACGTCATATCCCGACGATTGCAGCAACAGCGCCAGACTGTCGCGAACGCCTTCGTCATCGTCTACCACCAGGATTTCGTGCTTGGCAGGGTCGGGCATGCGCCCCTCCTATCCGCTATGCGGGGAAACAGGTCTTGGAACAAGGATTATGGAATAACGATTATGACCGCAGGCACGTTTGCAGGCTGTACAAAACAGAACAGTCCTTTTGGGGTGGGCCAGGTCAATCGTGGAGGACAACGTTCAGTAAGGAACTGTGGACACTCAATTTGCCGTTGTACTCGATGAACCCCAGTTTGCGGAAGCGATTCATGAAAAAGCTCACCCGGGAGCGGGTGGTGCCCACCATTTCCGCCAGGATCTCCTGGCTTATTTTGGGAATCACCGTCTCCGGCGCGCCTTCCTTGCCGAATTGGGCAAGCAGCAAAAGGGCCCGGGCCAGGCGCTTTTCGCTGGAATTGAAAAGCTGGTCCACCAGATCTGCCTGCATGCGCGCGTTGCGCGACAGCAGGTAGGAGACGAAAACATCGGAAAACAGTTTTTCGTCGTGGAGCACGCGCACCATCTCGTTTTTTTCAATCCTGAGTATCGTGGTCGCGGTGATGGCCGTGGCCGTGGCCATACGCAGGGGCTGAATGGTCGCGACACATTCCTCGCCCAGGAACTTTCCGTCTCCCAGCAAGGCGATGGTCGCTTCTTTGCCACGCTTGGAGATGACGGTCAGCTTGACCCTCCCCTTCTGGACATAAAACACGGCATCGGCGGCATCTCCCTGGGAAAAGATGGTCTGGTGTTTTTTCAGCTGAACAATGGTCCGCCCCAGGCCGGTGTGGGACAGGAAGGCCTCAGGTTCAAAGGCCGCTGCGTGATTACGTCGTGGATTAAGAAGTTTCACCATCGGCTATGCTACTGGGCCGCGCACCCGCCGTCAGTTCCATTTTGCACAGTTTCCGGATTCAACCATTTGTGGGGTTGCTCTAGAAAGAGGAGTTCAGCAAGCGCTTTGAGGCTTCCTTATAGCTCACTTCCACATTGCTGCGCGGGAAGTCTGAAAACAAAATGGTGGGAGTCCCTTCCTGGGAGGCACGGACATAGATCACGCCCGATTGCATTTCATTATTGCGCTTCACTAACTGGGTGTAGTGGATGTTGTTGTCTCCGGTGAGGCTGAGACGGAGAAGTGCGTCCGCTTTTTCCATCTCATGCACCTCGAATGCCGCTGGCGTTTGTCGAACGGAGAGTCCTGCCTGTAGCCGCTGATTCACGTCCTCGACATGTTTAGTGATGGCGTCCTGGAGACTGCGCAGGGCAATAGGAGCCTGGGTCTTACGCGGCTGACTGACGCTGTCTTGAATCGTTTCCATAATTTCGGCAATCGTTGATTTTTCCGGTGCAGAACAGATAACAACGAGAACTGCGGCCGGGATTATCGCCTTCGCGCAATGCGATAATCCCGGGCCTGTTTTATTTATTCTTGTCGCGACCTTCCTCTACTTTGGCTTTGTGGGCCGTTTCTCTAACCGCCCTGATGAAGTCTCTTGCGATGTCCGGTGTTGCCACCCTTCCCTGGAGCACGGATTTGAACGACGCATCATTTCCGTAGACCTGGATGGTGGAATCGGTGTCCTGCTGGACCACAGCGCCTTCCAGCGTCAGGCCGGCAAAGGCCCCTTTGGAACGCGAGTACGTGAGCATCTCCGTGTCCATTTTCCAATCGGTGCCTGCGGAAGCATGGCGGCCGACCGGTCCGGCTGCCGCCGACCCTTCTCCGCTGATCTGAAACTTGCTGGAGAGCAATTGCTGCATGCCGCGGTCATTCATGATCAGCATGATCAGGTCTACACCTTCCACGCCAATCTGCAGGCCGGCGCTTCCGCCGCCTACCGATATGAACGCGGGTGCGCTCCAACCGTCCGCTGTCCGGCAAGTCGCCACGCCACGGCCATGCTTACCACCGAGGATGAATCCGCCCTTGACCAGATGCGGGACCACGGCAATGCATTTGGCGCTTTCGAGAACTTCTTCGGGTATTCCTTTGTCCGGCGCGGAAGTCATCTGGTTTAATACATCGGTCGCCATCTGCAAACGCTCGGTGACGTCCTTCCGTCCTTCGCCAGCCCAGGCCAGACTGCCTAGACATCCCATTAACAAGAACACAAGTAACTTCTTCATAGGTATTGCTCCTTAGATCCTGAGATCCTGTTGTGAAACCGTGAATTGATTTTGGCGGCGCCGGCGAACTGCTCAGCTGTGGTGGAGTTGAACCTTCCGGTCTTTGTAGAATCGCGGAGTCTGCCTGAACCGAAAGAAATGTGACGAATCATCACCCGCAACAACAGCGCCGTGAGTGAAATCACGAGCACTATGGGTATAGCGCTTGCGCCAAACTGAAGGACCATGTTCAGCATCCATACGACCATGAGAAACTTAAAGACTGTCCAAAGCATCAATGCACCTCCTTGATGCGTTCGTCCGGAAGACGCGTTCGTCCGGCCCGCGCCGGTGAGTGTGTCTTGACTTCAAGACCCGTTGACCTGGGGCATAAAACCCCGGCCATGAACTCAGTCTCCGCCTGGATTGGCAACCATGCGTGCCTACACTATGTCATTCGGCGCTGGGTCAAGTCTGTTCACAATTGATCACCACACGGGACTTCCCTTTGACCAATGACCAACCCAACCGGAGGTCATTTCTTATGGTCAAAAGAGACCAGTGCGGCTCCTCTCGATCTGGCATGATCTCACTTGTTCTCACCAGGTAGGCCGACCCGGGCCGGACGGACGAAGCAGTATGAAGTTGGACGAAGCGCGGTTAGAGAGATTGCTGAGCCGAACCTCCAAAGGCTACGCTCGAGTCATACGCCGGATCTGGAAAGAAGCACGGACCAGAGCGCCGGCGTCTGTCTTAAACGAGCGCAAAGTGAAAGACGAAAGCGGTCCTCCGGATTGTGGTCCCTCAAAGAGCAAGTGATGACGAAAACGCCCCGGCGCCGTTCTGAACCAATGAGTTGCGCAGTCAGAATTACTTTTGTGCAAAAGAGACCAGACTCCTGTCCTTGCCGCGCCTACCATGCAGTCAGGACGCTTAAAGCACGCGGCCCAGCACCACAGTTTGCGTGCGAGCCGAAGGAGATCAGCAAGTCATGCCTCTACTACAAGTATTGATTGTCGTTATCGTGGTGGGTTTTCTGCTCTGGCTGGTGAACCGGCTCATCCCCATGCAAAAGACCATTAAGTCGTTTTTGAACGCGATCGTGGTGATTTGCCTGGCCTTGTGGCTCTTGAATATTTTTGGTGTTTTACATTCCATTTCCCGGATACACGTTGGGCGTTGAGCCAGCGAACTCACCGATGGCCGATGCAGCTTGCAAATCTCCGGTCGCGCTTTCATGGGGCCGTTTTGTCCCGCGTCCGCCGGGTGGATTCCAGCGGAACCGTGGCGGTATGACTTTGCAGGAAGGCGACGGCGCGCTCAAAGTACCGGTCCAATAGCCAATACACCAGCCGGTTTGTGATTTGCACAAGTGGCGCCTTCCAGGAACAAAAGACAATTTGTTCGCCTTGCAGCCAGGGCGGTCCAACATCACGTCCCGCACATCGTCAGTTCCGAATACGAAACGGCGTTTAGGAGCGCTTCCCCGCCGTAGCATCGTGGATGGCCTCGCGTCCGGCGTCAATGGCTGAATTGACCTGTCGCTTCTTATCGGCGACTATCCTTTTTCCGGAATTTACCCAGTCGCCTACTTGCTCACGGGCATCTCGCCCAAGAGACGCGAGGTACTTACGGCCGTCGTCCACTCCGGTCACGATAGCTTCCCGGGTTTCGCGGCCTGATTTCGGCGCAAAAAGGATCGCCGCCACGGTTCCGAGACCCAGACCAGCCAGGAACCAGCCAATATTACTGTTGCGGTTGTCAGACATGTTGCCTCCAATGATCGTTGCTATACTTACAAATGCGTGTTGCAAAACCGGTCAACGAGTGACGCGCCATACCTTGCTGCTGTGCGGTCATTCATCAGTTTTTCAAAACTGATGAATCCAAGAACAACCAGTCTCGAACATCAACATGTAAAACTTAGCAAGTAACCGCCTGACAATCTGGTCAAAACCGCTCACTTGTCCCGGGCATCCTGGCGTGCTGTTCCAGATTGGTCACCCGCCAGGCTCAGCTCTCTGGATCGGTGCGGACGGTCAATAAACAAATGTGAAAATCGCAATGTGAGCACTTAGGAACAGACTGTGCCGCAGCCAGAGTCCACCATGGACTCAGGCCGAGGAACCATTCCGGGAGGAATTTAAGCTCATGCGAAACGCCGCGAAATCATTGATGGCAATGCTGCTCATCGTCTGCGTGTTGAGCAGGCCCTCCTCCGGATATTCGGTCCTGACTCATGAGGAAATCGTCGACCTGCTCTGGGAAGACCAGATCAAGCCCCTGTTACTGGAGAAATATCCCGGGACATCGCCTGACGACCTTCGCAAAGCTCATGCCTACGCCTACGGCGGAAGCTTGATCCAGGACATGGGTTATTATCCCTTCGGGAACCGGCTGTTTAGTGATTTGGTCCACTATGTCCGCAGCGGAGATTTCGTCGCCGCACTGCTGGACGAGGCAACAGATGCAAACGAGTATGCGTTCGCCTTGGGAGCGCTTTCGCACTATGTCTCCGATATCACCGGCCATCCCGTCGTCAATGTGGCTGTCGCGCAGAATTTTCCCAAACTGAAAACCAAATACGGCCCGGCCGTCACGTTTGAGCAGAATCCAAAGGCCCACATTCAAACAGAATTTGGTTTTGACGTGGTGCAGGTGGCTAAGCACCGCTATACGTCCGACGCCTACCACGACTTCATAGGCTTCGAGGTGTCCAAACCCGTCCTGGAGCGGGCATTCCTAAAGACCTACGGGGTCAAGCTCCAGGATGTTTTCATGAACCTTGACCTGTCCGTCGGTAGCTTTCGCCGTTCCGTGAGCGGCATTATTCCGGAGATGACCCGGGTCGCTCTGGTCACCAAGCAGGACGAAATGGTCAAGGAAGATCCCAGCTTTGCCAAAAAGAAGTTTCTGTATAACTTGAAGCGCACTGAATATGAAAAAGAGTGGGGCAAGAGCTATCAGAAACCGGGATTGGGAGCGCGCTTCATGGCTACTCTCTTCAGACTGGTCCCCAAAGTCGGCCCCTTCAAAGCCGTGGGTTTCAAAATGCCCAGTCCGGCCACCGAGACGCTCTACCTGAAGAGTATCAACGCTTCCGTGGACCAATACCGAACTTGCCTGCAGGACTTAAGAGCGGGGAAGCTGGCCCTGGAAAACAAAGACTTCGACACCGGCAAGCGCACGCAAGAGGGAGAGTACGGACTGACGGACCAGGCCTATGGCAAGTTGCTGGCGAAGCTTGCCAACACCAAGTTTGCGGCCGCGTCGCCTGAGCTGCAGCAGAACATCCTGGCCTTCTACCAGGACCCGAATGCGCCCAATCTTGACAAAATGAAGCCGGACCAGAGGATCAAAACACGCAAGAACATCGAGGAGTTGAAGTCTCTGCAATTAGACAGAACAGCGGCCCGTTAGCCGTCTCGCGTGATTTGGACGTGTTCTGGTTTTGCAACAAATAAGCACCCAACGCAAGCGGGGTGGGACGAGTTGCCGGAGAACAATCGTATGATGGTCGGTTCGCTTACCGGCGTTTTTCTTTCAACGCTTTTCATCTGCGGGGGGTTGCACCAGGCCGCGACCGGGCAAGCATCCGATGCTCCGCCGCAACGCCCGCACGCGGTGCTGAATGCCGAACAAGTTGTACAAAACCTGGTCGAGATGAACCTGGAGCGCGCCCAGGCGCTGCATGGTTATGAAGTCACGCGGACCTACAGGGTTGAATATCGCGGGTTTCCAGGATCTCGAAAAGCCGAGATGGTGGTGAACGTAAAATACCGCTCGCCGGCAACCAAGGAAGTCACGATCGTATCGGCAACGGGATCGCAGCTGATGATTGACAGGGTGTTCAAGAGGCTCTTGCAAGCGGAACAAGAGGCTTTGGCTGCGGAGAACCGAAGTGGCGCCGCAATCAATGCTGAGAATTATGCCTTCACACTGGCCGGGTTTGAAGACTCGCCTGGCGGTTCATTTTATGTACTGGCAGTGGAGCCGCGGACGAAGAACAAATACCTCTTCCGGGGCCGCATCTGGGTGGACGCCGAGCAATTTGCGGTAGCACGCATTGAGGCCCAACCCGCGAAGAATCCTTCCTTTTGGACCAAAGACACCAAAATCGAAGAGGTGAACATGAGGGTAGACGATTTCTGGCTGCCCGCGCACAACCATAGCGTCACCGCAGTACGCCTGGGCGGACACGCTGATTTCAGCATTGAATATAAGGATTACCACATCACAGATGCCGGCTCTTTGAACAAGCTCAGCAGTGTTGCGGAAGTTCGCAGGTAAACGAGTTGTGTTTGCGTGCTCGCGGCGTAGCACCGGAGGTCAACATGCTTTGGACGATCGTAGCAATTCTCTTGATCCTGTGGCTCCTCGGCTTCAGTTTTCATGTTGGAGGGAGTCTGGTCCACCTGGTTTTGGTGGTGGTCGTGGTGGTTGTAGTGATCAATTTGCTGAGTGGGCGCCGCCGCTGACGGGAAGCGGCAGCCCTCGCGATGAGCAATTTTGCACAGACTTGGCCGCCCTGGCAGGCGATACTTCGGAGCGTGTCAGGCTTCGCGTGCGGGTGCAACGGTTGGATTCGATGTTGCGAAGCTGAGAAGAGCGGACGCAGGACTTATGAGAATAATGCTGTCGATTTTCCAGTATGCCTTCGGGTGTCATCACAGCCAAATGAGCCGTGTGTTCACCATCAAGAAACGAACCTACCAGGTCTGCATCGATTGTGGACGGGAATTTGAGTATTCGTGGACACAGATGCAAATCCTCCAGCCGCCGGTGGACGGCAAGACCTACACTCCGCTGCACAACGCCCGGCACGCCGAACGTCCGGTGATTCGGCCCCGTTACGGCGCCAGCCGGCAATCTAATATCCCTTTGTGAGCCGTCTTGCTCAGACACCGAAGTCAGCACCTGTCATTGTTTAGTGTCCTGAGTGTGTAGACGGAACCGCGACCTCCTTAAAGGTCACTGCAAGTCGGTCCCCGATCAAGTCACGGCGACCGCCCACATCCAGCCCAGCCGGCAGGCTTCATCCGTGTGTCGCGAAAGTACGGCCGCCCACGGTTCGCCGGTAAACGCCCCTAACATTGAAATTACGCAAAGCGTAAAGGAGATACCTTGAAAAACAGACTTTTGTTAGCCGCCGGAATCACCCTCGGTTTGAGCGTGTTCGCTCAAACTACTTCTCCAACCAGCGAACACAAGAACCACAGACCCATGTTCCGAGTGATCGTAACCAGCCGCAACGTGCAGGCTGTCAACTACAAGCACCGCAGCGGGTCCACCAAGCTGGATTTCGCGGGCACGGACCTGATGCGCTCGGCGAATGGTGTGGCCGAGGTCAACAGCAAGAAGGGGGCCATCGAGATCGAGGCGGAATTTGGCAACCTTGACAAGCCCACAGCCTTCGGCAATGAGTACCTGACCTACGTCCTGTGGGCGATTTCGCCTGAAGGCCGGGCCGTGAATCTTGGCGAAGTGTTGGTAGGCGAAAACCATCGCAGCAAGCTGCAGGTGACCACGGACCTTCAGGCTTTCGCCATGGTCGTGACCGCGGAACCTTATTATGCGGTGCGGCAGCCCAGCAACGTTGTTGTGCTTGAGAATGTGGTCCGCGAGAACACTAAGGGCACGACTGAAGCAGTCAACGCAAAGTACGAACTGATGGAGCGGGGCGGCTACATTCCCACAGGCTACAAGTTCGACCCGGTGGTCATGAATGCCAAGTTGCCGCTGGAATTCTTCGAGGCGCGTAACGCTTTGCGCATCGCGGAATCCGAAGGGGCGGAGGAGTATGCCAGCGACAGCTATCAGCATGCTGTCCAATTGATGAACCAGGCAGACGGCTTTGCCACGGAAAAAGAAGTGCACAAGAAACAACTGATCGCCGTCTCCCGTGAAGCCGTACAGACCGCGGAAGATGCACGCGCCATCGCAGTCAAGAAGATGGACGATGTGCGTCTGGCGAACGAACGCCAGGGTTCAGCGGATGCACAGGCAAAGTCGCAGAGACAGACGGATGACGCGATCCGGCAGAAGAACCAGGCCCAATCCGATACGGCAAGGGCCCAGTCCGATACGGCCAAGGCGCAATCTGATACGGCCAGGGCGCAATCCGACATGGCCGCAAGCCAGGCAACATCGGCAGCTGCCGTCAGCGCGGCGCAGGCCGACGCCGACCAATCTCGGCTAACCGCCCAGGAAGCGCAGCGGAACGCCCAGCAGGCGGAAACAGAGAAAGCAGCCATGCGGACGCGATTGTCCGCGCAGTTGAATTCCATTCTCGAGACGCGCGACAGTGCGCGCGGGCTCATCGTCAGCATGTCCGATGTCCTGTTTGACACCGGAAGGTATTCGTTGAAGCCGGGTGCGCGGGAAAAACTGGCGAAAGTTGCCGGAATTCTGCTCGCCTATCCTGGACTCAGCATTGAAGTCGGCGGCTACACGGACAACGTAGGCGGCGATGACATGAACCAAAAGCTGTCTGAAAACCGCGCCGGTTCGGTGCGCGATTACCTAGTGCAACAAGGAGTGGCGACAAATTCCGTCAGCGCAAAGGGCTTCGGCAACACGCTGCCGGTAGCCTCCAACGATAACTCCGCCGGCCGGCAGCAAAACCGGAGAGTGGAACTTCTCGTATCAGGCGAGGCCATCGGCAATCGGGTCAACCCGACCACCGGAAGCCTGCGCTAAGAGCAAACGTACGCATTCAGTAATATCGAGGCAACACTTATGAAAGCAATTGGAATCACCAGCACCGCCCTTCTGGCTTTGCTGATCGGAATCGCTGCTCCTGCTGGCTCACAGCAGGAGCAGAAGGGCGAAAAGCAAGGGAAGCCGGAACAACAGAGCGCCCAGCCACAACAGCGTCAAGAACAGAACAGACAGCCCGAGCGCGCTCAGCAACAACAGCAGTCAGACCAGTCCCGGCAGCAGCCACAACGCGGTCAACAGCACCAGAACCAGAACAATCAGCCGCAACGCGCGCAACAACAGCAGCGGCAAGATCGGAACAATCAACCCCAACAACGAGCCCAACAACCGCAGCGGCAAGACCGGAACAATCAACCCCAACAACGAGCCCAACAACCGCAGCGGCAAGACCGGAACAATCAACCCCAACAACGAGCCCAACAACCGCAACGGCAAGACCGGAACAATCAACCCCAACAACGAGCCCAACAACCGCAACGGCAAGACCGGAACAATCAACCCCAACAACGAGCTCAACAGAACCAGCGGAGCCAAAACACCCGGCAACAGTCACAGCAAGCCCAGCAAGGGCAGGGCAAAGGGCAACCCCAGCGCACGCAGGAACAGCAGCGTGCGCAGGAGAGCAGCTGGCAGCAGCACCGCGCACAAAGCTGGCAGTCAGATCACCGCACCTGGCAACAGCGCGGGGGCTACCACGGCTACCGCGTTCCAGACAGCCGGTTCCGCGGCGCCTTTGGGCCGGAGCATGGGTTCCGGATCTACGGCCGCCCCTTCCTGGTCGTCAGCGGATACCCGCGCTTCCAATACGGCGGCTACTGGATCAGTACGATTGACCCATGGCCGGAATACTGGGCGAATAACTGGTACGACACTGACGACGTTTATGTCAGCTATGTCGACAACGGCTATTACCTTTACGATCGCAGGTATCCCAACGTGGGAATTGCGATCAGCATCTCGCTATAGGCGGGTCCATCCGGTGCGGCCTCGGGGGAGGCTGCACCGGACGGAGAAGGTTTTCGCTCCAGAGAACTGCCGAGTGAGCAGAATTGACCAGTCGTCAACTACTCCTTCATTAGATACTGAGCAGAGGGCAGTTTGTAACGGTGGTCTCAAACCGCGCAGTCGATTGCACTAGGTCTATCTGAAGAATGACCGCTCGCAACACTTGTACTCACCCAAACTTAAGGACAAATGTCGCTACCAAACACAGTATTCCCCAACAGGTCCCTGGAAATTGTTGGCCCGCGTGCTCTGGTACGAGACAGTATTTCAGCGGGCCGCGTACGATTTCGCTCGAAGCCATCCTTACCGAGCCGAATTGCGGTGATCGGGAACTATCTTCCGCGGCAGTGTGGAATTGCCACGTTCACCACTGATCTGTGCACCGCGATATCCGCGGAGTACGGAACCGCCCGACTGTTGGCGCTGCCCGTGAACGACACGGAGCGGGGATATGACTATCCCGCGCGGGTGCGATGGTCCCTTGCTCAGGACGACGTGGCATCGTATCAAAAAGCTGCTGAATTCCTGAACTTCAACAATATCGACATGGTGTGCCTCCAGCACGAGTATGGAATCTTCGGCGGTCCCGCCGGAAGTCATATCCTGCATCTGCTGCGCGGCTTGAAGATGCCTGTGGTGACCACGCTGCACACGGTCCTGCGCGAGCCCGACCCCACCCAGCGGATGGTCATGGAAGAGATTGCGGAGCTTTCCGACCGGCTCATTGTCATGAGCCAGCTATCGTCGCAGCTGTTGCAGGAAGTCTTCAAGGTGCCTGCCCGCAAGATTGACATGGTCCCTCACGGCGTTCCCGATCTGCCGTTCCTGGACCCCAATTTCTACAAGGAGCAGTTTGGCGTGGAAGGCAAGGCTGTGCTGCTCACGTTCGGCCTGCTCTCGCCGAACAAAGGAATCGAAAACGTTATTCAGGCGCTGCCGCAGATTCTGTCGGAACACAAGAATGTTGCCTATGTAGTCGCCGGCGCGACCCACCCTCACGTTCTGCGTCGCGAGGGTGACCGGTATCGAGCGCACTTGCAGGCTTTGGCAAAAGAAGTAGGCGTGGAGTCAAAAGTGATCTTCCACGACCGCTTCGTCAGCCCGGAGGAGATGGTCGCGTTCATCGGCGCCGCGGATGTTTACATAACGCCATACCTCCATGAGGCACAGGTGGTTTCCGGGACTCTCGCCTATGCGTTGGGCGCCGGTAAGGCGATTATTTCAACTCCCTATTGGTACGCCGCCGAACTTCTGGACGGCGGTCGTGGAGTTCTGGTTCCCTTCCAGGACCCTGGCGCCATTGCGCGAAAGGCAATTGAACTCCTGGACACTCCCGCGAAACGCCATGGCATGCGGAAGCGCGCCTATCTGTTCGCGCGGGAAATGGTCTGGAAAAGGGTGGCGCAAGGTTACATGGAAAGTTTCGCGCGCGTCCGCGGCGACCGAATGGAGAATCCACGGGGCCAGTTCTCTGCCCGCTTCACCCACCCATTGCTCGATCAATATTCTGAGGAGCAGTTGCCTGAACTGGAACTGCGTCACCTCAACAGGATGACGGATGACACCGGGATGCTTCAGCACGCAATCTTCACGGTCCCGAACCGCCGGGAGGGCTACACCACAGACGACAATGCTCGCGCACTCATTCTCACGGTGCTGTTGGAGCAGCCAGATAGAGATCACCTTCGAAAACCAGATTCAACAACTTCAGGTTCGTCTGTCCGATACTTGTCGTTCCTGGAGCATGCCTTCAATCCCTCCAAGGGCGGCTTCAGGAATTTCCTTGGCTACTCTCGCCGATGGAAAAAAGCCGAAGGATCGGAAGATTGTCACGGCCGAGCGTTGTGGGGACTGGGAATGGTCCTGGGGCGGTCCACGGACCAGGGATTAAGGGGCGGTGCCGGGCGTCTGTTCGAACTCTCTCTCCCCGCGGCTTTGGAATTCACGAGCCCTCGTGCCTGGGCCTACACCCTGCTCGGGATTCAGGAATACCTTGATTCGTATCCCGGAGACCGCGATGGACAGAAAGTAAGGTCCGCGCTCGCGGGGCGATTGCTCGCAATGTACGAGTCGGTCCACCGTCCGGATTGGAAGTGGTTCGAGACCGTTCTGGCCTACGGAAACGCGAGATTGCCCCAAGCCATGTTGCTGGCGGGCGCGGCTTGCTCGGATGATCGTATGATCTCCGCCGGTCTCGAAGCGCTGGATTGGCTGACAAAGACGCAGCGCTGCGAAACCAACGGCCACTTTGTGCCGATCGGGTCACAAGGCTTTTACCGCCACGGTGATGAAAAGGCCCGCTTCGATCAGCAGCCGCTTGAAGCCGCCGGCGCAGTTTCTGCGTGTCTGCAAGCATATCGTGTAACGGGTGACAGCCGCTGGCGCAGAGACGCCTGGTCGGCTTTCCACTGGTTTCTTGGCGACAACGATCTGCAACTTCCTCTCTATGATTCTGTCACTGGCGGTTGCCGCGACGGCCTGCATCCCGACCGCGCCAATGAGAACCAGGGCGCAGAATCAACGCTATCTTTCTTGACAGCACTCCTGGAAATGCGTTCGCTGCAAGAGTCTGAACGAAAGGAAATCCCGTCGTGACCACTCCCGCAGAAACACTCATGAGCCAGCTGAATACTCGTTACGAGCCCCTCCTTCTTCGCCATCCTGCCAACCCGATCCTGACGAGTAGGGATTGGCCCTACCCCGTGAACAGTGTGTTCAATGCGGGCGCGACGCGGTTAGCGGATGGCTCTACTCTGCTGCTGTGTCGCGTAGAAGACCGGCGCGGTTTGTCGCACCTTTGCGCCGCGCGTTCGCGCAACGGCGTCGATGGGTGGCAAATTGACCGGGAGCCGACATTGATGCCCAACCCGAAGGAGTATCCCGAGGAAATCTGGGGCGTGGAAGATCCTCGCATCACCTTCGTGCCCGAGTTGGAGCAATACGCAGTTACTTACACTTCGTATTCACGCGGTGGCCCCGGCGTTTCCCTGGCCTTGACCAAAGACTTTCGAAGCTTCGAGCGATACGGTGTCATCATGCCACCGGAGGACAAAGATGCGGCGCTTCTGCCGCGGAGGATCAATGGATATTGGGCACTGATTCACCGGCCGGTGACCACACTCGGGGCGCACATGTGGATTTCCAACTCGCCTGACTTGCGTCATTGGGGCAGACACAGACTGATGTTGGAAGCACGCCGCGGCGCCTGGTGGGACGCAAACAAAATTGGGCTGTCGCCGCCGCCTATCGAGACTTCCCGAGGATGGCTCGTGTTCTACCACGGAGTACGGCACACGCCTTCGGGCTGTCTGTATCGCCTGGGCCTGGCCCTTTTCGACCTGGAGAACCCGGAAAAATGCGTGCTGCGGGGAGATTCATGGATCTTTGGTCCGGAAGCTGAGTACGAGCGAAACGGCGACGTTGGCGATGTCGTGTTCCCATGCGGATATACGATGGACCCCGATGGTGACACAATCAATCTTTACTACGGAGCTGCTGATTGCTCGATTGCCCTGGCTCGGGCCAGCGTGCGCTCTCTACTGGATTGGCTCGATACCCATGGAAGCTGTGAGCGCCGGCAGCGAGTTGACGATTGTTGAAACCGCGGTTGGGAACTCAAGTCTGTTCGGGAGTCATCGCGGGCAAATGAGCCGCGCCTTCACGAAGAAGAGGCGGGCGGGCATTTGAGTGTTCGCGCGCGCTTGATCACACCCTCCGACGGATGCCGCCGAACGATACTTGTGGGCCCGTGACAGCACCACGTACGCCAAAGTTCCCGCCGCCTGATCCGGTCCACGGCCCAGACCGCAATCTTAATCTCTGCGTGTGAGCACTTATGACCATTAACCCTTTTCTATGTGTGCGATGCTTGGCGTAGTGAGTTCCTGAAGGACCACCTTCCCATCTAACGCAGTTGGGGCGGCGCCAACAAATTGGTCGCCACAGATTTCCTGTGACTCAGGGGCAGCACCGAAGGGTTCACAAGATATTTTTTCCCGGCCGTGGATGGAGCGTCTCGGGAAAGACGCAATATAAAAAGCGATACAAGAAGAAGGAGCAAAAATGAAACTAATAAAAAGATTGTCAATGGCATCTTGCATTATTGCGGCCTGCGCGTTCCTGGTCTCAACGGCAGGAGCCGACGATTGGAACAAGCGGACCACAGTGACATTCAGTGCGCCGATCGAGGTCCCCGGTGTAGGTGAGCATTTGTTGCCGGCCGGCACGTACGTTTTCAAACTATTGAATTCGCCATCCGACCGGAACATCGTTCAGATCTTCGACGCGGACGGAACCCATTTGTACACGACCATTCTCGCCATCTCGAATTACCGCTTGCGCGTGACGGACAAGACCGTAATGACATTTCGGGAAAGAGCTGAAGGTCAACCCGAAGCCATCCGGGCCTGGTTTTATCCGGGAGCAAATTGGGGCCAGGAGTTTGTCTATCCGAAGATGCGGGCCCTGGAACTGGCGAAGATAGTGCAAGAGCCGGTTCTTGCGACGCCGCTTGACTTGGCCGCGGCGCCTGTCGAAGAGCTGAGGACCGCACCTGTGGAGGCCGTAGCGCCTACGGGAGAAACCGTTGAAATGGCAAAAGTTGTTGAACCGCCGCCGGCGGAAGTCGCCGAGACTTTGCCGCAAACAGCCAGTTGGTTGCCGATTTTTGGACTGACCGGCCTGTTGTCTTTAGGCATCGGATTTGGTACCTGGACGTTTTTCAAAAGAGACCAGCCTGCGTCCGTGTCCGATCGAGCGAACTGAAGCTATCGCAACCAAAGGGTGGTACTGTAAAACGTACCACCTCTTTTTGATAGCTGGAGGGCCTCGTCATCGGCCATGAGGTTACCCTCGAGGTCCCCGAAGACGAGTCGCCGTATGACAAAGCTATCCGAATGCGCATCAATCCTGGCCTCCCGGGTCCGATACTTGGCGCTGATGCTTTTTCTGGTCGTACTGTCGAGCATTGCCCCGTCGCAGACAGCTTCCAGATCACAAGACCGTCCAGACGGCACACACACGATCAAGGTAAATACCAACCTGGTAGTGTTGCACGCGACTGCTCATGACCATAAAGGCGCCCCGGTTTCCGGCCTCGATAAAGACAGTTTTCAGGTCTATGAGGACGGAGCGCTTCAGCAAATCAAAGATTTCAGCCGCGAAGATCTCCCAGTCACAGTAGGTTTGGTCATTGACAACAGCGGGAGCATGAGAGAAAAACGGGCAGAGGTCATCGCGGCGGCTTTGGCGTTTGCCCGCTCCAGCAATCCGCAGGACCAGATGTTCGTGGTCAATTTCAACGAGCATGTTCGGTTCGCCCTGCCGGACAACACGCCGTTCACCGACAAGGTACCCGACTTGGAAGCAGCGCTGTCCCGAATCCGGACCAGAGGCGAGACGGCGCTGTATGACGCTGTGGCCGCGGCGCTCGAACACCTGAAGAAAGGCAACCGGGACAAGAAAGTGCTGATTGTAATCAGCGACGGCGGCGACAACGCCAGCAAATACGACTTGGCGCAGGTCATGGCCATGGCGCAGCACAGCGAAGCAATCGTCTACACCATTGGTCTCTTCGATGAGGAAGATCGCGACCGCAACACTCATGTCCTGAAGGAGCTTGCCGGAGACACCGGCGGCGATTATTTCCAGCCCGACTCCCTCAAGGAAGCAGTCCCTGTTTGTGAACGAATCGCTCGCGATATTCGCAATCAGTACACCATCACCTATGTCCCGGCCAACGCCAGGCAGGATGGAACGTACCGCCTCATACAGGTGAAGGCCGATGGACCGGGGCACAAGCACTTGTCTGTCAGGACCCGTGCCGGTTACCGGGCACCCTTGGCGCCTCAGCCGTCGCCGGCTGCCAGAGCGAACGTCCCGTGAAGCCCGTTGTCCAATACCATGAGACCTCGATCTTGAGTTCTCACGCGTACCATCAGGGGCCACCTTTCAGCGGCTGCAAGTCCTGTCAGGAGCCGAGTGCGGCTTGGCCGCTTACTGCTCCCAGCCTCCGCCAAGGTTTCTGTAAATGCGAACCAGAGCTGCAACTTCATTCAACTGGGCCTGAGCGAGTCCCAGCTCTGCCGTAAAGTAATTGGTTTCATTGGTCAGCACCTCCAGGTAACTGGCGGCTCCGCCTCGATAGCGCATCTCAGAGAGTTGCGCCGCACCCTGGGCCGAGAGAGTCAGTTGCTGCTGGTACTCCCGGAATTCCCGGTCCTTGTGATACTCAACCAGAGCGTCCGATGCCCCGCGAAAGGCCTGCTGGATCGTGTACTGATAAGTCAGCAGTGCCTCCTGTTGTCGCG
The DNA here is from genome assembly GCA_035567035.1 of Verrucomicrobiia bacterium. Lineage (GTDB taxonomy): Bacteria > Acidobacteriota > Terriglobia > Terriglobales > Acidobacteriaceae > Angelobacter. Next base: position 35,634 of record DATMPO010000082.1, on the reverse strand, counting down.
CCTCAGCAAACTTGACGCCCGAACGAATTCTTCCTCCAGAGAAAATGGGTTGTGCCAACGATCCTCCGAAACTCCAGAGTCCGGCCGGACCGGTGAACAGGCTGGTAAGAGCTGAGCTCTGATATCCGCCGCTCGCGGTCAAGGCAATCTGTGGGAAGTAGGCTGCTTTTGCCACTCCAATTTGGGCGTTGGCGGCGATCAATTGCGCTTCGGCCTGGCGAATGTCGGGCCTTCGTTCCAGCAGGCTGGAAGGAAGCCCCGCCGGAACCTCCGGCGCGTGCGGCTGCTCAGTCAATTTCGCTCCCCGCGTGACAGGGCCAGGATTGTTTCCGAGAAGCGTGCTGAGGAAGTTTTCCTGCTGCTCGATGCGCCGCTCAAGATCGGGAACGGTTTCAGCCGCGGTGGACACCAATTGTTCCGCCTGCCGGACGTCGAGCATGGATGTAGCCCCTCCGTTTGCCAGCGTTTGTGTGAGCCGCAAAGAGTCCTGGCGCGAAGCCAGCGTGCGCCGCGAGATTTCGAGTTCCAGATCGAGCTCACGAAGCTGGAAGTAAGCAGTGGCGACGTCACTCACCAGGGTGCTGATGACCGCTTCACGGGCCCATTCTGTTGCCAACAGATTTGCTCTTGCAGCTTCCGTGGCGCGGCGGTACTTTCCCCAAAAATCGAGCTCCCACGCCAGCGAGAGATCTACCTCGTTTGCGCTCGTCTCGAACTGCCGGAACTGTTTTCCGCGCGGAGAACGCTGGTCCACAGCTTGCGCTCCTCCATTGATGGTCGGCAGCTGGTCGGCACGAGTGATACCCAACTGTGCCTGGGCCTGGAGAATTCGCGTTGCCGCGATGCGCACATCGTAGTTTTGCTCGAGAGCGGTGTGGATCAGGTCTTGAAGCTGCTTATCTTGAAACACTTCCCACCACTTTTGGTCTCCGAGCGATTCCGCCGCAGGCTGCCTTGCCTCTTCCGGCGTAACTCCGCGGTACGTGGCGGGAACATTTGCGCCCGGTCTCTTATAATTCGGCCCCACCGCGCAGCCCGCAGTCAGGAGCACGAGTAAAGCGATTGTTAGTCTTGTCATCTTTAGTCTCCTTGTGATGGACTCATCTGCGGGACAACTGCAGCGCCGTGTACTTCGCCGCTCGAGCGTTTCGACAGACGCTCGACCAGAACGAACAGCGCCGGAATGATGAATATGGCAATCGCGGTGGCGGCCGCCATGCCACCGACCACGGTAGTTCCCATGATTTGACGGGCCACTGAACCAGCGCCCGTTGCTGTCCACAGAGGCACGCAACCCAGAATGAAGGCGAAGGAGGTCATCAGGATCGGCCGCAGGCGGAGCCTGGCGCCTTCCAGCGCCGCATCCACCAGCGGCTTGCCCTTTTCGTGCTGTTCCTTGGCGAACTCGACGATCAGAATCGCGTTCTTGGCCGCCAGGCCGATCAGCATCACCATACCGATCTGGGAATAAACGTCGTTCTCGATTTGCACCATATAAGCAGGATAGAAAGCGCCGAGCACCGCCCGGCGCAGCCACAACACTCCAAAAGCGCCGAATACCGCGACCGGCGTGCTCAGCAACACGCTGAAAGGCAATGACCAGCTTTCATAAAGTGCCGCCAGAATTAGAAACACGAACAACAGCGAGAAGCCGAAGATGACAGAAGCCGGAAGCCCTTGCCGTGCCTTCTGCTCCTGATAGGACATGCCCATGTAGTCGAAGCCCATTTCGCCGGGCATCGTCTGCTTGAAGACGTCTTCCAGTGCCGCCGTTGCCTGGTCTGAGCTGTAACCCGGCGCAGCGCTGCCGTTGATCTGGACCGATCTGTACTCGTTGTAGCGCATCGTAAATTCAGGGCCCTCACGCGACTCGAACTTTGTCAGCGCGGTGAGCGGCACCATTTCCCCTCTGTTGTTGCGCACGTAGAACTGCCCTACGTTCGCCAGATCCGACCGGTAGGGAGCTTCCGCTTCCACATACACCTGCCAGGTACGTCCGAAATCATTGAAGTAATTGACGAACAGCCCTCCCATGAAAGCCTGAATTGTCTGGTAGACATCGTTGATGGCGACACCCTGCTTCAGCACTTTTTCGCGATCGACCTGCACGAATTTTTGGGGCACGCTCGGTAGAAAGGTGGTACTGATCCCGCCAATTTCGGGACGCTTGCGCGCCGCCGCCAGGAACTTGTCTACGTTGTCCGCCAGGAATTGAACGTCCCGTCCTGCACGGTCTTCCAGCACGAACTGAAATCCGCCGGAAGTGCCGACTCCAGGGATCGCCGGCGGCGAGAAGCTGAAAGCGGTCCCTTGCGGAAGCTTGCTGAGCTGCTGGTTCAGGCGCGCCTTGATTTCCTGGTACTGTTCCGCCCGGCTTGTGCGGTCACTCCACGGCTTCAGAGTGACGAAATAGAAAGCGTTGTAACTGGTCCGGACAAAGCTGAGCAAACTGAAGCCCACCACGCTCGTGGTGTATTGCACGCCTGGCGTATTGGCGAGGATCTCCTCAACCTGTCTCGACGCGGCCGCCGTCCTTTCCAGCGAAGCCGCGTTCGGGAGCTGCATGTTGATAAAGACATAGCCCTGGTCTTCGTCGGGCAGGAAGCCGGATGGCACCAGGCGGCCGAAGAGAATCCCTGCAGCTCCAAGGCCCACAAGCAGTACCAACGCAACCACGGTCTTCCGGACAATCAAGCCGGATAGCCGGACATAGCCTTCGGTGACGCGTTCGAAAATGCGGTTGAACCAGTCAAAGAACCTTCTAAGCAGCCCGCGGCTTTTCTTCCCTTCGACCCCGCTCAGGGCAGGCTTTGGCCGGAGCAGCAGCGCGGCAAGCGCCGGGCTCAGCGTGAGAGCGTTAAAAGCGGAGAGGACCACCGAGATCGCGATGGTCAAGGCAAATTGCTGGTAAAGCCGTCCGGTGATGCCTGGGATAAAGACGGTCGGGACGAAGACCGCCGAAAGAACCAGGGCGATACCGATGACCGGCCCGGATAGCTCTTCCATTGCCCTTCGAGCCGCATCCTTGGGAGCAAGACCTTCCTCGATGTGACGTTGCACGCCTTCGACCACGACAATGGCATCGTCTACCACCAGGCCAATGGCCAGCACCAACCCGAACATCGAGAGCGTATTGATGGAGAAGCCGAACAACGGGAAGAGAGCAAACGTGCCTACCAGCGAGACGGGCACTGCGAGCATCGGGATCAGGGTAGCGCGCCAGTCTTGCAGGAAGAGGTAGACCACCAGCAGCACCAGCACAATGGCGATCAAAAGGGTAACGATAATCTCCTTCATGCCTTCAGTCACGGCGGCCGTCTGGTCAAGGGATATGGTGTAATCCATGTCTTGCGGGAAGCGCTGCTGCATCTCGGCCATCAGCTTGCGGACGCCCGCGGCGGTTTGGACCGCATTGGACCCCGGCAACTGGTAAACAGGAACGATTGCGGCGGGCCGGCCATTCAAGCGGCTGACAATGCTGTAATCGTCCGCGCCCAATTCGACTCGCGCGACATCCCTCACGCGAACGATGCCGCCATCTGGAGCTTCACGGACGATGACGTCTTCAAATTGCTCCGGCGACGTCAGTCGCCCTTGCGCCAGCACGGAATAAGTGAATTGCTGGTTCGCGGCAGCCGGCTCGCCGCCCAGTTGACCAGCCGGATTCACCTTGTTCTGCGCCTGGATCGCGTTCACGATCTCAGTGACGGTGATGCCCAGTTTCGCCAATTGGTCAGGCTTTACCCAGAGTCGCATGGCATATCTCCCCGCGCCGAAAACCTGCGTCTGACCCACGCCGTACAGGCGAGCAATGGGATCATTGAGGTTGATGTAGGCATAGTTGGCGAGGAACTTCGCATCGTGAGCGCCATGCGGCGAGGACAAGGAGACCAGCATGAGCGGAGCGGTCACTGACTTTCTGATGGTGACCCCAAAGGTGTTCACTTCGGGCGGAAGCTGGCTGGCGGCCAGCTGCTCGCGCGACTGTGCGAGGATGAGATCGATATTTGGGTCCGTCTTCACGTCGAAGTCCATGACCATCGTAGTTTGCGAGTTTGCCGTCGCGTTCAGGGAGTACATGTAGTCCATGTTGTCCACGCCGTTGATCTGCTGCTCGATCGGCGTGGCCACGGCTTGCTCCAGGGTCTTTGCGTCCGCACCCACGTATGTGGCCTGCAGTTGAATCTCCGGTGGAACGATGTTCGGAAACTGGGCCACCGGCAGGCCCGCAATGGTGACCGCGCCGACTATCACCATAAGGATGGAGATCACCATGGCCACGATTGGACGGTTGATGAAGAACTTCGACATAGCTCAGTTTCCTTCCTTTACCAGCCGTGCAGGCTTGGGAGTAACGATGGTCCCTTCCTTTACCTTTTGCAGTCCTTCGATCACAACTTGCTCACCCGGCTTGAGGCCATCGTCAATCACCCACATCGTCCCGACAGTCTGTCCGGGCTTCACCGTGCGCATGCTGACTTTGTGATCACTGCCCACAACCGCCACCTGATAGCTTCCCTGCGACTGCGCAACCGCGCTCTGAGGCAGGAGCAGCGCGTCTTTTTTCATACTGGTTTCGACACGCACGCGTCCATACTGGCCAGGGCGGAGAATGTTGCCGGGATTGGGAAACGCAGCAACAATGCGGATGGTGCCAGTGCTCGCATCCACTTGCCGGTCGGCCAGCAGGATTTTCCCTTTATGAGGGTAGGAACCGCCGTCCGTCAGGATCAGTTCGAGCGAGCTTCCGAAAAAGCTGATGGCGCCCTTGCGGGAAATGGCATTGCTCTTGCTTTGTGCGAGGACATAATCATGTTCGCTAATCGGGAAAAAAGCCTTGATGGGATCTACTTGCGAAACGGAAGTCAAAATGGAATTGGGGCCCACCAGGTTGCCGATCTGGACTTGCGCAATCCCCGCAATTCCATCCACCAGCGAAGTGACTTTCGTCCACTCAAGGTTGAGTTCCGCCTGCTCCACGGCCGCCTTGCTCGATTCGACCGCCGCCTGGGCGCCGAGCCTAGCCTGAATCTCGTTATCTAATTGACTCTTGGCGATGGCCTTGGCCTCGGCGAGCGGCGTGTCGCGCTCCACATCAAGAGCGCTCTTGCCAAGTTGCGCTTGCGCCTGCGCCAGGTCGCCCTTAGCGCGGTCGAGGGCCGCCTTGAAGGGCCTGGGATCTATTTCGAACAGCACCTGGCCTTTGCGCACGAGCGAACCTTCTTTATAGGCTTGCTTGACGATGTAGCCTGAAACCTGCGGTCGGATCTCGGCGTTCACGTAACCGTCCAGCGTTGCCACCCATTCGCTGTACACCGGAACATCTTGCTGGATGACGGAGGCAACCTCGACTTCCGGGGCTGGCGGCGCCGCCGCGGCCTGGGTCCGTCCGCATCCCATCATCGCCAGGGTGAGGACGGCAAGAAGAATGAATAGTAGAACTTTGGTCAAAACAAATCCTTTTAGCTTATGCATTTAGTAAGTACTCCCGGTAGGCGTGTGCAGGATTTCCTGTCACAGAGCATAGGAGCAAGACGCGTGCCAAAGTTCATGGGAAATCAGGTTTTCTTAAGTGGTTGAAATGCAAGGAGGTTCAAAGTATGAATCAGGTTTCCACATGCAAAGTGTTGGCAGTGTCGAAGTCACCTTCAACAGCTTCGAAAACCAATGCAGGGGGTCGAATTTGTCGATCTGAAGGGTAGAAGAGGGACTTTCATTCCGAAACTGCTTGGATCTAGAGGGGCATCTGTGAGGCCAGTTGCAAGTCGCTCATCAGTCCCACGCGCCACTCGATTTGAAAGAATATTGCAGTTGTCTTGCCGGAGAGTACCCGACGGAAGATGGGAAGATATTTCACTCTTAAGCGGTTTACGGATTCTTCCACGGCAGCCCGCCCTTTTATGTACGCCTCGGCTTGCTCACTGGTTATACTGCTGTAATTCCGGGCATATTCTTTGATCAGGGCGAGCTTCGTACCGTTGATCCTGGCCAGTTCGGCCGTATATTGATCGTAGATCGGCCAGAATTTTTCCGCCTCGCTGTCTGTCAGGTCTAGATTGGCGTCCAGCATGCGTGCCAATCTGTTGCTTTCAATCCTTGTCATCCGAGTCCTCTCGATTAAGTTCAAGCCCTGCCTTCCAGCCAAACCGCCGCATGAATCAGGCGGGAGGCAGGAGCCACGCAAATCAATGGCTCCTGCCTGGGGGGAGAACCGATACTAATAGCGGACGACGAGTGCGGTTGAGGGTCTTCAACTTCCCCGCTCCAAGTCGCCTGCTTCCGACGGCCGCATGCCCAACGGATAGGTGCCCGGATACGTAACGGCATCTGATCCGCAGGTTGCGCAACGTCCGTGTGTATCCAGCTCCGCAGTCACGCCGCAATTCAGGCAGCAGAAGAATTCGCTCCTGCGGATTGTTCGCCCATCAGATTGCTCAGGCATGGAATTTCCTCGTTGTCGGAATCACCTCTCGTACTCAAAGGGTCCGCGGCGATTGTGCGGCCGGCAGGACTCGGCCGATTCAATACAGAAAGGCCTCTCCTCGCCGTAGCGGACGATTTTGACGGGATCGCTGCCCGAAAGCTCGTGCGCCCCGGTTCGGGCGCGTCCAGCGGACCTGACGGTGGGACGAGCGACCGGCCAGCCTTCATCCGTATGATTCGAGCAATCCTGGCCCGCGCACGTGCAAGCTGCGACTTTACCGTTCCTTCGGGCACGCCCAAAACCAGCGCAGCTTCCTTCGTTGTTAAACCATCGATATCACGCAATTGAAATGCTCTACGCTGCGTGGGCGAGAGTTGGTTAACGGCCTTGGACAGCCGGTCCTGGGCATCCGTGGCGCAGCACACTTGTTCCGGACTCGGCTTCAAATCAGGTAACCGTTCCGACAAGGTGAGGGTGTCCTCCCCGTACGGTTGCTCAATCGACAAGTGGATGCCATGGCGGCGGCGCAGGTGGTTGCGCGCGGCATTGATGACGATTGCGGTCAACCAGCTTGACATTTGCGCTTGCCCTCTAAATTGCGATAAGTGTTTACAGGCGGAGAGGAGCGCATCTTGAACAGCATCTTCCGCATCCGGTGCGTTCCCCAAATACCGAAAAGCCCTCTTGAAAAACATAGGGCGGTTGCGCGAAACAACATCGTCAAGCTCCCGGGCACGCTCGCTCAGGAAACCAACTCCTCCTCTTGCTTCGTCTCCCATCAACGTTTCTGTCACCTGCATAGCACGTCTCCTCTCCAGGCAAATCGCATCGTTGCCAACGGCGCGGTTAGACAATCAGGCAGAAAGTAAGCGGGGGCCATCTTTTCTCCTCTGCGCCACCATCTCCGGGGAACGAGCGGACGGCTGACTTGAGTCCCCCTGTCCGGACGCCTCGTGTTTCGTGGGCTCCGCAATCTGCTGCGGCGTTCGCACGCGCGCCTCGCGAACGTCCTGCCGCGAACAATCCAAGAGGAGCGAACATTCCTTCTCGGTGTATCGCTCGAGAACAGACATCACAAACACAAACCGGTCGAAGTCTGGGAGCGCCAGCACACTGGCGATTGCTGCGTGCTGATCTTGAGTCCCTTGACGCTGGCCGCCGGCTTCCAGATGGATTCCCGCAAAGGTCCCGCCAGCGAGGTTGGGACGAGGCGCCATGATTCGGATTGCATTCTTAACTACCGCGCGTTTCGCCCAGGAACGGGCCCACTCCTTAAATATGGAGTTGTCTTTCACGCAGTCTTCCAGGCCGGCGACGAAACACTGCTCCGCCCTCTCGTGACTGGCCGTCAGCGCGAAGGAGAGCAGATACAGACATGTCATGTCTTCTGTAAACAGCCGGCGGAATTCTTCAATCGTCCCATACCCGTCTGCTTTGGACGAGTCTCCATGATCTTTGCGCTGCACCTTCACTTGTGGCCTCCCTGATCGCTCATGTCTGGCTGCACGGGACCCTTCTTACAGCGCCGCATGAGTTGCTGGAGTACGTGCTTGGTGAGCACTCCGCTGCAACGGAACCTTGCTCCCTCATTCATCATCTGCAGAAGAGTGTTCTCTGCTTCCTGGCTGATGACCATTACGTTTCCCATGTCAATTACCAGTTCGCGTCCATCAGGTTCCGTCTTGGCCATCTTCCATGCTGTCCTCAGCTCATCAACCCACGGTGCGATCAGCCGGCCTTCGAGAACCAACCGGCGCTGAGTGCAGCTGTCGACTACGGAGATCTTCAACATGGCGTTTTCCGTTCGACCATGGGACAGGCAAGACGCATGCCAAACTGCGGCCGCTGCAAGTCACTGAGATTCAAGGCCGGTCCGGACACGGCACATCGCAGTGTCAAAACTGTCGAGGTCAGCCTCAACAGCCAGGGCCAATCGCCCCTGAGTGATTCGGGTAAGCGCTGCCAGGCGGCGGGAAAACATTGGGGCTGCCGATCGCCATTCGCCAATAGCGAATGACTGGTGTCGGTCGCTTCATGCCCGCGCCCCTGGCCCGACAACGGCACGAGCGTAACGATTGTGGCCAGGACAACAGCAATCGCCACGACCAGCCAAAAGACAAAGACGATACGGACGATGCGTGTAACTCTGGTTTTTGTCATAGGCGGACGCCCTTTCTGCCGGCGAACTTTCGCATATAGACCGCGGTACCGCCTTGTTCAAAGCGAACTTCATCCATCAGGGTTTTCATCAGGTAGATTCCGCGGCCATGACTGGACCCAATATTTTCCGGAGTGGTAGGGTCGGGGACGCTGGCAATGTCAAACCCTTCTCCTTCGTCCCTGACGACGATGGAGATTTCGTCAGTCCCACACCGACAGCTGACGCAAACTTGTTTCCCGGGGTCCTCATGATTGCCATGAACGACGGCATTCGCCACGGCCTCGCGCAATGCGGTTTCGATTTCGTTCTCGTTCTCGTTTCCAGGGGCCCATCGGAATTTCCTGATTAAGCGCACAAGGGTTTGTACAAATGGCGTGATTGCCTTAACTTCGCTTCGCAAGGACAGCTCCAACTGGACGTTAGGCCCGCCCTGACGAGAAGCGCCCTGACGAGAAGAACGATGCGAAGGACCTTTGATAGCGTGTCTTTGGCTCATTAGCTTCCACTTTCTGTTCGCTCGGTCTCGTGGCCCATGTGCTGAACACGGTGATGCTCCCAGCATTCATAACTTCCCAGCTGCCTTTCTTATGCCCATGTCGCCACCCGCCAGATAATCAGCCCAATGGCGCCGTAGAGGACGGCTACTGCCGTCCAGAACATCCACGCAAAAACCTTCTCGCCTGTTTTCTGATAGCTGAGGCCTATGAGCAGCGGCTGCTTATCCTCGGTCATGACAATCCTTATGCCCCTAAGCTTCTCCAGTTCAGAGAGATCGGATTGAAGCTGCCTGGTCACCACCAGGCACGGGGGCAAAATGAAGGCCAAACTTGCGGACCTGTAAGCTATTGAAACCACTTCGGCAGAGAAAACTGAAAGAGGCGTACTGTCGACAGTGTCAACGACACTTTGAGCAGTTGACCACGTCCAGCCGGTGGTCCGAGTCACACTGCGGGTAACAAATTCGAGGTCTTGTAGAGCGGAAATCGGTCAATGGGTTTGCTGAGAGGGGCAACCTGCACCGTTGCACTAGGAGAATGTGAGAGGCAAGTACAGGCCCCTCTCAGACTTGACTACACGCATGTCCGACGTGTTGTCACTTGTGTCATATGCACGTGGCATGCCGTTTCGCCGGAGGCTGATCCAGGACGTCCGAGCAATTGCTGAGAAGATGGTCTGCGTTTCGGGTCAGGAAAACCGTTTTGGGTTTATGGCGAACTTTTTTATGCGAGACAGCAGGGTAGTTCGATTGATGCCCATGCGGGCGGCAGCCCCGTCAGAACCACCGACGCGACCTTTGGTTTCCTGCAGAACACGCAGGATCTCCTGGCGCTGTTTCTCGTCGTACTCATAGCCGGCGCTCTTGGCAGCATCCCTGTTTAAGGCGCTGAGCGTTTCTCTGACAATCCAGGCCACATCCTTACTGCGCGGGGCGTCGTCGCTTACCGGCGGGGCCACTCTCGCTTTGCTCAATTCTGCGACTGGCACTTCCAGCGTGGTGCCTCGCGTAAGGATCACCGCCCGCTCAATGAAGTTTTCCAGCTCCCGGATGTTACCCGGCCAATCCCAGTTGGTCAGAGTCTTCATGGCGGCTGCGGGAATCGTGTCGATCTGTTTTTGCATTTGGCGAGCGGACTTCTGGACGAAGTAGCGGACCAGCAAGGGAATGTCTTCCCTTCGCTCCCGCAGCGGAGGAATGCGGATCGGGAATACGTTCAGGCGGTAGTACAGATCGCTGCGAAATTCGCGTTCTTCGATCATTTTTTCCAGGTCTCGGTTGGTGGCCGCAATCAGGCGCACGTTCACCTTCCTGGTGTGGGTGCTGCCCAGACGCTCGAATTCACGCTCTTGCAGCGCGCGTAAGAGCTTGGGTTGAATTTCAGGGGGAATGTCGCCAACTTCGTCCAGGAACAGTGTGCCCTGGTCGGCGAGCTCCAGCCGTCCGATTTTCTGGCTAATGGCGCCTGTAAAAGCGCCTTTTTCATGACCAAACAGTTCGCTTTCCAGCAGCCCGGTGGGAATGGCCGCACAGTTCAGTTTCACGAATGTGCTCTGGTTGCGCCGGCTGTGATCGTGAATAGCGCGCGCAATCAACTCCTTCCCTGTACCGGTGTCGCCCAGCAGCAGCACCGTCGAATCGCTCGACGCCACCGTTTCTACCAGTTCCAGAACGTGCTTCAAAGGGGGACTTGTCCCGATGATCTGCTCAAAGCCCATCTCGCTGCGAAACTCTTCTTCGAGATACAGTTTTTCCTGCGCCAGCTTGTCTTTGAGTTCAGAGATCTCGCGGTAGGCGAGTGCGTTTTCAACTGCAACGGCGACTTGCCCCGCTGCCACAGTGAGAAACTCAGCGTCATCTTCGCTGAACGCGTTTTCCTCCCGCCGGCCAAGGCCTAAAATGCCAAGCGCGCGTCCCCGGTTGACCAGGGGAACGAAACAAAGAGATTTGATTCCTTCGCCGGCAATGATTGCCTGATCCTCAGGACCAACGTCGCCCGCTTCGATGTGGTTCAATATCACTGGTTTGAGAGTCTCAAAAGCCCTTGCTTGAGCTCCACCTGACGAAGTGACCGATTTCTCGTGGGCGAACCCCTCGCTCTGCGGGAAGTCCATGGCATAAAGCCGAAGCTTGCCGCTCTCGGAATCGGGAAAGGACACCCCAGCGGCATCGCAATGCATGACCTGCCGAACGCTGGCCGAGATTGCTCGCAGTACTTCGGTCAGGTCCAGGTTGGAATTGATCCTGTTCGTCAAATCAAGGAGAACGTTGAGCCGGGCATTCTGGCGCTCCAGTTCCAATTGTGCGGTGCGGGATTTCTCCAGATTCAGGGTGTCGTCAATGGCCAGCGCCACACTACGTGCAAGTAACTTCAGGAAGCTGACGTCTTCCGGGGAATATGCATTACGTTCCTGGTTGCAGATTCCCAACGTGCCCAACCGTCGATGCGCGGTGGTCAATGGCAGGCAGATGACAGAACCCACGCTGACCCCGCTCTCCTCCAGCAGTTGCTTCAACCGCGGGAAACTGGTGTCCGCGCTCCAGTCCGCAATGTGCAGGGCCTCTTGTGTGTGGTAAACGTGCCAACTCACTGTCTCCTCGATTGGCAGATCGGTGCCGGCCAGTTGGAACCGCGGGGTCACACGCCATTCGACCTCGTTGGAATTCTCTTTGAAGACAAGGACATCGAGAAAATCGAAGCTGACCACCTCGCGCAACTGGTCGGCAAGAACCCGTGACAGCTCTTCCGGCTCCCGACCGGCAGACATTGCCTCAGAGATGTGATACAGCGCTTCATAGCGCTGAGTATCTGTTCTCAATGCGAGCTGCGAGTCTGTGCTCATAGACGCAGGTAGCCCATTACCGCCTTTTACGATACCACCCAACTGATCGGATTCAGGTCAACAGCAATTGGATTCCCAAAAATTGCGCAGGCCGGCAGTCGAAAAGGAATCCAACTTCCTGTCGAGCGGCATCGACACATTCGACTTTCGACACCAGATTCGAACTTAATGCGTTCGAATCGTCATCCATTCTTTCCATTTCAGCGGATTCCCAGCCGTCGTGGCGCGCCTTGGTTTGGCATTTCAGTTGCAAAGTGCTCAGTTGGAAGCTGTGACCAGGCTTCGAATTTCAAATCGAAAGGAACGATTTGAACCGGTCGTGAGTGTGGTGGCGGGTATAGCAGCGAACAGGGACCGGAGCAAATCAGGCATACGAGCAATGCAGCGAACAGCAATCTTCATTCTAGCGGCAGTTTCCCTGCTCTCTGTGGACGCGTCGGCGCAAGAGATGCGGTCGGAGATCAGCGTCCAGGATACCGGGATCTTCACCAACGACTCCAACGGTCAAGGCGTACTTCAACAGGGCACACAGACAGGCGGAGTGCTGGGGGGTTACCGGTACCGCATCAATCGCTGGTTGAGCGCCGAGGCGGTTTATGGTTGGAATCGCAACAGTCAACTGTTTTCTACCCCAGCGGGGTTTGCGAGGGTCCAGTCCGATATGCACCAGGCGACCGGCGGGCTGGTCGTCAACTTGCCCTCGCCTCGCAGAGTGCCCGCGCTTAGCCGGTTCAATATGAGTCCCTACGTTCTTGCCGAGGGTGGAGCGCTGGTGTTTAACCCCACGAATAATGGTGGGGGTGTACTGGGCGCGCAGCGGCAGACCGTGGGTGCCTTCGTTTATGGCGCAGGGGCTGACTTCCCGGTCCCGCGGTTAAACCACCTCGCTCTTCGACTTGAGTACCGCGGTCTGGTGTACAACGCGCCTAATTTTGGTCTCAGCAGTCTGGACACGGGTGCGGTCACGCACACGGCAGAACCCTCAGCCGGACTCGTGTTCCGATTCTGAGTTGCCGGCGAGAAGCCTCTGTGACTGGTCCCCCAAACGGTCAAGAGGCGGTCCGCTTGCCGCGGAGTGCAAGAAATGGCTCTGCGGCAAGTCCGGCTTCTCTCGAAATGCAGGAGCGGGTGATCTCGAAAGGACGGCGTGGCGATTCAGAAAGGAAGTGTTCTATGAAAATCAGGCTAATCGTCATTCTCGCGGTCGCAATACTTGGGTGTTCGGAGCGTTCGTTCGGCTACACTCCTCAACCGGCTGACGTGAGGTCGCAAGGGCCAGCGGATCCGGCCGCGTCCGCAAGAAATATCACTGAGCCCACACCGGCAGCGTCCAGGCCATCGCCGGATAGCGGGACGGTAATCGTGGAGTTTCAGTTCCCAGCTCCAGAAATCGATTCCGAATTGGCCGAATACCTTAACCTCACTTCGCGACAGATCATTGCGATGCGGCACGTATTGTCTCAACAACGCAGGGAGATCGACCCCTTGAAGACACAATTGCAGTCGACACACGGGAAGCTAATCGCGGCGGCGGAACAGGGCCAATCGAAGGAGATAAAGGTTCTGGCGGCCACCGAAGCCAGAATTCTGACCAAACTGATTACCAAAAGTCTGCGTGCGCAAGCCAAGCTTCACGGTCTCCTGACGGAGGAACAGCAAAAGAAACTCGAGGATTTGAATCGGTCCAGGTAGCAGCGTAAGGACGCTTTACATGCGCTTGCTTCAAGTCCGTCCAGGTCCGGGCAAATGAGCTCGCCGCGGCCTTTGTGGCGCTATAAACATTATTTATCGGTGAGTGAAGAATTTGGCGAGTTGTTTTGCAATTCAAACTGATCCGCTGCCGAGCGTTTATATCGATTGTGAACGGCATGCAACCAGAGTAATAGCACCGTGGCAACCAGCGGCGCCATCAGGCCGATCTGGAGGGACCCGGACCAGGTCGAGATGACGCCCACGAACCACGGCACTACCGCTCCACCAAGGCCGGCCAGCGCAAACATTGGCCCTGCGATCCGCTTTTCCATGTCGCGGAACCGGGAGAGCAGGGCAATGGTGATGGGGAACACCGCGGCGAGCCCGCAGCCGACAATGGCGCCGGCCACGATTATCCACTGCCACCGAGTCGAGAAGACCAACACCAACATTCCTGAACAGGCAACTATAAGACTCGTCAAAGCAACTCTGCGTTCCCGTCCTCCCCTGAGGAATGCAGGGGCCAAGCCGCGACTGACAAGCAAACCTCCCCAGAATAGAGACGGCGCTGTCACCCAACTGTGGTCGGTGCCGGTTGTTGCCCGTTGCACCAAAGTAGCTATCCACCCGCCAACCGAAGCTTCTATTGCCACATAAAGAAAGAACATTCCTCCGACAATCGCCGCAAATGGCCAGTCAGAAATCGCTCGCGAGCGGCTGGCTGCTGGCCCTTCAATAGACGCTGGTTCTCCCTTTGGCGCAAGCGCAATACAAAGTGCGGATAGCAGGAGAAACCCGCTCAGTACCGGCATAAAGGACGGAACCTGATTCCAGCGCCGTGCGAGAGCAAGGGCGACCGGCGCAGCAACGGCGCCGAGTCCCCAGTAGAAGTTCAAAATACTCAGGGCCGAGGCCCGGCGATGCGGATTCAAGCTGGAAGTGAGCAGGTTGGTGGATGGGATCACGACACCAAGTCCGAGACCAACGACAAATGTCCCCAGCAATGCAGCCTTCCAGTGCGGCAATGACAATCCACTGACGCCGGCCGCCATTAACAGGTAAGCCGTTCCGATGCTGAAACGAAACCCGCGGCACGGCAGCAGTTGACTACTGACACTCACACCTAGAATGGTGCCGAGAAACTGTGCCGAAAGGAAATAGCCCGCTTGGGAATCGGAAAGATGCCAGCGGGCTGCCAGAGTCGGCAGAATTGGGCCGAGAAATGTATTGGCCCCTCCGGTCAGTACGAACGCCGCCGACGCAATCGCAGACAATACGCGCGGGCTGCGGGTTCGATTGCCGGCAAGCGGGGCCGGGATCACCGGGCCCTTTTTCGCTCAATTTCGCGGACGCCGACCCGGGCCGTGGTTCCCCGGACAACCAGTTGCGGATCGACGTAGATCACGCGGGCACGCTTTTGCCGGTTCTCTGTCAGGCAACTCAGGAGGGAGGCAGCAGCCATTTCGCCCATCGTGGCGAGTGGCTGGCGCACCGTGGTCAACGGGGGATTGTGGAACTCAGCGCTGGGAATATCGTCGAATCCAATGACCGAGACGTCTTCCGGGACCGAGCGGCCTGCGAGCCGTAGAGCTCGAATGGCGCCGATGGCCGCCAGATCGTTAAAAGTGAACAAAGCAGTAAAGGGCTTGCCCGATGCCAAGAGCTTCTCCGTTGCCTCTTGGCCCAGGTGTGAAGACGGAGTATCCCCCTGAAGCGCGACTACCAGGTCGTGGTCGATTTCAAGTGACAGACGCCTGGCTTCTCTCCGGATGGCGTTCCACCTGGCTTCCGTATCACTGCTGAATTCCTGGCCCTTGATCACCGCGAGCCGGCGATGACCGAGGGTGGCCAGATGCTCCAGGGCCAGCTTTGCCGCCAGCCCGTGATGCAGCACCACGTTGGTGATTCCTTTGACGCGACCGTGTCCGGACACGGAAACCACCGGTACCTGCATGGAAGCTTCCATTGGCGTGTCGACCGCGATGAGTCCCTCGACGGAACGGTCCAGCAACAGGCGCGGATATTCGCAGATGAGGTCCGGACGGTGGTGATGGCTCACAACAAAATAGAAGTACCCGGCTTGAAGAAGGTGGTCTTCGATGCCCCGCATGACTTGCGCACCATAGCCGTCACTGATCTCCGGTATGAGGACGCCGATGGTGAAAGTCCGCTGCCGCAGCAGTGAGCGCGCGAAAAAATTGGGCCGGTAGTGAAAACGTTTAGCGGCATCAAGGACGCGGCGCTGGGTGTGCTTGGGAATGGCCTTGGCTCCGGGTGCCCGGTTGACCACCATAGAGATGGTCGCTGGAGTCAAGTCAAGTTGCTCCGCCAGGAAACGCAGCGTGGGCTTCTTCTCCGATCCGTTCTGCCGGGGAAGAGATTTGTTCTGTTTCTTGGAGGACACAAACCAGAGTCTAGCCCATCGGCCGGGAGGTGACAATCGGCGCCGGCGCTGACGGCACATCAGAAGGAAAAGGCTGCCGCAGCCACTTGACAGGTTCCGGCACCTGGTGCTAAAAACGTTCTCGCGCTACTTAAAGCTTTAAGTAAGCCACGGTTGCTTATGAGGAGACTGCTCATGCGCGCTCGACTCTCACTCGAAGTTTTTCTTCCGCTGCTCGCCCTCCTGTTCACCGCTCTGCCCGTGCCGGCTCAATTCGGAGCAGGCATTCAAGGCACTATCAAGGATCCGACGGGCGCCGTGATACCGGGCGCCACGGTGACAGCCACCAACATAGATACGGCCGTGGCCCATACCGCTAAGACGAGCGGAAGCGGCTTTTATCGTATCTCTGAGCTTGCTCCGGGCAACTACGCCATGAAAGTCGAGGTCCGGGGATTTAAGACCTCCACGTCCCGAATCGAGGTCACGGAGGAAGCCATCGTCGGCTTCAATGCTCAGGTCGAGCCCGGCGGCGCAACCGAGAACGTGGATGTCAGCGGCGCGGCTTCCGCCATCAATACTGAATCCGGCAGTGTCACCGGGGCGATCAGCGCGGAGCAGATCGAGCGCCTGCCCGCAACGGGCCGTGACCCTTACGAATTGCTGCGCCTGGCCCCAGGCGTATTTGGCGACGGCGCCCGCAATGGCGCCGGACAGTCGCTGAACCTTCCCAATAGCGTCGGCCCTGGCGGGTCCAACTCTTCGATCTATCAGACTGAGAACCTGGTGCAGATCTCCGCGAACGGCCAACGCGCGTCGGCCAACAACTTCAAGATTGACGGTGTGGACGTCAACAGCCTCACATGGGGCGGCGCGGCCATCATCACTCCGAGCGAGGAATCGATCAAAGAGATGACTGTTACTACGAGCACCTACACCGCGGAAGACGGACGGAATTCCGGGGCGCAAATCAAAGTCGTTTCCCAGAGCGGCACCAACACCTTTCATGGCAGCGCCTTCTTCAACTACCAGTCGCCGGGATTGAATGCTTACAACGGCTTCTCCAATGTCGGGGGAGATACCATCGGCGCGTTGACTTGCAACGGCGGCGGTCCCGATCAGTTTAAGATCATTGGCACGCGGTGTCCGGACCGGGCGAACAACAATTTTCGCAATTTCGGCGGCAGAATTGGCGGGCCGATCATACGCAATCGCGCGTTCTTCTTCTTCTCAACCGAAGAGCTCAGAAGCAACACCGTCACCAGCGTGACCAATGACATTGAAACCTCGCAATTCCGCGACGCCATCGCTGCGCAGCGCGCCGGCACGGTCACTGCCGCAGTGCTGGCTGCGCCGGGTTCTCTGCCCCGCGTCCAGTCCATCCTGCCGCCCAACTGCGCCAGCTTCCTGAATGCCGGACGGCCCTGTCAGATTGTCGGCAATGGAATGGATATAGGTTCCGTCAGCAGTTCTTACGGTCAGTATGTCGGCACGCAGGGCGGCGGACTGGATGGCGTTCCCGATTTGCAGATTGCGCAACTGTCGATTCCCAGCACCACACGCGGACAGCAATATAACGGCAAGGTTGATTTTAATCAGGGCAGCAATCAATTTGCCGTGAGTACATACATTACCCGGCTGAAGACTTTCAGCGCGCAAGCTGCCGAGCAGGGCCGTCCCATGGCGGACCTCACTCTCCAGCCGCTCAGTCCGTCGATATTCATCTCCTGGATCCGGACAATTTCCCCAACTTTACTGAACGAGGCGCGGTTCAATTTCAGCCGCTTTGCCTTTGACCAGGTGGCAAGTAATACCAACGTGAATTTCGGTATTCCCCTGGTAGAGGTTGAGGCGTTGCCGGGTACGGACCGATTGCGTTTTGGCGCTCCGCGTTCGGAATCAACTCCTGGAGTGTTTGCCCAGAACACCTTCACCTTCCGCGATGTGCTTTCCAAGCAGCTTCCAAGAATGGCGCTCAAGGTTGGATTTGAGTTTGGGGCCGAGCAAAACAATAACAACCTCCTGGGCGGCGCTCGGCCTGATTACTCTTTCACCGGGATTTTCAATCTCGCCAACGGCACGCCGGTTTTCGAGGCCATCAACGCTGACCCTCGAACGGGACAGCCAGCCGCCGCCCAACGGTACTTCCGCACCAAGGACTACGGACTCTTCTTCCAGGACGACTGGAAGGTGCGGCCGAATTTGACGGTGAATCTAGGTTTGCGCTATGAGTACTTTTCTCCCCTCAGCGATGACAGCGGACAATTAACCAATCTCATCTTGGGTCCCGGGGCCCAGGGGCTTTCGGGAGCGACCCTGAAAACCACCAACCAGCTCACTAATCCGGACCGCAATAATTTTGCTCCCCGCCTGGGCTTTGCCTGGAGCCCGAATCTCTTGCGCGGCAAGACCGTGCTTCGCGGCGGGGTTGGCGTCAGCTACGACCGCGTGCCCAGCGTCCTCTTTGAGAACACGCGCGGAAATCCCCCGTTCTTCGCGCGTTTCAATGAATGTTGCGGCTTTGCAAGCAGTCCTTTTGACAACGGCGCGATTACCTTCGTCCTCGGCTCCAGCCGTTCCGTGAACAGCTATCCCGCCAATCCGGTGCTGTCGCAGGGCATTGACCCGGCCACCGGAATTCCGGTGAATGGTCAGGTAGAGATTTGGGGCGCACCCAAGAATTTTCCCAGCCCTTACATCTACAACTATTCTCTTGAAACCGAAACTCAGCTGCCGGGAAACTTCATCTTCGGCCTGGGCTATCAGGGGAGCACCAGCCGCAAGCTGGTGCGCATCATCAATGAGAACTTCATCTTTGACGCAACCAATCCCCACTTTACGGCGGTATTCTTTCCCACGCCGGACGTGAACGCCAGCTACAATTCGTTGAACGTCCGCGTCGCGCACACTTTCAGCCGGGGATTTCAACTCGAGACCAAGTATCGCTGGAGCAGAAGCATTGACGATCTGTCGAACGAAGGTCCTGGATTCGTAACCAACCAGACGTTTCCCCGGAACCAGGCCTTCGAACGCGGGCCGTCCGATTACGACGCGACCCATTACTTCGTTTTGTCCGGCCTTTGGGACCTTCCCATTTTGCGCGGACGCCACGACCTTCTCGGGAACGTGCTGGGCGGATGGAAAATCAACGGCATCCTGACTGCCCATAGCGGTTTCCCGTGGACTCCAGTAACCAACACGCAGGCGTTACAGTTTCCCGGAGGCCAGACGCTCTCACCGGTGCGTCCCATAGCGTATCTTGGCGGCGCGACCAGTAATAGTGCTACATCCACATTTCTCCAGCACAATGGGAACTTTCCCGGAGGCGGCAAAGCTTTCTTTGACATAAGTAAGGCTGGAACTCCCGGAATCGGAAGGAACTCTTTCCGTGGGCCAAGGTACTCCGACACGGACATGAGTTTTCTGAAAGATTTTGCCTTTCCGTATGCGCATCTGGGCGAGCAAGCGAGAGTGGAGCTTCGTGCAACCTTCTTTAACGTATTCAACAAACTGAATCTGGCGCCGTTCGGATTTGACAGCTCGAGCACTGTGGTTGAAGACACCCATTTCGGCCAGGCAACATCCGCTCTCTCCGGGAGAGTGGTTGAATTCCAGGCTAGATTCAGCTTCTGACGCGGCAGCATCTTACCCCTGGAGGTCTGCACTGTGCTGGAAAGAGCCAAGAGTCTGCTCTCGGTTGTACTCTTCGTCGTGCTTCTTGGGGTGACGTGTGGAGGGCAGACAACGCCGTCCTCCGCAAGGGAGACAATCCAACTAGATACCGGCGCGCCGCTCACCCCTTTCCCCCATTTTTGGGAAAAGATGTTCGGCTCCGGACGCGCGGTCCTGGCTTTGCGCGACAGCTACATGCGCGACCTGGAGATGGTCCGGAGTGCCACTGGCTTTGAATACGTTCGCTTCCATGGAATTTTCGACGATGACATGGGCGTGTACGATGAGGACCCAACAGGCCATCCTGTTTACAATTTTTCCTATGTGGACCAGGTCTACGACGGCTTACTGTCACACCATGTCCGGCCTTTTGTCGAACTGGGCTTCATGCCCAGGAAGCTGGCCGCTAAGCCGATTTTGCATCCCTTCTGGTACAAGCCGTCACCCTCACCGCCCAAGGACTACGGGAAATGGGACGGTCTGATCTCCGCCTTTGCGGACCACCTGATCGAGAGGTATGGCATTGAGGAGGTGAGCCAGTGGTATTTCGAGGTGTGGAATGAGCCGAATATTGACTTCTGGGCCGGAGAGCCGAAACAAGCAACCTACTTCGAGTTCTACGACCACACCGCGAGAGCCCTGAAGGCGGAAAGCCCCAGGCTGCGCGTGGGCGGTCCGGCTACGGCCCAGGCAGCTTGGGTCGACACTTTCATTCGTCACGCAACCGAAGCTGGAGTGCCGGCGGACTTCGTTTCGACCCACGTTTATGCCAACGACGCCGCCCAGGATGTCTTCGGTACCGACGAACTGCTGCCGCGTGATCAGATGGTGTGCCGCGCCGTAAAGAAGGTGCACGAACAAATCACAAGTTCGGCAAAACCGAATCTACCGCTGATCTGGAGCGAATACAATGCCAGCTATAAGAACGAACCCGACGTCACCGACGCTCCGTTCATGGCCCCATGGCTGGCCGATACCATTAATAAATGCAACGGTCTGACGGATGCCATGGCCTACTGGAGCTTTTCGGATGTGTTTGACGAGCAGGGTGTCGTGCGGCAGCCTTTTTACGGCGGATTCGGCCTGGTTGCTGAAGGCGGAATCCCCAAGCCGGCCTATAACGCATTTCTGTTGCTGCATAAGCTAGGCAACAAACGGGTGCGGGACGCGTCGCAGTCGGCTCTGGTCACCAGACGGGAGGATGGGTCCTGGGCCATCGCCCTGTGGAATTTGTCCGCCGAGTCCGGGAACCGGACCAAACAATTTCTTGTGCGTCTGCCCCGGGGCTTACATGTTCAGCAGGTGCGCGTTTCCTTCGTTGATGAAACACATGGCAACGCGCTGCCCGCGTATAAGACCATGAATTCGCCGCAATACCCGACCGCAAGCCAGATACAGAAGCTAAAGCAGGCTGCCCAGCTTCCTCCGGCCCAGCCGCGTCAGATAAAGGATGGATCGGTTACGCTTGAGATAACCTCCCCAGGCCTGGCTTTGCTGGAGATTCGATAACCGTTCATGGAGCCCGATCGCAGCGCGTTACCGCAAGGCGCCATGCTTTCCCGTCGCAGGTTTCTGCAGCAGACTTTAGCGCTTTCCGCGGCGCTATCCGTGCGCGTGCCCGCGCTCTGGCGTCCAGAGGCCTCTGGGCTTTCGAAATCCGATACTGACTTGCTCGACGAAATCTGTGTTTCCGGCTTCCGCTACTTCTGGGAGGCCGCCAGCCCGTATACCGGCCTGGTGAAAGACCGCTCTCGCGCGGATGGTCTTGACCCGCGGACCGTCGGAAGCATCGCGGCGACGGGGTTCGGCCTCACGGCATTGTGCATCGCCGCAGAAAACCATTATGCCGAGCGATCCAAAATTGAAGAGCGCGTACTGACAACTCTCAAATACTTTCACGAGCGCGCTCTCCGCGAGCGAGGTTTCTACTATCACTTCCTCGATATCCATACGGGCGACAGACTCTGGAACGCGGAAGTTTCTTCCATTGATACCGCGCTGTTGCTGTGCGGGGTCCTCACCTGCCGCGAATACTTTGCCGATGAGCGCATCCGGCGGCTTGCGGACGATATCTATCATCGTGTGGATTTCCGCTGGATGTTGAACGGCGGTGATACCTTGACTCATGGCTGGAGACCGGAGAGCGGCTTTATCAAATGGCGATGGGATTTGTACGCGGAGCATATGATGCTGTATCTGCTCGCGATCGGTTCGCCGACGTTCGGCATTCCTCCGCAGTCCTGGGACGCGTGGAAACGGCCGGTTTACCATTTCTTCGGGGAAGACTACATCTCCGCCGAGGCGCCGCTCTTCATTCATCAGTATGCGCACGCCTGGGTCGATTTTCGCGACCGAAGCGACCGTTTTGCCGATTACTTTCAGAACTCGATCAAAGCCACGCGGGCGCACGTGAAATTCTGCCTTGATCTTGCGCGCCAGTTCCCAAAGTACAGCGCACAATTGTGGGGCATCACGGCATCGGATTCGGCTCGCGGCTATGTAGTGTGGGGCGGCCCTCCCGCCATGGGACCGATTGACGGCACGGTCGTACCCGCCGCCGCTGCCGGCTCGCTACCCTTCCTGCCCAGCGACTGCCTGGCGGTACTCCACAACGTCCGCCAGAATTACGCCAAGCGATGCTGGAAGCGATACGGATTTGTCGATGCCTTCAATCCCCATGCCGCCTGGACAAACCCGGATGTGATAGGCATTAATGTCGGCATTTCCATGCTTATGGCCGCGAATATGAGGTCCCAATTTGTCTGGCGCACATTCATGAAAGCGGCCGAGGTCGGCGTGGCAGCGCGGAGCGTCGGATTCAAGCCTGCGGGCAGGCGCTCAGCAGATGTGCCAGCAGCGTGACAAGACGAGCCGACTGAACCGGAGCGGCCGGTGTCGAACGGTGTCATCAACACCTTCGACCATCGACACGGGCAAGCCCACGTCTTTACTCAGTTCCCCGCGGTTTTCCTGATTCCTTCACGAAGAGCACATTGGAACCAGAATTGCTGTTCTAGTGACAGGCGAAGCTCCATCGCGAATTCACGTGGAAGGCGCCGTGCAGCGAATGTATGCCACCGGAGGACGACTCACCGTGCTTGAAATACTGTCACTTTTTCTGATCTGCCCTCTCGCGATCGCGTTTCTGGTGGTGTGTTTCCGCGGATTCCACCGCGCGCTGCAGGAGAGACCGTCTTACAGGAACTCGCGTAGCATGGCCGACTTGGGGCGTGAATTCTGGTCGGCGTCGCTCTTCCCTGGCTCTACCAGAGCAATTTCACCCCAAATTGCATCTGCCGAGAAGTCGCTGCAGCAGCAAGGATCCCCTACCAGCAACCCGGTAAGTTGCTGAAAAGATGGTGATCTTGATGAGCACGGGTAAATCGAATACGACGACGAAGGATTGGGTCGAGCGGTCTTTCACGTTGATCTGACCCACCCTTTCGTGGTCTGCCGCTGTTCCGGTAGACTTGCGTGCGTATGCGGTGCCCGAAGCAAATCGGATACTGTCAACTGCTGGCCTTGATGCTTGGCTGCGGCTTGAGCGTGGCTGCAGTGGCACAAACGGAGCAACACCCTTACTCTACAGCAGCTCGCCCGCGACACACACTGGAACAAGCCAAAGGCGCTGCGGCGCTGCTGGGCAAGGTCAAGAACCCGAAAGGGCAGTTGCTGTCTGGCGCCCGCGTTGTTTTGACGGCCGCAGAGGGCAACGGGGTCCAGAGCCAGAGCGGCGCTGACGGAATCTTTCGTGTGCTCGACCTTCCTCCCGGAAAATACCAGATCACTGTCCAGATGCCCGGCTTCGACACGCTGACACAAAAGGAGGTCGTGCTTAATCCGGATGAAGCCCTGATGTTAGTCGTAACGCTGCATCCAACGGGCGCCAGCCCGGACGCGTCTGCGCGCCCCACGTCCGAGATGCCTGCGACGGCACCGGTCGCCACACAGCCCGTGAATGCGGATTATCTTGAACTCACGCGCCGTCCTGTGAAAGATATACGAGAAACCCTGTTCTCCCCCGAAGTCTTTCCTGATGACAAGGTGATGAGCCCGGAACCTGACCGCTGGGACACCACAATGCCGACGTGGCGCAGATATACACGCGACGGCGAATTTCCTTACACCGGCGGTCACTGGTGGGACCCCTTCAACCAGAACCTGCTCAAGGGCGACAAACCGGTCCTCGGGCAAAGCACGTTTTTCAAGTTCACGGGCACAAGCACCACGGCGTTCGACGCCCGCCGGCTCTTTGTGCCTGGCGGGGTCTCAACGGCGAATCCTGGCAGCAGCCAGTTCTTTGGTCGAGGCGGACAGGCCCTGGTGGAGGAAACGGTGCGTCTCTCACTTGACCTTTTTCATGGCGACACCAGCTTCAAGCCCGTGGATTGGCAAATCAGAATCACGCCGACTTTTAACATCAACCAGCTTTGGACGCGGGAGCGAGGAATTGTCAACATTGACGTTCGCGAGGGTACAGCCCGCACGGATGGCCATGTGGGACTGCAAGAAGCGTTTGTCGAAAAGAAGGTCGCAGATCTCGGCCCCAATTACGACTTCATCTCAGTTCGCGCCGGCATTCAGCAATTCAATAGCGATTTTCGCGGTCTGCTGTTCACGCAGGAGCAGCCAGGGGTTCGCGTCTTTGGGAATCTGCTCTCCAGCCGGCTGCAATACAACGCCGCCTATTTCTTTTTCCTGGAGAAAAATACCAACAGCGGATTGAACACCTTTAACAGCCGCCATCAGCAGGTACTGCTCGCCAATCTGTACGTCCAGGACTTTCTTGCCAAAGGTTACACTACGCAGTTCAGCTATCACTTTAATAGGGATGACGCCAGCGTCCATTTTGACGACAACGGCTTCCTTGTGCGGCCGGCGCCGATCGGCAGCGTACTCCCGCACGACGTTCGCGCGCACTACATCGGCTGGACGGGCAATGGACACATTCGCTGGGTCAACGTCAGCCATGCCTTCTATCAGGCCTTGGGACATGATGATCTCAACCCCATCGCCGGCCGACGCACGGACATCAACGCCCAGATGGCGGCGCTGGAACTGTCCGTGGACAAGGACTGGTATCGCGTGCGCGTTTCCGGATTCTTCGCTTCGGGAGACGCGAACCCGCGCGGCCACGTCGCCCGCGGATTCGATGCCATCAGCGAAGCGCAGAATTTCGCCGGCGGCGTTTTCAGCCTCTTCAACCGCGAAGGCATTCGCCTTACGGGGACCGGAGTCGGTCTGGTCGCGCCCGATAGCTTTTTGCCCAACTTGCGCTCCAGCAAGGATGAGGGCCAGGCGAATTTTGTGAATCCGGGAATTGTCCTTTTTAATACCGGCGCTGATTTCAAAGTGACGCCCACGATTCAAGCCGTCGCCAACATCAATTACATGCGTTTTGCGCACACCGAGCCGCTGGAACTTCTGCTCTTCCAGCCTCGCATTGATTCAAGCATCGGGTTCGATTACAGCATGGGACTGGTATATCGTCCGCCGCTCTCGGAAAACATGGTGGTGACGGGAGGCGTGGCTGCGCTCACCCCCGGCACAGGGCTGCGGGAAATCTATACCAGCAAAACATTGTTTTCCAGCTTCGTGAAGGTACGATTCCAATTCTAGGGAACCCGGGAATTATTCGCTGTGTTCGGGCTTGGGGCATCTTATAATGGCCCACCATTTCTATTTCGACCCCAGAGGCTTTGGAACTCAAACGGAAGTCCACTAACTCGATGAGACGTTCAGGCATGAATCGCCGCTCCTGGATTTTTATACCTCTGTCAAGTTTCTTGTGCCTGTTTTTCATTTCGATATGGCCGCCCGGCGCAGTCCGGTCCAGCGATGATCGAGAGCAGCCTTCCGCGTCAACCGTGCAGGTTGTCGCCGGGCAAAGCCAGGAGGAAGCCGACAGGAAGAGCGGCGGCTGCGTGACCTGCCACTCGCCGACGGACAGCGCCAGTATGCATCTGAGCAGCGTAGTCAGGTTGGGATGCGTAGACTGTCACGGCGGCTCGACCGAGAGTATGCTTCCGTCCGGGACAGCGGCAGGCTCGCCGGAATACGAAGCCGCCAGGCTGAAAGCGCATGTCAGCCCTCGCTGGCCACAGGATGCCCGTTCTTCCGCCAATCCAGTACGCGCGTATACCAATTGGCTGCGGGAAAGCCCGGAGTACATACAGTTCGTCAACCCGGGCGATCTCAGAATCGCTACTCGCACCTGCGGCACTTCCGGCTGCCATGAACTTGAAGTGCGACGCATGCGCACCAGTATGATGACCCACGGAGCCATGCTTTATGGCGCAGCGCTGTACAACAACGGATCGTTTCCGCTGAAGAACCCCCATTTCGGCCAGAGCTACGACATGAACGGCAATCCGCAAAAACTCCAGACCTGGCCGCCACCCACACCGGAAGAGACGCGGCAGAAGGGCATTCTTCCCGATCTGCAGCCGCTGGAACGCTGGGAGGTGTCGCAGCCCGGAAACGTGTTGCGGGTATTTGAACGTGGAGGCGGTGCACGATCGGAACTGGGAAATCCCAACTCTGACGAAGAACCCGGACGGCCAGACAATAAGTTAAGTGATCGCGGCTTTGGCACTTTATTGCGGACGGACCCAGGATTTCTGGCGCTGCAGAAGACACGTTTGTTCGACCCTCTGCTCTATCTGCCAGGAACCAACGATCAGGCCGGCGACTATCGGGGAAGCGGTTGCACCGGCTGTCACGTGGTATACGCCAATGATCGCGACCCAGCGCATTCTGATTTCTACGCGAAGTTCGGCAAAGATGGCCGCAGCGCGACCGTCGACCCAACCATCCCCAAAAACGAATCAGGACATCCCATCCGCCACGTTCTGACCAGAAGCATTCCCTCGAGTCAATGTGTGGTTTGCCACATGCACCCGGGGACAAACATGGTCGCCAGCTATTTTGGATACACGTGGTGGGACAACGAGGTAGACGGCGAGAAGATGTATCCCGCCCAGCAGCGCAATCCCAGTGAAGAAGATTACCGTAACGCCCATATGCGCAATCCCGAAGCTGCCGCAGCCAAAGGACTCTGGTCGGACGCGGAGTTTTTGAAGAAAGTCGGTACGCCGGAGTTTAATCAAGGACTCAAGAATACGCAGTTCGCGGATTTCAACAGCCACGGCTGGGTCTTTCGCGCCGTATTCAAACAAGACCGAAAGGGAAACCTGCTGGACGAACACGGGCAAATCATCTCACCTGACGATGCGGAGAAATTCAAGAAAGCAGTCCAGCTGAAAGATATCCACCTGGAAAAAGGCATGCACTGTGTGGATTGCCATTTCTACCAGGACGTGCACGGCAACGGAAAGCTTTACGGCGAGACGCGCAACGCGATCGAGATTTCCTGCGCTGATTGTCACGGCACCGTGGAGAGCTACGCGACACCGGTCACCAGTGGTCCGGCTGTTTCCGCCGATGGCGAGGCGCTGGTGCAGGGCGGACGCACACCCTGGAGAGAGCTGCGTTTTCACTGGAAAAACGGACACTTGTTCCAGAGATCAGCAATCGACCAGGGACGCGAATGGGAGGTCGTCCAAGTCAAGGACACGATCACACCCGGGAATCCTCACTACAACGAGAAATCTCGCCTGGCCAAGACCATATTGAATGATGGTACGACCTGGGGCAGCGTACCCAATGACCTGAGCCTGCTGGCCCATGCCGATAGCCGCATGACTTGTTTCAGTTGCCACAGCTCGTGGACCACCAGCTGCTTCGGCTGTCACCTTAAGATGACCGCCAACCAGCGCATGCCCATGCTGCAAAACGAAGGCACTATGACGCGGAACTGGACGGAATACGACTTCCAGGTCCTGCGCAATGACATGTACATGCTCGGCATTGACGGTACGGTCACCGGCAACAAAGTTGCACCCGTCCGTTCCGCGTGCGCTGTCGTTGTGAGCTCCCAGAACCAGAATCGCGACTGGCTCTACTACGGCCAGCAGACTGTATCCGCGGAAGGCTTCAGCGGACAGGCTTTTAGTCCGTACGTGCCGCACACCGTGCGGAGCAGTGAGACCAAGACTTGCACCGATTGCCATGTTGGCGCCGGCAATGACAACAACGCCTGGATGG
This sequence comes from Verrucomicrobiia bacterium, assembly GCA_035567035.1. GTDB lineage: Bacteria > Acidobacteriota > Terriglobia > Terriglobales > Acidobacteriaceae > Angelobacter. The sequence goes on along the minus strand of DATMPO010000082.1, from coordinate 7,857 downwards.
CGCAGTTGATGCTGCAAGGCACGAATTTTCTGAACTATTTCGGACGCTTCGCTTACGTTGCCACAGGAGTCAAGGGACTGGCTGCGATTGGATTTGCCGAGCGAAACGAGCCGGAAGCGGTCATCGGCAGTGACCTGCACAAGATCGCTTATCCTGACAATTACCGGCAACATCAACAGCGGAAGCTTGCTCTGAAAGAAGCATACGAACACTCAGGCAAGACGGTCCTGGACGTACAACTGCGCGGCGAGTACCTTTATGCGGCGATGGGCAGGGGAGGATTGCGCATCTTTGACGTCGCCAACATAGACAACAAAGATTTCTCAGAGCGCATGGTAACGGCGCCGGTTTCTCCTTTAGGACAGCGCTTGTACGTATCCACGCGCTATGCAATGGCAGTGGCTGCCCCGAGCACCACCGCGATCGACCCCACGCGCGCTCAGCTTCCGGAGAATGAAGAGCAACACATCCATCCTATGTACGGGTTTCTCTATGTAGCCGACAAATACGAGGGGCTGGTGATCGTCGGCGACGCGTCTCCCAGGAGCAAGACTCCCGGGGTTTCTACCTTGCTCGACGGAGAGCCGCGAAACAACTTCTTGAAGCGCGCACTGGCATTCAATCCGGACGGACAGCTTACCGGAGCACGCCGTGTGACACTGGCCGGTGTTTACGCATATGTCCTCTGCGACGCTGGTCTGGTCGTGGTGAGTCTGGACGACCCTCTGCACCCTAAAATCACCGCTAAGGTGGGCGCTCCCGAGCTTAACGAGCCCCGCGGCGTCGCCATCCAGTTCCGCTATGCCTTTGTGGTGGACCGCGATGGACTTAAAGTCCTGGACGTGACTCATCTCGACCATCCCCGGTTCGTTCCTGGGAGCGGCGTGGCGCTGGCCGACGCAAGAAACATTACCGTCTCGCGGACGTACGCGTACGTTGCCGTCGGCAAACAAGGTGTGGCGATCATTGACGTGGAACGCCCGGAGCATCCGACCATGGATCAACTCTTCAACGCCAGCGGCGACTTGCAGGACACGAACGACATCAAGATCGGCATGGTCAGCTCCAGCCAATTCGCACTGGTCGCGGATGGCCATGCCGGCTTCAAAGTTCTTCAGCTCTTTTCGCCGCAGACTGCGCCAGGATTCTACGGATTCAGCCCGCGCCCCGCGCCCAGGCTGATCGGCGTGTTTCGCACGCGTGGGCCCGCACTCGCGGTTTCGCGCGGCGTAGATCGCGATCGCGCCGTTGATGAGAGCGGCAACCAGCTCTCGGTCTTCGGCCGGCGAGGGTCCCGCCCGTTCAATCTGCAGGAAATGCAACGCTTGTTCCTGCGCAACGGAGAACTCTACACCGTCGCCGACTCTCCGCCCGACAGCCCTCTCGCGCCCGGCAAACCCGCCAACAAGCGGACCATTTCCGAGCGCTAACGGTAGTGGAAAGCAATTCTTGAAGAATTCGTCAGATAGTCCCTAGCGTCTGGAATCCATTCCAGTAAGCTCTGGGATGGTGTGCGTCCCGCGTAGATGCATGCGGTCTTTCCACTGATGGTATTGGTGGCACAGGAAGCAGGAATTTTCGGCGTTCCCTGCGTGCGCCGGGTTTCCGTTGTGACAGCTCTGACAGGTCTTGATGCTGGGAATCAGAATCTGCGACCCAGTTTCGCTGGTCGGAGCCATGGCATGGCACGATTCGCACGCCACACCATTGTGCGCTTCGTGGCTGAACGTGGCGTTGGGCAGCCAGCGCACCGGCGCCGCCGAGGGTTTGACGCGAGGCAATCCGCCATTGCCGGGAAACTCGAGTTGGTGACATAGTCTGCAGGTGACGCCCCACAACAGCTGCTCAGTCTGGTCTGAATTCTGCTGTACCCACTCTGCGGCATTTCTGGCCGGCGTGGGTTGCATGATGGTCATGCCGGGAATTCTTCGGCCGCTGGGGCGAACCTCATGAATGGCCTCTGGATGTTGCGCGATGTAGTTCTGGAATTGCACGACGACAAACGCGTGCACAACGTCCGGCGTCTTGTGGGGAATAGGCTGGCTGAAACGGTCGTCGAACCGCAAGGCGTGACACGTAAGGCAATGTTTTTCATAGGTGACGGACGCCATCAATTCGCGCCGCGCGTCCATATAGAAGTTGGCGCCCGGACCCGCTGGCGCCGCGGCAAATCGCGCGCTGGGATCGGCGTAGGCCCACGGTCCCGCAGTCTCCGCATCCGGCCGATGACAATCGTCGCACTGCAGCTTGACGGCGCCCTGCGGACCTCGGATGGAATCGCCGCGATGCACACGGTGGCTGAAAGTGATCGCACTCTGATTCAGGAAACCGCTGCGCAGTGGGGCGAATTCGGGATGGTCGCGGTTGAATCCGCGGATAGATGTCACATAACGCGGCTGTCCGGTCGTGGTCTTGAGATCGGAGTGGCACTGAACGCATTGGCGGTCGCGTACATGATCGAGTTGGACCATCCCCTGATGCTCAACATGGCATGAAGAACACGAAGGCGTAAACAACTGGTCTGGCTGGTGTGCCGGGGCCTGGTGGCAGCTGAGGCAGGCCGCATCGGTTGCAGGTCTCCTGAAGCCCGGTACGGAAACGCCACGGACCTGGCTCAGATGACAAACGCCGCATTGGTGGGCAAAGAATGCATGTGGTGAAGACATGGGGCCCTTGCTGTAGAAAGAAGGTTTCTTCCAGGTTGAGACTCCCAACCATAAGAGAGCGAAGAAAGGCACGGCCAGACCCAGGGCCACGCGCCAGACACGGAAAGGCGGAAAGGACTTGAAGTAATTCAAGTCATGTCTTGTTCCCAGCGTTTTGGCGTTTCTCAGTCGCACGTTTTCTCCCAGCTAATAGCGCAACGCCATGATCGCGTGGATCGCGACCAGGGTCAGCAACAGATAGGACAGCGGAATGTGTACCAGCAGCCAGCCCTGCAGCATCCGCTGCAGGCGCGACTGGCGGTCCAGATCGCGTTTCTCCTGGCAGATGTTTTCCAGGTCATCAATCACTGTGCCGATTGAGTCGGGAGCCACAGTGCGCAACTGAGCAAACATCGCCTTGGACGTTGCCTCGTCGGCCATGGACTGCCCGCGCGAGCCGCGATGCGCCAGATACGGCTTGATGGTGTCGTCGTACATCTGACGCAGCTTGTCTGCGGAATGCTGGCTCAACTGGACCGCTGTTGAGGTAGTGGTCATGGTGGCGGCCGGCCCGGAGGACGGGACGATCAGTCCATATTCATTTTGCTCCGGTGAAAGCGATCCCATCAGATCATCGGCCTCACCCAGCAACTGCTCCTGCACGCGGTGGATCTGGTTGTAAATCGTCTCCATGGGCACGCGCTCCGTTATCATGCGCGGCATGTAGTGCTGCAGGGCCGCTCCCAGCAGACCGCTCACAATGACGATCGAAACGATCCACATGAGCAGGCGAGCCAGGCCGTGGCCCCAACTGAAACCAGCGTGAAAGAAGATGAGAGGATAGCTCAGCAGGCCCAGCCAGAGATGTCCGCGCATCCAGGTTTGGGCCCGGCCGATGCGCCAGATGCGGAACTTCTTGCGCACACTCAGTAGAGCGGCGAAAATCATCAGCAGATAACCTGCAACGCCGTAGATCAGACCGAGAGAACTGCCCCCCGAAGGGCCGTTATAAGAAAACAAGCTATAGGGGACATAAGCCAGCAGCGCGAGCAGGAACAGGGCCCCCGTGCGAAGTATCCATGGGCGATGCGTTTGGTCAATACGCAAGTGTGGATTCTCCCGTAGGTCTCATTTCTTAGCCAGGCCGCCCAGGAAATCCGCGGCATTGACGCGATGCGCCGCGTCATGCGGGCAGGCATACACGCAACTCGGCTCGGGATAGTCGTTGCAGAGGTTGCAACTGGTGGCCTTGCGCACCACCCTGGCCTTCTTTTTGGCGCTCTCCTGCCCGGCGCCGAGGGCTGCAAGTTCATCGCTGGCAGGGCCATCCACTTTGAATTCCTGCAGATTAATATTGCCGTAAGGGCAGTTGGTGGCGCAAAGACCGCATCCGATGCACCAGTCTTCGATGATCACTTCCAGGGAATTCTGGCGTCGAATGGCCCCCACCGGGCAGCCGACCATGCACAAAGGATCGCGGCAATGGCGGCAGGAGGTCGCGATCAGAAAGTGGTCCAGGCGCAGCCCATCGCGGATCAGGCGAGTGACGCCGCCGTGCGCGTCGGCGCAGGCGGTGACGCACTGGTCGCAACGTGTGCAACGGTCGAGATCGAGCACCAACAGGTTCTCCGCTTCCATCAGGCCCTGGCGCAGAAACTCGTCCACGGGAACCGTGCTCACCTGCTTGAATCGTACCTGGTTCTCACGCAAACGCTCTGCGCTGATTGCTTCCAGTTTGGCCCGGGTTTCGGGAAACTGCTGCAACATGGCTTTAAAGTCGTCTGCGGCAATGCGGACCACCTCCAGGTGGTCCAGCGCTGAACATGTGGCCGTGCGTTTGCCTCCGCCGAGCAAACCGATCTCGCCAAAACAATTCCCTTTGGAAAGGTAGGCCAGCACCAGTTCGCCGCCGGGATAGTTTTCGCTGACCTTTACGAAGCCGATGCGCACCAGATAGAAGGCGTCCGCGAGGTCTCCCTGGCGAAAGATGACTTCGCCCGGCGCGTAGCGCACCAGTTCCACCCTCTGCCGTAAATCGTTGATAAATTCCGTGGTCACGCCGGCAAAGATGGGTACGGTGCGTAAATGCGTTTCGAGTGCGCGCTGGCGGTAGTCGTTATCAAGTTTGGCGCGGAAAGTCTTGTTCTTCTGCAACACGTCCAGTACGTTGCGCAACATTTCCAGGATCAGGCAATCGGTGGCGGCGCGCGCCGTGGCGGACCGCGGGTAGAAGCTCATACACGTCATCTCGCCGAACAGGTCGCCGGGGCCCAGCTGTCCGACCGGGTCGTCATAGGCAAGTTCGACCGGAGCGTCAATCGAGATGTGAGTGCGCGCCATGTTCTCGTCGACGCGGCGATGTTCCTTGCGTCCCACCAGCTTGTTCTTCAGGATGTTAAACAAGCCGCTGGCGCCTCGTTCCGTGTCAACATGTCCGCGCGGGCTGGAGATAGAAATTTCCATCTGGCCTTCAAGAATGTAGAAGGCCGTGGACCCGTATTCGCCTTCGTGGAACAGGACTTCTCCCTGCTTGACCCGGCGCTTCATAACCGAGCCTCGGTTCAAGTCAAGAAACGTTCCTGAGACGCCCTCGAAAACCGGCAGCCGCAACAGGTCTTCGGTCTCGCAGGACAGACCGGACTCAAGTCTTTGCCCGACGACGCCCTTGTTGGTGAGCGCGCCGGTCGGGCACGAGACCATGCACTCTCCGCACGACACGCAAGTGGAACCGCCCATGGGATCGTCCATATCAAAGGCGATTCCGGCGCCATATCCCTTGCCCTGCCGGGCGATCACGAAGTTGTGACGAAGATCAGCGCATGCGCGCACGCAGCGATCGCACAGAATGCAAGCCGCGTGGTCCACCAGAATCGTGAGTGACGAGTCATCCCGTCCGCGCGCAACCTCGCGGCGTGGATAACGGTTCCCTTTGGCTTCATACTCACTGGCCAGGGTTTCGAGCTCACAATCCCCGGTGTGTTGCTGGCGGACACACGGCGTGGGATGGTCGGCCATCATGAGCTCAAGAAGGGTCTTGCGGGCGGCTTCTACTTCCTTGGTCCTGGTCCGCACTACCATGCCCGCTTCCGCCGGGCGTATGCAGGCGGCCTGATAGGCGCGGCCGCCAACATCGACGACACAAACCCGGCACACGCCGGCCGGAATCTCGTTCTGCTGGTGGCAGAGCACGGGTATCTCGATCCCATTCATGCGCGCGGCATCAAAAACCGTGGTGCCCAGCGGTACCGTGACAGTCTTCTCGTCAATCGTGAGCTGGACTGTCGAGGAGGCGGGCTCGGCTGGACGGTTCATGCCCTCATCCCCTCGAAACAGACGCCCGCCGGACATCGGCGGTTCAAAAGATGTTCATCCACTTCGGCACGAAAATGCTGGAGCACGGACCGCAGCGGCGCCGGCAGAAACTGCCCGAGTCCGCAGATGGAAGTCTGTTTCAGCGCGTGGAAAAGCTCTTCCAGGAGCAGAATGTCGGAAGCCTGATAGCCTCCGCTGGTCCACGCTTCCAGGATTTGTACCAGCTTCTGCGAACCAATACGGCAAGGCACGCACTTCCCGCATGATTCATTGCGGAAAAATCGCACAGCATTGAGGGCCATATCCAGCATGCAACGGCCCTCCCCACACACGACAACCGCGCCCGATCCCACCATGGAACCTGCTTTGTTCATGGTCTGCCATTCCATGGGAAGATCGGCCAGCGAGGCCGGCAGATATCCGGACGATGGTCCGGAGGGAGCAAAGCCGAGTAATTTGCGTCCGCCGCTGATCCCGCCTGCGTAGTCCTGAATCAGAGCGGAGTACTTGCTTCCCATGGGAACTTCATAGATGCCTGGCTTCTCGACGTCGCCGGTGACGCTGATGAACTTGAGTCCGGTGAATCCATTCGCTCCGAAGGAATTGAACCACTCCGGGCCTTTCAGCGCGATGGCTGCGGCGAAAGCCAGGGTCTCTACGTTATCGATAATTGTGGGCTTTCCCCACAATCCCGAGCTGGCCATGAATGGCGGCTTATTGCGAGGCTCAGCCCGTTTGCCCTCAATCGCTTCCAGCAGCGCGGTCTCTTCCCCGCAGATATATCCGCCCGGACTCGTGAATAACGTGATCTCAAAGGAGAGATCGGTCCCCAGGATGTGCTCTCCGATCCAACCGTTCTGCTGGGCACGGGTCAGTTCGGCGCGGATGATTGCTTCCTGCTCGTGGTATTCATGACGAATGTAAAAATAACCGCGCCTGGCGCCCGTGACCAGGCCGGCCAACGCCATACCCTCAATTACGAGGTGCGGCATCTGAGTGAGGATGAACCGGTCTTTGATCGTCCCCGGCTCGCTCTCATCGGCGTTGCAAATGATGTACTTTTCCGGCGAACGCGAGTGGCGCACGTGCTCCCACTTCTGGTTCGTGGGATAACCGGCGCCCCCCATGCCACGGAGCCCGGCAGTCTTGATGATTTCCAGCAGTCCCGGCCAATCGCCGGAACGCACGAATTTTTCAAGTGCGGAATAAGGCCTGTCACTTCCGTATGGATCACTTGCCAGGCGAACTTCGAGCGGGTTGTAACTGGAGGTCTCCGGCGCAGCGCCGTTCAACGCTGCTGCGACCGCGGAAGCCGCCTGATCGGGTGCATAGCCGTCGTAGAAGCGGTCATTGACGACGAATGACGGAGCATGATCGCAGCGCCCCAGACAGGAGACAGTGCGGATGGTCAGTTCCTCGTCCGGCAGGCCCTGAAACGTCTGCTCGAGCTTCTGCCGCAAGGCCGGCGCACCGCGAAGGTGGCAGGTCATGTCATCACAGACTCTTGCGGCTACCCTGGCCGGGCGTGTTAGCCGGAAGCGCGGATAGTAGCTGGCCACCGCATGTACATCGCGCGCTGCCATCCCCCGCCGTTCCGCCACTCGCTTCAGTTCGGCGGCGGGAAGGTACTCAAACTTGTGCTGGATGCCCTCGAGTTCCTCAAAGATCCCATCTGTCGTGTGTTCGACGGGCAGTACTTTGAATGGAATCGGCCCGGACATGGTTGTGTTTCCCTCGTGGCGTTCGTGGGAGTACTTTCGGCGGACTATAACAGACAAGTCTTCTGCCGTCCACACAACAATCGTCTCAGCATTCTTCGGTTGCCTTTTGATGTCCCACAAGGTAGAAAATACAAGTCGAATTCAAGCGCGAGGAAACAATGGCTGAATCCCGCCTCTGG
>DATMPO010000081.1:0-2598 GCA_035567035.1 Verrucomicrobiia bacterium | reverse complement strand
CGGCAAGCGTGTCTGGCGATTCTGGACGGTGCCTGGTCCGGGCGAACCGGGCAACGAGACCTGGTCGGGAGATAGCTGGAAAACCGGCGGCGCTCCCACGTGGGTGACGGGCGCCTATGATCCCCAGGAGAACTTACTCTACTGGGGCACCGGAAATCCCGGCCCCGATTATGCGGGCGATCTCCGTAAGGGGGACAACTTATATTCGGATTGCCTGATCGCGCTCGACGCCGATACCGGAAAGCTGAAATGGCACTTCCAGTTCACTCCACATGACGTGAACGATATAGATGCCAACGAAATTCCGGTGCTTGTGGATGCCGCATTCCGCGGTAAGCCGCGCAAGCTGGTACTGTTCGGGAATCGCAACGGATTTTACTATATTCTCGACCGGGTCACGGGCGAGTTTCTACACGCAAGACAATTCGCAACCCAGACGTGGGCGAAAGGGCTCGATGCACGCGGCCGCCCCATTCCTAACCCCGCGAGCGCGCCGAGCCTGGAGGGAAGCAAAGTTTACCCCGATGATGATGGCGCGGCGAATTGGTTTAGTCCGTCCTATAGCCCGCAGACGGGCCTGTTTTATCAGAACGTACGCGAGAAAGGCGCGATCTATTATCTGACCGAAGCTCCCTACATACCCGGCAGGCAGTTTTTGGGCGCAAGCCGCCGCTCCATTCCCAACGAGGAACCGTGGGGCGCTTTGCGCGCGCTGAATGCCATGACGGGCGAACGCCAGTGGGAGTTCCGCTTGCAGTCGCCCCCATGGGCGGGTGTGCTGTCTACCGCAGGCGGGGTGGTCTTCTCGGGCGACATGGAAGGAAACTTCTTCGCCCTGGACGCCGTTCGTGGAAACCTGCTGTGGCGCCTGCAGACGGGCGGAGCGATTTATGCAAACGCTATCACTTACATGAGCGACGGCAGGCAGTACGTGGCCATCGCATCCGGAAGCGCCATCCTTGTCTTCGGTTTGGACTAACTGCGGGCTTTCGGCTCGCGTGTAACGTTGTTACGTGAATGAAAAGACTGGATAACTTCTCCGCAACGCGCCCTCAAGCCCGAATTTAACATCAATTAACTACACAAAAGCAATAAACCTCCCTATAATTCACCCCAATCGATCGACAAAAGGGGTGTGTGTCCGATGGCTTTGCATAACAGCGGGCACCTCGAAATTGTGGTTCTTAGCATTGCAACCGTAACCATGTTGGTTCAAAAACACGGACTCAGGAGGTCCGCATTATGAAATTGACGAGAAAAGGGTGCGCAATTCGCATTGCGCTGGGTTTCTTCGTCCTGGTTGGCTTGGCCGGCTACGCGTTCGGCCAGGACGCAACTATCGTTGGAACGATTCTGGATCCTTCCAGCGCCGCAGTTCCCAATGTGACCATAACCGTTACGAACACCGACACTGGCCAGGTTCGTCACGTGTCCAGCAGTGACGTTGGCCAGTACGTAGTTCCCGATCTTCAGATCGGACATTACACCATCCGGGCTGAAGCGCCTGGCTTCAAAGCGGCAGAACAGAAGGACGTCAAACTGAATGTTGCCGATCGCGCCCGTGTGGATTTCAAGCTGGAAGTCGGCAGCACTCAAGAGAGCGTCAACGTTGAGGCAACCGCTGTTGCCATCCAGTCAGAGTCCGGTGAAGTCAGTGATGTCATCACGGGACAGCAGGTGTCGCAGCTTGCCACGAACGGCCGCAGCATTTATTCGCTGGCCACTCTTACCGCGGGAGCTTCGAGCAACATGGTGGACTTCCAAAACCCCGTGCCTGTGGGCGGTGATGGCACGGTAAGTTTTAACGGTCTCCGTGTCTCCCACAACCTCTACATGGTGGATGGTGGCGAAGATTATGACCGTGGCGGCTCGGGCAACATCAGCATCATGCCGTCGGTGGACTCCATCGCCGAGTTTCGTGCGCTCACCTCCAATTACAGCGCCGATTACGGTCTATCCTCCGCCGGAACGCTGACCATGGCCTTCAAGTCCGGAACAAAAGATTTCCATGCTTCGGCGTGGGAGTTCTTGCGCAACGACGCCCTGGATGCAGGCAACTTCTTCACCAATGCCGCGGGGGCGAAAGCGCCGGAGCTGAGATTCAATACTTATGGTTTCAACGCCGGCGGTCCGGTAATCATTCCGAAGATATACAACAACAAGGATCGCGACAAGACTTTCTTCTTTTACAACATGGAATGGCGCAAGCTGGTTCAAGGCGGCCTTGTGAACCAGACCGTGCCTCTGCCCGGCGAGTACGGCGGTCAGATCAACACCGCGATTCACGTCCCCAACGCCAGCCAGCTCTCCCCTACCTTGCAGGCACAATATGCCGCGCTCGGGCTGTCGCCGGGCCAGGCTTTTCCCAACAACACCATACCTGCCTCTCTGCTGGATCCTAACGCCCAGGTTCTCTTAAAGGCTGGCATCTTCCCATCTCCGAACAACGGCGCCCAGTTCGTGGGCGGCAACAAGCTTCCTACCGACGTCCGCGAAGAAATTGTCAGAGTCGACCATCAGTTCTCCGACAAGTTCTGGATTTTCGGCCATTGGGTGGACGAGCGGATCAGCCAGGCCTACGGTACCTCGCAATGGAGC
>DATMPO010000080.1:0-16782 GCA_035567035.1 Verrucomicrobiia bacterium | reverse complement strand
ACCTAACCCTTGATTCTTCCATCACTTACGCGACATTCTAGTGCCAAGGCGGACTTTGCCTTTGCCTTTTTACCGGCGGCCCATGATCTTTGGCGTGCCCACTCTCCTGCCAACGAGCAGAGCTTAAGCGTCTCAATTAAGCGTTTCACAAGAATACCTAATATCCGTGGCCCGCAGCTAGACTTGAGTCGCTCAGGACTTCGGTCCGCCCCGGAGATAAGACCGGAAGAGTTGGAACCGCGTGGCGAACTGCGGGTCCTCCTTCGCCTGATCTATGGCTTCCATAAAGAACACGATGAAGATGGCAAGCAAAAGTGCCAGAATTGTGACCGCTATCATGATGAGACCGCGGTGAGGTCCGGACTTCTCTTCCGGCGGCATGGCTCTGTCCAGTTGCTGCACCAGGAGAGCATCTTTGGCTTCATCAATTTTTGCCGCTTCAAACTGCCTGGCTAGCAGCTCAAAGAGCGCTTCGCGATACTTCACTTCGCGGAACTTGCGAACATACTCCAAACCAACTGTCGGCACTTTCTCAATCGGCACGTTCCCGGGAGTTGTCCCACCCTCGCCGCGCTGCAGTTTGGCCAGCTCGGCCTTCATGGCAGTGAGCGCGTGTTCCGCCCCGATCAGATCGGGGTTTTCCGGCGTCGCGTACCCTCGCATCGAGGCGACGGTTATTTCCTGTACGGCGATTCGGGCGCGCAACGAACCCAACTGTTCAATTGTCGCCCTGGCCTGGCTGTCGAGAACGATCAGCCCTGTTTTTTCCTCGGTTTGTTTGAGCGCTACTTCCGCGCCGGCCAGGTCGTCGCTGGCGGACTTCATTTCGCGCTCAAAGAAGATTCGCCGCTTCCCTGCCTCGCTCACGGCGAGCGTTTTCGTGAGCTTCTCCAGTTCGTCGATATAGCCGTTCGCAAGGTCTGCGGCGCGTCGCGGGCTGTGGTCCTGTACCGAAACGGTGACTACCCCGTCCTTTGCTCCCAGGGATATTTCGGTGACATTGGCCAGCTTACGGCGCGCTTCGATCCGGTTCTTGGACTTATAAGCGCTCATCAGCGAGAAGCGGTCGATCAGTCCGTTGGCCACAGTCTCGCTGTGCAACATGGCGACGTAAATCTCGTTAGGATTGCGTAGTCCCAGGCCGCCACCGGCCAAAGCTGCCAGGGGACCGAGTTGGCTCAGCAACGCAGTCGAAGCAATCGACTGGCTTTGCTGGGGCGGCAAAATTTTTGTGGTCGCGGTATAAGAATTGTGAAGGAACAGAACGACAACCAGAGTGACCAGAATCGCAATGCCAACAAACTTGAGAATGAAAAACTTCCTCTTGGCCAGGAGGATTAACGGCTCCGGAAAAGATACGCCAGACGGTTCCTGGTCATGCCGGGCCAGCGAAGTTTCTTCACCGATCTCCAATTGCACGTCGCTCCTTTGTTGTGCCGCCATAAACTTAGCTACGATTACGGAAACAGCGTCTTGACAGCTCCGGCCGCCAGACCAAATCCGGTAAGGATCTGGCTCCAGGTTGCGAGGTTGCGCATGAAGGCTCCCGTGCTTACTTTTTCCGGCACTATGATCGTATCGCCGGGCATGAGTCTGAGGGCATTGAAATCCCTGCTCAGCAGGGCATGATGTTGCTGCCGGCTTACCGTTGAACCATCAGCGCGGAGCACAAACTCCCGTCCTTTATCACCATCTCTCCTGGCCCCGCCTGCCAGGCGAAGGTAATCTGCCACTGTCTTTCCGGGTTTGAACACGAAAGCACTGCTGTTGTACACGGCGCCTATCACGCCAACCGTGGCCGGCCGGAACGGCACCACCAGTCGGTCGCCATCCTCCAGAGGTAAATCCGGCAACGCATCGATGCTCGTAGCGCTGGGCTTGATCTCCAAAACGATACGGCCGGTGGCCCTGAGTCCCTTCATCTTCTCGATGAGAGCGCGCTGGCGATCAGATTGCGCCTTGGCATCGGCTGCATCAGGCGTGCTGCCCAGGGCTGCCGCGGCCGCCGAAGCCCGTTGTGCCGACTGATCCAGGTTATTGACGTACTCGTCAAGCCGTTTTTGCTGGTCAAGGCGTGTTGATTCGCGCGTGAACTCCGACCCGTAAAGGTAGGCCTGCGGAGTAAACCCGCCGGTCCGGACAAGAAGGCGACGCAGCGTTTCCCCTGGCTGTATCTGATAAACGCCGCCTCGGCCTACTTCTCCTTCCAGGTGAATGAACTTGCTTTGCTGGCCGATTGGGACTTGTATGTCAGCCTGGGAAAAAATAGTAATTACGTCCCCAGGCTCCAAAACCAGATTTTGTTCCGGCTCACCCTGTATCGCTTTGGCCAGGTTGAAGGGCAGCAGGCGTGTTGTCAGGGCCTCAGGATCAAAGCGTTGCAGGGCGGCGTATTCCCAGTTAATTTCCGCGGAAACTCGCTTTACGTCGTTCTTCAAATCCGTTTCGCTTACGCGAAAGCCGCCGGTCTGCGCATCCACAACCAGCTGATTTTGCCGCTTCCAGTATTCCTCGGTCACCAGAAAGTCGCGCTCTGGAATCAGGTCGTGGACCCGCATACCCGGACGCCAGGGATACCGGCCAGGGCGCGCGACATTGCCGCGCAAAGTTACAGCGTTGTCAAACCTGGGTGAAATGCGCAAGAAACGGACAATATCACCATCGCGCAACTCCCGCGTAAGCCCTTCTTGATCTAAAGGGAATTCATCTGCCCGCCGGACATGGTGGCCGTCAATACGCTCCACCACGGCATATTCGCCGGCGACGGTGTTCGTCAGCCCGCCGGCATACGCTATGACCTCCGCCAGTGTGGTGTGCTCCTTCAACTCGAAAATCGCGGGAGTATTGACACTCCCCGCAAGCGCCACCAGCGGCCCTGCCGGAGGCACATAGATCACGTCACCAGGCTCGAGTTTCGAATCCTTTGATTTGTCGCCTTTCACGATCAAGTCATATAAATCGAACGTGGTCAGGGCGCTGCCATTGTGTTTGACCTGAATGCGGCGCATGGATCCGCGCTTGGACGGCCCCCCGGACGCGAAGAGTGCGTCCACGAGAGAACTCAACGCGCTGATCGTATAAGATCCCGGCCTCTTTACCTGGCCGACCACAAACACCTGAATCGCGCGGAGACGTCCCATACTCACCGAAAGCTGGAAATTCTTGTATAAACGCCCAATCTCAGCCTCAAGATCGTCATGCAAATCCCCATACTTGACGCCGGCAACGTTGAAGCTGCCAACCCCGCGTATGTAGACTGCGCCACTGCGGTCCACGATGGCCCGGGCATCAACCGATACCTGGCCCCATGTCCGGATTACAAGTTCATCGCCCGGACCGATGGTGTAGTCTTCGGGGACTTGAACGCGGTCCAGCGGGGCAAAAGTTGACGGCACATTCTCAAAGAGGTTTTGCCCGAAAATAGGCACCGGCCTTCCCAACGCGTTCGCAACAAACTCCTGAAACTCGGTGTCGGGTTCGGGAACGGGTTTGGTTAGCTCCAGGTTCCTTCGCGTTTCATCCAGGATCTGTTGTTGCTGTTCCAATAGCTCCTGTTGTGATAACGGAACCGTAACCTGGGGTCCGCGAACTGTCGGGGTCTGAAGCGGCTGACCGCCGCCAGGGGTCGAGTTGGTGGTGTCTTGCGTTTGAGTGGGCTGACCAGTCTGCGCTGCCTGCCCGGTCTGTCCTAGCTGCGGGACGAGCCCACCGGCAGTCTCAGCGCGTCCAGCCCCGCCAATGAAAAAGACAATACAAAGGATCAATATTTCTGGTCGCAAAATTATGCCGTCCTTGGATGGAGCCGCAGATGAATTGGTTTCGTGCTCTTCTCGATGCCGGCGTTCCTGAACAATGCCAAGCACACTTCAGCCAGCAAAGTACATAACCTGCGGGACCATGTCGACCTGCCGAGAATCACAGCACGTCTATCAGAAAAACTGGTTCATTGTACCTAAAAATGACGCTCCGTGAACAACGGCGACGGCGGATTGTGGACTGCGCTTCTTGTTAGTCGGTATGCTCGGCGCCAGGCAAACACTCTTTCTCTTCCATGGCGGAGAGGAATTCCGGCGGTGCGGACCTTGGCCGGGTATTTCCCCGAGGTGCCGCCGGCGAGTCTTCCGGTATGACGAGGTCTTTGTGCTTTTGCCGGTAGAATACCCGCAAAACGGTCTTGAAAATGATTCGTAAATCGCTGGCAAAGCTGGCTTTCCGGAGATAGTCAATGTCCATCTTGAGCTTTACCGGCATGATCGCACGCATGTAGACTTTCTCCACTTCCTCCGGCGAAGAGGGCGTCAACAGGTCTTCCTCATTTCGGAAATTCACCGTTGCCTGGCTGGTAACTCCCGGACGAACCGAGAATACACACAAACATTCCTTTGGCTTCTCGGCAGCCAGTCCGGTCCAATGGCTCGTTGGCAACGGCCTCGGCCCGACAAAACTCATTTCGCCCTTGAGTACGTTGAGAAGCTGTGGCAGTTCGTCCAGTTTCCACTTCCGCAGGTGACGCCCCAGCCGCGTGACTCGCGGATCGTCGGCACGGGTCATCATTGGTCCCTGGCCGCCGTTGGTCATGGTGCGAAATTTTGCGATCACAAACTCAGCGCCATTCCTTCCGGGTCGATTCTGGCGAAAGAGTATGGTGCCTCGAGAGGTAAGTTTAACGGCCAATCCAACGGCAATCAGCAGGGGAAGGAGCGCAATCAGGAGAATGACCGCACCAACAAGGTCGAATGCTCGCTTCAACGAAGAACTGCACCACGGGCTCACGGCATAGGAAGGACCCGGTGAAGTGTCCTGCTGCCCGTTCAACACACTGCTTGACTTCATTTTTTCCTCACCAGACGGCGCTCCATGCGTCATGTACCTTGCCATAAAAATGCGGGTCAGTGCAACTCAAGAGTTCGATGTGGCCTAAGCCCACTCAGGGGAATTAATCCTCATTAAGCTTGTCAGGCTCAGCCCCCAGCCGGTGAAAGGTGGATTCTGACCGCCCGTCCGCCGCCCGTGCCTGCCGTTTCCATCTCAGTAGGTCCTGGTACAACAGGTTTATCTCGTCCACGTGATGTTGCAAGGAAAACCTCTTCAACGAGAATGCCTGCCCAACGGCCCCCTTCCGTTTCGCCGCCCCGGGATCCTCCACCAGGAGCTGAATGCAGCGCAGCATCGCTTCAGCGGACCTGGAAGTCAGGAATCCGTTGGCCGCTTCCCAACCCATTCCTTCCGGGAGTTCCCGGAGGATCGCACCTGCGAGGTCCGGAACGCCACCGACGCAAGTTGACACAAACGGCAAGCCTGCCGCCATGGCTTCGATGAGGGCGGTTGGTGTGCCTTCGTTGCGGGAAGTAAGCAGGGCAGCATCGGAGGCTGCCCATATCGTTTCTATATCCGTGCGGAGTCCGAGGAGCCGTGTGTTGCCACAACCCGCAACCATGGATTCCAATCGCGACCTTTCCGGCCCATCGCCCGCAATTAGAAAGCTTATCTTGTTCTTTAGCTTGGCGGCCATGCGAATTACATCGGCCAGAAGCTGGATATCCTTTACGGGAACCAGACGCCCGGCCCAAGCCACAACAAATTCTGCTGGCCCAACACCCAGCGCTCTTCGAGCATCCCCGCGAGAGGCTTCAGAAAAACGCTGGAGCTCAAAACCGTTGTACACAACCGCTATCTTGCCCACTGGGGCAACCCGGTATTTAACGGCGAGATCCTCTCGTTGCGACTCTGAGATTGCTATGATCCGGGTAGAAAGCAGCCCCAACACGCGCTCAACGCCCAGATAGACATTAGTTCTCAGCCGGCCGAAATAACCATGAAACACATGACCATGATAGGTGTGCACGATCACCGGGACGCGTGCCAGCCAGGCTGCGGTCCTTCCCAGAGCACCCGCTTTGGCTGTGTGGGTGTGGACGATTTCCGGACGCTCCAGCCGCAGGAATCTGAAGATGCGCCAGAATGCCATTACATCGGACCAGAAGGAGACTTCCCGGGACATCTGTGACATGCGATAAACGTGTTGTTCCGAAACCAGGAGATAGCTCATGTCCTGCTCCCCTGGAGCGAGACAGCCGGTAATCAGACGGGTGTCGAACGGACCATCAAGTTTGTCATGGAGCATGCAAACCTGGCGGGCGGGTCCGCCAACGTTGAGCCGGGCGATAATCCGGACGACCTTGGGCTTGGTCGCTCCGTGCTCCCCGGACTGCGAAGAATAATTCAAAGGTCTTGGAGAAGAATACGTCGGTCTCCGTAACCCTAGCAAGGGACTCAGATTAACGCGAATCGCTAACAGCCCGAGCGGAATGGACCCCCAGTTTGTACCACGCAACCGTTCGCCGAAGTCCCTCCTCAAAATCAACAGTCGGCGAATAGGTCAGCGCTCGTTTAGCGCGGGAAATGTCCGCGAGCGAGTGCTTCACGTCTCCGACCCGAGGCGGAGCATACTTCACCACGCCTTGAAACCCGATGATCTCGCGTAGAGCCTGGAACGTCTGATTCAAGGATACCTGCCGGCCCGCGCCGACATTGAAGGTCTGCCCCAGTACCGCTTCCGGCGGAGCGGTTGCCGCCAACAGGTTCGCTTGAACGGCGTTGTCCACGTAGGTGAAGTCGCGGCTCTGTTCTCCATCGCCAAAGATGGTAGGTGAGACGCCTTCCAGCATGTTGGTTATGAATTTGGCTATGACGCCGGAATAAGGCGACCCCGGCGCCTGACGAGGTCCGAACACATTAAAGTACCGGAGGCAGACAGTCTCCAGACCGTAAACTTTGGCGAAGCAGTGCATGTAGTACTCGCCCGTCAGTTTCTGGACCGCGTAGGGGGAAACTGGATTGGGTCGCATGTCTTCCTGCTTGGGCAGCGTTGGTGTCTCTCCGTAAGCAGAGCTGGACGCCGCGTAGACAACGCGCCTCACTTTGGCTTCCCTGGCAGCCAGCAGTACGTTCAGCGTCCCGTTGATATTAATGTTGTGGGTCCGGGAAGGTTCGGCGACGGACAGAGGCACGGAAGGCAAGGCCGCCTGGTGAAAGACACAGTCGATGCCGGTCAGGGCCTTCCGGAGGCGCGGATAGTCCAGAATATCGACTTCCTGAAAATCCAGACGGTCAAGGATTTGCGCAATGTTTTCCTGGTTCCCGGTCTCGAAATTGTCGATTCCGCGGACACGCTCGCCCCGGCGAACCAACTCGTGTGCAATCGAAGACCCTATGAACCCTGCTGCCCCTGTCACCAGATACGAGGCCATCTGATCGCTTTCCCTCTCACCAAAAATGTGCCGCCTGGAAAACAATACGGCAAGCCGTCATGATTCTCAAGCGTAACACGCACCCGGCGCAGCCCTGGCCCCGTCGCCCTAAGCCATGCGAAGCGTCTTTTGATGCCCGTTCTGGTGCGCGACACCCAGGTCTTCAATATGGTACTTGATCGTATCGAGGAGAATCTGGTCCAGATTCATGGACGGACTATACCCGATGGTCCGGCTGATCTTCGTGAGATCGGGAACCCGGCGCATCATGTCCTCAAACCCCTCTTCATAGACTCTCCCGTAGGGGACGGTGACAATCTCTGAATCGGAGGCAGTTACTTCCTTGATCTTCCGCGCCAGTTCAAGGATCGAAATCTCCTCCGCAGAACCTATGTTGTAGACTTCGCCATTGGCTTCACGATGCTCGGTGAGCGCAATCAGCGCGCCCACCACGTCGCTCACGTGGGTAAAGCATCTGGCCTGGGTACCGTCACCGTACACCGTGAGGTCCGTACCGGAAAGCGCCTGCCTTACCAGACTGGGAACCACCATGCCGTAGCGTCCCGTTTGCCGTGGTCCAACAACGTTGAACAAGCGGGCAACCACCGTGGGAAGCCGCCTTTCCTTCCAGTAAGCCACGGCCAGAAACTCATCAATGGCCTTGGAGCAGGCATAGCTCCACCGGCCTTTGTCGGGAGGGCCGAGAATGAGGTCATCGTCTTCCCGAAACGGGACTTGAGTACGTTTGCCGTAGACCTCGGAAGTTGAAGCAATCAAGACCCGTTTTTTTTTCTTCGCCGCAAGCTCCAGAACAACTTCTGTCCCGCGTATGTTGGTTGCCATAGTGCGCGTGGGACTTTCCACGATCAACCGCACTCCCACCGCAGCGGCCAGATGGTAAATCACGTCCGCGGCATCAACCAATTCGGCCATCAGCCGCTGGTTGGTGACGCTGTCCACACAGAGGTCGAAGTTTTCGCTGGCCTTGAGATGCTGGATATTCTTTATCGAGCCAGTAGAGAGGTCGTCAATCACGAAAACCTGTTCGCCCCGTTCCACCAGATACTCGGCCAGATGGGAACCTATAAATCCGGCGCCACCAGTTATAAGGATCTTCATCGCTAGTTCCTTGCCTTTACTAGACTTAGCCGCAAGAGCTGCGCTGCTGAACGCCGCATGGCAGGTCCTTCGAATGCCAACCGTACTAGAAGCACCTTGACGTAACCGCCCGCTGCGCCGTGTTGAAACCCGGTTGATTTGCGATACCGAGAGTAACAGGTGGGAACCCCTGATGTGTGTAAAAGTTTCTATAGTTTCTCTAATTATTGTTGGCGCTTGTCGGATAAGTCTCAACGCGCCAGGACGGGGAATGCGATGGATTCGGTTCTTGCCAGAAACGCGCAAGTGCCTTAGTGTCTTTAGGGTAGTCGGATCAAGGAATCGCCTTGGCTTGTAACGGAATCTTAACATCGTACCGTCATTTTTTTAAGGCCCTTCTGCTGTGCGCCGGAGCCGCGGTCGCGCAACACAATGGCCCTATTTCACCCCCTTGCGGGTTGGCCGGCTTAGGTGACGGGGAGGTTACAGCGAATACTTGCGGGGCGTCCACGCCATCGGTTTCGCCAGCGCCGACGTTTCCGACCAACCATGAACCGTTCGCGGCAGAGTACGGTTCCACAAAGGATCCTGCACCGTCGTTGGCGCCGTCACCCCAGTCCCCTTCGTCCTCGACACCCTCAAAAGACACGGAAAAACCGGAAGTCACCATCAAAAGCGTCTTCCTCAACCTGCCGAAGGACCAGGTGGCCATCTGGACGAGTCCGTTTCACGCGCACATTCGCGATCTCACGTGGCTGGTGCCGCTGGGCACGACTTCGGGCTTATTGCTGGGGAGCGACACGCACAATATGGCCCGCGAGCGCTCCAATGCCCTGGCCATCAGTCGAAGCAGCAATGTGTCCAACTTCGGACTTGGAACCATCTTGGCGGTGCCGGCGGTGATGTATGTTGCCGGTCAGGTCAATGGCAACTCCCAACAGCGGGAAACCGGTCTGCTGGCCGGCGAAGCGGTCGTTGACAGCCTCATCGTGAATGAGACCCTGAAGATTGCCACCGGCCGGGCCCGCCCCACGGCAACCGGAGGAGATGGCAGCTTTTTCACTTCCAGCCGCGTTAACAGCTCGTTTCCCTCCACTCATGCGATGCTCAGCTGGACGGCTGCCTCGGTGATTGCTCATGAGTATCCCGGCCCTCTTACCCAAGTCCTTGCCTACGGCGCCGCCACCGCGGTCAGCATCTCCCGCGTGACTGCGCGCCAGCACTTTCCGTCGGACGTGGTAATTGGGAGTGCCCTCGGGTGGTTGATCGGACGGCAAGTCTACCGGGCGCACTCGACTTTCAACGACGACGAGATATATGGCACATTTGAGCGTGACAAAGAAAACGACATCGCAGCACGCGGGTCGGTCTACGTGCCGCTGGATAGCTGGGTATATCCCGCCCTGAAGCGACTTGCCGCGCTGGGGTACATTCGCAACCAGTTCACTGGCTTGCAGCCCTGGACCAAACAGGAGTGCCTGCGTCAGCTGGAGGACGCCGACTATCTTGCGCAAGAGCTGGAACCAACGTCCGACATTCGTCGCCTCATCGAGGCGCTGCGGACAGAACTGAAAATAGGCAGCGAGTACGACTCGTCAGCCCAGATAGATTCGGTCTACGCCCGATACATGAACATCGCAGGTACGCCGTTGCGTGACAGTTATCACTTTGGCCAGAGCATTTCCAACGACTTCGGCCGACCTTTCGACCAGGGCGGTAATTTCATCACGGGAGCAACCGCCAGCGCAGTGTCCGGCCGCTTCTTCTTCTTTGTGCGTGGGGAGTACGAGCACGCTCCTGGGCGGGCAGCCAATACGCCAGCGGTCCAGAATCTGATATTTAACGTACTGGATCAAAACGTCGGGCCTCCTCTCAATTATCTTCCAGCTGTTCCATCTCCCACTCCGGTGGCCGCCACGAATCGTTTTTATCCGCTCGATATGTATGCCGGCGTGCAGGTGAGTGGATATGCCCTCACCTTTGGCAAGCAGAGTCTGTGGCTCGGTCCAACGGAAAGCGGCCCGCTCATGGTGAGTGACAACGCGGACCCTCAGTACATGCTGCGCCTTGCGCACACGAGTCCGTTTTACCTGCCGGGTTTTCTCCGGCGTTTGGGTCCGATTGAAGACGAATACTTGTTCTCGAAGCTCTCCGGACACCGGTTCCCGGCACTCCCCTTTTTCAATCTGCAAAAGTTCACCTTCCATCCCACCGAGAACCTGGAAATAGGGTTTACCCGGGCCTCACTGTGGGGAGGTGTAGGGCATCCTTTCACGCTTCATTCGCTGGAAAGAAACCTCTTTGCTCTGGGCGACACTCCAGCCACTCAAGCCAACCCGCGAGGTGACATCGGCGACCGCAAGTCCGGTTTTGATTTTTCTTATCGGATTCCCGGCGTGAGAAACTGGCTCACGCTCTACAGTGATTCCTACAGCGACGACGATCCGTCGCCCATCGCCAACCCGCGGCGCGCGGCGGTCAGCCCGGGGTTATATCTTTCCCATGTGCCGGCTATTTCAAAGCTGGATTTTCGCGTTGAAACCACTTCAACGCAGGTATTGACATCGACGGACCAGGGTGGGAGATTCCTCTACTACAATTTCCTCTATCACGACTCCAACACCAACAAAGGGTTTCTCTTCGGTAATTCCACAGGCAGGGACGCCCGCTCCTATCAAGGATGGACCACGTATCATTTCTCCCCCGGTACGACATTGCAATTCAGCTACCGCCAGCTCAAAGTCGGGAATGGCTTCCTTCACGACGCCGGGACGCAAAGCCACGCCGGTGGGACCCAGAGCGACGCCATCGGCCGCTTTGCCTGGCGCATCAACTCCGACTGGAACCTGGACTCCTTCGTTCAATATGAACGCTGGCTGATCCCCTCGTTGCTCCCCACCGCACAGAAGAACATTTCCGCCAGCGTGCAATTGACGTACTATCCTCATTGGCAGATCCACGGGAAGTAAAGCCGGGATAGGAACCGGCAGTTTGCCCAAACTGCAACGTGCGACTACTCCGCCACAAATGAGAGCGCTGAAGTCACGGCAATCGCGTCTTTGACAGACCGGTAGAGCGGACAATGGTTGGCATAAACGCCGTGCACGCGTTCCGCCGTCTGCCGGTCATCCTGCCGCGCTCGCAGGGTGTGCACCACGTGGATTCGCTTGATGACCAGTACGCCGTCCTCTGCTTTTTCCACTTCTCCACTGACTTCGGAGACCAGTTTTCCACCCTGGGCGCTGATTTTGCGCACTTCCAGTGCGCCGCCAAATGTGCCCACCAGTCAACCACCCACCGCGGCCACCAGATAATCAATAGTAGTGGCATGAGATTCGCCGATATCCGCGGGGTTGACGCCATAGTGCGCCGCAATCGCTCCGTGAACACTGAAGGCTACGGGATTTGACTCGCCGGCAAGGTACGCGTACCGCAACGGACCTTTCCGTCTTTCGATTCGCGCCTTGGCTACGTAAGCTATGTCTGACATCATGTCTCCTTGTCGGATGAGATGTGCAGAGGCGCCTGAAAGTTACAATGAATGGGGCCAACAGAAGTATGGCGCGCCCGGAGAGATTCGAACTTGAGCCGTTTTGGCGGCGTGAGCGAAGCGGGAGCCGCCAGGCGAAATCCTGAGCGCAGCGAAGGATCTCTACTGTGTTTGCTCTTTGGGAAGTGGCGCGCCCGGAGAGATTCGAACTTGAGCCGCTTTGGCGGCGTGAGCGAAGCGGGAGCCGCCAGGTGAAATCCTGAGCGCAGCGAAGGATCTCTACTGCATTTGCTCTTTGGGAACTGGCGCGCCCGGAGAGATTCGAACTCCCGGCCTGTTGCTCCGGAGGCAACCGCTCTATCCAGCTGAGCTACGGGCGCGCAGAAGAGACTTCATTAGGGTATCACCTGCGTCACAGATTGGGTAAGTGGGTAATTTGGTAATTGGGTAATTTCAGGAATTCCCCTTACTTCGTCGCTATCAGGAGCAACGCGCCAATGCGCTTGAAGTCTTTCAACTCATTCGCGTTCTTAAACCATTTACCGGAATAAGTCTCAGGAGATGGGCTGCGATCTGGAACCCGCTGCGCCATAACGTCGTTGAAGCCGTGTTGCTTCAATAGGGCGATATACTCCGCTTCAGAAAGCGCCTGCACGGGAACTTTGAGTTCGCTGGCCCAGCGCAGCGAATAGTGATTGTCCTTGTAGAGATTGATGAGGATGAACAGCCTGCCTCCGGACGCCATCACGCGGCGAATCTCATCCAGCGCTTTGCCCTGGTCACTGTAGTAGTAAAAGGATTCCACGGAGAGGACTTTGGTGAAGGCGCTGTCCGGCGCAGGAATGCTCTCGGCTGATCCCCAGACGTAACGAACGTTGTTGATTCCGGCAGAAGCCTGCTCGGCGCGGCGCACCATTTCGTCAGCCACGTCCAACCCAACGACTTCGCCGTGGGGCACGAGCTGGGCCAGACGCCGCGAGGCCCAGCCAGTCCCGCAGCCCAGATCGAGCACCCGATCGGCAGCGTGCAGGTCCATCAGCGCGATGGTCTGCGCGGTAATATCGGAATGATGGTTTTCCATCTCGGCGCCGCGGCCGGCGGCGGCCCACTGGTTGAATTCCTGTTGCAGCTTTTGGTCGGCCTGAGAATGAGCGGGAGCGGGTTTCGTGTCCATGCTTCTATACTAAAACACAGGAATATGGCTGTACCTGATAAACCTGCCGCACGCGCCGCATCGGACGCGCTCTACTGCCCGAACTGCGCGCGTGAAGTCACCGACCCGTTGACCTGCGGCGACTGCTCCGCCGTGATCTGCCGCGTCTGTGGAACGCCGCTGGAATCGTCCGCGGATTTGGGAATGGGATAAAAGGATATGGGAGTCTGAGGCTCCCGCAGCCCTGCTCTCGATTCGCGTCAATTCGCGGCTAAAATTGTTTTTGTTGATCTACGTTCTTCTGCGTAAATCTGCGGCAAAATCTACACCGGCACAACCGTCTTACGCTCAGGATTGAAAAATGGCAATTTGGTGACGGTTGCCGTAACTTTCTGACGCACGGCTTCAATCGTGATCTCCATCTGTAACTTTGCGCCCGGCTGCGAATGGGCTGTGTCAACGCTGGCCAGCGCGATCATCTTCTTGAGCAGCGGAGACCACGTGGTGGAAGTCGCCTTGCCCACCTGCTTGCCGCCTAGATAGACCGGTACGTGGACACGCGAAGCCTGCGCAGGCGCTGCCGGCGTCAGGCCAAACGTTTCGTATCGTTCTTCGATCTCCACCCAATCCATCTCCAGTCCCACAAGCTGCCGCGGAACGCCGGTCTTCTGTTGCTGGAGCAGGGCCGTCTTGCCGACAAAAGTCTCCTTCTCCAGGTGCACCATTTTGCCGAAGCCCAGTTCGTACGGCGAGTATTTCTGCGAAGGCACCAGCGCCTTTTTGCTGCTGTTGTAATCCACCTCAATCAGCAGCAGCCCGGCTTCAATGCGCGCAACGTCCAGAGCCAGCATTCCAGCAGGATGAATATCGAAACGGTGGCCGGCGTCCATGAGCGCGTCCCATATCTTCACGGCATCATTCCACCCGACCCAGATTTCGTACCCCAGATCTCCGGTGTATCCGGTACGCGAGATGTCCACGGGCACGCCCGCAATCTTGCCGCTGGTCATCCGGAAATATTTAAGATTGGCGATGTCCGCTTCCGCCACGCTCTTCAGCAGTTTGCCGGAAGTCGGCCCTTGCAGCGCCAGAGCTGCCACCTGCTCCGAGACATCTTCGATCCGGACGTCCATGTTGAGACCGTTCTGCCGAAACCACCGCAAACTGGGGTCCGCCGCCGTCCAGCGATACTTGTTTTCTTCCAGACGGGTAATCGTGCCATCGTCAATAACCATGCCTTGCTCATCGCACCAGCAGCAATAAATGACCTGGCCGGGCTTGACCTTGTTGATGTCGCGCGTGATCACGCGGTTCACCAGTTTGGTCGCGTCCTTGCCCTCGACGATGTACTTGTACAGCGGCGAGATATCAATCAACGCGGCTGCGTTGCGGATAGCGTTGTATTCGTGCTCATGATGCACTTCATACGCGCTGACTGTGTAGTAGCCCGACCACTCCCGATAATTCAGGCTCTGGCACAGAGCGAATGTGCGTTCGTGAAATGCGGTACCAACGGGCAAGCGAATACCTCAATGTGGACGTGTAGCTTTGACGCTTGATTATATTCATGCACCCTGTCGCGCAACAATCGAGGCTGGTTTCGCCGCCTCTGTACGTGGCAAAGTCCGATATGATGCCCCTATGAGACTCGGATTTCTTACTCTGCTTCTCTTCGCTGTTTCTGGTTTCCACGGGACGAGTTCGCCGGCTCCATTTTCGCTCGCTGTTGTTCCAAGCAACAGTTCCGCTGAAGGCGGCGGTATCACCATGGCCCACAACAAACCTCGCGTGTTCTACCTGGTCCTTACCAATGTTTCCGGGGAGCCACAGAGCGTGTGGGAGCACGGGAATAGTTGGGGCTACCGCAACATCTCGTTCGAATTCACGTCAGCAAATGGCCGGAAAGCCGTCGTCTCCGAAGCCGCCCAAGGCTTCACGATGAACGTTCCGTCTACATTCCTTATCCAGGCCGGCGAGCATCAGGTCTATTCCATCGAGCTAGATAAGTGGTGGGAGGCGCACCCTGCGGTTCCTAAGGTTGACGAAATGCCCATCACGTTGAAGGCAATTTACGAAGTGTCTTCCACACCGCAAGCCACAGAACGTAAGGTGTGGACAGGTCGCGTGGAGTCCAAGAGTTACAAGCTCACTCTGAGCCAATGGTGATGGCTCTGCTGGCGCACATCACGGTATAACCTGTGTTATACTCCATTTGTGAAAACTGCAATCTCGCTTCCCGACGATCTTTTCAAACTGGCTGAAGCCGCAGCCCGCCAGCTCCGGATGTCGCGCAGCCAGTTGTATGCTGCGGCCATATCCGAGTTCCTTGATCGCCGCCAGACTGGCAGGGTGACCAAACGCTTGAATGAAGTCTATTCTGAACAGCCGGCCAAGCTGGATCCGGCGTTTCATTCCGCCCAATTGAAATCTATTGAAAGTGATTCCTGGTAGCATTGGTGACCCGGGGAGAAATTTGGTGGGCGGACCTGCCCGACCCTCGTGGCTCGGAACCGGGGTTCCGACGGCCCGTATTGATAATTCAAGCTAATTCTTTCAACCGCAGCCGAATTCAAACCGTGGTTGTGGCAGTCATCACAAGTAACTTGGGGCTTGCCGACGCGCCCGGCAATCTCCTGCTACCAGCTCAAGTCACGAAACTGCCACGCGACTCGGTTGTCAATGTTTCCCAGCTTCTCACCCTCGACCGCTCGTTTATCTCGGAACACGTGGGCACTCTTCCCGGGAGTCTGCAAACGGAAGTTGACGCCGGACTGCGGCTTGTTCTCGGGTTGTAGAATAGGTTGCGCTCGCGACACACATGGCTTCCAACTCCAACAGCTCGAAAGCCAAATACGACGTAGTCGTGATCGGCGGAGGCCACAACGGCCTGACCAACGCCGCCTATCTTGCGCGTGCCGGCAAGAAGGTTCTCGTGCTGGAGCGCCGTCACGTCCTCGGCGGCGCTGCGGTTACCGAAGAAATCTTCCCCGGATTCAAGTTTTCAGTTTGCTCGTACGTGGTCTCGCTCTTGCGGCCGGAGATTATCCGCGACCTTGATCTTCCCCGCCATGGCCTGGAGATTCTTCCGCTCGACGGCACCTTCACACCGATGCCGAACGGCGACTATCTCTGGCGCGTCAACGATCACGGCAAGACGCGCCGCGAAATAGCTCGCCATTCGAAACTCGACGCCGAAGCTTACGAGGAATTCGGCAAAGCGATGCAGGCCATGTGTCGTTTCGTGAAGCCGATCCTGAGCATGGTGCCGCCCGATCCCAGCACTTTGAATCCGCGGGAACTGATGAAGCTGCTGTTCCTGGGACGCCGCTTCCAGGGGCTTTCACCGGAAGACAAATACAACCAGGTGCAGTTAATGACCATGAGCGCGGTCGAATTCCTCGACCAGTGGTTCGAGACCGACGTGCTCAAGGCCACGATGTCCGCGTCTGGTATTATCGGGACTTTTCTTGGCGTGCGCTCGCCCGGAACGGCGTACGTGCTGCTGCACCACTACATGGGAGAAATTGACGGCGCGTTCCGCTCCTGGGGATTCTCCCGTGGAGGCACCGGCGCCATTTCCAACGCCATTGCTGCCGCTGCCCGCGAATTCGGCGCGGAGATTCGCACGGAAGCGCCGATCGCGAAAATCCTCGTCAAGAACAACCGTGCCCAGGGCGTGGCGCTCCAGAACGGAGACGAGATCTATGGCGACGTGATTTCATCCAGCGTCGATCCACGGCTCACTTTCATCAAGTTCATTGAAGAGAGCTTGCTTCCCGGGGAATTTCTTG
>DATMPO010000079.1:0-14880 GCA_035567035.1 Verrucomicrobiia bacterium | reverse complement strand
GTGTCGTCGGGCAAGATAGCGTCGGGCAAGATAACAGGGCCCAGCAAAACAAAGAGAACAGGAAGGACCAGAAACGTAAAGCTGAAACGGGCAAAGAATCACAACAGCCAACGGCCAAGCCCACTGCGGGAACGGCGCAAGCGGACGCTGCCGCGGACGAAAGTGATTCGGAAGCCAAGGGTCCCTGGCACGGGCTGACGTGGCGGTTGATTGGGCCGTATCGCGGCGGGCGCGTGCTGGCCGTCTCCGGTGTGGTGGGCGACACGCACACGTACTACTTTGGCGGCGTTGGCGGCGGAGTCTGGAAGACCACCGACGGCGGCCTGACCTGGCGTCCGGTCACCGATAAAGCAAAAGACATGTCGGCTTCCATTGGCGCGATCGCCGTGGCGCCATCGGACCCCAACGTCATATACGCCGGGACGGGTGAAGCGTGCATTCGCGGAAACATCATTTCCGGCAATGGCGTTTACAAATCGATGGACGCCGGCAAAACGTGGGCCTATTCCGGGCTGCGCGATACCGACGCCATCGGCAGGTTGATCGTCCATCCCAGGAACCCGGACATCGCGTTTGTTGCGGCGCTCGGTCATCCGTTTGGTCCTAACGCGGAACGCGGTATATTCCGCACGACCGATGGCGGCAAAAACTGGACCAGGGTGCTCTATAAGGACGACAACACCGGAGGCATTGATATCGCGTTTGATCCGACGAACCCCAGCGTTCTTTTTGCCGGGTTGTGGCAGGCCAGCCGGTCGCCCTGGAGCATGGACAGCGGCGGTCCGGGCAGCGGGCTGTATCGCTCGACCGATGGCGGAACAACCTGGAAGCATCTGGAAAAACACGGCCTGCCGGAAACGACTATTGGCCGCATCGGCGTCGCCGTGGCATATGCCAACGGCAATCGCGTCTGGGCGCTGGTTGAAGCAGACAAAGGCGGCCTTTTCCGCTCCGACGATGGCGGCGACACCTGGACACTGGTCAACAGCGACCGCCAGTATCGCCAGAGGGCTTTTTATTACACGCACGTGTTTGCCGACCCGCGTTCGCCGGACGCCGTCTACATTCTCAACACCGGGATGTACCGCTCGATTGACGGGGGCAAGACGTTCCGTCCCATCCGCACTCCGCATGGCGACAACCACGGATTCTGGGTTGATCCCGCGGATGCCGACCGCATGATTGAATCGAATGACGGAGGCGCCAACGTAAGCACCAACGGCGGAGCGAGCTGGACCACGCAAGGCAACCAGCCCACGGCGCAGTTCTATCACGTGATCACCGACAACCGTTTCCCTTACCACGTCTACGGATCGCAGCAGGACAACAGTTCCGTGGGCATTTCGAGCGCCACGGAACGCGGCGGCATTGACCGTCCGGATTGGTATCCGGTGGGCGGCGGTGAAAGCGGATATATTGCTCCTGATCCGCGGGACCCGGAAATCGTCTATGCCGGATCGTACGGCGGAGAGATCACCCGGTACGACCACCATACCGGCCAGGAAAAGAACGTGACGCCGTGGCCCATCAATCCGATTGGCGCGGCCGCCGTGGACCAGAAATACCGTTTCCAGTGGACCGAGCCGATCGTCTTTTCACCGAACGCCGCGAACACGCTTTACTTCGCGGCGCAAGTGCTGTTCAAGACCACGGACGCCGGAATGAACTGGCAGATCATCAGTCCGGATTTAACGCGCAATGACAAGAGCAGGCAACAGGCGTCCGGCGGTCCCATCACCAAGGACAACACCGGGATTGAAGTCTACGACACGATTTTCTCCGTGGTGGAATCGTCCCTGCAGAAAGACCTGATCTGGGTGGGCACCGACGACGGCCTGGTCCAGGTCACAACCGATGGCGGCAAGAACTGGTCGAACGTCACACCGAAAAACATGCCGGAGTGGGGCACGGTCACCATGATTGAAGCATCTTCCTACAGCGCCGGAACGGCGTATGCCACGGCCGAACGGCACCGTCTGGACGATTTTGCTCCTTATGTCTTTAAGACCACAGATTTCGGCAAGACCTGGACCAGCATCGCCAACGGCATTCCTGCGGGAGCCTACGCGCACGCCGTCCGCGAAGACCGGAAGCGTCAGGGCCTGCTCTATGCCGCAACGGAAAAAGGCATTTACATGTCGTTTGACGATGGCGCTAATTGGCAGTCAATGCAAACCAACCTGCCGGTGGTTCCGGTGTGGGACATTTACGTGCATGGCAATGACCTGGTCGCCGCAACGCATGGCCGCTCATTCTGGATTCTGGATGATCTCGCGCCCTTGCAGCAATATAAATCCGACGTTGCCAATGAAGACGTGCATCTGTACGCGCCCAGCCCCGCGAATCATACGCAGTTTGGCGGCGGCTTCGGCGGAGGCGGTGGCGGAGCGGTCGGGCAGAATCCTCCGGCTGGCGCGGTCATTTACTACTTCTTGAAAACGGCGCCCAGGAAGCCGGAAGGCAAAAAAGGACCGGAAGCGGCAGCCGCGGAAACCGCGGAATCCGGCAAGAACGCTGGCGTCACGCTGGAGATACTCGACCAGAAAGGTCAGGTCATCCGCAAGCTTCCGCCCAAGCCGCAGGGCGAAGAAGGAGGTGGCGACGAGGAAGGATTCGGCCGTCCGGCAGCGCGCGCCCTCCCGGCGGAAGCTGGTTTGAACCGCTACGTCTGGGACCTGCGTTATGAAGGCGCCACGCGCGTTCCGCACTCGCCGCTATGGGCGGGAAACACAGACGGTCCCGTGGCCTTGCCGGGCAACTATCAGGTGCGGCTCACGGTAGACGGCAAGTCCTACACGGCTCCGCTGGAGATCAAGCCCGATCCCCGGCTTCAGGTCACGCAACAGGAACTGGAAAAGCAGTTCGACTTGCTGATCAAAGTCCGCGACCGCGTCACCCAGACGCATGATACGGTGAACCAGATTCGCGATATCCGGACGCAAATCACCGCTCTCAACAAGCGTCTGGAAGGCCAGCCGCAGGCCAAAGCCGTGGCCGACGCCGGCAAACAACTCGACAAGAAGATGACGGAGATCGAGGAAGTGCTGATCCAGACCAAGGCCAAAAGCAGCCAGGATGTACTGAACTATCCCATCCGTCTGAACAACTACCTGACGGCCCTGGGTGGAGTGGTTGCCAGTTCCGACTCGGCGCCGACGGAAGTTTCGTATCAGGTATTTGACATGCTCAGCAAACAACTTGATGAGCAGATGGCCAAGTGGAAAGCAGTGCTCGCTACAGATGTACCTGCTTATAATGAAGTAGTCCATCAGCAGGCTGTTCCGGCGATCATCCTGGCCAAACCGTGAGATAGAGGAGAGATAGGGACAGTCCTTGACAATGAGAACGATTAAAGGATACTGACGGAAAAGATGGAAGTTGCATATTGGGAAGGTGAATATAGATTCCTTTTTTGGAACTAGGCGTCTGGGACATTTTTTTTCTATTGACGCGCTGCCCTCAGCAGGGTACATTCTGAACGTTCATGGAGCTATAGGGAACATCTGGTCGAGTATGTCGAACTACCTTTTTGTGCTCTGGATTGCGATGGCCGCAGCCCTGCTTTTGCTGCTGGTTTCCGCCGCCATTGTCAATCTACGAAGAAGATGCGCGCCACAGATGGGGCCTGACGTCGTGATTTCCTTGCTCCTCCCGGTTGACACGGATGCCCTT
This sequence comes from Verrucomicrobiia bacterium, assembly GCA_035567035.1. Taxonomy (GTDB): domain Bacteria; phylum Acidobacteriota; class Terriglobia; order Terriglobales; family Acidobacteriaceae; genus Angelobacter. Next base: position 11,208 of record DATMPO010000079.1, on the reverse strand, counting down.
TCCGGCCTTCTGGACCAGCAGCGGGAACATCCGTCTTCCCGCACCGCACTTTCAGAGATCCAGCGCGAACGCGCCCGCAGCACCCGCGAATGTCTCCGCCGCATGGCCAGCAACGCAGCGCTGCTGCAACGGATTGGCTACAGCCATTTGCAGAGTGAAAACCAGTTGATCGCTTCGCTCGCGCAAGAAATGGTTGATGCCGGAGTTTCCGTCCGAATGTATGCTTTCGTTGGTCTGGTGAGGCTTCGTCTTTGGATGATATTCAGACTAGGCATGCCGTTTTTGGTTACTTCGCCCGACCTGCAAAGCCTACTTTCCACTGGTCTTCTGCCTGCTTATGAGGTCCTGAAGCTAAAGGCAGGGAACCTTACCGCCCTCAAGTACTCAGGATTGAATGAAGCTCTGAACCAGGGTTTGTAAGACAGGGATTACGAATCTACGGCAGACGCTTTCCGCGTGTAAACCATGTTTTTAACGCGTCCTGCCACTCTCTGGCTTCCTGCACAGTTGCAACGTCGACATGGTCTGATGACAGTTTGTGGGCCTGGCTTGGCGGTTTCCAGAAACACACAAGCCAGATGCAACAAGCGACATCCCACCCAATCAAGCCAATCTCCCTGATCAGGCTGCTATGGTGCGACTGCGACCATTCAGCGAAACGGACGAAGGAGGGAATGATATAAACGCCGAACCCAAGACTAATACCCAGTTCATATCGGCTCCATTCGCGTCCCATCAACAGCATGAGTGCAGTGAAGAAAATAAGCATCGCGGCCCGCATGAATTCAAAGAGGCGGCTTTCTATGCTGAAGTCCGGTTTAGCATGGCTTGCGACGGTAATCAGAAATGCCCCCATCATTACGATGGAGGCTGCCACGGGAAACAGATAACGATAGAAACGGATTTTGTAGAAGCCGACAAAGAGTCGGCGGACAAACATCTCATAAATCGCTAGACATGCCAACAATGTAGCAACTGCATCCGATCCCCAATACACATAAAAGTAAGTTCGCGACCCGCAGATCGCGTACGCAATCAGACGGATGATGCCGATGACTTCAGTCGCAATAACGAAGGAAAAGAAAAACGGAAATTCGCGTTGCAAACCTCGGCGAACAAACACAACCGCCAGCACGGCAAGCGCCGGCATGGAGAACCAATTAAAAGCTTCCGAGAGCCAATTAATTTGCATGACTACGCGGCCAGCCTAAACCAGCCGCGCGGTCAGCACAACTGTTTTTACCGCAGTTGAACAGCACAGCATACCGGAGGCGGAATCGGGCCGGGGCCATCGAACTTGGGTTGGGCAATGGCGCCAATCGCCCCTAGCGCCAAGACAACGACGGTCAAACGCACAATGGCTTTCATATCAGCTCCTTGGTGTGGGATCTTGCTTCTCAACAGGATACTAGGGATGAGAACAGCTTACGACGAACAAAAGGGAAACCCTGGTCGTGAGACCCTTGCTGGTCGAGCGATGGGACCTGTGTTACTGGAATGGGCCTTTGGAACTGCTGATAATAACACGCGTGCCGGCCGAGGTGAGGCCGGCGCGCGATGCCTGGTTGCCTTAGCGTTCCAATTTGGGATGTTGGACATGGAATTCAGTGGCATCCTGGTAGGCCTTGGCAAAAGCCAGGAGCGTGCCTTCGCCGTAGAGCCCGCCCAGGAAAGTCAGGCTGACGGTTGTTCCCGGGCCTCCAGGTTCCAGTTCTCCGCTTTCCATTACGTGGGGCTGCGGCGCGTCGTCACCGCGCACGCCGTTCGGCAGAATCAGCGCCGGATGTCCGGTGAGGTTGGTGATCAGCAACTGCGTGGAAAATGTGGGCGCCACAATGACGTCCACGCTCTCGAAGACTTTGGCCACCTGCTCCATGGCCATGGTGCGGGCTCGGCTGGCCTGGATGTATTCGACCGCCGGAATGAAACGGGACGCGCGGAACGTGTTGGGCCAGTCGTTTCTGGATTGCTGGGTCAGCAGCTTGTCTTTGCCGCTGCGCGTAAGATCGTCAAACGCGGCCGCAGCCTCGGCCACCAGCATGGACCGCATGGCGCCGTAAGGCAGCGCGGGCATCTCTACCTGCTTCAGGTCGACGCCCATCGCTCGCAGCTTGTCGAGAGCGGCGTCATTGAATTTCTTGTCGTAAAGCTGGCGCGCCCGGCCTAGCGCGCGGTCCGCCTGTTCTTTCTCGCGCTTTTGTTTCTCTTCGGGCGAGAGCTCTTTTTCTTCCTTCGGCGGTTCGGGAGGAGCAGGAGGCTGGGAATCAAAATCTTTTTTCAGATAGCCGATGCGCAATTTGCGCCAATCCAGGTTCGCGTCCCAGTTGAAGGCGAAGTCATGGACGGTCCGGTCATGGCCGTCAGGGCCGTAGATGGCGCTCAGCACGATTCCGCAGTCTTCCACGGCGCGGCAGAGCGGGCCCAGCTTGTCCATGGTCCAGGAAAGGGCCATAGCGCCGGTGCGCGGCACCAGACCAAATGTCGGACGCAGCCCGGTTACGCCGCAGCGCGTGGAAGGCGAAGAGATGGAACCAAGCGTCTCCGAGCCAATGGCAAAGGCTACGCAACCTGCGGCCGTAGCGGACGCCGAGCCCGCGGACGAACCGCTCGAGCCTTGCCGCGGGTTCCATGGATTGCGCGTCATGCCGCCGAACCATTTGTCGCCCTGGGCCAGCGCACCCAGCGTGAGTTTGGCCACGAGCACGGCGCCCGCTGCGTCCAGTCGCTGTACCACGGTCGCGTCTTCATCGAACTTTTGCTGCTCGAACCCACCGGCGCCCCAGGTGGTGCGATATCCCTTCACCGCCAGCAGGTCTTTTGCGCCCCACGGCAGGCCGTGCAGTGGACCGCGGTATTTGCCGGCGATGATTTCACGGTCAGCGTCTTTCGCCTGGCCCATGGCCCGGTCATCCGTGAGCGTAATGACGAACTTCAGCGTGGGATCGTAGCGCTTCAGCCGTTCCAGATACATGCCCGTGAGATCGACGGAAGAGACCTTCCGGGTTCGCACCAGTTCCGCGAGCTGACGCACGGAGTAGAATGCAACGTCTTCAATACTCTTGGGCGCGCCACTCGAATGAACGTTGGGCGCGGCAGAAAGCTTGAGTGGCCTCCGCACAGTCTCAAACTTCATTCCAGGAAGCACCGGATCGAAAATCAGCGCCGGGGCAACACTGTTGGGAATATGCAGATTGTAGATGGCGTCAAAACTTTCTTTAAAGCCGTTCAGGGACTCGAGCATCATGTCTTTGTATTCGTCGGCAATTGGGACGTCGGCGATGAGGGCGGCATGGTCAATCATGTCGCGCGTGATCTTGCCTTTTTCGTCCGCCATGGCCCATAGGACGCCGGGCAGTAGGGTGCTGGTAAGTCCTAAACTGGAACAGACAGTAAGAAAACGGCGGCGATCGAGCATGAAGGAAGCTCCTTGATTCCTAAGATGGCTGGTTATTATAGCTTAGGACCGGCGTTGGTCTATACGTTTTGCGCCCGGATGCGATAAGCTTTTGAGCTGATTTCTTCGATGCATATTGTCAATCTACAGAGGAGACCCCGGAAATGAAGACCCGCTGTGCATGTCTTGTGTTACTTGTAGCGGTTGGCTGCGTGACGGCCCGCGCCGCCGATTCTCTTTATCCCACACCGCAAGAAGGCAACTACGTCGTGAAGGATTATCAGTTCAAGTCCGGCGAGCGGTTGCCGGAACTCAGGCTGCACTATTACACGCTGGGCACGCCGAAAACCGATGGCGGCAAGGTCCGCAACGCCGTGCTCATCATTCACGGCACCGGGGGATCGGGAAAGCAGTTTTTGAACGACCACTTTGCCGGCGTCCTCTTTGGGCCGGGCCAGCTTCTGGACGCGACGAAATACTTCATCATCCTGCCGGATTGTCTGGGCCAGGGCCAGTCGAGCAAGCCGAGTGACGGCCTGCACATGCGCTTTCCCCATTATGAATATGACGATCTGATTGAGCTCCAATACCGTCTCCTGACGCAGGGTCTCGGCGTGAACCACGTCCGTCTGGTCCTTGGGACTTCACAAGGTGGAATGCACACATGGCTATGGGGTGAACAGCATCCGGATTTTATGGACGCGTTGATGCCGCTGGCCAGCAATCCGATCGAAATCGCCGGACGCAACCGCATGACGCGGCGCATGGTCATGGATGCGATCCGCAATGATCCCGACTGGAACAACGGCGAGTATCAGCACCAACCAAGAGGCCTGGCGGATGCGCTGCACATCCTGCTGATGATGGGCAGCAGCCCGCTGCAAATGCAGAAGCTCTATCCAACCCGTGAAACGGCCGACGCCTACCTGGAAGACTATGTTGCCAAGCAGATGAAAACCACAGACGCAAATGACATGCTCTACTATTTTGACGGATCGCGGAATTACAACCCCGAGCCAAACCTGGAAAAGATCGTAGCGCCGCTGACCGCCGTCAATTCCGCCGACGACCAGATCAATCCGCCGGAACTCAAGATCATCGACAAGGACATCCAGCGCGTGAAAAAAGGCAGGTACGTCCTGCTGCCGATCACCGACCAGACGCGCGGACACGGCACCCATACCTGGCCGGCAATCTGGGGAGAATATCTGGCCGAACTGCTGCAACGGTCGGAGCACTGACGCGCAAGTTCTGCGGAGAAGGGAACCCTATGCCCGCTTGGCCATGCGCACTACGGGGAACAGCTCGCCGTTGCCAAGCGGTATCTGTATCTCTTCCAGTACGACATAACCTCTGGCTTGATAGAACGGCACACCAGTTAATGTCGCACCCATTTCCAGCCGTGTGAATCCGGCGGCCCGGGCCGCCGATTCACATGCCTCGAGAATCATGCTGCCGACGCCGCGGCGCGCCCAGGCTGGATGAATAAAAAATGCGCGTATCTTGGCGGCATCGTGTTCGGGGTCGAGGAGAGTGTCCTGCCGTTCCGCCCACACGTCTCCGCCGAACAGCGTCTTGCGCTTGCTCCATCCGCCGCAACCGACAATGTTTGCGGGAACTCCGGCGTCCGCAGCTTCGGCGACCAGATACGTTTTGTCCGTAATTAACTGGCTGTCCACGCCATAGACGCGTTGCAATGCGCCTTCTAGCTGAGCAGGGCTGTAGTCTCCGGCTTGCAGTCCCCGGACGGACACATCGATCAGCGACCTGAGAATCGGTATATCTTCGCCAACGGCGGGGCGAATCTGTATCTTCATCTGCAATGAATCGAGGTGTCAGAACTTGGCAGGTCCGGGAAAGAAACGCAGAACGGCTGGGCCGTCCCGATGATTTCGGATGACGGCCCAATATCGACGCTCAACGGGTAAACGTCCCGACGAACGCGCTGCGCTTGTCATGCAGCGTCCATGAAGTGCTGAGGTCTTTGCCGCGATACTCGTCAGTCATCGCAACGGCGGGCATGGCGTGGGTGGTATCGGTCAATGGCGGATAAAACGTTGATTCGTTGCCGCAAAGATGGTCGTTGTCGTTGATGCCGCGCGTCTCGACCGTGACATAGTCACCGGCGTGCACGATGGCGCGTGCATGGTGCTGTTGCGTAACTTCCATGTCGATAGGCGTATCCACAACGCGGACGACGTGGCGCAACAGTTCGCCGCCCATTTCCTGGGCAAAGTTTACGAGCGCCTGGCGCTGCTGCGGAGTCGCTTGCTGGTCAACAAACAGTACGGACTTTGCCGGATACGGTTTGCCGTACGGATCGCCAAGCGTGGCGTTGGCCTTCACCGCGCCAACAACGTTGAGCCCGGCAAGGGAAACGCCGTCCCAGCTTCCGTCAGTGATATGCCACGCGAGAATGGCCTCCTGCCCGCTGGTGTTGACTTCGCCGTTGGCGAAGCATTGCCCAACATAGACGTCGGCGCTGCGCGTCTCAACGTATTGGCCGCTGATTTTGGTCGGCGTGTTCGGCTGGGCGAATGAAAATAGCGAACCCATGAGAACGGTTGCAATCAGAAACAAAGCTTTGCGCATGGCGAACTCCTTACCTGTAATTTTACAACGAATGCCGGACATTTGGCGGGGATGCAGAGAATCGAACTCTGATCTCACGGTTCGAAGCCGCGTGCCCTGATCCGTTGGACCACATCCCCGTAAAGTTGTGGAAGGCGCTGCCGGACTCGAACCGGCATTCAGAGCTTAGAAGACTCTGTCCTGTCCTGTTGGATGAAGCGCCCGCAAAACCCGTCTCATGAATTGTGTAGCCCCGATTACGAAGCGAATTTCGACTGAGACCGCTATGATTTATACACCTCCAACCGTCGCAGTGCCACGTCTCCGCCTCCAGATCCCTCCTGGTCCGCTTCATCCGTGTAATCCGCGGCAGGAAGTTTGGTGCGGGATGCAGGAATCGAACCTGCTTCGTCTCGCTTAAAAGGCGAGTGCATAGCCACATCTGCCAATCCCGCAAGATCAAATCTAAAACTCTGGTCCCTCTGGGATGAATCGAACATCCGTCGCGCGGATATGAGCCGCTTGCTCTGCCATTGAGCTACAGAGGGTTTGGCTGGCCGGGCAGGATTCGAACCTGCGCATGGCGTGATTAACAATCACGTGCCTTTTCAGCCTGGCTACCGGCCGAAAATCAAAAGGCCCCAACTTTTGTCGAGGCCTTCGAGACAATTGAATCTGTGTCTAAGAACTCATGGACAGACCAATCCCGAAGGCCTAGCGCGATTCATGCGCCGTCTCATCATGGATTTGGTCGTCGTTGTCATTTCGAAGCCCAGTATAACATGCCTCCCGTTATCTGGATCGAAGCTGCGACCACTTTGTCTCGACTACAATCACCTTGGCAACCCATGGGATGGCAGCATGAATACTTCCATAGACGAAACGACTCCGCTCATCTCGGTTGTAATCCCGTCGCGGCAACGCCCGGCTCTGGTGGTGCGCGCGGTGCACAGCGTGATAGCGCAGGAGCGCGATGATCTTGAGATCATTGTTGTCCTGGACGGCGACACAGCCGGCAGCGCCGAAGTTTTGCGCGGCGCATTTCCGGGGGAAGCGCGCCTTCGCATTCTGGAAAACATCGAGCAGAGCGGGCCGCCGGTGGCCCGCAACCGGGGAATTGCAGCGGCACGCGGCAAGTGGATCGCTCATCTGGACGATGACGACACCTGGCTTCCCGGTAAGCTTGAGAAGCAACTGGCTCTGGCTCTGGCATCGCGCTATGCGGAGCCGGTGGTGACATGCCAGTTTTACACGCGGGCTGCGGGCGTGGAGCAAGTCCAGCGGATTCCGCCGCCTTCTCTACCCATGAGTGAATACCTGTTCGTCCGTAGCGGGCGCAATGGAGGAACGGGCTCCGTATTGCCGTCCACGACTCTGGCTCCGCGTTCTCTCCTGTTGCGCGTTCCCTTCATTGAACTCAGACATGATGATTGTGAATGGGCCATGCGGGCCAGCCTGGAACCCACGGTTGGCTGGGAGTTCGTGGCTGAACCTCTAGCAATCTGGAATTGTGATGAGGATGGCCGTGAGCGCAACAGCACGTCCCGGGACTGGCGCTATTCTCTGCACTTTGCCCGCTCCCATAAACATCTGATGACGCGACGCGGCTATGCGGGGTTCGTCCTCTCACGTTGCACGTACGCGGCGCTTCGCCAGAAAAAATGGCTGGCGCTGGCGCCGATTCTCGCCGACGCGATTCGTAACGGATCTCCTACCGCGAAGGAGCTTCTGCTGGCGATTCATATGTGGCTTGGAATATCGGCGGCAGGCCGCTGGCTGCAGCCGAGACTGCTTGGCCCGTTAAGGCTTTTTCGCCGCGTCGGCGGCCGCGACCGGCGACACAGTCTTTCCGGCGAGTGACCGACTCTACGTCTCGTGGTCGCAATGGCACTCCCGGTCGGCGGAGCAGCAGTTGGCCGGTTCGGCAATTTTTCCGTCGGGACCAACGCAGGTCTGCGTCATCACGCACCAGTACAGTCCATGATTGCTCGGTGGCACGCTGGGGTCGGACTCGGACAAAATGTACTGGCTCTTCGAGTGCAGGGCCGAGCACAGTCCCGCGGTCATCAAAGGATCATCGGCTTTCATGCCAAACCTCCTGCTTTCAGAATGGCGCGCTTCACGGCCACCCGCGCAAGCTGGATTTTTTGTTCGTTGTGGCCCAGGCTCCGGGCTTTGGCGACGGCGGCTTGTCCCGCCTTGTCCGCCAGTTCCGGAGAAAGATTCTTACCGACCAGCATTTGCGCTGCCTCGGGTGAGACCCACGGAACCGGCGCAACGTGTCCCAGGACCACACGCGCGCTTTGTACCGTCGCGCTGTTCATCGTGAGCGCAACCGCGGCGGTGGCGTAAGGCCAGTCGAAAGCTTCTTTCTGACGTACTTCGTACGCGGCCACATGCGTAGCGGCAGATGGAGGAAGCACTACGGCGGTGACGATCTCATTCGGTTTGAGATCGTGTTCCCGTTCCTGCTCGTTCTTCGGGATGACGAAGAACTTCTCCGCCGCCACCGAACGTACCCCCTTCGGTCCAAGAACTTCGACTGTCGCGTGGTACGCGATCAACACCGGCGCGACGGTGGACGGGCTGACGAAATACGCCGGCCCGGCGTTGCCGAGAATCGCGTGATAGCGGTTGTCGCCGTCCAGGACAAGCGATTTGCCGTCTTTGCCTTGCGCAAGCAATCCGTGTCCCGAGCGGAAATACCAGCAACGCGGACGCTGGCACAAATTGCCGCCCAAAGTCGCCAGGTTGCGAATCTGCGGACTGGCCGCATCTCCGGCTGCCGCAGCCAGCGCGGGATAATGCTGGCGCACATCGGCATTGTCCGCGATTTCAGCCAGAGTGGTCAGCGCACCGATGCGCAGACCGGGCGTATGCATGGGCATGACGCCGCGCAGCTCTGCGACATCTTTGATATTGACCAGCCGCTTCGGCGCGGTGATCTCATCTTTCATTAATGAAAGGAGATCAGTCCCGCCGGCCAGGACTTCAACCTCGCCCCAGGTCTGTCCCAGCAGTGGGGCGACCTGGGCTATTTTCTGCGGACTGGCGTATTCAAACGGTCTCATGGCTGCCTCCCTCGTGCATCGTGTCCATTGCGGTCCTGGTGTTTGGGTCTTTGTTTGAAGACCCATGCAGCGCGGCGAGCACGCGGTCCGGCGTGATCGGCAGGAACGGTACGCGGACGCCGATGGCGTTGGCCACGGCGTTGGCGATTGCCGCCATCGGAGAAACCGTGGGCGGCTCGCCCAGGCCGATGGGCCCGCGCTCGTCATAGCCTTTGCCGGTCATCATGTGGACGCCCAGATCGCCGACGTCGCCGATACCGGCAAGACGGTAGAAATCCATGTTGGGATTGAGCATGCGGCCGGTCTTCTGGTCCATGACTTTCTCTTCGTACAGCGAGTTGGCGACGCCCATGATCATGGCGCCGTAGACCTGGCTTTCCGCCGTCTTCAGGCTCATGACCAGGCCGCAGTCCTGCGCGCAGACCATCTTGTTCATCTTGACCACGCCGGTTTCCATGTCCACGGAAACGTCCGCCATCATGGCCCCGCCGACGCCGCTGGAAATCAGGTCGCCCGGGCCGGGGTTCTTTCCCACCACCTGGATGGGTTGCATTCCCAGCTTCGAACAGGCCTGCGTCCAGCTCAAGCTGCGTGAAGGATCGGACTTTACGCGGACCACCCCGCCAACCGCTACCAGATCGCCGGGCTGGGCGTTCAATACCGGTGCAACTTTTTCGAAGAGCTGGTTCACTGCGTCCACGGCCGCGCGGCGCGTTGCGGCGCTGATACCGCCAATCGTCGTGCTGCCGCCGGAACCGCCGGAAAACGGATACTGGCTGTCGCCGATATCCAGCTTGATTTTCTCTATCGGCAGACCCAGCGTGTCTCCGGCAATGATCACGATCACCGTGCGCGTGCCGACTCCCAGGTCCTGCGTTCCCATCTGAATGCTGACGGAGCCATCCGGCTGGATGGTCAGGCCGCAGTTGCTGGTATGCCCGCGTCCACCCCAGGTGTGTATGGAAAGCCCCAGGCCGCGCTTCACTAGACCATCCCGACCTTGTCCGCGCGGATGCCAGTTTTTCTTCCAGCCGATCATGTCCGCCGTGATCATCAGTTCGTCGCGATACGTCTCCGCTCGGTGGAACTGGTCGTTCGGCGGCGCCGTAAGCTCGATGTTTTTGAGCAACATATCCAGCGGGTCCATATTGAGCTTGGCCGCCAGGTCTTCCAGCGCGCTCATGGTCACCAGACAGCCTTGCGGATGGTTCGGCGCACGCCAGGCACGGGCAGGACCAATATTCGTCCGAATGTTCACGTGCTGTTTGCGCTGGTTAGGAATGTTGACGACATACGGCATCGGCGGAGCGCCCGAAGTCCCGGGCCCGCCGGTACCCCAGGAATCCGACTGCCAACCGGTTATGGTTCCGTCTTTTTTCGCGGCTACTTTTACTTTCGCGAATATGGAAGGCCGCGCGCCGGCCACTTCCAGTTCGGCGTCTCGTTCCAGCATCACGCGGACCGGTTTCCCTCCCGCTTTCTTCGACACCTGCGCGGTGGAGATTCCCCAGCGGTCGGCGCCAAACTTGCTGCCGAACCCGCCGCCGATGTGGTCCTGATGTACATGCACGTTGGCCTGCGGAATCTTGAGCGCTCCCGCGTACTCTCCGCCCACGCCGGAAACATTCTGGGTCGAGATGTGAACAAACAGATGATCGTCATCCGTCCATTCGGCGATGGAACCGTGCGTCTCCAGGCAACAGTGGGTGATCACCGGACAGCCATAGATTCCCTCCGACACCACTTCCGCCTGCTGGAAGGCCGCGTCAGGATCGCCCTTGATCTGCTCGGCATCCTTTTTGAAAGGCGACTCGTTTTCCTGGGGCTCCTTCTTCGGCGCGGCCTGCAAGGCCTTGATGATGTTCTCGCTGACGCCTCTCTGATGCATGGTGTCAACCAGGGCCTGGCTGACGTCAAAACCGATTCCGCGTTGTCCTATGCGGGCAATCATCTGCGGTTCCGGCACCTGGTTGGAAAGCATGTCCACAATGTCCCGCTGCATGAGCGGGCTGGTGTCTTCCGCAACGTCATGGGGCTGGTCAAAATCGTTGACCCAATGCGGCAGCGGTTCGTAGACGATTTTGACGGCGCGGGCAGCGTCCTCGGCGGTTGGTTCATCCACCGCCGCCACGACCACCAGGTCATCACCGGCCCAGCGGATTTCGCTTCCCG
>DATMPO010000078.1:0-2242 GCA_035567035.1 Verrucomicrobiia bacterium | reverse complement strand
CGAGGCCGGGTCCATTTTGCTAGTTTGGAGGCCTTCCTCGCTGGCACACCCGGCAGCACCACCTTTCTGGCGGGGGATCCCACGCGCAACTTGTCCCAGTGGCTTTATGCCGGTTACGTGCAAGACGACTGGCGCATCAAGCCACGAGTTACTTTGAATCTCGGGCTCCGGTACGAGTACCAGAGTGTCCCCACCGAAGACCACAATCTGCTCGGCACTTTCGATCCGAGTGTTGGGCTGGAGCAGGTTGGCAAAAACATTAGCTCCATTTACAACGGTGACCACCGGAACTTTTCTCCCCGCCTCGGCGTGGCTTGGGACGTTACCGGCAAGGGCACCACGGTCGTCCGCGCCGGCGGCAGCATCATCTATCAACTTCTATCCATGAGCACGTTCCTCTCCCAGCAAAACACGCAAAACACTGTGACCCTCGGTGTGGGAACCGTTCCGACCGGGGCGAGCATAATTACATGCCCTGCAGGTACACTTGCGGCCCCTGCTTGTTCTGGGCCCGGGGGAACAGGAACACCGGTCATCACCCCCGGCATCGGAAACATTCTTGCGACGGGTATTACCATCCCAGGACCGAGTCTTGTTTGGCAGAATCAAACCACTCCCATTTATCCAGCCAGCGCGACGGGATCAGTTCAATGTGGCGATGGCGTCACACCGCCCGCGACCCTCGCGAATCCCAATCCGGTCCCGGATGCTGGCCCGTGTGACACCTTCGCCATGCAACACAACTTCCGCACTCCTTACGTCGAGAATTGGACGCTCGGCGTCCAACATGCGTTCTCCGGCAAGCTTTCCATGGACCTTTCCTACGTCGGCAACCACGCCGCGAAGCTCAGCGGCGTCATTGATCTCAATCAGCCCCCCCTTGGCGGCGTGCAACCCTTTGCTGCTAGATTCCCGTATCTCGGATTCATCAACTATCTCTCGAATATTTACGGTTCGACTTACAATGGATTGCAAGCCACTCTAACTTCTCGCAATTTTCATGGGCTCGACTTTTTGGCTGGCTATACCTATTCCCACGCTTTGGATGAAGGCTCCTCGAACTGGGTAGCATTTCTTCCCAAGGACAGCATGCATCCGGGCTTGGAGCACGGCAGCAGCGACTTCGATATCCGGCACCGCTTTACTCTTTCACTGACCTATACGCTTCCCCAGAAGAAGATGCGGGGCCAACTCCTTGAGGGCTGGCAAGTCAATACCATCATCACGATGCAGGGTGGGCAGCCTTGGAACGTGAATGACCAGGTGAACAATTTCAGCGGAACCGGCGACAACGCGGATCGCTGGGATTTCTTCGGCAACCCGTCGGACTTCCATTCAGATGGGCCCAGAGGCATTCCTTTTTGCACGAGTCCTCCTAATGGTCCTACTTCTGCGATCACGCCACTCAATTCCCCAAGTTGCAGTCAGACGGATGCGTTTGGCAATAGCGTTCCTTTCTCTGCCACACAAACCGCGACGGCGTGGAATGCCTGTCTCGCCAAGGCTCCTGATACGACCAATGGGGGCACGCTCCAGACCGGTGGATGCTTTGTGCAGCGCAGTTCCGTGCTGGTTCCTCCCGCGCAAGGGACGTTTGGCAATATGGGCCGCAATATCTTCCGCGACACCGGCTTCCACAACGTGGATCTGTCCTTCAGCAAGAGCTTTAAGTTCGGCGAACGGTTCAGGGCGCAGTTCCGCGCTGAGATGTTCAATGTCTTCAATCATCCCGAGTTCGCCAATGAGTGGGGCGGCGCCAGTACCTATGGCCCAGGAGGCGTCTCCGATCCATCGACAGGCGGTGGCAGCTTTGGCTGTGGCTGTGCCACCCCGGACAACGCTTCCGTCAACCCGGTGCTGGGCTCGGGGAGCAATCGCGCCATTCAGTTGGGGTTGAAGTTCCTCTTCTAATCCCAACAAGCAGTTTCAGACCTGAAGGGCCGGACTCGCCTCCGGCCCTTCTCACTCTAGTGCCAGATTCACAACTCAAAGATACGAAAGGCAGACCATGATTCGCTTCCTAAGATTCACCCTGGTTGTGAGTTTCGTCTTCGTTACCGCCTTTAGTAGACCGCTCTGTAGAGCGGCCGCCGCCGCAGGCGATGACGACGCCGTCCTGCAAGCCGATCACGCCTTCATTCAGGCTCTCGCGACAGCCGATTCCGCCGCCGCAAGCAAATTCCTCGACGCGGAATTCTCCTGGACCGATTCAGCCGGCACAACGCAATCGCGCGCGGAAGTC
>DATMPO010000077.1:0-5150 GCA_035567035.1 Verrucomicrobiia bacterium | reverse complement strand
ATCACGATGCCGCCCACCACCAGCGAGATGGCGGCGATTCCGATCATGGCATAAAAGAACGTTCCACTGAAGTTCGACCAGATACTCAACAGGCTGTCGTTGGTCTCAATGTCGAAATTGTCGTCGTCTCCAGGGTGGACGTGGCGGCGAGCGCGCAGGATGGCGCGCGTCTCATCCATCGCTTCTTCGAATCCGGCGCCGCTGGCAGCCGCCTTGCCCGAGATGCGGATACTGCTGTGGGAACCATTCTGTTTCTGAAACGCGGTGATCGGCATCAGCGCATAGTTATCCATGCTCTGGCCGAGCGTTTTGCCTTTGCGTTTGCCAACGCCGATTACACGATAGACCCAGCCATCGATGCGGAGTTCCTTGTTGATGGGATCCACGCCAGGTATCAGGTTATCCACGATGTCCGGTCCTACGACGACGACGGCGGAGTTGTTCCTCATATCCACATCGTTGATCATGCGTCCGGCGACGAGGTCGATATCAAGAATCGGCACCATGGAGGGCGTCATGCCGCGGACGATGGTATCGCTGATCGACTGCTCGCCGTACTTAACGTGTCCGCTCTCGTTGCGGAGCGCCGCTCCCACCCATTCGCAATGCTTGCAGGCTTCGAGGACGGCTTCGTAGTCCTCCATGGTGAGATCCTTGCGCTTTTCGCCCTCGAGGTACTTGTCGATATTGGTGACGGCGGGCGAATTCTTGAAGACGATGAAAACATCGGCGCCGAGATTGAAAATCTTCGTAGCCACGTAACCATTGATGCCGTTGACGAAAGTGACCACGGCAATCACGGCGGCAACTCCGATCACGACGCCGAGCAAGGTGAGCGCGGAGCGAAGTTTATTCGCCCACAACGACAGGAACGCGATCTTGACGGCTTCGGTGATGTTCATCGGCCAGGTCGCAGGCTTCTCGCTGCGGACTCTTTGAGTGGAATCAGTTTAACAGCCCAAGCTTGGGCTTCTGCGACCTAGCGTTTAAGAATTCGCGCTAGCGGAGTCTACATGGCTAGGTGTTATGTAGGTTGAACCAACGGATGGATGGGCATCTCGTCTGTCAGTCGGGTGGCCGGGCGGGGACGCCCGGCGCTCCATTACCAAGCATCACATCCTGCCGGAAGCAACGCGCATCGAGAGTTTTACCGACACAAACGCCACCAGCAATGCCAGCACGGTCCAGATCGCTGCGGACCCGATGCCTCCGTGGAAGATCGGAGGAGGCACGGGCGGCATGGACATGGAAAGCTGTGCAGTTGTTGCTTTGCCCAACCGCGCGATGGCCGCAACTCCCCTAACCAGAATTAGCATCAGTGTTAAGCCCGCGACTACCAGTCCGGGCAGCACACGCTTCCAGGGAAACGGGATCGGCGGCGGTGCCGCGGCCTCACGCCGAACCGCGTCCATGACGGAGACGGCGAAGCCCGACGATGGGAGTATTTCATCCTCATGGGAAAGAATGGAATTGATCTCGGCCTCGTCGTGTTCAGTCAATCGTCTCATCATGCCTCCTTCAGATGCGGTACAGCCAACAGTTGCGGAAGTTTGCTGCGCAGGATTTCGCGCCCGCGAAATAGTCTCGCCTTGACCGTGCCCTCGGGCAGGCCGAGACTTCGCGCCGCAGTGGTGACATCCATCTCGTGAAAGTAAAAAAGAGTCAAGGCCTCGCGATACTTCGCTGGCAACGCGCCGACCGCCCGCCGCACCGCCAGATCCCGATCCTCATCTTCTTGCCCTTCGTCAGGAGCGCGCGTATCCGGAGGTTCGGCAATGTCTTCGAGTGATACAGTCCGCGCCGGGATGCGACGCAGCTCCGAACGATAGAGGTTCGTCGCCAGCGCGAAGAGCCAGGTGGAAAAGACCGCATCCTTGCGCCACTGGCTGAGCCCGCGGTAAGCGCGCAGAAAGGCCTCCTGGGCCATATCTTCGGAGCGGCCACGATCGTGACAGAAGCGATAGGCCAGGTTAACCAGCGGAGTCTGCCAGCGCTGGACAATCCCTTCAAAGGCGGAGATGTTCCCAGCCAGCACTCTTTCGACATCGGCCTGATCGTCGGCGGCGCTCGCGTTCATTCTCACTCTGGACTCTGCCTCAACGGTATGACACTGCTCCGCTGCGGACGGTTGCATTATTTCAAAAATGCGTTCCGGACGAAGAAAATGCAACCGGAACTGCGGGAGGCTGGTCCTACCTGACGTAAACAGCAGAACTTCAAGGAGCTGACAATGGCATTCGATGTGGACGGAAACATGGTCGGAGTCGTAGCAGTCGCGATACCAGTCGTAGGAAGCATCGCCCTATTCTCTTTTCTGTCCGTCGCCGTGTGGTCGGATGCGCGCCGCAAAGAGAGAGAAGAGTACTACAGGAACGAAACGCTGAAAAAAATCGCGGAGAGTTCAGGCGAGGGTGCCAAAGCCGCGATCGAACTGCTGCATGAGCAGAATAAGAACGTTACAAAACGCCGTCTCGAAGGCATGAAACTGGGCGGATTGATCACCACCGTCGTCGGCATCGGTGTCATGGCGCTTCTGCGTGGGCTGGTCAGCGACGAGCCGGTCTATCTCTCCGGATTGATTCCGCTGTTGATCGGCTTGGCCCTGCTGGTGTACACATTCTTCCTCGCACCCAAAGAGGTGGCATGAGAGAACGCGCCATCCGCCGGCCAGATCCCGCCTGCACTATAATGAAGTTGTTGGCAGCCGGACCGGACGGTCGCTCGTCGCAAGACGGGAGGAAAGTCCGAACTCCGCAGAGCAGTGTGCCGGATAACGTCCGGGAGGACCGGTTCAAGCTGGTTCGACGGAAAGTGCCACAGAAAACATACCGCCGGGGCCGCAAGGCTCAGGTAAGGGTGAAAAGGTGCGGTAAGAGCGCACCGCCGCCGCAGTAATGCGGCGGGCAGGGCAAACCCCACACGGAGCAAGACCAAATAGGGAGGGATTTCCTGGCGGGCCTTCGGGCTTTCCGGGGCAGCGTGCCGGCTCGGTGCGCCACAACCTCCGGGTAGGTCGCTTGAGCCGCGCAGTAATGCGCGGCCCAGAGGAATGACCGTCCCGCCGCAAGGCGGACAGAATTCGGCTTACAGGTCCGGCTGCCACAATCTATCCCAGCATTTTTGCGATGTTTTAGGGGTTCGCAACCCTGGGTCAGCATTCCCACCGGCTAATGTCCCGGGATCTGGAGTGGGCGTTCGCGCCGGCCAGATCCAGCCAGGTAGGGATTCCTTCCCGAGAATCTACAGCAAATTACCTATGGACTCCACATAGCTGAAGTCCCAATCATGCGTGCGTGCCTGTACGACTTTCCGAACAAGTTGACGCTTCCAGGCTGTGTCATCGCACCTCAAGACTTCTTAAGGAGAAATCTCCCATGCGCGATGTGTGCGGCAAGTTTACGATTGCACTCTGCGTTCTGTTGGCAGGTAGTTCCGCGATCCCAGTCCTCAGTCAAAATTCACACCGCGTTTCACCGCCGTACGCCGTTGGGGCGGAGCCCTTGCCGGTGCAGCCGGCCGCGCCAAACAGTCAAAGCTACGTGCCGCAACCCAGTATTATTGGTCCGTACTGGACAAAACTGATCAACGCTCCTCCGGTTTCTGTGGGAGCCATGCTACTGCTTACTGACGGTCGGGTGTTAGCCCACGAGGAGCCGAACTGCGGCGGTGCCGGTTGCTCCGGAATGGATTACACGGCATGGTACATCCTGACGCCAGATGTCACAGGCAGCTATATCAATGGAACTTGGACCCAGGCGGCGAGCATGCCGCCCGATTACGCTCCGCTTTACTTCGGCTCGGCAGTATTGCCAGACGGCAAGGTGCTGGTGGAGGGCGGCGAGTATCAGTGTCCCGCAGGACAGTGCGCGCCATCGTGGACCAATCTTGGCGCCCTCTACGATCCTGCTGCCAACACCTGGACCTCAGTAGCGCCCCCCAGCACCCCGACGCCATGGGCTAATATCGGCGATGCCGAGTCCGTTATTCTGCCGGATGGAACCTATATGCAGGCAGACTGCTGCGGCGTGGCGCTGCAGATGCAGAGCGCACCACTCGCGGCCTACTTTGATGAAGCGAGCATGAGCTGGACCGAGCTGAACCAATCCACAAAATTGGACGAATTCGACGAAGAAGGTTGGACGCTGCTTCCCAACGGCAAAGTGCTGACGGTGGACGCGTATGTGGCGTGTCCGAGTGACCAGCCCGCGTGTACAGCGGCGGGCAACAGCGGAAGCAAGTCCGAACTCTGGGACCCCAGCACCCAAACCTGGAGCAGCGCCGGCAGTACCATTGTGCAATTGTGGGACTCCAAGTGCGGAACCGGGGGTGGAAGCTTCGAAGTCGGGCCCGGCGTTCTGCGCCCGGACGGAACCGTTTATTACACCGGGAGCAGTGATTGTGCGCCTGGCCACACGGCAATTTACAACTCTGTCACTGGGATATGGACGAAAGGTCCCGACTTCCCGAATAAGGACGCGGCCAATGATGCCCCGGCTTCGATCGAAACCAACGG
This sequence comes from Verrucomicrobiia bacterium, assembly GCA_035567035.1. Lineage (GTDB taxonomy): Bacteria > Acidobacteriota > Terriglobia > Terriglobales > Acidobacteriaceae > Angelobacter. The sequence goes on along the minus strand of DATMPO010000077.1, from coordinate 637 downwards.
CAAAGTGATCGTGATGACCAGTCCCTATAGCGGCACGTTCAGTGCGCCGTCGCGATTCTACGAATGGAACGGTTCCAAGTTGAATGCGTTCCCGGCGCCCCCCAACGCCGTGAACGATGCTTCCTTCGTCGGCCATCTGCTCGTGCTTCCGACCGGCCAGATTATGTTTACCGATTTCACCACCGACGCGGAAATCCTGACCACCGCGGGCTCATGGAAGTCATCATGGCGGCCAACGATCCTCTCGTTTCCAAAGTCCGTGAGCCCAGGCCAGGCGAACTATTCGATTTCCGGAACGCAGTTCAACGGCCTGACGCAGGCAACTGCTTACGGCGATGATCTTCAGAATGCGACCAATTATCCCCTGGTGCGCATTGTGAACAGCAACAGCGGACACGTCTTTTATTGCAGGACCCACAACCACAGCAGCATGGGCGTGGCCACTGGCAGCGCGCTTGTATCCACGGAGTTCGACGTGCCCGCCGACATCGAATTGGGACCCAGCAAGGTGTACGTGGTGGCGAATGGCATTCCATCGCCGCCACAAAGGATCAGCGTCCAGTAGACCACCACGCAACTCTGCCAGCAACGCCTCATCGGTTGAGTAACCGCTTAAGCCGCGTTTGCAGTAACGGCC
>DATMPO010000076.1:0-16782 GCA_035567035.1 Verrucomicrobiia bacterium | reverse complement strand
CGGAATTTCACAACGGTCTTGGCGGCGATTTTGATTGGTTCGCCAGTTTGCGGGTTGCGGCCCATGCGGGCTTTGCGGTTGGACTTTACCAAACGCCCCAGGCCGGGAATTACGAATATCCCGCTTTTCTTGGTTTCTTTGATCGCCATGTCCGCAAGGTGCTCCAGAAATGCAGCGGCGCCCTTGTTGCTCGTTTCGAGCTTCTCGGCCAAATGGCGAACAACTTGCGTCTTGGTCATACCAGATGCCATCAGTTCCTCCTTAGATATTCGGAGCGCGTTTTTACGCTTACTCCTCCCTCATATTACATGAGTGATAAATTCCTGCAAGCAGTTTCACTAGATTTTATGCGGGTTTCCGGAGATAAAGCTGTGGAAAACTGCGCCGATACTGGGGATTTCAGACCTCGCACCGGCTCCTTCGCCTGAAAAACGTCAATCGCGGCGGTAAAAGCTCAACACCGCGTCGCCTTGCCGCAGCTTGCGCCGGCGGCGCAAGACGCCAAAGACTTCTCCCGGATCAAAGTGCTTGTCATGCTCGGCGATCACCAGGCTCCCCGGCCGCAGGAGCCGCGACTGCGCCAGAAACCCGAGCGTCTGCTCGTAGTCGCCCATTTTGCGGTACGGCGGATCGAGAAAGCAGAAGTCGCAAACCACGGCCTTGGTTTCCCATGCGGCATCCAGCGCGCGTAATGCCGTAGCAACGTCCCGCTCGAGGACCTCAAATCCCTGTTCGATCCCTAAAGCGTCCAGGTTTTCGCGAATCGCGCATGCCGCCCGTTTCGCAGATTCCACAAAATATGCCATGCGCGCTCCGCGGCTCAGGGCCTCTATGCCAACCGCCCCGGTGCCGGCAAACAGATCCAGCCAGACAGATCCCGGCACGGCGCTGGCTACCACGTTGAACAAAGTCTCGCGCAGACGGTCGGACGTAGGTCGCGTCTCCAGACCTTCCGGCGCAATCAGCTTCCGGCTCCGGTATTTTCCCGCAATGATCCGCATGAGAATCCTGTCCTGCTGTCGGACATCTAATTTACTGTATAGAATCGTTCTGTATCCAAATGACAACCTGGTCTCTCAATGCAGGCAGGGTCTTCGGCGTGGAACTGCGGATCCATGTCACGTTTGTTCTGCTCCTGCTTTACGCCACCATCGTGCTGCCGGCTGAAGCCAATGTTTCCGGGGTCTGGGGCGCCCAGCGCGGAATGGCCCTGCTGGCCATCATTTTCGGCTCGGTCATCGTGCACGAGCTCGCGCACGTGATCGCTTCGGGCATGAACGGCGTGCGCATTCGCGGGACCATGCTGCTGCCCATCGGCGGCATCACACTCGCGGACCCAAACACGCAGATGGACGCCCGGAAGGACCTGGGCAGAGAAACACGAATCGCCATTGCTGGACCGGTGGCCAACGCGGTCCTTGCGCTGGGCGCGGCCGCTGTGCTGATGGCAGTGCTACACGTCAACCCACTCGCCAGGCCGTTCACCGGCATCACCATCAAGTCGCTCTCGCAAAGCTTCTTCTGGATCAACGCCGGCCTGTGCGCCATCAACCTGCTGCCGGCGCTTCCCCTGGATGGCGGACGCATCCTGCGTGCCTGGCTCTCGCGCCGCATGGAATACCAGAAGGCGACGCGCCATGCCGTAAACATCGGACACCTCCTGGCTGCGGGCTTCATGTTCTCCGGAATTGTGACTTCTCCCTGGCTCATGCTCGTGGGGCTCTTCATGTTCGTGGCCGCGCAGATGGAGGAGCGTACGGTGATGTTCCAGTCCGTAGTGGAAGCCGTGCACATGGAAGACATCATGCTGACCGAGTTCTGTATCCTCTCCCCGGCCGATACGCTCGAAGACGCGCTCCAGAAAGCCGTCCATAGCCTGCAGGACGATTTTCCGGTAGTCCGCGGCGGCGATCTGGTCGGCGTGATCAACCGCGACACCATCGTGAACCGCCTGCGCCGTGAAGGCAACGGCTATGTCCAGGCCGCCATGAGCAAGGCGTTCGAAATCGCGTCACGGTCAGAAACGCTGTCCTCGGCTTTCCGCAAGCTGACCTCCCAGGGCCTGACGCTGATCCCAGTCGTGGACCAGGAGCGGCTGGTAGGCATAGTCACCCTGCAAAACCTGATGCACAGCATGGGCCTCTTGACCGAGTCCCGCCGGCTGCGAAAGCAAGCCGAAGACGCCCAGCCCTGATCGCCGTGATCGCCAGGCACACGCGAAGCAGGCCCCGAGTGCATTTACAATCTAATGGCTATTGCTGATTCCCCTACTTGCCTCTTATGACTGACGTCCATCGCGGTCTTATCATCGTCAACACCGGTCCCGGTAAAGGCAAGACCACGGCAGCCATGGGCACCGGACTGCGCGCCGTGGGCAATGGAATGAAGGTCCTGATGCTGCAGTTTCTCAAAGGCTCGTGGCATTACGGAGAACTGGACGCGGTGAAGGCTTTTGGCGACAACTTTCAGATGAAGCAGATGGGCCGAGGGTTTGTAAAGGTCGGCGGGGCGGAGACCGATCCCCAAGATATACGCATGGTGGAGCAGGCCTGGGATGAAGCCCGAGAGGCCATTCTCTCCGCCAAATGGGATTTGGTCATCTTGGACGAGATCAATTACGCCATCAGTTACGGCATGCTGGACCCGGCTAAAGTGTTGGAAACACTCAAACAGAAGCCGGAGCAGGTGCATGTGATCTTGACGGGGCGGAACGCGCATCCGACAATCATTGAACTGGCTGATACTGTTACGGAAATGAAGCAGGTCAAGCACGCATACGAAAAAGGTGTGCTCGCGCAGCGCGGTATTGAATACTAAAGCTCAAAGCGGGATTGAGTTACCAGCGCCGCCGGTTGGGCATTTAGAAACGCGAGTGGAGTTATTGGAGAGGCCACGATTTGGCATGGTTTAAAAGAGAATCGAGCGAGATACAAGCTTCTGACGAAGAGAAGCGTGTGCGCACCGAGGGACTCTGGGTCAAATGCGATGGCTGCCGCCAGATCATATGGAAGAAGGAACTGGAGGAGAATCTCAACGTCTGCCCCAAGTGCAACTACCACTTCCGCATTGACGCTACAGCACGGATTTCGCTTCTGCTGGATGAAGCTGGCGACATCCAAACTTACGATGAGAACCTGGCTTCCACCGATCCTCTGGATTTTACTGATACGCGTCCGTACAAAGCCCGGCTGGAAAAAAGCAAGGCGGAAACCGGCTTGAAAGACGCCATCATTAACGTTTCAGGAACGCTGAACGGGCGCCCGGTGATGCTCAGCGCCATGGAATATGCGTTTATCGGCGGGAGCATGGGTGCGGTGGTAGGCGAAGCGATTACCCGGGCCATCGAGCGCGCGTGTGAACAGCGCAAGCCCATGATTGTGATTTCGGCTTCTGGTGGCGCGCGCATGATGGAAGGTGTGGTCAGCCTGATGCAGATGGCCAAGATCTCGGCTGCGCTCGCCCGGTTGGATACGGCCCGGCTGCCTTACATATCGGTATTGACGGACCCAACGACCGGCGGCGTTACCGCCTCCTACGCCATGCTGGGCGACCTGAACATTGCCGAGCCCGGCGCGCTGATCGGCTTTGCCGGACCGCGGGTCATCGAGCAGACAATCCGGCAGAAACTGCCGGACGATTTCCAGACCAGCGAATTTCTTGTACAGCACGGAATGCTGGACGCCGTGGTGCATCGCAAGGACATGAAAAACTATATCTCCCGCGCGCTGGACTTCATGTCTCCCAAGGCCGCCTGAACTTACAATAGAGACGTGCCTGTTTCCTACCAGTCCGCCGTTTCCCAGTTGATGGCCCTGGGCCATGAGTTGCTTTCCGAGCGCAAGTTTGACCTGGACCATATGCGCAAACTGGCGGAGGCTCTGGGAAATCCGCAGCGCCGCTTACCGAGCGTGCTGATCGCCGGCACAAACGGCAAAGGTTCGACCGCGGCTGCCTTAGCCAGCATCGCGCAGGCTGCCGGCTACCGGACCGGGTTATACACCTCACCGCACCTGATACGCATTAACGAGCGCATTCAAATCAACCGTGAGCCCATCAGCGATTCCGAACTGGCGGAGATGTACGAACGAGTTGAGACCGCTGCGGGCGCGCTGCTGGCCCGGGGCGACCTGCCGTGGCATCCCAGTTTCTTTGAAATGGTCACCGCGATGATGTTTGAATACTTCGCCAGCGCAGGCGTCGAATTGGCGGTGCTCGAAGTCGGCATGGGCGGACGGCTGGACGCGACGAACATCGCCGATCCCTGTGTTTCCGTGATTACGGACATTGATCTGGACCACCAGAAGTTTCTCGGCGACACGCTAAGGGAAATTGCGGGCGAGAAAGCCGGGATCATGCGGCCGAATGGTGTCGTCGTGCTGTTGCCGCAGCATCCTCAGGTGAACGACGCGCTGGGCCAGGCCGTTGTTGAGCGCCACGCGCGCGCCGTCAGCGCAGTGAAGCACATGCCGCCGGTTACTCCGGGAGCGGGCCAGACGGGACGGAACCGCTTTCCGCTGGACGTCACGGCAAAGGAGATCACGGTAGACTTTCCGCTGCGCGGCCGCCACCAGTTGCGCAATCTTGCTTTGGCCATCACCGCGGCGGAACAACTCAATGACTTTGGCTTTAAGATACTCCCGCGCCATGTGGAACAAGGAATTCGGGAGACGCGCTGGCCAGGCAGATTTGAGGTGCTGCCGGCAGAAGCCGGGATGCCGGAAATTGTGCTGGACGTGGCCCACAATCCGGCGGGTGCGTGGGCGCTGCGGGCGGCACTGTCCGCATTCTATGAAGACCGGCCGTTGATGTTTGTTTTCGGCGCCATGCGTGACAAGGCCATTCAGGAAATCGCGGACATTCTTTTTCCGCTGGCGGAAAAAGTCGTCGCTACGCAAGCTGACCATCCGCGCGCAGCGTCACCGCCAGAGATCGCACTGATGGCGGAGCGTTCACAAACCGAGGTCATACAGGAACCGAACGTGAGCGCGGCGCTGGACCGCGCATGGCGGCTGGCAGGCGACAAAGGCGTGGTGGTCATTACAGGTTCCATCTACATTGTGGGCGAGGCGCTAGGAATTCTTAGTCACTCGCCTGCCCGGCAAGGTGCCTGAAACCGTTGGCAGAAACTACCCAAATCGAGATCAAGACCACCCAGGCCGGCGGCTTGCCGCATTGGCTCTCCTGGCTGCGGTCTCACTTTTTGTGGCTGCCTTTGATTGCTCTTTACACCGTGGTCCTGGGGACGGTTTCGTTGCTGTGCTCGCTGTTTGATCGGTCGGGAAGGGTGCAGCATGGCATTGCCCGGCTGTGGGCGAGGATGATCCTGTGGACTGTCGGAGCGAAGGTGAGGGTGGAAGGCCTGGAGCACTTTGACTTCACCACGCCGCGGGTCTATGTGGTCAATCATCTTTCGCTGGTCGATACCCCGGTCTTGTACCATCACCTCCCGTTTCACTTCCGGATACTGGCCAAGCGGGAGCTTTTCAGCTATTGGTTCATGGGATGGCACTTGCGCCGCTCGGGACAGATTCCCGTCGATCTCGAAAACGCCCGGGCTTCCATCCGTAGCCTGAATCGCGCGGTGGAAACACTGCGGAACAATTTGTCGCTGGTGGTTTTTCCCGAAGGCGGACGGTCACCGGACGGCGAGTTACAACCCTTCATGGGCGGGGCTTTCTATGCCGCGATCAAGGCGCAAGTTGAAGTGGTCCCCGTAGCGCTGGTCGGGACATATGAAGTGATGTCCATGCACAGTTTGCACGCTCGTCCCGGTCACGTGCGCTTGATTGCCGGTAAACCGATTGCGACCAAGGGGATGTCGGTCCGCGAAATGGAACATTTAAGCCAGCATGCGCGGGACGCCATCGCCGAAATCTACTACTCCACTATTCAGGCGGTGCCCGCTAAGTAACGAACCAAGATAGTAAACAGTGGAATAAAGCTGTGGTTCTGAGACCCTGAATTGAGTTTTTGAGCTTGTGAAACCCAGAATTGTGAAAGTAAAGATCGCAATACCTGAGCCCTGCTCCACCGATCCGGCCTACAGCAAGCGAGCGCTGCCGCCGTATGTGGGCGCCGTGGAAAGCTGCGGCGGAGAAGCCGTAGTGATTCCTCTCAGCCTGGCGCCCGAAGAAATTGCACGCCGCATCACCGCTTGCTCCGGAGTGCTGTTGCCGGGCAGCAAGGCGGACGTTGATCCGCAAAAATATGGCGCCCGGCAGCACCCCAAAACAACGGCAGCTGATCCCTTGCGCGACGCTGCCGACGAACTCCTCCTGCAAGACGCCTACAACATGCGCAAACCCGTGTTTGGAATTTGTTACGGACTGCAATCGCTGAACGTGTGGCGCACGGGATCACTGGTCCAGGATATTGAATCTCCGATCAAGCATTCAGCCCCAAGGGAAGCGCGAATAGCCCACCAGGTCCGAATTGAGCCTGATTCGCTGCTGGCCCGCGCGTTGCATGCCACTTCCGGGGAAAGTACTTTTCCGGTCAATTCCAGCCATCACCAAGCCGCAAGCACTGTGGGCGATGGCCTGGTTGCAGTTGCGCATTGTCCGGAGGACGGAATTGTCGAAGCGCTTGAGGGCACTCTACCGGACCATTATGTGCTCGCCGTGCAGTGGCACCCGGAGCGGACCATTGACAGCGATGTGCCCTCGCGGTTGCTGTTCCAGTCTTTTGTTGAGGCGGCGGCGCAGTGGACGCGTCCGGCGAGAAACGGACCGTAGGAATGGGTCATGCTTCAGACCTTAGCGTCGTCACACTCGGCTTGCCAACTTCATCTGCCTTCCGTATTGTTTAGCCCATGCCGGACAAAGGTGTGTTGCTGTCGCTGGAAGAGAAAGTCGCGGTCGTGACCGGCGGTTCTCGGGGCATTGGTGCGGCCATTGTGCGCATGTTTACGCGAGCAGGCGCGCGTGTTCTTTTTAACTATCAGCGAGCAGAGTCAGAGGCCAGGTCATTAGTGCGCGAGTGCGGAGGCGAGCAACAGTGTGCCGCAGTCCAGGCCGAGCTTTCTTCGGCCGAAGCTGCGGGCCGTTTGGTCAGCGGCGCGGTTGAGCGCTTCGGACGGGTGGACATCGTTGTCGGCAATCATGGCGTCTGGCCTCCACAGGACGTTCCGGTTGACCTGATGACGGACGAACAATGGCGCAGTACGTTATCCATTAATCTGGAAAGTATTTTTGGGTTGGTGAAATCCGGCGTTGCGCAAATGAAGAAACAGCGCGGCGGCGGACACGTAGTGTTGATCAGTTCAACCGCCGGGCAGCGCGGAGAGGCTTTTCACTGTGACTACGCCGCGAGCAAAGGCGCCATTATCAGCATGGTGAAAGGTCTGTCCACCGAACTGGCCCGCGATGGCATCTACGTGAACTGCGTCGCGCCGGGTTGGGTGGAAACGGACATGGCAGCGCCGGCGTTGCGCGATCCGGAGATCGGCAAGCGCGTGTTTGCCACTATTCCTCTGGGCAGGGCAGGCACCCCGGAAGAGATTGCCGCGACAGTATTATTCCTGTGCACGCCTTACGCGGGCTTCATTACCGGCGAGATCGTGAACGCCAACGGCGGCGCCGTGCTGGTGGGATGACTTGCATAAGCAGCTACTCAGGTCCGCGCGGCATCCAAAGATCAAGAGCCCGGGAAACAAGCGATTTGTAACCAACATGAGAGTCCTTGCGTTAGTCCTGTTGTGCCTGGCGGCCTTTGGCCAGCCAGCCACCACACCCCAAAACGACGGCCAGGCTAACCAGCAGAAAGCGCGCACGCTTGTGGCCCAGATGATCACCGCCCTTGGTGGTCAGGCTTACCTCACTCTGCAAGACTCCCAGATCGAAGGGCGGACCGGCGTCTTCTATCATGGCAGAAGCGAAGGTGGCGGCGTATTTCGCCGCTTCTGGCAGTGGCCCGGCAACGAGCGCTGGGAGTTTACCAAGCAGCGGGACATCGTCAATCTCTACGTGGGCGATAAAGCGTACGAAACTACTTTTCGCGGGACCCAGGCGCTGGATCCGAATAGGGACGACGCCTTGCGCCGTTTCATGTTACGCCGCCATTACGCGCTGGAAATCATCGCTCGGAACTGGTTTTCAGATCCCGGCACAGCGTTTTTCTATGAAGGCCCGGGATTGGCGGAGAACCACAGCGTAGAGCGCGTGACCATCATGAACAACAAGGATGAGGCCGTTACTTTGCTGATTGATACGGACAGCCATCTTCCCGTAAAAAAGACCTTCATCACTCGTGATCCCCAAACCCGGGACCGCGACCAGATTGATGAGATTTATGACAACTGGAAAAAGATCCAGGGAGTGAGTACACCCCAGAACACGCTCGTGTCATTCAATGGCGACCTTTACAGGCAGTATTTCGTCACCTCCGTGACTTACAACAGTCAACTGGCCGCTTCCCTGTTCAATCCGGGTCCGCTCAACTACGATCGCAGCAAGCAATAGTTATGTCTGGACATCCCCGCAATTCTCCGCCGTGGAGTACAAATGTACCGTCGCATAGGTTTCATTCGCACCACGGTATGTTGTAAAAATACAACACCGTAATCTCATTGACCAGGTGTAAGCTATTGATCCGAAATAACTTGTAGTTTAATCAATTTGTCATTCGAGCAGACAATTCGTACCACTGTGCAATGCAAGGGTGTTGGCCTCCATAGTGGCGCTCCCGTCACGCTTCGGATACTCCCTGCGGCTGCGGGAAAAGGGATTGTATTTCGCCGCGTGGACCTGGATGATTTTGAAGTTGAAGCGGTAGGGCGCAACGTCGCAAAAGTCAGCTATGCCACTAGCCTGCAGAAGGCGGGCGTGCTGATTTCCACCACGGAGCATTTGCTTTCAGCTTTCCTGGGGATTGGGTTGGACAATGCAATCGTTGAGCTCGACAATCTGGAGCTTCCCATTCTTGATGGCAGCGCCAGGCCATTTGTTGAAATGGTGCTGGACGCTGGTTTGCGGCAGCAGCGCAAGCGTCGTTCGTATCTGAAGATCCTGCGGGAAACTGAAGTCCGGGATGGCAATAAATTTATTGCCGCCTACCCGGCGTCCGGATACTCAGTCGCCTACAAGATTGCTTTTGCTCCGCCGATTGGCGAGCAATCATTTGAGATCGATCTATCTCGCGACCTCTACCGCAGCGAGCTGGCGCCGGCACGTACTTTCGGCTTTCTGCGCGAGGAGCAGATGATGAAGAACTTGGGGCTCATCCGCGGCGCTTCCGAAGAAAACGTGATCGTGGTAACGGATGATGGTGTTAAGAATGGGCCGCTACGGTTTCCCGATGAGTTTGTGCGCCATAAAGTACTGGACCTGATCGGCGACCTAGCGCTGCTGGGAAAACACATAGTCGGCAGGATTGTGGCCAACCGCGCCGGACACGCCATGCATGCCGCTCTCGTTTCCCGGCTGCTGAAAGACCGGTCTTTGTGGGAGGAAGTCACGATACCTTCTGACAAGGAAGAAGAGGAAGCCTTTCCCGGCTTCCGCGTCGCCCCGCAACCCTCGCGAGCGTAGCCCCATTCCCAAGGTGAAGAATCCTGTCTACCGTCCATTTATCGCTCGGCTCCAACCTCGGCGACCGCGTCCGGAATTTACGGGAGGCGATACGCCGGCTGGAAGAAGTCGGGACGGTTGTCGCTGCCTCGTCGCTGTATGAAACTGAGCCCGTGGAGGTGGAGGGCGAGCAACCGCTATTCCTGAACTGCGCAGTCGGTCTGGAAACGGAACTCAAGCCCAGGGAGTTGCTCACGCGAATTCTGGCATTGGAACAATCGATGGGACGGCGGCGGGCACAAGCCAAGGGCCCGCGGACCATTGATATTGACATCGTCCTTTTCGGAGATTCCGTGGTGGATACGGCCGATCTGACCATTCCACATCCCGCAATGGATCGCCGCAGATTCGTGCTGGAACCGCTGGCCGAGATTGCTCCTGATGTCCGGCATCCCCTGCTCAAACGCACTGTTCGCGAACTGTTGCTGGCGCTTCCGCGCGAGGCCGCCGTTCGAAGATACGAATAGCCAATCCAGCACTGTAAGTGGTTTACGATTGTCGCCGTGGACTTCGCCGAAATCGCGCGCCTGCTGGAGCCGTTTGCTGTGCTGAGTTCAGCTCAGCTGCAACAGGTCTCGCTTCATCTCGATCTCCTGCTGAAGTGGAACGCCAAAATCAATCTCACCGCAGTGCGGCGCCCTGAAGAGATTGTCACCCGGCATTTTGGCGAATCGTTCTTTGCCGCGCGGACGCTCTTGGACTCTGAGGCGACGAAACTGGTGGTTGACGTGGGCTCCGGCGCAGGCTTTCCCGGGATACCGCTGGCCGTCTTTGCGCCTGCGACCCCGACGGTCCTGATCGAGTCCCACGGAAAGAAAGGGGTGTTTCTCAATCAAGTGATCGTCGGCCTGGGTCTGCGCAATGCCAGCGTTTTTCGTGGGCGGGCAGAGAGCTACAAGAGTGAAAGCGCGGACTTGGTGACCATGCGGGCGGTAGAGAAATCCGATTCCTCGCTGGGTTTGGCGATCAGCCTGGTAAAGCCGGGGGGAAGAGTGGGACTGATGATCGGTCAGGCCCAGATAAACGACGTGAAGAAACTGGCCACCGGCGTGGACTGGGGTACTCCGGTGCCGATTCCTGAAGGGCATTCGCGCGTGCTTTTGGCCGGAACCAAGTTGGCAAGAACCAATACGGTAAAGGTGGACTAGCGCCCAATTTTTGGCTGAGTTTGAACAATCCAGGCGTTCTTAGGCGGGCAATAGTGGGATTTTGGCAAACGGGAATCAAAAGAGTTATCTGCCGCTGCGGCCAAAGCTCAGTGTTCCACATGGAACAATTGTCTCGCCCGCCAGCCCCGTTCCACCGTTCCACGTGGAACACCATCTCGCGACCTGGCATTGCACATTTGTAGCCGCTCCGCTAAAGTCGAATGTTCTAAAAAAGGCATGCCTCATGGGACGGGTAATCGCTATAGCTAATCAGAAAGGTGGCGTGGGCAAGACTACAACGGCCATCAATCTGGCTGCGTCTTTTGCCGCCGCGGAAGTCAAATGTCTCTTGATTGACTGCGACCCCCAGTCCAATTCCACCAGCGGCCTTGGCTTCCCGCGCGACCCCGACCGGCTGAGCACCTACGATTTGTTGATTGGCCAGGCCAGTGCCGAGCAAGCCGTTCTGCCAACCGAACTGGAAGGGCTCAGTCTGCTTCCCGCGCATAAGAACCTCATTGGCGCCAACATTGAGCTGGTCGCCGCCGATCAACGTGAATACCGTCTTCGCAACGCATTGGCAACCGTGCGGGAGCAATACGATTTCGTCATCCTGGACTGTCCTCCCGCACTCGATCTGCTGACGCTCAACGCCTTGGTGGCTGCGGACTCTGTGCTGATTCCCATGCAAGCAGAATACTTCGCCCTGGAAGGCATTAGCGAACTGATGGACACGGTCGAGCGGCTGCGCCAGAGCTTTAATCCCAGTCTCCAGATAGAAGGAGTGCTCCTGACCATGTATGACGAGCGCACGAATTTGGCGCAACAAGTGACCAGGGAGCTGAAAAAGTTTTTCGGCGACAAGCTGCTGAAGACGATTGTTCCACGCAATGTTCGACTGGCCGAGGCGCCCAGCTATGGCAAGCCGGCGCTTCTCTATGACGTCCACTCGCGAGGCGCGGAAAGCTACATTCGTCTGGCCAAGGAGCTTATAGACCGCGTGCTCCGCCAAAAATCCACACAGGTATTGGTGGATAAATTCACCGCTGCAAGCACTGCTTCCTGAGCGTGAAAGATGAAAGAAGAGAGATGAGCGATAAACGCAAAGCGTTGGGCCGCGGGCTGGATTCACTCCTTCCGGGCAGAAGTGCCGCCGCTGTCGGAGTCGCCGCGGGACAGCAACCGCGAGGCCTGCAGGAAGTGTCTGTCGAGCTGATTGATCCCAATCCCTATCAGACCCGTCGCCGTATCAACGAAGAGGGCCTGAAAGAGCTTGCGGATTCCATCCGGACCAGCGGCGTAGTACAGCCCGTGATGCTGCGTCCCGGCGCGAACGGCCGGTTTCAACTTGTAGCCGGCGAGCGTCGCTGGCTGGCATCAAAACGGGCCGGACGGATGACCCTGCCGGCGGTGATAAAGCAGATCTCCAATGAGCAGGCCATGGAGATCACCATCGTTGAAAACCTGCAGCGCGAAGACCTGAACCCGATCGAACAAGCCCGGGCGTTTGAAAGACTCAGCCGCGAATTCGGCATGACCCAGGAGCAGATCGCAACACGAACAGGAAAGGACCGCGCCAGCATCGCCAACTTCATCCGCCTGCTCAAGTTTCCGCCGGCGGTGCAGGACGCGCTCGAGAGTGGCGCGCTTACTTTCGGCCACGGCAAAGTTCTTGGCGCGCTCACGGGACTTCCGGAGCAACTGGAGAAGGCCGTCCGCCAGGTGAGTGCGAAAAGCCTATCCGTGCGCCAGACGGAAGAGTTGGTAGCGGACATGGTCAATCCCGAAGCCGGGGAGCGGCGCCGGGCGAAGGCAGCGCGGGCTTTGGATCCCAACGTCCGCGAAGCCCAACGCACTTTGGAGCGTACTCTTGGCGTGAAAGTGGAAATCAAAGACAGCAAAGGCAAGGGAAAGATCATCCTCAAGTACGGCTCTCTGGAAGACTTTGACCGGATCGTTGCGGCGCTGGCCGTCAAATGACCTTCTGACGTCACCCCGAAATCTTGAATGCTGCTCGGTTCTCCCGCTGCTTCTTATGTCACCGCCGCAATTGCTCCAGTTTCGGGCGGCAGACAGACGCGATTCATTGCAAGCTGGTCTCCTATTGGTATCCAATATGTCAGCCAGGGAACACCTTCCAGAGGCGTATCAGGAGCGCAGCCCGTTCCAGCTTTCGGAGACGACAATGGAGTTGCCGGGATTTGCGGGATCGTACTTGATCGAGGTTGGCAGGCCTATCTTGCAGGAGTGCAGGTCCACCAGATGACGAAGATGAGTAATGTCCTGGGAAGCTTCATAGCTCACTCCCCCGACGTCGTACTGGTAGATCAATAGTTGGGCCTCGCCGGCGCCGTTCTCGTCCGTTCGGTTTACGTCAATGACCGTACCGTCGGTAATGCGGCCCACGGCGTTAATGCGCACACGGCGCGCCCGCTCGCGCTGCTCCGGCGTTTTGCGTCCCGCGCGGATCCACGCGCCAGCTGCCAGCGCGAGGACTACGAAGGCCAAAACAAGAATGTAGGGATAGAAACGCAGTGCTGCTTCCATAAATCAAAGTCTGGGAACGGGACGCCGTTTGCCCGTTACTATCCATCATATCTAAAGCGGGAACGGTCTGGCGCGGGCATCAACGCCCGCTGGATCGCCGAACAAGCATTCAGCGCTACCGGCCGTCTATCACCGAATTCCTTAACGCGCCGATGCCCGCGATGGAAACCTCAACCTTGTCTCCGGCGACCAGTGGCCCCACGCCGGCGGGAGTGCCGGTGCAAATCAAGTCGCCGGGGAGCAGCGTCATTACCTGCGAGATGTAGCGGATAATCACGTCTAGAGGGAAGATGAATTCCGTGGTACTGGCGGATTGCCGCACGGTCCCGTTGACGCGGGTTTCGACCTGGACGCCCTTCCACGGGTCCACTTCATCGGTGACCAACGGCCCGACGGGGCAGAAAGTGTCAAAGCCTTTAGCGCGCGTCCATTGATTGTCTTTCTTCTGCAGGTCGCGCGCGGTCACGTCGTTGACGCAGGTGTAACCAAGAATGTAGCGGCGGACGTCCTGGCCTTCCGGCACATGCCGGCAGCGCTCCTTGATGACCACGCCGAGTTCACATTCAAACTCCACGCGTTCAGAAACTCTGGGACGCACGATCGGGTCTCCTTGTCCGCAGAGCGATGACGGCGGCTTGAAGAAAAGCAGCGGCTCGGTTGGAACCTCGTTGCCCAATTCCTGGGCATGAGCGCGATAGTTGCGCCCGACGCAGACGATCTTGGAAGGGCGCACCGGGGCCAGCAAAGAAGCCGATGCCAGTGGCTGCGTAGCGATTTTCTGCGGGTGCAAGAAGTCGGGCAGACCAGAAGTATCCAGCGGCAGAACGTGAGTAATCTGATCGGCGCCGGCGGCGTGCTCGACCAGCCCGTACTGGGCATTGGATGAAGAATGGGACGAGGAAAAGCAGCAATATCTCATTGTTTCTTTTAATCCAGATTTAGATTGTTATTCTCGCGGTACCGTCTCGGAGGCTTCCACAGACCGCGGGCTTTCATTGTTGCGCAGATCAACCGCCGTTACTTCATAGAAGTACTTCACGCCCGGTTGAACCGCAGTGTCACGGAAAGCTGGCGGTTTAACCAAATCAGAGTTCAGCTTCTTGAACTGCTGCTCATCCGCGGCGCGGCGATAAACGTTGTAGCCCGCAAGATCGGATTCGTTGTTCGGCGTCCAGGCCAGATCAATGAAGAGGCGCTGGAAGTTCCCCGAAAATGCCGCTTGAAGTCCAGAGGGGGCCGCCGGCGGGAAAATATCCTTCGTGGTGACGGCGATGATCTGAGAATCCTCGCCCGGGACTTCGCCCCTGGCGTTAGCACCGTGACCTGCGGGATCCTCCCACAGCGTGGCTGGGGTGATCCAGTACTGATAGGTCTTTTCCCATTCGATGCCGGTGTCAACCACGAGCATCGCTTCGTTATTCGCGTCCGCCTGCGAAATCATGACAGCGGGTTGGTTGGAGTCGGCGCGGCGCATGATCCGGTAGACGTAGCGCGCGTTCAGAAGCGTTGGGTTCTTCGGCGGTCCCGTTTGCTTCCAGGCGATGCTGACTCCCTGCGCGGTCACCTGGGCTTGGACACCCTGTGGCGCCTGCATTACCGGCACCAGTGGGACAGTAACCTGATTGGACGGTCCCGCGCTCTTTGCCGACCCGTTCAATGTCTCAACCGTATAAACGGCAAAACTGGATCTGTCGGAGCCGAGACCGGACACAGAATCTTTGAAGCTTTGCGCCTGCGGCGGACCGGACTTGTGGGCCGACGGCAACGGAAGTTCATCAACAACCGAAGGAGACGGCTGGTCACCCGTCGCGCGCCGAACTACCATCTTTCCGGAACCATGCTTTCCGTGCACGAGCGCACCGTCTGTAGTTTCCTGCGGCGCGGTCCAGGTGAGGTTCACAACCTCACCTTTGCGCGCCCCTTTCAAGTCTGTTACCGCGTTCGGGACGTTGAGTGAAGGGGGCTGGGGGGCACCCGGCGTGGCGCACCCGGTCAATAGTGCGGCCAGTGCAACCAGGGAAATGAGTGCGTAAGATCTCATGAGCTTTTCGATGTCTCTCGCTTCGCTGGAGATTTCAAACAGAGGCTACAGAATGTACCGTGACAGATCCTGGTCCTTCACAATATCACTGAGCGTCTTGCGCACGTAGTCAGCATCAATCTTGACCGACTTTTCCACCAGGTCCGGCGCGTTGAAGCTGACTTCATCCAGCACACGTTCCATGATGGTGTGAAGACGGCGGGCGCCGATATTTTCAGTGTTTTCATTTACGCGAAACGCGAACGCCGCGATCTCGTCCAGGGCTTCGCGCGTGAATTCCAGCCGCAGGCCCTCGGTTTCCAGAAGGGCCGTGTATTGCTTGACCAGCGACGACTTGGGTTCGGTAAGAATGGCTATAAAGTCTTCCATGGTGAGCGACTTTAACTCGACGCGAATGGGGAAGCGTCCTTGCAACTCGGGAATCAGGTCGCTGGGCTTCGAAACGTGGAACGCGCCGGCGGCCACAAAGAGGATATGGTCGGTCCGGACCATACCGTAGCGCGTGTTGACGGTGGTCCCTTCAACGATCGGCAGAATGTCGCGCTGCACGCCCTCTCGCGAAACGTCCGGGCCGTGTCCGCTCTCGCGTCCGGCGATCTTGTCAATCTCGTCGAGAAAGATGATGCCCGACTGCTCCACCCGGTCCACGGCCATCCGCGTGACCTGGTCCATGTCGATCAGCCGTCCCTCTTCCTCTTGAATCAAGTATTCAAAGGCCTCGCTGACTTTCATCTTCCGCTTTTTGGTGCGCTGGCCGAAGAGGTTGGGCAGCATGTCCTTGACGTTGATGTCCATCTCTTCAACGCCCTGGTTGGAGATGATTTCAAACGCGGGCATGGACCGCTCGCGGACTTCCAATTCGACCATGCGCTCATCCAGCTTGCCTTCGCGCAGCTGCTGGCGAAGTTTTTCCCGAGTGCGGGAGGTCGAATCACTGTCTTCCGCAGGCAATGCGTGGATCGTGCTCGATGACGAAGCCGGAGACGGCGTCGGCGCCGGCAGCAGCAGCTCCAGCAATCGTTCTTCGGCGTTGAGCTCCGCTTTCTCCTGGACTTCTTCCAGCTTCTCTTCGCGCACCATGTCAATGGCGATTTCCACGAGGTCGCGCACCATGGATTCCACGTCGCGGCCCACGTAGCCGACCTCGGTAAACTTGGAAGCTTCAACCTTCAAGAACGGCGAATTCGCCAGCTTGGCCAGACGCCGCGCAATCTCCGTTTTGCCGACGCCCGTTGGACCGATCATGATGATGTTCTTGGGCATGATCTCTTCCGCCAGCTCGGGCGGAAGTTTCTGGCGGCGCATGCGGTTGCGCAGTGCGATGGCCACGGCGCGCTTGGCCTCGTGCTGGCTGATGACGTACTTGTCCAGTTCGGCGACGATCTCCTTCGGCGTGAGATCGTCCAGCATTACATCCGCTTCTTCGGCCGTTCCGGGTAAATAAATTGCCATTACAGCGTGCTCCTTTACTTCTACTTCT
>DATMPO010000075.1:0-7294 GCA_035567035.1 Verrucomicrobiia bacterium | reverse complement strand
CCGCTGAATGGGACCATCACCCTACGCGCCGCCCGTGAGGGTGAAGTCGTGAGCCCCGGCGGAGCGATCGTGGTCATTACAGATCTGAGCAACACATGGGTCCAGGCCGCCATTCCTGAAACCAATGCTGTCCGCATAGCTCTGGGTGATGCGCTGCAAGTGCGCCTGCCGTCCGGCGACATTGTCGCAGGCAGAGTAATTTTCAAAGCTCCCGAAGCTGACTTCGCCACCCAGCGAGACGTTGACCGCCGCAAGCGCGACATCAAAGCCATTGTGCTCAAAGTCGGCGTGGACAACGGCAAAAAGATGCTAGTCCCGGGAATGACCGCGGAAGTCCTTGTTCCCAGGTCCAAACTGGAGGGCAAGTGATTGCCGCGACCGACAAAGCGATCCAGGTCCTTAACATCGAGAAGCGCTACGGGAACTTCACCGCGGTAGACGGTGTCTCTTTTGACGTGGCCAACGGAGAGATCTTTGGACTGCTGGGGCCGAACGGCGCCGGCAAATCCACGCTGATCCGCATGATGACTTGCCTGTTGGAGCCGACCAGCGGCACCGCGATGATTGAAAATTATGACGTGCGCAAAAGTCCGGACAAGGCGCGCCTCTGCATGGGAGTGATTCCGCAGGCCATGACCAGCGACGGCGACCTGACCGTCTGGGAAAACCTGAGCATCTACTCCAAGCTTTACGGAATTGCTGCCGCCGATCGTGAGAGCTCCATCAAGGAGCTGCTGGAGCTGGTGGACCTGGCGCAGTGGCGCGACGCTCCGGCCAGAAATCTCTCCGGCGGCATGCGGCGCAGGTTGGAAATCGCGCGCGGCCTGGTCCATCGTCCCAGGATTTTTTTCCTCGACGAGCCCACCACCGGTCTTGATCCGGTTTCGCGCGTGGCGGTCTGGGAAATGATTACCGACATCAAACAGAAGCGCAACCTCACCGTCCTGATCACCACGCACTACATGGACGAGGCCGACCGTCTCTGCGACCGTATCGCCATCGTTGACCACGGCAAGCTGGTGGCGCTCGACTCTCCGCGAGCGCTCAAGGCCAGTGTTCCCGGGTCCAGCGTGATTGAGTCCCAGTTCCTGGATCCGCCGCGGGACTGGCAGCAGACGCTGGCCGCCCTGAGCGGCGTTAATTCCGTTCAGTCGGAAGGCGCGGACACCTACCGCCTGCTCACCGACGATGGTCCCCGCACGACAACCGCGCTGGTCGAGACCGCAATTCACGCCAGCGTGAAGATCAAATCTCTCACTGTACAGAGCACCACGCTCGACGACGTTTTTGTCCATTACACCGGACGCCAGCTTCGCGACCAGATTGTCGACGCTGCGTTGTATACATCACCGGTGGCCTGGGGAAAGTAGCCATGCAATTTTTCAAAAGCGAGCGCATGCTGGCCATCGTGGAACGCGACCTGCGAAAGTTCTTCCGCTCGCCCGCGCTGATGATGGCGGCCATGGTCTTTCCCCTGGTGCAGTTGATTGTCCTGGGAAACGCCTTTGGCGGGAAAGTCCGCGACGCCAAACTGGGAATTGTGGACAACGACCATGGCCCGCAGGCGATTCGCGTACAGGAAGCCCTGCAGGCCGTCCAGAGCAATGCCCGCACCTTCCGTCCCATCGTCTATAACGACGAACGGCAGATGACCGAAGACATCCGCAAAGGCAACCTGAATGCCGGTATCGTGATCCCGCCGCGTTTTTCCCGGGACGTATATGAGCACTCGCGGCCTAAACTCGGGCTGGTGCTGGACAATACCGACAACTTCATGACCTCTGCCTTTGAAGACAATCTGACCAAGCTGGTGGACGCGCTGAATCAGCCGGAGATCCAGCCGCGCATGCTGCAGCAGATTGAACTGGACGTGGTGGAGCTTTATCCCTACATCGAATACATGAAGTACCTGCTGCCCGGCTCGATTACGCTGGCCATGTTCGTGAGCGTAATGATCGGCGGCGGCATTGTTTATATTGACGACAAGGCCCGCGGCGTCCACGAAGGCTATCTGGTCACCCCTATCACCAAGATGGAACTGGTCGCCGGCCTCAACCTTGCCGGCGCTGCCAAAGCCATGGGCGCAGGTATTGTGCTGACCGTGATCGGCTCGCTGATCGCCGGAGTTGGGGGAGCGTTTCATCCTGCCAATCTGTTCTGGCTGTTGCTGTTGATCGCCACGACTTCATTCGCGTTCATCGCCATGATGTTTTTCATGATGGTGCGCGTCAATGACCCGCTGATCCCGCGCGCGATCTTCGGTATCCTGAACACGCTGCTCTATTTCCCCAGCGGGGCCATCTATCCCACGCTGGCTTTTCCCAAGTGGCTGCAATGGATCGCCTGGATTGACCCGTTCTCGTACTCGGTGCACGGTTTCAAGGCCGTTCTGCTGAAAGGAGTGGGGCTGGCTGCAATCTGGCCGGACCTGCTGTATCTTGGTGTGTTCGCCACTGTGATGTTTGCGCTCTCAACTCTGTTGTTCAAACGGACCCTCTGAGGAACTGCTATGGCATTGATGGATGCAAAAGAATACGACCCTGGGCCGGCACGACGGCGCTGGCAGTTGATTTTAGCCGCGGCGGTCGTGGTGATTGTCGGCGTGGTCCTCTGGTGGGTCTTCCGCTACTGGCCGGAAGAGCATGTCGTCGACAAATTCCTGCAAGCCATTGAGGCCAAGAAGATGGACCAGGCCTACGGGATCTACAACGCCGATCCGGACTGGCAACAGCACCCCGATAACTACAAGAGCTACACCTATAACCAGTTCGTCCTGGACTGGGGCCCGCAAGGAGACTACGGTCCCATTACCTCGCACACCGTGGACTGCGCTCTGGAACTTCCAAAAAAGATAGGCAGGTCAACCGGGGTCATCGTGGTGGTCACCATCAATAAGCGCCGCGAGCCGAAGTCTCTGTGGGTGGAAAAGGGGTCCAAGACCATCACTACTTCGCCTCGGGACGCTTTGTGCCATGCGCCGTAGCTTTTTCTGAAACCTCGAGCGCAAGCGAGAGGTCCCTATAGCCACGACGCGCCCAGGGCGAGACACCATCTTGGTACAGCTCAGGCAAGCGAACAAATTGGGACGATAAGCCACGGGTTCACGGCCGCGGCTGTCTAAAAGGTAGGGACCTCTCGCTACGCTCGAGGTTTCAGAAGAACCTTCTGCAGCGACGCCTCATCTTCCACGTTCAGGCAAGTCTGTGCGCGATCAATCTGGCGCATCAGGCCGCAGAGCACTTTCCCTGGCCCGGCTTCAATGTATGTCGTCACGCCAAGCTGGATAAGTTTCTGCATGGAAGGCGCCCACTGGACCGCGCCGGTGACTTGCCGGACCAACGCTTGGCGCGAGGCGTCGGCAGTGGTCTTGGGCTCCGCGTCAATGTTGCTGATTACCGGAACGGAAGGATTGTTGAACTGAAGCGTACGCAGGTCCGCGGCCAGGCGGTCCTGGGCGGGCTGCATCAGCGCGCAATGAAACGGCGCGCTTACCTGGAGCATTACCGCGCGCTTGGCGCCGCGCTGTTTGGCCAGTTCCGCCGCGCGCTCTACTGCTTTCTGATTGCCGGAGATGACGATTTGATCGGGCGAGTTGATATTTGCCGGCGAAACGACTTCGCCCTGCGCGGCTTCTGAGCAAACCTGCTGCAGCGTCGCAAGGTCCATGCCCAGGATTGCCGCCATGGCGCCCTGGCCTGCGGGGACCGCTTCCTGCATGTACTGTCCGCGATTGCGCACCGCGCGCACGGCGTCGGAAAAAGTTAATGTTCCCGCGGCGACGTGCGCGGAATACTCTCCCAGACTGTGTCCGGCAACGTACTGCGGCGTGATTCCTTTTTCCTTCAGCACGCGGCAGACGGCGGTGCTCATAGTCAAGATGGCCGGCTGGGTAATCTCGGTCATCTTGAGTTTCTCGTCCGGACCTTCAAAGCAAAGCTGGGAGAGAGAAAAGCCCAGAGCGTCGTCCGCTTCCTGAAAGGTCTGGCGCGCCACGGGATACAGTCCGGCAAGTTCCTTGCCCATTCCAGTTGCTTGTGAACCTTGTCCTGGAAAGAGGAAGGCAATCTGCGGAAGGCTCATGAAGTCTCTTTCAGACTTGCGGCGGCCAGCGCGGCTTCATGGCGGGCGGAGGTAAATTCCTGCTCGATGCGGGCATTGATGCCGGATTCGGCGAACTGCTTGGCCACGCGAATGGCGTTCTTGATGGCGTTGTTGTTGGACGCACCGTGACCCACAATGGCCACGCCTTTGAGACCAAGCAGCGGCGCGCCGCCGTATTCGGAGTAATCCAGGCGCTTGCCGAAGTCCACAAAAGCGCGGCGCGAAAGCAACGCGCCCACCTGGCGGGTAATGGTCGAGCGCAGCGACTCTTTCAACAGATAACGGACAGCCTCTACCAGTCCTTCAGAAATCTTCAGCGCGACGTTGCCCACAAAACCGTCGCACACCATCACGTCCACGTGGCCGTTGTACAGATCGCGGCCTTCCACGTTCCCGATAAAGTTCAGGGGCAGGTCTTTCAGCAGTGCATGGGCCTGGCGCGTAAGCTCGTTGCCTTTGGTCTCTTCTTCACCAATGGAAAGCAACCCAACGCTCGGTTTGGTGGCGCCGAAAATCGTCCGGTAGTACATTTCGCCCATGATGGCGAACTGGGCAAGGTTTTGCGGCTTGCAGTCAACGTTGGCGCCCACGTCTATCAGAATGCACGGCTTGCCAGCGGACGTGGGAAAGACCGTGGCCAGCGCCGGACGGTCGACCCCGGGCAGCGCTCCCAGGACCATCTTGGCCGTGGCCATCGCAGCCCCGGTGTTGCCTGCTGTCACAAAGCCGATGGCCTGTTTTTCCCGGACCAGGCGCAGCCCAACGTGCATACTGGAATCGCGCTTGCTGCGCACGGCCTGCGCGGCCTTTTCTTTCATGCCAATGACCTGGCTGGCATTCACCACTTCAATGGGAAGATGGTTGGCCGAAGGATGGTTGATCAGTTCCCGCTTCAGCTGTTCTTCGGGACCGATCAGCAGGACTTTGACGCCGTAATGGCGCGCCGCCGCCAGCGCCCCTTCAATTTCGGGCTTGGGCGCTCGGTCCGACCCCATGGCATCGAGAGCTATGACAGTTTGCACAGAATTCGCTTAGTCGGTGTCTTTGACTTCTACAACTTCGCGGCCCTTATAGTGGCCGCACTTGGGGCACACGCGGTGCGGCATTTTGCGTTCATGGCAGTTCGGGCACTCGGAAGTGGAACTCGCCGTCAGAAAATCATGTGCGCGGCGTCTCGAAGTACGGGCTTTCGAGTGCCGCCGTTTTGGATTGGGCATTGAATTAAACCTTTCGTGATAAATTCCGGTCAGCGTTCCAGTTTCTTGCGCAGGTCCCCCAGCGCCGCCCAGCGCGGATCGGGAACCGTGCTGGCGCAATCGCAATTCTCCACATTCAGGTTGCGTCCGCAGTGCGGGCACAGCCCCTTGCAGTTCGCGCGGCACAGCAGTTTCACCGGTAACGCCAGCAAGAGCTGCTCTTTGAGGACGTCCTCCAGCAAGAGGCCTTCGCCCTGATAGTAACCAATTTCCGTTTCCCCGGGGCCAATCGAGGCGTCATCTTCCTTGGCGTCCACCCCCAGCGGACGGTACAGCAGATCAAATTCTTCCGCCACCGCCTGCTCCACCGGCTCCAGGCAGCGTGCGCAACGTACCACGACATCGGTAGAAAAAGTGCCGACCAGGCGAATATCGTCCACGATATCTTTTGCGCCCCGGTTTTCCCGGACCAGCTCAGCCCGCCCTGTGGCT
Organism: Verrucomicrobiia bacterium; assembly: GCA_035567035.1. GTDB lineage: Bacteria > Acidobacteriota > Terriglobia > Terriglobales > Acidobacteriaceae > Angelobacter. Next base: position 1,505 of record DATMPO010000075.1, on the reverse strand, counting down.
CGCAACGGGACTTTTTGTTCGACCTCCGGCCCAAGCTCGATAACACCGGGTGTGAAGGTTTCGTCGAATACTGTTCTCCGGAGTTCAAGTTCCTTTACTTTTATGAACATAGGACAAGCTCCGGAACTGGGGCGTGCAGCACCTTGCGGAGAGACGCTGGGAACATCTTTAAGAATAACGGCGGATTGGAGAGGGTGTCAAGAAATAGCCGGCTACTTCTCACCCTTGAGCTTGGACGCGGCGATCTGGGCGGCCACGGAGTCTTTCGGACTGTCCTTTTGGATTTGCTGGTAGATACCAGCCGCTTGCTGGGGATTGGTGCTTTCGTACATCTCGGCCATTTCAAGCTGGACTTGTTCCTTGGAAACCGTCTTGCTCGGATGGTCAATAAGGTCTCTGTAAATCTTGTCTGCGTCGGCCTGACGGTTGCTGGAGCGGTAGAAATTGGCCAACGCCAGTTTGGCCAGGGAAGCAACATCTTTATCGCGATCGGCGGCAACAGTCTTCAGTTGCTCTTCCGCGGCCTTATCGTCACCGGCCTGGATCGCCGCAGTGCCTTCCAGATAGGCCGCGATTTTTCCGGTCTCGGTCCAGGGAAACTTGTCCGCTATTTCTTTAAATTCCTTTTCCGCCGCTTTGCCGCGTTCGGCGGCGCTGGTAAAGCTTTTCGCCGGAGCCTCGGGCGCCGGTGTTCCCGGGGGACGCAACTGGGCGTTGGCCGTCTGCAGGGCCTTGCCCAAAGCCAGGTTCGCTTGTTCCGTCTGCCGGGCGTGCCAGGCAAAAAGAGCAACGCCTGCGCCGGCCAGGACCACAAGAATACCCACGACCCAGAGCACGGTCGAGCGGTGGCCGCCGGCCCAATGTGCGGCGTCCTCGGCGGTCTCACGGAATTTGTCTTGCTTCAGTTTATGGCGGGTATAGCTTTGCACTTTTTGAAGGACCTTTTCGATTCGGTGGGATAAGTGGCTTAAACGCAGTAGTTTAGCAGGGTGCGTGTACGCGCGTCAATTGAGTCTATTGACCGGCGCTATCTCGGTTTGAATTAGGGAGCGATGGGTTGTTCATCACTTTGAACTGTGTTGCGAAAGGGTCGCTCCGCAACTCCATGTGATAAAGTTGCTGCGCCGCGGAGGCCATCGCACCCGGCAAAACGAACCGCGGTGCGGGGATTGCAGCAGGCCAGAGCAGTTTGCTGGTTGCGCGCTCTGCGGTCCCTTGATTATTTATCAGGAGAAGAACTCATGGTCCGACGTATTGGAAGTACGTTCTCGTTTCTCTCGCAACTTGCGATTGTGTGTCTGGTCGCATCGTGTCTCGCCGCCAGCGGTTTGGCGCAGGGCGCTCAAACTCCCAGCACCCAACCTCAGAGCACGCAACGCCCGCAAACCAGTTCCGCTACTCCCGGCAACCTGGACGGGTTGGACGCCTTCATGGAGAAGGCCATGCGCGACTTTAAAGTTCCGGGCGCGGCGGTGGCGGTGGTCAGAGACGGCAAGATTCTTTTT